>JAKATK010000006.1 GCA_021827995.1 Microcaldota archaeon | reverse complement strand
ATGCAAGAGACACGACGCAGGAATGCAGCAGCTGCCATTACATAAAGAAAGGGGAGGAGAGGCTGACCCTGGAAGACAGGACATACCACTGCAACGTCTGCGGCATGGCAATGGACAGGGACGTGAATGCATCGATAAACATATTGCACAGAGCAACTACCCTCGGGCAGATGGGAAGTCACGCTCAGGGAGAGAGTGTAAGACCTCAACGGGAGGCAGTCCTCGAGGAACTGAGAACATACCCTGCGAATAACAGGGGAAGCCTCGGCCTTTAGGCCGAGGAGGATGTCACACATATAACGAGATAGACCTGCATGCCGGCACACATACGCGCAGAGAGCGGCTCGGTGGCGCCCAGCGCTCTAGTCTGCGGCGATCCAGACAGGGTGAAATCGCTCTCCAAGCTCCTGAGCGGCGCTAAGCTGGTCAACTCTAACCGTGGCTTCCTGGTCTACACCGGGGTTTTCGGTGGCGGCGCCAGGATATCCATAGCGACCCACGGCATAGGCCAGCCATCGATAGCCATAGTGGTGGAGGAGCTGAACCAGCTTGGCGTGAGGAGCGTGGTGCGGCTGGGCACGTGCGGCTCGATGGATCCGCGCATAGGCGTGGGCGACTTCGTAGTGGCTACCGGTGCATCCTACGCTGTTGGCGGAACGATAACGCAGTACCTGGACCAGAGCCTGTCGGGCATAGCACTGGCGCAGACCCCTGACATCGCTCTCACCAACATGATACTCAAGGAGCTCGAACCGCAGCGCACCAGGGTGCACACAAGCGACGTCTACAGCTCTGACTCCTTCTACGGCCTAAAGAAGTCGCTCGTCGCCGAACTGCGCGCTCACGGCAACCGCGCCGTGGAGATGGAGGCCGCGACCCTGTTCATGCTCGGCAAGGCCAAGGGGATGCGAACTGCAGCGCTGTTCGTGGCCAGCAACAGCGTACTCAGGCGGACGAAGCTGCTCACTCACGAGGAGCTTGAGGGCCGCATGCTGATTGCGGCCAAGGCCGCGCTCGCAGCGTTGTCAAGGTAGCGAACGACGGCCGCGCTTACCCGTTGCCAGCTTGCACCGCGCCCCCTTTAGGCTTCCTGCGGGACAGGTAAACGTAGGCAAGCACAGCCAGTATTAGGACAGCGACGATGACGACGAGCGTCAGGTAGGAGCTCCCGCCTGTGCTCGCCTGCGGCACTGTGCTGGTCGGTGCCGTTGACGTTCCGCTCACGATCGTCGGTGGCACGCTTATCGTTGGCGGCCCAGTAGTCACGGTAGTGGTCGTGCTACTGCTGCTGCTTGCCGTAGTGGTCGTTACCGTAATGTTCTGCGGCACTGTCGTAGTCGATGTGTTCGGTGCCGGCGCGTACGTCGTGTTCAGCTCATATGCCGAGTTGATGACGCGATCCCTCTGCTCCGATATGCCGCCCATGCAGTACAGCGTTGCGTTTACCCCGGCGCAGCCCTCTCCTGATATGTTGACCGGGTAGCTGCTGGTCGGTGCCCACTGCGACAGGCCGCCACCCTGCAGGAACTTCGCATAGTAGACTGCGCTCACGCTGGCGCCGCTCGGAGACACGCCGCCGGCGCAGTATACCGTAGCGTTGACGACTGCGCAACCCTGGTAGTACGTGCTGAACGGGTACGGGCTTGCAGCCTTCCATGCGCCTAGCGCCCCGTTGAAGCTTACCTGTGCATAGTACACGTCGCTCGTGTGCCCGCCTATGCAGTACACATAGCTATCATGCGACACGCAGCTAGCGCCAGCCACATTGTCTGGGTATGGCGTCGCGGCGTTCCACGAGACGTTGACTCCAGGGACTATTGTGGTATAGTAAACAAGGTCGGTCGCGTTGCCCGGCACGCTGCTGTTCATGTCGATGCGCGTGGCGTTGTAGCCCCCGACGCAGTAGAGGTGGTCGCCATTTGTGGTGCAGCTCTCCATCGTCGGTATGAACGGGTACAGCGCGATCTCTATCCAGCCGCCAGTACCGCCCGGGAACACTGGCACCATGAACGTGCCGGAAGTCGGTACCGCGACAATGGTCTCGTTGTTCTGTGCAGTGGCGGTCTGGTTTGACGGCGTTGAGTTCGAGGCGTGGCCAGGCAGAACGTGCTCGGTGCCGCCTACGCACACTATGGACGAGTTCGACAGCAGCGCGCAGACCTGACCGGATGTGTTGTACGGATAGTCACTAGCTGACGACCAGCCTACGGCCGAGCCGTTTGCCGTAACCGGGGTCATGAAAACATTGTTCGGTACGGGCCCGAGGTTAGAGTAGCGTAACGACGGTAGTATAGCGTGCGATGTATAGCCCCCACCGACGCAGAACAGGAAACTCGATAAACTCATGCACGATGGCGAGTATACCGGCTGCGGCAGTCCGGAAACCGGCACCCATGCCCCGAATGCAAATGCGGGCAGTACGAGCGCCAGTAAAACGCACAGACGCAGGTCCGGCAATCAACCACACCATGCCCAAGAAGCAGGCGTCACAGATGGCCGCGCCTGGGCCTACTATATAATGCACCAATAATTATACAATACATGCGCAGGCCGAGCGCGCGGTCACGGCTCGAAGCTGGAAAGCCTGGTCTGCTTTATGCCTTGCATGGTCGACCAGTGCATCCTGACGTGCCTCATAAGCTCCCCGTTGTGTAGGTTGGCCCTCACCGCGTCTATCGTGGATCCGTCCGATGGATAGCCGGAACCGACAGCCACGCCTAGCTCCTTGCTGAGCGCGGTTATCATGTTGTCCCTGGTTACCTTCGCCACTATGCTTGCAGCCGATACCACCGGGAACCTTGCGTCAGCCTTGTGCTCCGCCACGATCCTCGTGCCTTCTCTGCCCGCGCCCCTCTTGCCAGACAACCTGGTCGGCTTCGAGCTGTACATGCTGACACGCGCGCCGAACTTCTCGGCTATAACGTCCGGCGAGTCCAGGTAGAGACCGTCCACATCGCTGCCCAGGCCATCGAAGAGCCTCGCGAAGTGCACCGCCTCCAGCTCGTTGAGCGATATCCTGTCTTCCATCGCCTGGTTGATCTCGTCAGCTTCTATCACGCCGACCTTGACCTCGACCGCCATGTCGCGTATGGCCACGAAGAGCATCTCGCGCTGCCGCCTTGTGAGCAGCTTGGAGTCCCGCACGCCTATCCTGGTTAGCTTGTGTACGTCGCGCTCCTTGGCGGCGACCAGCGCGACTACGAGCGGTCCGAGGAGCGCTCCGCGTCCGGCCTCGTCACCTCCGCACACTATGATGAGAACCACCGATTAGGATCAGGCCACTCCCTTCCTGTCTATCATTATGTAGTCATTCACTGCGCTTACTGCGTTGTACGGTATGCTGAGCTGTCCGTTGTCGTTCTTGCCGAGCTTGGATGCGACGTCGCTGTCCGGGTCCGGTTCTATTATTATCCCGTTTATCTTCCCGGTTATCTCGTTTATGTCAGCATCGACGAACCTACCGAGCCTGAACCCGTCAACAGACACGACCAACTTCCCGACCAGTTGCTTAGCAATAATATACTTCACCATGCAGGTCACCCGTCCACTATTATCTTATAGAAACTAATTAATACTTTTAGGTGCCCGCCTCCGACTACAGGCGTGGCATCCAGTCGCGCAGTCGCTGCTCGCGACAAAGCGCATAGGCAATGCGCCGTCGCTGCCGAAATCACGCCACCACGATGCAGAAAAGGGCGCTCTATCAAAAAGCGCATCCGGAGAGACAAGCAGCCTGCGGTGCAATCACGCACCGGCAAAATACCACGCAGACCCGTACTCTGTGTCCTCAAGCGCTATGCCGAAGCGCTTCCTGAGCTCGCTCCTGAGCGCGTCGGCCTCGTTGAACCTGCCATCCTTCCTGAGGGCCTCGCGGCGCCTGACCAGCTCCCCCGCTTCCGCAGGCATCGTGTGCTTGTACGCGTCGCTTGTCAGTATGCCGAGCGTCTGCGCCAGCTCGAGCACCGAAGACAGCGCGTAGGCCTTGACCGATGCGCTCACCTGGCTGTGCGTACCTGCGAAGACGCGTAGCTCGCCTATCATCGCCATGAGCCTCGACAGTGCAAGCGGCGTGTTGAAGTTGTCGTCCATGGCCTCGCCGAACTGGACGACGAAAAGCGCCACCCTCGTCCTCAGTGCTGCGTCGTCGGCGCCCTCGGCCTCGGCTTCGCGCATGCCATAGAAAATGCTAAGGGCGGAGTACATGTACGCGTTCCTTTTCCTTGCGTCCAGTATCAGCGCGTCTGTGTAGTTCATCTCCTTGCTGTAGTGCGTCGTAGCGCACAGCATGCGCACGGCCTCCGCGCCGTAGCGCGCCACGACTTCCCTGATGGTCACGAAGTTGCCGAGGCTCTTGCTCATCTTCGCGTTGTTTATGTTAACTATGCCAGTGTGCAGCCAGTACCGCACGAAAGGCTTGACGCCAAAGGCCGCCTCTGCCTGCGCTATCTCGTTGCTGTGGTGCGGGAATATCAGCTCGCTGGCCCCGCCGTGTATGTCGTACTGCGGCCCGAATATCTCGTGGGTCATGGCCGTGTCCTCTATGTGCCAGCCAGGCCTGCCGACAAATTCTGTATCCCTGCCGTCTATCCTGAGCGTTATCTTCCACGAGGGCTCGCCCTCCTTGGCGCCCTTCCACAGCGCGAAGTCATACGGGTTCCTCTTGCCCTGCCTAAGCTCTATCCTGTGCTTCTCCAGTTCCTCTATCCTCATGCCAGACAGCTTCGTGTAGTCCTTGAACTTAGAGACATCATAGTATACGTCCTGCTCCAGCTGGTAGGCGTATCCCTTGTCGAGCAGAAGCTGTATCTGGCTCCTCATAGCCTCGATGTAGTCGGTGGACCTTGGGAAGAGGTCGACCGCCTGCCTGGCCCATAGCGCCTCCATGTCGTCCATGAACCTCTTCTCGTAATGCCTCTCGAGTTCCACCGGTTCTATGCCGCGCTCCCTGGCCCTGTTTATTATCTTGTCCTCTATGTCGGTTATGTTCTGCACGTACCTGACCTTGTAGCCGCGATGCCTGAGCCACCGGACTATGACGTCGAAGTCCACGAATGTCTTTGCATGGCCCATGTGCGCATCGTCATACGGCGTCAAGCCGCATACGAAAATGTTCAGCGCGTTGTCGTTGACGGGCTTCAGCTCCTCCTTAGATCTAGTTAGCGTGTTGTAAAGCATGATCGGCATCGAATCACACAATCCCTGCAGGTTACGCATACGCATTATGCTTTTCGTTAGACCGCTTTATAATACGTGCCGGCATGCTTAGGAGGTCGGAGCCGGCCGCCTGCCGCCGTAGGCCCTTACCAAATCTGAGCCCAGCCTGCGCAGTGCTTTTTTCATCTCATCGCCGCTGACCGCAGAACCCTTGACGATTTCGCTCATCGCGCCTACAACGCTGTCGTAATCGTGTTTGTTTATCATGTACGGCACGCCATCCTTGCCACCAAGGTTGTAAGCGTACGTTATCGGATCCCTCTCGTAGATCTGTGTCTCGTACACGAGTGACGAGATAATGGCGAGCGACCTGAGCGTGCGCGCGCCGATGCCGCGTACGCCGAGTAGCTCCTGGTACGATGATAACTGCATATCGCTAGCAGCCCTCAGCGCGGCGATCGCGTTTTTCGATAGGTCAACGTCCGGCGCGATTGCGTGGCGCGCAGGCATAACCAGGGTCTTGCCGTTACCGAGTAGCCTGCCCAAATCTTCATTGACCAGTGCCAGCGTCGCGTCCCTGGCCTTCGCGTTGGCCGCGTATGTGAGATCCGCGCTCTTGCCGCCAGCGTCTGAGCTTACCGCGTTGTTTGTCTCGTTGGCGATGTCATGCTCGTTGACGCTGTCACCCATGACCTGGAAACGCACCGCATAGCCGTTATCCTCGCCCATCATGCCCTGCTGCACAACGCACCAGTGGCCGTCCCTAGAGAAGACGAAAGCGTGGTGGTAAATCCCTACGGAGTTGTAGACCAAGCCAGAGTCTATCTTCGCGATTGACTTGCTGATGCTGGTGAACCTGTCAGCCTCGCGCTGCGTGGACAAGAATTCGCAGCCCTGAGCTATCTGCTCCGTCGTCGACGTGCCCATGCGGCCCTTGCCGCCTGCTATGAACACGTCTGTCCTGTAGTTGAGGGCCTCCTTCAGGGCAGCTATCGTGACCGTAGTCGTGCCGCTGCTGTGCCAGTCGTAGCCTATAGCGCACGAGAGCGCCTGGAGCCAGTTAGGGTCGCTCAGTTTTCCTATGAATCCCCGCTCGCCGTACTCGTCTATCATCGCTTCAGCTATCAGGCCACTGAGCCTGGTCATGCGTTCGAAGAGCCATCTAGGGGCCCTGCCGCCGTGCAGCGGCAGGAGCGTCACGCCCTGCATCAGACACACGTCGCATGGCTTAAGTTCAAGCCGACCGATATGCCGGGGGCCATAGAGCGTATGTTGGCCGTAGTGAAGTCGCCGGCCGCGATGTAGCTCTCCACGTCAGACGTCGCCGCTACCAGGCGTATCCTGACCGGTTCGCCGAAGAAGCACGCCAGCGGTATGCTGGCGTTCCTGAACGTAGTCGGCCCTATGGTGACGTTGTAGTACGTTTTAATGCTGTTGTCCGCGCCCTTGACCTGGTATTTGGCGGCGAACGTAGACACATTGAGCGTGTCGAAATACGCGTTTATGTAGTTGGTGCTGTTGCGCATTACCTGTATGTAGAGGTTGCTGTTGTCGCTGCTGACGAGCTTGAAGTTCAGAAATGGCTTTGTTACGTTGAACCAGCTCGAGGTGACGTTGCCGGCCGACTCGCTGGTGCCGCATGTGAAGCTCGTTGCGAAGAAGTTCCCGCTGTACATGCTGGTGTTCCACGGGACCGAGAGCCAGCACCCTTGGTCGTTGGCCCACGTGATGTTCATTGGTCCGGCGAAGCCGGGATTGCGGAAGCCAGGGCCGCTGACGTTCCAGCCCGTCCAGCCCTGCGAGAAGTTCCCGTTGTAGACGTTCTGGTATACGACGAACGGCGGCGGTACGAGCGTCTCGTTCAGCTTCAAGAGCGCCTCGCTGCATGCGCCACCTGCAGGCGTATGACCGCTGGCGTTCTTTGCCGTGGCAGTAGAGCCACCTTGGCCGCTTCCGGTCGTTGGGGCTCCACCACCGCTGCTCTTGGTGCCACTTGAGGAGCTGTTCGAGCCACCGGTGCCTATGGTGTTGCTGCCAATCGCGGTTTCCAGCGTGAGCGTCAGGTTCTGCCGCGGCGCGCTGAAGTTCCTGACGAAGGTTGTGCAGTTGTAGTCGAAGCTGGTGTCCACGTACGTGTCGCCGTTCGAGCCGGTTACCTCAACGGTCACTGGTCCGTGCCCGCCAGCAGCGGCCCACACGCCAAGTTCGCCGCCGCTCCATGAGCACTTCCCTGTCACAATCGCGTTGTACGCGCTGGTGTTCACGCCGAAGCTGGAGCACGGCGGGTAGTAGACGACCTGAATGCTGGTCGTCGTGGTCGTGTTTACCGTAGTCATTGTTGTCGTGGTGCTTACGCTGGTGGTCGTGGTCGTTGTCGTGGATGTCTTTGGTAACGGCAGCAGCCCGAACTTCCATGCGGCCCCTACCGCGGCCACTATTATGACCAGTACGACAATAGCGGCCAACTTGTTCATGCGCGCACCGTGATGGCGAGACGCTAAAGGATTTCACCTAACCGTATAAATTACTTTCCCGATTATATCCGACAGCCCCACGCTGCCGAAGGACCTGCTGTCCTCGCTGGCTGCCCTGTTGTCGCCCACGAGGAAGGCGCGGCCGTCGCCGATGCTCTCCACCCTCTTTATTATGCTTAGCCCTGTCCTGGGGTGCCGTGCCACCACGAGGTCGCCCTCGCGCAGATGAATGCGCACCCTGCTTACGAATACGTAGTCGCCCTCGCGCAGCCCCGGCTCCATGCTCCTGTCGATTACCCTGTATATCCTTATGGGCAGCATCAGCGATGCCTTCAGTACAGCTTAGGCACCACCATCTGCCTCTTCGTCGGGTATGGTGCCTCGACCCTCTTGGTCTGGATGTTCTTAGTCTTCCAGAAGGCCTCGGCTATCTGCATGACCGTCTCGAGCAGCGCCTCTGCGTTCTTGACGTCCGTCGTCTGCCTCGCCTTCGAGGCCTGGTGCATCGCGGTGAAGAAGAGCTCGTGCAGCTTCGGGTTGGCCTGCAGGTGTTCCGGCTTGAAGTAGTCGCCCCACAGAACCCTGAGCTCGTGCTTGCATATCTCGGCGTACTTCTCCTTTATCTCGGATGCCCGTATCAAGCTGTGGTGGTACTCCAGGCCCTCTGCGGTGTCGTGGCCCTCCGGATGCTTCAGCTGCGCGATCAGATCGTCCATCCTTATGACCGTGTGCGCGGCCATCTGCGCATCGAACGGGTCGTATATGCCGCACGGGTAGTCGCAGTGCGCGCTCGCAGTGCCGAAGTGAACGACGCCGTCAACAGCTCCCATCAGCTTCTTGGCGATACCTCTCGATCCTGTCATGGAAAACACCGAGTTATAATTGCACGTATAATTATAATACCTTAGCAAAGCGGAACACGCGTCCAAGCGCAAAAGATTTGTAAACAAATAAAACGCTTTGCGCAAAACAATTATTAAAGCTGAAGCAGACTCATAGCCAGTCACATCGGTGTAACAATGGCAGAGGTCCTCACGGAAGCAATCAAGGCGAAGTTCGACGACTTCCTGGACAAGTACTACAAGCAGTGGATAAGCGACATGATACTCGGCCTGCCGGGCAAGCGCAGCCTTATGGTCAGCGTGAAGGATTTGGAAGCGTACGATCCTGAGCTGGCCAGCGAGTTGATAGAGAATCCAGACCCGGTGATAGACGCGGCAACGGAGTCGCTCAAGGGCAAGGTGGAGGGCCTGGCCCACGGCGACACTGAGCTTCACGTCAGGTTCTTCGACCAGAGCGTTAATCTGCCGATGGTCATCGATGTCGGCGCGCAGTACATAAGCAAGCTCATAATGCTGGACAGCCTAGTCGTCAAGCGCTCAGAGATAATACCAAAGGTGAACATAGGCGCCTACGAGTGCACCTACTGCGGCGCCTCGATGCGGGTCAGGGTCGGCAAGGAAGAAATCCCGGAACTGTGCCCGCAGTGCCACAGGCGCTCGCTCAAGAGTTCTGTCGAGAAGTCAAAGTACATAAACCTGCAGAAGATAGCCGTGCAGGATCCGCTCGAGAGGCTGAGGGGCAACTCCCCGACGCAGCAGTTCGAGGTCTGGCTCGAGGACGACCTGGTCAACACCGTCATACCTGGCGACAGGGTAGGGCTCACCGGCATACTCCGCATAAGGCCGCGCAGGAACGCCAGGGGCAAGCTAGAGCAGAACGAGAACACGATGTTCCTCGAGACCGTCTCGATAGTGCCGAAGCAGAAGGAGTTCGCCGAGCTCTACATAAGCGATGACGATGCGAGGCTCATAAAGGAGCTGGCCAAGGACCCGAAGATATTCGAGAAGATAGCCAACTCGATAGCACCGTCGATATACGGGTATGACGAGATAAAGCAGGCGGTAGCCCTGCAGCTCTTCGGCGGCACTCCGGGCAAGACGCTTGTGGACGGCGGCCCAATAAGGAGCGACATGCACATACTGCTGATAGGCGATCCCGGCAGCGCGAAGACGAGGATACTCCAGGCCGTTGCGAGGCTCGTGCCCAAGGGCATATACGTCAGCGGCAAGTCCGTTACCGGAGGCGGCATGACGGCCGTGGCAGAGCGCGATGACTTCTCCGAGGGCGGCTGGACGTTAAAGGCCGGAGCCCTGGTTTTGGGATCCGGCGGGATTGTCTGCATAACAGAAAATACGGAGATATATGATGGCCAGCGCCTTATCACTGCAGGCAGTCTCTGGAATGAGCTCAGTGGCGCTGTTTACCAGACGAAGCATGGTATGGAAGCTAAGAAAGCAGCATTGCCCGTAACGATATACGACAGGAGGGCAAAGACAGATATGCTGCACAGGCAGGCGTTCGCCCTGCTGAGAAGACCGTATTCCGGCGACATAATCAAACTCATCTTTGCGAGCGGTCTGAGCCTAGAGGTCACCCCGGATCACAAGCTCAAGAGGCTGACCAATGTAAAGAACCTATGGGTAAAGGCCAGTGACGTAAAGGCCGGCGACAAGCTGAGGGCTCCGGTCAGGGTCGCGGGGCCGGTCGCCACTCTCGACGTGACCGAGGCGGACGCCTACGTCATCGGGTGCGTTTATGGCGATGGACACATAAGGAACGATAGCGTGGTCATATCGCAGACGAGGGCCAACACGGACATCATAAACAACATAATGGGCAAGTCTGCCGTGTTCTCGCTCTACGATAAAAAGGACAGGACTCGCGAAATCGAGGGCCATAGCGGAAAGTCTTATGTCTTGGTATCCAGGATGTACCAGATGCGGACGAGCAACGATACCTTCGTTGAGCGCGTACACTTCTTCCTTAGGCACCCATCGATAGACAACATTCTCATGCTCAACGACACGGCGCTCTCCGCTTTCATCGCCGGCGTGTTTGATACAGGCGGCGACTTTAACCGCAACGGGAACAAGATTATAGCAATGCGCATGCATCCTACAAAGTCGCTCCATGAGCTCAAAGTGTTGCTGTACGCGCTAAGAAGGCTAGGCGTTCGCGCAAGGATACATGACGTCCATGGCAGGATACCAATAATACAGGTCACCGGCAGCGACATAACGTTGCTCACCGAATTGATTAGACCGCACAGCGCCAAGGTCAACAGGGAGAAAACCCTAGAGATAAAGCAGAAGCGGCACATGGTGGCCAGGGCAGAGGAGACTGTCGTGAGCGTGGAGAGAGCGCCATACGATGGATACGTTTACGACCTCAGTGTGGCCAAGTGGCACAACTATGAAGCGTCGCTTGTGTACATACACAACTGCATAGACGAGTTCGATAAGATAGGCGACGAGGACAGGGCAGCCATGCACGAGGCTCTCGAGTCCCAGACGGTGAGCGTGGCCAAGGCTGGCATAGTCGCAACGTTCAACGCGAAGGCCGCTGTCCTAGCGGCCGCGAACCCCAAGTACGGCAGGTTCGACCCCAACGTATACCCGGCTGAGCAGTTCGACATACCGCCGACGCTGCTGTCCAGGTTCGACCTGATATTCCCTATAAAGGACACGATGGACGAGAGCATGGACAAGAGCATAGCCAAGCACATTCTTACGCAGCACGCGGCCGCCGGCGCCATGATCGCCGAACTGAAGAGCTACAACCAGGTCGGGCTGCCGCCCATAGACGGCGAGCTGCTCCGCAAGTACATAGCGCTGTCGAAGAAGACCGCCATGCCGAGGCTAAGCGAGGAGGCTTCCAACAGGATAATGGACTATTACGTAGAGCTCAGGCGCACCGGCAAGAAGCAGGGCGCAGTGCCGATAACGCCCAGGCAGATAGAGGGCCTGATCAGGATGGCAGAAGCAAGCGCGAAGACGAGGCTGTCCGATATCGTCGAGCTGCACGACGCCGAGCGCGCGATAGCGCTGAGCGAGTACATGCTGAAGACCCTGGCCGTGGACAGGACTGGCAGGTACGATGCCGACATCTTCATGACCGGCATGCCTAAGGAGAAGGTAGACAAGATAAACGTCATACTGAACATAGTCAAGGACCTAGAGTCCAAGGAGCCGCCGGCCAAGATGTCTAGGGTCAAGGAGGAGGCAGAGCGGGCCGGCATAGACGCCGCGACGATGGAGAAACTCATCGGCGAGCTGGAGAAGGCCGGCGACATCTTCATGCCAAGGCCAGGCATCATAGCCACCCCAAGGGAGAGGGAGTAGCAACCGCGCAGTGATCGATTGGTCGTAAGGATAATAGAGTACAGGCAGCTGGCGCAGATACTCGCGATGTTCATGGTCGTGCAGTTCCTAGGCCTTCTCCTTGCAGTCCTCGTCTACGCCCAGGTGCCGCTGCTACAGCCTACTAACGTAGCACCTGCGCAGGTGGCTTCCAGTGCGGCCACTGGCCTGTACTTCATAGCCTACATCGTCGCCTTCGCCTTCATAATAATCCTAATAACCAGGCGCCTGCACGGAGACCTGTTCTTCCTGATTTTCGAGGGCGTGGCGATTTTCGCGTCAGTCTTCTTCTTCCTGCTGATCGCAGTATCCGTGCTCAACGGTACGGTGCTGTCTACGATCAACGCCTTCTTCTTCCTCGACGGCCCCTTCCTTACAATCCCGTTCTTCGCGGCTCTGCTCGGGGGCATAGCCATAGTCGTAGCCAAGAACAAGTGGCCGAGGCTTAGGAACGCGGTCGCGATAATAGCGAGCGTCGGTGTCGGCGTCATACTGGGCCTGGGCTTCTCGTTCCTGACAGCGTTGGTGTTCACCGCGATACTGGCAGTCTACGATTTCATAGCGGTGTTCATAACCAAGCACATGATAACGATAGCCAAGGCGGCGTCGAGCAAGAACCTGGCCTTCCTTGTCAGCGTCAGCGAGATAGAGGCCGTGCCGGAAAACATGCTCGGCAAGAGGGACCTGGCGGAGTACAAGAAGGAGAGAAACCAGCTGAAGAAGAGCAATCCGGTAGTCAAGCATATAATAGAGAGCGACATGGTACCGCTCGCCGCGCGCATAGACCTCGGCACAGGCGACCTAGCAGTGCCACTCATGGTGGCCATATCCGCGGTCAACGCCACCGGCAACTTCCTGCTCAGCATGTTCGTCATAATAGGCGCGATAGGCGGCCTCATTCTGACGATGTTCATACTGAGGAAGTACAAGCGCGCCCTGCCGGCCATACCGCCCCTGTTCCTGGGCATGGGCATCGCGATAATCGCGTACCTACTGATACCCTAGGCTACCGCCCTGGCGGCCTCCTTGCTGTCGCGCCAAAACTCCTTTATCGCGCCGGTGCAGTCCGGGCCGTCTACAAGGCCCATCGTGTCGCGTATCAGCTTCGAGTAGACGCCGTACCTGTATCTAGAGTCGAGGAAGACCACAACGGCCCTGTCGCTCTCGCTCCTCACCGCCCTGCCGGCAGCCTGAAGCGCCCTGACTATTGCAGGTGTCGTGTAGACGTATTCGCTCCCCTTGCCCGGGAAGAGGCCATCGAAGTACTCGACCCTGGCGCGCAGGGCTATGTCTGGCCTAGCCAGCGGTATGCCGACTATGACAATGCCCTTTATTATGTTGCCAGGATAGTCTACGCCCTCGCCCAGGCTGCCGCCCATCACGCCGAAGAGCAGAGAGTCTGCGCTACCCTTGAACTCGCGGAGCAGACGCTCGAGTTCCGCGCTGCTAATATCGCTTCTCTGCACGTAAATAGAGCCTCGCTTCATGTGCCTGTGCACGCCCTTAAGGACGTCGAAGCTCGGGAAGAACACCGCAACGTTACCTGGCACCGCGTCCTTTATGGCAGTTATCCTATCGGCTATCCGGCCGTACTGCTCCGCGGATCTGCACTCGTATTTTGTAGTAGCGCTGGCGTCTACGAATGCCAGCCTGTTCGCCCTCGGAAACGGCGACGCGTAGCTGCGCATGTCCGCCGACTTGACTCCGAGAAGGTTGGCGTGCATCTCCAGTGGAAGCAAGGTGGCGCTCATGAAGACATTCCCGTAGGCTTCGCCGAAGACCGAGAGCGCCCTGCCAGGGTAGAGACACTCGATGGCGAGCCTGGCCGTCTTGCCCCTGCCGGTTATTATCCTCCTGGACGCCGGATCGTCCGTGTTCCATGCGCTCAGGAACCTGGCTATGTGCAGCAGCGCCGACCTCTTGGCCTTCGTTTTTTGCGAGTACTCAAGGCCGCGCTCCTGGAACATCCTAACGAGCTCGTCCAGATTGGCCATTATAACCCCGGAGAGCTCCCCGATATCGACGAAAGCGCCCTCCATCTTCATTGCGCCAAGCTTATCAGAAGCGAGCTTCGACAGCGCGAACTCCAGGTATGATATGTCCGTCTTGTCCCCAATCAATGAGAGCTCCGCCATCGCCCTCCTGATGGTCCAGGTGCCGAGCGAGTTGCTCAGGTATGAGCTCGCTGTGCTGACTATGTTGTGCGCCTCGTCCCATATTATTATGGTATCTGACAGGTCGCGCGCCAGCTTCTTCAGGAACGCCGGCTTTATGCCCGGGTTCAGTATGTGCGGGTAGTCCCCTATAACGACCGTCGCCCTCTTTGCCGCGTAAGCCGATGCCTCATAAGCGCACAGGCCGGCATCGAAGCAGGCGTCGAACAGCTTGTTGTGGCCGCCGCCGGCATGCTCCGCCACAACCTCGCGCAGCTTCTCATCATGATTGCCTTCGGCCATGGCCCTGTACTTCTCGAAGAACCTGCACGACTTGGCCTTCACCACCCTTTCGCACGCGCTGTAAAACGAATCGCTGCCAAAGCAGTTGACTTCTGCGTTCGTGCACAAGTTCTTCTTGCCCACCATGTCAACCAGTGTGAAGTCGAGGCCGAACCTGCGTTTTATGCCGTTAGCGGCTTCTATCGCTATGCTGTGCTGCGATATCTTCGGCGTCAGGAACATGACGCGCAGGTCGTTCTCGAGCGCGCACGTCAGCGCGGCCCCCAGCGCTGCATCGGTCTTCCCCACTCCTGTGGGCGCGTTGACCAGTATGTCCCTGCCGCTGTCAAGCGCGTTATATATATCTGCTAGCATCGCGTCCTGTGACGGTCGCGCCTTCTCGAAGCGGAATAGGTACTGCATGCAGACGAATCTCTAGCAACCGATAAAGAACTTACTATTAATTGTGCTACCTGAAGCGATTGATAAAATCTGCATGTCCGCGTTTTGCCAAAGTCTATTATTGTATATGCTATAATAATTCAGCGCGTGTGTGAGCATTGGAATGTCGTGTGCCTTTCCACCGCTAGCGGCCTGATGGCGGTTCCCAAGTGCCGTGTGCTTTAAGTATTGTGCCCCAAATAATCGCGATAATGATGTTCCAGATTACTGCCGCCCGCACAAATTTTTTATTAAATCCATAGCGTGAATTCATGCAAACTAAACTGCTCAACCTTCTTGGGCCTATCATTTCTAATCCAAGCAGAAGGGACGCCCTACGGCGCTTTCTTCAGGGCGGCATGAAAAAGGAGAAAAAGATGCTTCTAGAAGCCATAGACCAATCGCCCAAATCGATTCTGGATTTCGGTTGCGGCACTGGCGAGTTTTCGGAAATTTTCCCAAAGCCTTCGTATACCGGCGTAGACATTGACCGGCTGAGCATAGACCAGGCCAAAACCATGCACCCAGGATACAATTTTTCAGCCATACGCGACGTAACCGATGTTACCGGAAGATACGATTGGGTATTGATGATAGGTAGTGCGCACCACATCGACCCGGAACTTCTAGAAAAAATTTTGTTGGCAATAAAAAATAACCTGCTAACGGGCGACGGCAGTTTGGTGATGATGGAGCCGGTCCCAGCCAGCGAGCAAAAAACTTTCATCGGCAAGCTCCAGATTGAGAACGACCAGGGTCATTTCCTACGCACAAAGAGCCAGCTTCAGGCTGCGCTTGACGGGAAATTCAGCATTACAAAATATGATACCTTTAAGGAAAACTTTGTGATATTCTATCTTCTTGTGGCCAGGCCCTCGCCATAAAACGGCAAACATCATCGAGTGCTATTCCTAGAAGACAAAACCGTTACGGCTACGTGTAGCGGTGGCAATTCACAGTTAAATATTATAAAGGTTCGAACCAAATAAATGCGCAATGCCCAGAAGCATGTCGAATAAATACCGGCGAAAACTAGGGTTCGGCGAAAGCCATTCTCGCGCCCAAAAGAGCACCGCAGCATCGCAAAGAACAGACCATGACACGACCACTTCAAAAAAAATGGGTAAGACACTGCGCAGCAAGCGCGTCAATTACAAAATGCTGCTCCTGGTCGTCATACTGCTTTATGCGCTTTCTTACTCCCTCATATTCTTTATCGGTCCGTCCAACTATAGCGACGATTATGCGTACACATGGTTGGCCTACGAGGTTTACCACGGAGCGTTTGCGGAGAGCCAATACGATGCGAGCGTGAGGCTCCTGACTTTCGCGCCCATCGCGCTTTTTTATGCCGCATTCGGGATAACACCGCTTTCGAGTTCAGCGTGGTCCATGCTTTCGTATCTCCTAACGGTTGCGATAACATTTTTTATCGGCAAGGAGGTTTACAATGAAAATGCCGGCCTTTTGGGCGCAGCGTTGTTAACCTTCTTCCCGTTAATAAACAAATACGCGACAACGGTCAACGACGACACCGAATTGATGCTGTTCACCTCCTTCCTGATTCTCGCCCTATTGCTGGCAAAAAAAAGGAATTCGAATGCGTGGTACCTAATTTCGGGTGCTACGTTGGTTACGTTGCCGATTGTTACCCCGTACGGCCTGTTCATCGGGGTGTGTGCTGTAATATACCTGCTCTTCGAGCTCATCACGCGCGGCATTCCTGCAAATAGAACTACTGCGTATCTGCTGTACGGCTTAGTCTTGGCGGCTCTTGTCGCGATGGGAATTAATTACGCTTCTAGCGGGAATCCAATAATAACATTAACCACGGAGGTAGCCTCAACGTATAATCCCGTTCTGGTAAACGGATGGGGCAACACACTCAACATATTGCCAGGGATTATGTTCCCGTACAATGTCTACCACATAGTCGTGTCGGCGATCGAACAGGGAAATTTTAACCCGTGGAGTATATGGAGCCAGGTATACGTAATAAACTACAATGAGGTCGGGTTCTACTATTACATATTCGTCGTGGCCGCCGCATACCTACTCCTAAAGAGAGACAAGAAAACGTTTTACGTACTTTTCTGGTTTTTTGTGCCGCTGCTGTTGTTCGAATTCGGACCCGGCAGCCTGCGATTCAGCCCATTTCAGTACATTCTAGGGCCGAAAAACGACAGGTACCTGCTGATCATAGCCGCGCCCATGGTCCTCACGATAGCAATAGCTGCGCTCAAGGCCATAGAAAAAGGGCGTACCAAGAAAAGGCGCATATCCAAGATAAGGCGGATAGGCGGTGTCATCATATCCGTTGCCGGCCTGCTTTTCTTGGTTTCAACGGCCATACTGCCCGGACTTGTATGGTACAACATGTTCGCGTACGCGAAATACTACGTGGTAAACATATCCAATTATCTGAGCATACTGCCGAACAGCACAAAGATATACTTCTACAACGGCTTCCCCGTAATGCTGTACATGCACTACGATAATTATACGCGTTTTGCTGCGTATGACGCCATAGAAAACTGCAGCAATATAACCCAAGACTCTTACATAATAATACCGGAATCTATGCAGGTATCCAATCTGGATTACACTCCAAACCCGGAAAATTACTGCCCATCGTGGCGCTTGGTGCTAGACCCGATCAATACGAGCTACCCGCAGTATATAACCGTAGCGGAGCCATACCTGAGCGCGAAGCTTTATTATGTCCCGTCCTACAATCGGACAGCCTATGGCGAAGGTGGCCAGAAGGTTGTGCAATGAGCAGAAATCCGGCTATAAGCGTAGTGATTCCCGCCCTTAACGAGGAGCATTACATAGCCAAGGTACTAGGCGCGCTTAGGGAGCAGTCGTTCAAGGATTTCGAGACCATCGTGGTCGATGGTGGCAGCAATGACCATACAAGGGAGATAGCCGGCAAGTACGCCAAGGTCGTCGTGCAGAGAAAGCGCGGGATGTCAATTGCTAGGAACACCGGCGCGAATCTTGCTAAGGGGCGCATAGTGCTATTCCTCGATGCCGACACCGTGCCGTCCAAGGATTTGCTTCGCGACTACAACGATGCGTTTTCAGATTGCTCGGTTGTTGCGGCCACTGGGCCTCTCGAGCCACTGGAGCACACGAGCGGTTTCGTCAGGTTTGCATACACCATAGAAGCTGTGTACATGACGAAGCTATCGTTGATGCTTAAACGGCCAGCGATAAGCTCCTGCAACTTCGCGGTCAGGAAGGACGCATTCGACAGGGTGCACGGGTTCGACGAGAAGCTCCTGACATACGAGGGCCACGACCTGTCCGGCAGGCTGCGCGCGCATGGCAGGTTCGTCTACGTGAGCGGCGCCAGGGTCAAGACGAGCGCTAGGCGCGTCGCCAAGTGGGGCGTGCGTAGGTACGTGGCGTACCGCGTGAAGAACACGCTCAGGATACACCTGACCGGAAAGCCCTACAGCGAGTACGACACCGTCAGGTGACTCAGGCCCGCTGCAGCTCTATCTTCGCCTCGAACTCGTCCAGCTGGTGCTGGAACTCCTCCGGCGCCTTTATCGCGTTGCGCGCAATGAGGACCTCCCGCGCTAGCAGGTAGTACACGAAGGCCAGCGACCTCCTGCCGCGGTTGTTCGCCGGTATGATCAGGTCGACGAACTTAGTAGAGTTGTCTGTGTCGCTGAGCGCAATTATGGGCATGTTGACCGAGCTCGCTTCCTTGACTGCCTGCCTCTCGTTCCTCGTGTCGCTTATGACTATCAGCTTCGGCTCCGTGAAGTCCTTCCTGTTCGGATTCGTGAATATGCCTGGCGTGACCCTGCCCCGTATGAACTTAGCGCCTATTATCTCGGCGAACTTCTCAGCAGCGGCTATGGCATAGACCCTAGAGGCCGTTACCACCACCTCCTCCGGTTTGTACCTGGCTATCGTCTTCGCTGCTACTGCTATCCTGTCGTCTATGGTCTTTAGGTCCAGAAGGTACAGCCCGTCCTCCCTGATCCGGTATATGAACTTCTTCATTCCCGGGCTCTTGACCTTAGTCGCTATGTGTATGCCTGCCTCTAGGTACAGGTTCTGGTTCGCAAGCAGTTGCGCTTCATCTTCGCTCATTCTAGCACCAAATGGGGCCGCCGAGATTTTCAGCATAGCCTTTGAATTCCCTGGGCCAATGGCCCACTCGGGTCGCCACCACCCCAAGGTGGAAGCCTACCAAGCTAGCATACGGCCCCCGGCTTATATCATGCCCAAAGTTAAATAAACGTTACCTACGACCGAACTTTATGAACTCGTCAATCAGCTCGACGTTGCTTATGAACATACGCCTGCAGCAGTACCTCTTTATGCCGAGGCTGTCCATGGCCTGGCCCGGATCCTCATGGTTCTGGCTGACGCGCTTGTCATACTCTTCCCACTTGTCCGCGACGACAGCGCCGCACGTGAAACACCTGACTGGCATCATCATGCAATCACCTGTATGACTTCTGGAACCTGGCCCTGGCCTTCGGCCCCTTGAACTTCTTCGGCTCTACACGCCTCGGGTCGTCCACGAGCAGCGCCCTATCGTAGCGCAGGTACTCCTTCCTTATCGTATCGGTATCGGAAAAGGCAACCATCGCCCTGGCTATGGCGCCCCTCGCCGCCTGGGCCTGCGAGACCGCGCCTCCGCCGCTCACATTAACGTCAACGTCGAGCTTCGCTGCCAGGTCGCTGGTTATGTCCGACAGGTTTACCGGCTCCAGCACCCTTGCCCGCAACTCCGCCGGTTCGAGCGTGCCAGCGTTCCTGCCGTTTATCCTTATAATGCCACCGCCTAGCCTTGCAGTAGCGCGGGCCACCGCCTCCTTCCGCTTGCTCTTCGTCACTACAATCTTGCGCTCTCCCCTCTTCGCCTTCTTCCTTACCGGTTTCTTCTGCGCCTCCTGCTCGGCCTTTGGGGCGCTCTGCGCCTCGACCATCACCTGTGTTCCCGCCTCCGTTGGCATCAAACTACCTCGCGTTCCTGTCGTAGCCCAGAAGCTGTGACAGCTCCGAAACCGTCATATGCTTAACATAAAGCCTCCTCGGGTCCTTCTCCTCGAGCGCGACCGGCTGCGCGCCCCTGAACGCGTCAGGCACGCCTGCGAATACGCGCAGGTTGTGGTATGCGGCCTTGCCCCTAGGTTTCCGGTACGGCAGCATGCCCCTTATGACACGCTTGACCAGCAGGTCTGAGCGCCTCGACCAGTATGGCGAGTGCTCCGGATTCTCCTTTTCCTGCAGGTTGAGCCTCTCCCTGTAGCGTTCCCTTATGCCTGCCTTGTCGCCGCTCACGACAGCGCGCTCTGCGTTTATGACCGCGACGCGCTTGCCCATGAGCAGGCGCTTCGCAACAGTGCTGGAGAGCCTACCCAGTATCTTGTCGCTCGCATCGAAGACCTCGTACGCCGTTGCATCCTCTATAACGCTCATATTATCACCCTGACCTGCTCCGCGCCGACCATCTCGTTTATGCTCAGTATGCTGCAGCCAGAGCTGAGCAGGGAGCTGCGCGCGGCCTCCGAGAAGCCGACGGCAGCTATGCTTATCTTGTGGCCGAGCCTTCCGCCAGAAAGCACCTTGCCGGGCACGACGATGTTCTCGCCCTCCTTAGTGAGCCTGTCGAGCTTGCCCAGGTCTACCTCCGGCCTGTACCTCGTCGGTGCAGATACCTCCCTGCTCACCTTGAGCCATAACGCCGGGTGGTGCCCTCCCTTGGTGGCCTCGCTGAGCACGGCAAGCCACAGCCTGACATCGGCGTTTTCCTTGTTTACCATATAATCACGTGCAGGGGGTGAGATTTGAACTCACGCAAGCTCTAAAGCTACTGACCCCTCGAGCCAGCGCGTTTGGCCAGGCTCCGCCACCCCTGCGCCAGCATCAAAGCTTCTTGACAGCCTTCTCGACGTCATCAATCTCGTCCTTTATTGCTTCAAAAGCCTTATTAATGATTGCCCTTGGCTGCATCTGGCCGAACGACTCGACGTAGAACGCGTATGTGCTGTTGTCATTGGTATCGTACGTGACCAGCCCGGGCTGGAACTTCGCGTGCCTCAGCGCAGTCCCCATGACCGCCTTGCCCTCCAGCCTGACCTTCTGGCCCTCTGCGAGCTTTATCAATGGTATCTGGCCGTTCGCTACCCTGACCTCCTTGTCCGAACACGCGAGATCACTCGAGTATACCGTCTTCGGCCCCTCTGCCTCAAGCGTGAATAGCACCTCGTCCTTCTCGTCGTAGCCCTTGGTTGGCGTGTGTATCGGCACAAGCCCTATCCTGTGCGCTATGTACTCGTCGAACATGGCGCTGCCGTTCTCGTACACGGTTACACGGTCGATCGCGAAGGTCTTCACCGAGTTTATCGCGATGCGGCGCAGCGTATTCGCATAAGAGCTGGTCGCACCGCTCAGGCTGAACCTCATCGAATTCTCGTTCTCCTCTACAATCTCTATCTTCATGCGAACACGCCCGCGTGTCACCCGGAAGAGCCACCATTTATATTTATTTCAGTTAAATAGTCTCTGGCGCGGCAATGCTTCCAGTGACAGCACCGATATCTCTCGCGTCAACATTTAAATACGTATTCGTGTTGGTTGCATGAGCTTCGAGTCAAGGTTGCGTGCCGATATGGCTGCGTCGGGCTTCGGTTCCCAGCAGTACTTCCTCACATTCAAGGACTACCTGAGGCTGAAGAGGAACCACGTGTCGAAGGCGAAGCTTGACGTCAAAGGGGCCACGCTCTTCAACGAGATTGGCGGCTTCGGCGAGGCGCTGTACAAGGACGATGGCTACTACGGAGTCAAGTACGTGGCGCAGGTCGGCATGACATACGACATGATGCTCAGCATATACGAGGTGAGCACCCACTCGCTCTTCGCGTGCAGGTTCTTCGACTGGCCTGGCATGGAGGCGCACTGCGCCGCGTTCCTGAGCAAGTTCAGGGACCCGAAGAACAGGCACTTCGAGGCGCGCATAATAGGCATGCAGAACGGCCAGGACGCATCAGTGCTTGTCAGGATAATGGACTTCCTGAAGGCCAACGGCATCATATTGAACGAGGTGGACCTCTTCGGCACTGACGTGAGGCACATAGCCATAGACGCCAAGACCGGCATGAGCTACAACGTGCTCCTGGAAGACAGGCTCAACAAGCCAGGGGAGCTGGCCAACAAGACGACGATGGAGGAATTCGTCGCCGCGCTCAAGGCTGGCAGGCCGAAGCAACAGGTCCAGACAGAGCGCGCAGCCGAGAGCCCTGCAGCGCCGCGCTAGTCTTTCGCGCTGAAAGCGCACACATCCGAATAGGCCGCGCCCTCGCGCGCGAGCACGCTCATCTTGAGCTTGAACCCGATGCATTCGAAGCCGCCTAGGCCGTCGTCCCTGTGCGCGTCCACGAATGCCATGGCCTCGCCGGCCGTATGCCTGTCCAGGTGCCTTATCCTAGCTACGGTTATGTGCGGCACGAAGCCACTTCCAGAGTCAAGCCTCATGCTGGCGGCGAACGGTGCCAGCGCGCGCATCACCCCTTCGTGGAGAACGGCCAGGCCGTCCTTGCCCTCGGTCACCATCGCGAACACTACGCGCGGCCATGACGAGAACGTGCCGAAGCCGCGCAGCTCGACCCTGAAGCTCCTGAAGGTCACGCGGCCGAGGGCAGCGCATATGCCGTCGATGCTGTCCACTTCGGTATCGCCAAGGAAGGCCAGCGTTATATGGATGTTGCCAGCAGGCACCACCCTCGCGCTGCGCGACAACTGCGAGGCCGTGTCTACAGCCCTAATCCTGATACTCTCTGGCACGTCTACAGCGACGAACATCCTCTCAGTCCGCGCGCCCGCCATGCCAATCAGCCATCGATTAGACTGTTGTCGCAATCCTATTTAAAGTTCTGGCCGCAGACTCGGAAACGAGAAACGCAGACAACGCCAACGCTGTGGCAAGGTTTTCCGTCCAGGCTGAGAATCTCAGTGGCCGCTCGGCACGGCATGTGCATTATTATACGCCTTTGCTTTTTGGCATTGGAGCGTAGTATCCTATACAAAATTACGCCTGGCTTTGACAAAGTTTAAATATCGGGTACGCCGCTATACCAATTGGTGCGAGGTGTGGTACATGCCGTTCTCAGAGGGCATCTTACTGCGGTCCAGTGAGGCGCGCAAGGAGGCGACCAAGCCCGAACGCGATGAACGTGACGGTCTGGCCAGGACCTACATGCGCATAGCCGCGATGCTGCCAGGCATATGGGCAAACTACATAAAGCACGACCTGCACAAGTTGTTCAGGACTAAGCGCGGACAGTTGACGCTATGGCTCATAAGCCCGGACAATTAGGCACGCAGTAGTGCGTGCAGTGGTTCGTGTCCAGCGCGCGCCCTATCCCTTTAGTGGTTTGAGGCCTGCCGGCGTCTTCACCGCGGGCGTGTAGCTTAGAAGCGACAGCGCGTACATGAAGACCACTATGGCTGCGCCGTAGCCCAGGGCTATTAGCTTGGACGGCGATACGATGGCCAGGAGGCCAGCGAAGACGAAGCCTAAGACTAGGTAGGCCACCTGCTTCTTGATGTAGCTGCTCCTGTACCTGTTGTACTTCGGATAGCACGCCTTGCAGACCACTAGCCTGTAGTTCTTTGCGTTCCTCGTGACGTGCGTCTTGAACCAGCGTATTGCGTCTATAACGTAGTCATCCTCGACCTCCAGTCCTGGCTTCTTCTCGCCGCACACTATGCACCTGAGTTCCCTGGCCATGTGCACGCCTCAAAACTCTATGGTCGCGTCGTATATCCTGCCGGTCTCGGAGCTTATGCGCTCCTCATCGACCATGTCGAACGTGCGTCGTATAGTCACGTCGTCCATGCCGATGCGCCTGAACACGTTCGTCATCTTGTCGCGGTCCACGCCAGCCTTCTCGAGCAGGCTGGCGAACGCTATTATGTTTATGTGCCTGTGCGCCTTCTCCATGCTGCTGAAGAGCGACGCTATGTTCTTCTCGCTAACCCCAGATACGACCAGTATGCGCCTGATGTCCGCCCTGCTCACAGTGAATGTCTCAGCCTGCGCCATCAAATGCCACCTATGCTGTTAACGATCCTGGTTATTATCATGTCCTCTATGCTCATGCCCTTGAGGAAAGCGACAATGTTCTCCACGCTGACTCCTCCGGTGTCGCGCAGCATGCGTATGAACTCCAGCATCTTCATGTTCCTGCCGCTGGTCTCGAAAGCGCCGAATATCGTGTTGATTCCCTCGGTGCTGACGCCGTAGTCGACCAGCTTGTTCCTCAGCTCCTCCTTCTCGAACTGGTAGTCCCTAGCCACTATGCCTGAAGATATCTCGCTCTGCGTGAGCGTATCGGTCATGTCGAGCACGTACACGTACAGCGGCTCCTCGCCGTGTATCCTCTCGAGCACGAAGGTCTCCGGGAACCTCAGCGAGGTCTGGAACGCCATCTCAACGGCGGCCTGGCCCACACCGAACTTGCTTATCTCTGTGCGTATGAAGTTGGAGAAGTTGAGCGACCCCTGCAGGTAGTTCAGGAACTTTTCGAACTTTATCCTCAATATGAACGTCGTGCCGACGTTGGAGAAGATCGCCTCGTTTATGTCCGTGGGGTTCTGCGACGCCACTATCAGGCCGAAGTTGTACTTCCTGCCCTCGCGCACGATCATGATCGCGTCGCTCTTCTCGTCGCTCGCGACCTTCCAGGCCTCGTCCAGCACCACCATGGTCTTGAGGCCCTTCGTCTCGCTCCACCCCTCGCTGCGCATGCGCTCCTTCAGCGTTTGGAGTATGAACAGGCCGGCGAGCGCCCTGAACTTCTCGTCCGGCAGGCCAGACAGGTCTATGTCTACGAGGCCGGACTGTGCCAGCTTGCCCAGGTCTACGGTGCTCTTCCTGGCGAAGTAGTCCTCGCCCTCCCTGGCGAACTGGCGTAACCTGTAGATCGTGTTCTCGAGTTCTGCCGGGTACTCGTACGTACCCTCCTGCAGCTTCTCCTCCAGAAGCGTTATCACGTCCTTGAGCGTGGGCGACTCGGCGTCCTCAGGAGCCCTCTCCGAGACCCTGAAGCCAGAGTTCGTGTAGGCCTGCTCGATGGCCTCCTCGGTCAGCCTCTTCTGCTCCGGATACTGGCTTATGTCAGTGAGTATGTCCAGCGAGTTCATGATCTGCTTGACCCTGTCTATCGGTTTCATGCCGGACAGGTCCATGATGTTCATGTAGTCGCCCTTCGCCAGCGACACGATTATGCCTCCGCTCTGCTTGACCCACGCCCTGTACTCCCCTGCCCAGTCTATTATGACCGCGTTGGTGTTCCAGACGTAGCTGGCCCTTATGAGCAGCGTCTTGACGAAGAAGCTCTTGCCTGAACCGGTTATGCCGACGACAGCTATGTGCGGGTTGGTGAGGTTGAAGAAGGACCATGTGAACGGCACCCTGAATATCTTCGTGGTGCCTATGTAAAGCGACCTGAACGGGTCGCTGAGCAGCACGCTGACCGGAGGCTCAGGCGGCCTAGAGAAGAACGACCTCTTCGCCACCTCGTTGCTCATTATGCTCTGCAGCTTCAGCAGCGTCATCGAAACACCATTAACCTCATGAACGTCATGACTGTCTGTCGAAGTACGTGGCAAGCTCGGCGTACTGCGTCGGCAGCGAGAAGTTGAACCTGAACAGTGAGTACAGCTCCCTGCCAGCCACCCTTGTCAGCTGCACGTCCAGGCCGCTCAGCGCGACCTGCAGGCTCTTCACCTGCGCTGCCAGGCGGTCGATGGCGGCCTTCTCAGATATGTCCACTGCAGTCGTCTCTATGTACATCACCGTAGCGATGGGCTTCTCGCCCTGCGAGATCCTGTCTATCTTCGTCTGCAGCACGTTTATCTTCCTACGCAGGTCTGTGACCGCGGTCTCGCTCACGTTGCTAGACTGCATCGCCCTGGACAGCTGGAACTCCTGATAGGAGCGCTTGCCCTCCAGCTCGTCCCTAACGTTCTGCACGTCTAACCCAGAGGACACGACGTGGAACTTGAACGGGAAGTCTATGTTCATTATCGCGCGCTCCCAGGTGTCCGGGGCCGCCAGCAGCTTGGCGTCCTCCTCCTCTTGCCGTGCCTCCAGTTTGAACACGTACGGGAATAGGTTCGCGGTCAGGTAGCCGGTCGCGTAGTAGAGGCCGCTCACGTTCTTGAGCACAGCATCCTGCGTCTTGACTATCCTGTAGTCCCTGGCCGGCTGGAACGTCACGCCGAGCATGTTGGTTACCAGCGGGAAGACAACGAAGTCCGCCCAGTTGAGCATGATTATCAGGCCGATCGTCGCAAGCGCGATAAGCGCAGCTAGTATGGAGAAGATGCCGCCCCCGAACGACGGCAGGATCAGCAGCACAATGAGCGCTACCAGCGCAGTGAGCGCGAGATACATTATGGCCTCTTCGTCCAATCAAACCACCGCAGCCACGTTCCTGTTTATCGTCTCGCTGACCGTCGAGAAAGGTATCAGGTATTCAGGCTCTATGAGCTTGAGTAGGTCCGGTCCTGTGACGACCGCAGGCGTCA
The DNA here is from genome assembly GCA_021827995.1 of Microcaldota archaeon. Lineage (GTDB taxonomy): Archaea > Micrarchaeota > Micrarchaeia > Micrarchaeales > Micrarchaeaceae > JAKATK01. The sequence goes on along the minus strand of JAKATK010000006.1, from coordinate 46,808 downwards.
CGCCGAAGATGGCGCCCACTCCTGACATCAGCTCCCTGGCGCGCTGCTGGGCTATGCTGACCGCTTCGAACTCCTTGCCGCCACGGGCCGAAACCGCGGCGAAAGTGGCCAGGTCTAGCGACTGCGCAGTCGTCACGTGGTCCAGTACGGTGTGCCACATCGCCAGCTTGCCCTTCGCGCGGTCCAGCTCCCTGGCCGGTGCCTTCTTGTTCGTCAGCTCAACTACCTCGTTCTCTATCGAGTTTATCGTGTCCTTCAGCGTCTGTATGTAGGAGTCCTTGTTCATCATGTACAGCTCCGACGTGAAGCGCACCGGGTCCCTGCTCACGCCGACCAGCCTGCTCACCTGCCTGGAGAAGTCTATCTTCTCCTCGTCCGTCATCTCCGTGGCCGATCGGTACAGCGGTATGTTTATGTAAACCGTAGCGATGAACTCGTCGCCGTCCTTCCTCAGCGTCGCGTCGCCGGCAGGCGACAGGTGGTAGGCGTTCTCGTTGCTGAGCACTATGTCCTTGCTCCTCTGCCTCATGAACGGTATGAGCAGGTATGAGTAATAGCGCGACGAGAAGGCCAGTACATCGAAAAGCATTGCGACTATCAGCAGCAGTATCTTGACCACGTCGGTGAGCGCGCTCTGCGCGATTGCAGATGCTAGGCCGAGGAACAGGAAGGCGCCACCCAAAAAGCCGAGGAAGACGAAGAGCCTCTTTTGTACCATCAAATCGCTTGCCAGTGCATATTGCCGTTGAATCTTTATTAACTTTGCTATGGTGCGCGCGGCGATTGCGCCAGCCGTCGCGGCCTCACATCAATCTCTCGCAATAGCGTAGCAGGGCACGCAGGAGCGCACCAACCACCGGGGTCTCGTCGCTGACCTTGTGCAGCACGCCGATCTCGTCCTTCGAGAGCGCGCCAGTCTTGACCAGGGCGGCCGGGTACACCACTAAGCCCTCGGCCATGGCCACGACCAGCAGGTATAGCGGTCGCACGTTGTTGAAGAAGAGCAGCGGCGCCATGGAGAGCCCGAATATGAGTGCGGACACAACGACCAGAATTATTGGTCTGCCCTCCAGTCTTATCCCGAACCCGTGCACGCTCCTCATGTAGAGCGCCGTCAGGGCTATGTTGCCCACATAGAAATATGCCACGAGCACACCAAGAACGCCGAGGAGCGGTCCAAGCAGGAGCATGGAAATCAGTGACATGCCGTACGCTATAGCTGCGTACTTGAAGGTGTCCATGACCCTGCCTAGGCTCACTAGCATCGAGTAAGCGTAACTCGAGACGAACGAGAACAGGATGCCCACGCTTATCAGCGGCATGTAGAGTATAGTGAGGCTATAGGCAGAAGTGAATACCGTCACAATGAGGTCCCTTGCCATAACCGATGCGTAGACTATGACCGGCAGCGTGAAGAGCACCCCATAGAAAATAGAGCCCTGGTACAAGCCGCTCAACCTTTCAGGCCTATTCGAACGCTGCTTTGCAGTGGCGAAAAGCGGTATGAGCACCACTGATATCGAACCAGAAGCTACATCTATCACCAAGCCTGCCCTAGAGGCCAGTCCGTACTGCCCTATCACGCTAGCAGGTATAAGCAGGATGCCGAGAAGCACCACGGAGAAGTTGTTCAGGAGCGTGTTTAGTATCCCCGCGCCCGTTATCGGTATGGTGAACCTGAGCATAGAACCTAGCCGACTAGCCATGCCATGCCACAACAGCTCTAAGCCAACGCGCTTGTTGATGTAGTATAGCGGCAGCATGGTGGCCAGAATTAGTCCAGCGATATAGCCTATTATAGCGCCGACAGGGCCGAAGCCGAGTGCCACTAGCGTTATGCTGACGCCTGCCTGCAGGATGGCCCATGTGCTATTCGTCAACGCCACTTCCCTGCCCATGCCGAGGCCCACTAGCACAGCGGCCATTGGTGAGTAGGCGGCTATCCACAGTATGGCAAGCAGCGCAACGTATATGCTCGTGGTGTAGGCCTGCGATGAGAACGCATGCTGCAGCACTGACGCGGTCAGGGCCCACCCGATCGCCATAAGCACAATCGCAAGGAGCAGGAACAGGATAAACGTGTCCACAACCATTACGCCTATCTCGTGCTGCCTCTTCTCGGTCAGCAACTTTGGTATCATGAAGTTGAAGTAGCCGTTAGCATTGAGGCTTCCGAAGGCAGCGATAAGGGCTGCGACAGCCATCGCTACCGTGTAAACGCCGTAGTCGGCCGGCCCCATGAGCCTAGCTACTACTATAAGCATCGCGGCCCCAGCTATGAAGGCTGCAATCTTGCCCGCTAGTACAAAGAACGACATGCTTGCGCTCTTCACTCCGAGCACCAGATAACTATCAGCGCTCTCTCCAATCGGCACAAGCTTTAGTGCGATTACATGCTTAATAAACATATCCAACACCAACAAACCAACTGTTGGACACAGATCGAGTATCATACGCCAAGCAGAGGGAGGTTGTGCCACGTCGGTCGCGCATCACTGCCGCATCGATTCTGTCGTCTAACTTCTGCCGCATCTTCAATCCGTCGCATCCACTGTCTGCAGAGAACCCGATCGCCGAATTCCCCTCTTATAATACCCCTGGAAAGAGAACTGACTTAGAATCAAATCACAAATTACGTTCTTCCATGCGTAAGGTCATTTTATCTCCGTATTTTCCTTTGATGCCATGTGTATCGTGGCGTCCTCGTCGAATACATTAATAATATACTGTCTTCCGTAATAGTTGTCAAGTCCGGCGCTCCTTGTGATTATTCCTGCCCGCCGCATCATCGCCACAGCCTTATTGAAAGTTGCCCTTTCGGATCCGGTACCTGCACCGTAACCGAAGTACGGATGCGTTCTCAAACCAATAACCGCAAATTCATACACGGGAAGTTTTTCTTGGTCACCCAGGTCTTCGCGGCAGAGACACCTGTGTCAGGTTTCTCTGCTGCCACCTAACCTCGCCAAATGTGATTCCTACCTCTAGTCCTAATGCGTAGACCAGTTCGCCAAACCTGATTTACCAGCGTAGATGCAGGTCTTTTGTGCTATATCTGTCCAGAAAATCGCAAAAATTGCACGTATCTGAGCAGAGATGTTGCTCACGACCATTACTCTGAAGGCGTTTTGCGGATAAATCACCGTAAGCGTCAAATTTCCAAGGTATTTTTTGAGTAGCTTGAAGTTCTTGACGTCGGGATCCTTGCAAGAATTAAGTGTCAAATTTATCATGGCAGTTGCGAGTAAACAGATGAACAGTGCGCCTATGATTGCCCATCTATTCCAGTGCCTAATCGGCCGTAGTTCGCCACCTTCCTTCATCTCCCTGATGAATTTCCTCGCGATATCCCTCTGTTTAAAGAGTTCGAGTATCTTTTCTGGTTCTGCATCCAAAGAGCTTTCCAGGATGAAGAAACCCTCAATATTCGTTATGTAAGGGTTGCGTATGTCGACAAGAGAATGTTGGATTTCGGGATAAAGACCAACCCACCCTTCTTTAGATGGAAACATCTGGACCGCCTTGTGCCGCTTCGCCTTTTTGACAAGTTCGTTGCCTTTCGCCATCCTCTCCCTGAACTTCGAGCCCTTCTTGCGCAACTGATCCTCGCAGAGTTTCTTCGAGAAATAGATGTACAGGAATTCGCCAGGGCGCTTTGATGGCTTCTTCGTATACAGATATTCGACACCGTTGCAGTCGAACTTTCCACATCCATTATCAAAACCTTTTATGAGATTCCTGTAGGTGCCTACTTTCTTCGGTTTCAATGTCAAATAGTGCAGGCCGTTCCCAACAATCGTATCCTTTACCCTTGGGGTGTTTGCACCGCAGTCAAACATCAGGAGCGATCCTTTATCGAGAATCTTTATGCACACCCTCAACATCTCTCTCATGTGCGTCTTGTCCTGAACGTTCCCTCTCTGTATGGTCAGCGCAGTCGGTATGCCGTCTATTCCTGTAGAAATGCCCAGGTAACCTGTTTCTTATCAGGCCGATGGTCTCTCGAATATCCATGTTCTGCAAACTCCGCATTCTTGCCTTCGAAATAAGACGAGGAGAAATCTGATATCTGGATCCCGCATATCAATCCGTATTTCTTAACGACATTCTAGTATCTCTCAAGAAGGATTGGAAATTCCCTTCCTACTTTTTGCAGATCCCTGTAAAGAGACCTTTCCGAAATGCCCTCTTTAAGGCCTAGAAGTCCGAATCTCTCATCCGAAGACATAGGAAGTATCTGGTGCACCGATACGGCGTCATCCATCCTGTTGCATAGGAGAAGCTTTACTGCGCCTACAAAATTACGGGACCTGCCACCTGCCTTTCCGAAGATACTTGATATCAGACCGTATTCCCTATCTATTTTATCCATGATTGATATACTACCTAATGGTAGTGTTACGCTGTTCATGTTGGTCAAAGAACACGTAACCTCCTACCTTTTAAGGTTTAATGTGGCGAACTTAAGTTATAAACGTAATGTAAAATAACATTGCGCGATTAACAGGTGTATTCGTGAAGCCTAATTTTGAATTAAAAAGATATGCTGATGGATTTATTGATAGACTACTATTGGTAATAAAAATAGCCAAGTTTGGAAACAGAGAATACTTATTACATAATCTACTTAATATCGTAAAAACAAGAGGAACGTTGATTTGCCCTAATGGATTTGTGCTAAAGCTTAATAAAAATGATTATAAAAAAATTAGACAATTGTTTTACTTTTCGGTGTCAAATGGTGTAAAATTTTATAAAAACAAGAAAGGTACTTGGAGATATAAAAATAGTATACTTATTACACCGAATGATATAAAATTTAGTATAAGCAGCTTTGACGAGCTAATTTTTTCTGAAACTTTTTTATATGACATACACTTCTCAGATTATGATCTTGACGGTAAAGTGGTCATTCAAGCAGGAGGTTTTACAGGAGATACTGCATTATACTATGCTAATAGGGGAGCGCGGGTATATTCCTTTGAACCAGATCCTAATTCTTATCGTATTGCTTTAGAAAATTTGAAATTAAATCCAAAATTGGCAAAGAGAATAACTTTTGTTAATTATGCTATAGGAAAAGATGCGATAATAAAGTTTCCAGTAAATCCAGAAAATAGTGGAGGTTCTTCGGTGTTTAGTATCAAAGGTTTTAAAACTGTAAACGTAAGAAGTGTCAGCATAGCTACATTGTTAAAAGAATTTAAAATAAAATCTCCTTATTTATTGGATTTAGACATTAAAGGAAACGAGTTCTATGTGATAAATGAAAATATATTATCTAAATTTAAAATAATTAGAATAGAATACTCTACAAAAATTAATAATAAACTAATTGTAAAAAGGGACGACATACTTGTCAAGTTGAGACGGCATGGTTTCAAAGTCATTAGAATTTATAAGCATAATTGTGGAAGTTATGATCTAATAGAACACGGCACTATCGAAGCTAAAAACATTTGTAGTGAGTTTTTCAAAGTTTAGCAAACTGAACGCGGAATAGCGCTGCCGCTAGAAACGCCACCCGTCTTTCGGCCTCAATGCGGCAAAAGGTCGAATACACTTTTGGCGGCCAGAGTCACATTTGCGATCTCCAGTGGCGATTTCCCTTTGTTCTTTCTCGCCTCGAATCTCCTGAACATCGAATGAAGGGCGAATAACGACGTAAAAGACCTTGCGGTTCTTTCCTTTCTGAATACGTGCATGGTTTGCCTCTTCTTTTCAAACCTTCTATTGAACTGTTCGACTGCATTGGAAGTCTTTGGGCAACCTGGAAACTCGAGGTAGGTGAAATAGTCTTGCCAGTTGCTCAGGAAACTTTTCAAGAACCTCGCAAGTTTCTTCTCCCTTTTCGTCCTTCCTAATATCCGAAGCCATACGATTGCCTCGCCGCAAACAACGTGGCAGTGCAGATGGTGAACCCAAACAGGCTGCGCGAAATCGCGGAGTCGGAAAAGAAAACCGACAGGGAGGATGCCAAGGTGATCGCAAAGCATCTAAGGATGAATGATCTCCCTACGTGTTACGTACCAGACAAGAGAACCAGGGAGGTCAGGGACATTATCCGGCAAAGGAAAAGTATGGTGGAGATGCGGACAATGTTGAAAAATAAAATACGCTCCATACTCGCACGCGAGGGCATAGACATCCCATACACGGATATCTTGGGCGATGAGGCACTACTCGAACTCGATAGCATAGAGTTGGAGAACAAGGTCCAGGAAGACGCCCTCCACAGACTGGTACACTTGGCCGGCGTGCTAACTGGCGAGATATGGGACTACGATCAAAAGATAGAAGAGACTTACGAGGTCTCCAAGTACGCGAAGCTGTTGGATACGATACCAGGCATTAGCCATTATTCGGCCGTACACATCGCCTCTTCCATAGGTGACATATCGAGGTTCCCAACCCACAACGAATTGGCGAGTTACGCGGGTCTTGCGCCCATCGTACGGCAATCCGGAGATAGAAGGAGAGACGGTGGCCTAAAACGCAAGTCAGACAAACAACTCAGATGGATCCTCATCCAAGACGCTCACAGCGCTGTGAGAAAGAAGGGAAAGCTCAGGAAATATTACCTGAAGAAGGTGCGAAGGAACGGGGAACAGGATGCGATAGTGGCGATTGCCAGAAAGTTGGTGAAGATAATTCACTGCATGCTTACCCGAGGTGAACCCTATAGTGAAAACTACGGGAAGTAATCGGTAAGGTGAGGAAAGGAGGAAGTGCAATACCACTCATGACCCTTGTGGTCTGTTTTTTTGACTGCACACCTCCCCACAACACAACTACACGCGTTGCACCTTAGAGTGCTGATAGCTGTGTGTTGCGTGGCCCTCACACGATCGGATTAGGAAGGAAGTTATAAAAGGTGGTATTGCGATGTAGAAGTCGAAACGGCGTTTTTTACATAGCTGTAACCGGTGTCGATTTCTGTTAGTACGGAAAAGAACAAGAGCCGGTTTGCCATCCTCATGTCGCTGGGCCGTATATGCTCTCCAGCAATAATATCCAAACTCTCTCTTCGCTTTGTTAAACCGCTGTTTGCTATAGCGTAATTACAGGTAGTCGCATGTAGTGCGCCTTACCAATCGTTATGCGCCCAAAGCGCGGTTGATTAACTCCGTTGCCCTGGCAGCCACGTATCTGGGATCGGCGCCGCACCGCTTGACAACCACGCCGATGAAGAAGTTGAGTTTCTTGGCGTCGCTCCTGCATTGCTCTGCCAGTTCCTTCCGCTCGTTTATCAGCCCAATTATCTCGGCATCTATCCTATCCTTGTCGACTAGCGCCTTCGATGGTTTTCCGCCGCCCTTCTCAATCGCCTCTACAAGTTCAGTGCTGGGCTTCACGCCATTTGCTACCGCCACCATCAGCTCTCTGAAAGTTGCTTCTGGGACGCCCATCCTGCCGATCTTCTTGAGCCCCTCTATGGCTGCCACGCACACACCGGGGTTTATACTTACGCCTAACTCAAGCAGCCGTAGTGCAGCGCCGTCATATAGCACCAGTTCCCTAAGCGTCCGCTCGCTCAGGCCGTATCGCATCGCTATCGAGTTTGCCAGTTCTCCTGCGATGATCGGCTTTGCAGCCGCAATCGCTCCAGTGTCATACTCAGCCAGGTCCGGCTCGTATACGAAGCCGTACTCCTCGTCGGTCTCCTTCTCCCTGGAAGATTCGGTGGTCATAGAAGCTTCATCAAAAGAACGGGTCTCCACCGCTACCGAGCCGCCGCTTCGTAGCACAGCCTCCTGCCTGGCCATCTCGTACCTAGCCGCTGCAAGCATGTTGCTTATACCCGTTATGTTCTTGACCTCTACCCGCGAATCTGATATAGATATGTTCAGGTCAGCTCTTGCCTCTGCCTTAGGTATGCCAGAGTATGCTAGTACGCTCAGTAGCTCCTCCACGAATGCCTTGAGTTCTGCCTCGCCGGTTATATCCGGCTCTGTCACAATCTCTATGAGGGGGCTGCCTGACCTGTTGAAGTCCAGCAGGCTGTATCCATCGCCCCTGATTATCCTTGCTGGATCCTCCTCTATCTGTACGCGACGTATGCCTATGTCCTTGCCGCTGGCCCACAGCCTAACCTTGCCGCCGACGCCTATCGGCTGATCAAGCTGCGTTATCTGGAATGACTTGGGCAGGTCTGGGTAAAAGTAGACCTTCCTGACGAACGACATGGGATTCGATATGCGAGAGCCCAGGCCGAGGGATACCGTCTTCGCAAGCCGCACGGCCTCTGCGTTCAGCATCGGCTTCGATCCAGGCATGCCCATGCAAATCGGGCATATCGCAGAGTTAGGATTCTCTGTGCCATTGCTGCAGCTGCAGAATAGCTTGCTCTTCGTTGGCAGCGTCACGTGTACCTCGAGCCCTATCCTCATAGCGCACCAACGTTGTACTTGAACCTGTAATCGAATATGTTCTCCCACGCACTTACGAAGTCGATGACAGAATAGTCATCGAAGTGGGTGCCGACGATCTGGGCGCCGAGCGGCATGCCATCCGCATAGTCGTAAGGAAACGATGCGTGCGGGAAGCCGCAGAGATTGGCCGGCACAGTCAGTATGTCCATAGCGTACGCCTGCACAGGACCCAAGGATTCCACATCACTTATCTTCGGCGTCACTATCGGCATCGTTGGGCTTAGTATCAGACCCCTAGCCATGAGCTCCGAGAGCCGGTGCGTCAGCATCGCCCTGATCCTAAGCGCCCTGGAATAGTACCTGCTCCTCACGCTGGCGCTCCTGACGAAGGTGCCGAGTATGATGCGCCTCTTGGCCTCCTGCCCGAAAGCATCCCTGGCTTCGGTGAAGAATTCGTTGTAGCCCTTCGAGAACTCACGAAGCTGATAGCCGTACTTGAAGCCTGTGAACTTTGCGAGGTTCGTGGAACACTCGGCCATTGATATTACATAATAAGCCTGCACGGCCACGTCTATGCCTTCGAGGCTGACATGCTCAACTGCGTAGCCCAAGTTCTCAAGCTTGCCCAAGAGGCGATCGAAGGCTGAGCGCACCCTGTCGTCGACGTGCTTCATGAGCTGGTCTATTACGAGCACGCGCTTCGCCGCGCCGCCGCGTGGCTGCGCGTCTGTGCACGTCGTGTCGTAGCGGTCCCTTCCGCGCACAGTGTCGAATGCCTGCCGTATGTCTGTTGCTGTCCTGGCCATCACACCTATCTTGTCAAGAGAGTTGGCGTAGTCTATTAAGCCGTAGCGCGATATCATGCCGTACGTCGGTGTGAAGCCCACCACGCCGCAGAACGCCGCCGGAGCCGATATCGAGCCGCCAGTAGACTCCGCAATAGCGACGTGGTACTTCAGCAGGGCTGTCGCAATCGCGGCCCCGCTGCTGGAGCCGCCCGCGACGTAATCGCTGTTGAATGGGTTCCTTGCTATAGGGTCGCTGTTTATCCCGAACGTACCGAATCCGAACTCGTCCATGTTGGTCTTGCCCAGCAGGCCGAACCCATTGCCGAGCATCCTCTCCACGGCTGTAGCGTTGAACGGTGGCACGTAGCCCTTAAGTACCTTCGACGATGCCGTGCACTCTAGGCCCATGGCGCAGATGTTGTCCTTGGCGCTGAAAGGGTAGCCGCTGCGCAGCGACATGTTGAGCGCGTTGAAGGCGTGCAGCTCTTCGTTCAGCTTCGACAGGTCGGCCAGAAGCCCCTCATAATAGTCGGTCGGTAGCTCTCTAGAATAGAACTCCTGTATGCTGCTCATACCATCGGCCCGAGTATGTAGAACCTGTACACGCGCGCGCCCTTGAGTATGGCGTCTGCGTTCTCGAACTCAACGACCTCGTCGGGCCTGAGCCTGCCCTCGACCTCCACCGGATGGCGCGACTCCTCGAAACCGCTGCAATCCACCGCGTCAATCGCGCCGAAGTAGCCTATAACGCTATCTACATCTGCTTTCATGCGCGCCCTCTCGCCCTCGCTCAGTCTGAGCCTGCAGTTGCGCAGCAGCCTGTCGAAATCCTCGTCGTCCAAGCAAAATCGCCTAGATAATCGCCTAGCTGTAACGTATATATAACTATGTCACTTATATAAAAGCCGCGGATTTTGATTGGTGTTCCGATGGTAAGCAAGACGATTGAGCATTGTGCAGTTTCGCGTGAGACGCCGACAGAGGCCGTGAAGGCCGTCAAGTCAGAGAGCGAGTCCAAGGAGCTCAGCCGCATGCGCAGGAAGGAAGAGCAAACAACCAAGGATACCAAGCCAGAGGAGAAGGGAGAGGAAGAGAGCAATAGCTTGGGGCTGAGGCTGCAGAAGAGACTCCTTGACAATGATCGTGTCATAGGTCTTCTTTCAATACCAATTTTAGGGGCTGTTGTGGCCATGGGCCTGCTTGCGATTATAGGCACTGGCTACCTGATAGACGCAGTCAAGTCAAGGGGCAAGGATGATACATCCAAGCAAAAGTCCTGACTTGTACTGCGATAGTAACTGCTCATGTTCGTACCAGTAGCTGCTGGTAGCGCAGCGTACGCGCTCTACACATGTAAACGCGTATATATTTGCACTGCCATAGATGAATACTATGGGGTGTGACGATGGCCCAGAAATCTGTCGAAATGGTTGTTTCTGGTCTGAGCAAGGAGCCAAAGGCCGAGGCGCAGAGGCTTGAGCACTCAGAACTCACACACATGCACAGGAAGGAGTCGACCCACGCCGAGCACAAGGCCGAACCTGCATTCGAGGGCTTCGGCCTCGGGGACCGCCTCATGCTGAAGGTCGCCGGCGACCGGAACGTCTGGAATCTAGTGCAGACGCTGATAATAGCCGCGCCGCCAGTTGGCGCAGTTGTTGCAGCCGTAGCCTACGGAGCCGTAGGCATGGGCTACCTGATAGACCGCGCGAACTCTAAGTCTTAGACCCGGGATTTCCACCGAGTCCAAGCATGCCGAACAGGGATTCGTAGAACTGTACTGTTTGTGTCGAGTAGAAGTTCTCTATGTGCTTCCTGTTCGGTATGAACGAACTCTTGTCCTTGCCGCTAAGCATGTCGAGTATCGTATCCGGCAGCGAGGCATAGCCGCGCACCACGCACAGCTCCTTGACCTCTGTTGGCAGAACCGCGTCCTCCGGCACCACTACCGGCGTACCCAGCGCTATGCTCTCCAGCGTTATTGTGCTGAGCCCCTCGCGCTCCGATGTCATGAGGAAAACCGTTGCCCCGGCTACTGCCTGGAACAGCTGCCTCTTATCATCGTAGAACGGCCTGAGCTTGACAGAGCCGGACAGGCCCTTAATGTTTATGAGGCTCCTGACTGCCTCTTCCTCTGGGCCCTCGCCAACGATTAGGGCGCTGATCATCGGGTTCCGCTCGCGCACAAGCCTGACGGTCTCGAGCCACTTGTCTAGGCGCTTATCACGTATTAGCCTGCCGTCAAAGATTATGTCCGCGCGCTCGTCCACATGGACCTCTGAGAGCACCTCCCTGACAAGATCCACATCAATCACCGGCGAGAATACAGATATCTTATCGCGCGCCACGCCTATGTCCGCGAGCCGCTCCGCGGTGTCGTTCGAGTTTGCTATGTAATGGTCGGCTCCCCTTAGCGCGAAGAGCATGAACCGCCACGCCAGGGCGCCAGCTATGCCTAGGTACTCGATCCAGTAGTCCCTGCTCCAGACCTCAGCAGTGTCTACGACCAGCTTGCAGTGCCTCAGCGACCTGTAGAGCTTAAGCACCGGCAGGTGCACGAACGGGAAGGCATCGGTCTGGACCATGTCGAACCTGTACCTGAAGAGCCCGAAGACGCCGGCGGCGAACCTCAGGGCATGGAGCACAGACCTGTGGCCGCCGCTCCATATTGCCTTCCTGTTGACCCCGAACGACGTGTGGTAACGTATCCCATCCTTCGTGAAGCTCCTTGCCATGCCTGGCCAGCGCATCGAGAAGTAGTGCACCTCGTGCTCCTTGGCCAGGGCCCTCGCCTCACCTGTCTCAGTGGCTTCAACCCCGCCTATGCTCCACGGGAAGGCTGCGTCTATGACAAAAGCAATCCTCAACGCGATCACATCAGTGTACGAAGTCAGACATGCCCCTCTGCCCGGCCGGTTTCGCTGGCGCGCTTTCAGGTTTTTGCTCGAGCAGCTCAAGCTTGCCAAAGACCCCGTCATAGCCTGGCGCTATGTGTATCATGTTGTCCCTTACGTTGCGTATCGCCCTCGCTATGGCGCTGTTGGAGCGCGCTTCTATAGCCTCTATGGCTACATTCTCCAGCACGTCGAACTCGTTCCCTAGCACTGGAACGAGCGACCGGTAAGTGGAAGCGACCACCTGTGAGTATGTCGTCTTCTTGGTCGCGTAAGCTATCACTTCCCTCAGCGGCACCATGTGCACGTATGGCACTGCCCCTGGCTTGACGAAGCCGGGTGGCCTGTCAGCCAGGTCGTTCACCCTGTGGAGCACGCCTATGACAAGGCGCTTTCCGCAGACAGGGCACTTCGTGGCCTTGCTGGTTTCCGGATTTACCGAGTAGTTGCACTGCCTGTGCCCGTCGTAGTGGTACTTGCCCTCCTCGGGGTAGAACTCTATGGTGCGCTTGAACGCCTTGTTGCCGTCATTACATATTGCGCCGATTACCGACCTGTAAGTGACCTTCCCATCTATGCTCAAGACGTTCGCCTCCCTGCCAATCTTCTCAACCGAGTGCATGTCGCTGTTCGATACGAGCGCGTACTTGTCCAGCGAAGAAACCCTCCAGTTCATTACTGGGTCAGAGGATAATCCTGTTTCAAGTGCGCGTATGTGCCCCTCCTGGTCCTCATATGCATCCTTCATCGAGTCAAAGCCGGAGAATGAACCGAAGACGCCGAACCAGGGGGTCCAGGCGTGTGCCGGGAAGACGAAGGCGTCGCCGCTGGTCCTCACCGCCGCCTCGACGAACTCGGCCGCGCCCATGGTCAGCGCAGGCCTCCCATCGGATTTCAGGTCGCCGTGCGTCGCCAACTCGTCATTCAGCGCATCGACAGACTCGATCGATGGCATCAGGGCGCAGTTGTGTACCCTCTTATGCCCGAATATCGTAGCAACCTCTGCGCTCAGCACGAACATGACGCCAGACCTAGAGCCCTTGAGCCTGAACAGGCCGGTCTCGTCTATTGGCTCAAGAGAGGATTTTATCTCCTTGAGCCACTCCGGGTGCGTGAAGTCCCCAGTGCCTATGAGGTTGAGGCCCTTCTCCAGCGCCGCCGCCTCCATCGATTCCAGGCTTATCCTGGTGCTGCACGCCATGGCGAATCGCGAATGCACATGCAGATCTGCTATTACCTCCATCACAACCGCTTCTTGACGCCGTTCTTTGGGCATATCCTGTCTACAGGGCACTTGCTGCACACAGGCACGTCCTTACAGAGCTCCTTGCCGTGCCGCTTCAGCACATAAGCGAAGTTGTGCCAGTACTCCTTAGGTAGTAAGGCCATCAGATCTGCCTCGATTGCCTCCGGCTTGGTGTTGGCACTGAGACCAAGCCTCTGCGAGAGCCTTATGACCCATGTATCGACAGGTATGCCGACCACGATGCCGTAGGCGTTTATCAGTATAGTGTTAGCGGTCTTGCGCCCTATACCAGGCAGCTCCACCAGCTCCTCCATCGTCTTTGGTACCTTGCCGCCGTACCTCTCCTCCAATGCCTTGCACGTGCTTATGACGTTCTTGGCCTTGGTGCCCGCGAAGCTGACGCGCCTTATGTAACCTATGAGCTCCTCCGGGTCAGCCCTGGCGTAGTCTGCTGCGGCACGGTACTTTGCGAACAGTGCAGGCGTGACCGCGTTGACCACCTCGTCGTGGGTCTGCGCGGATAGTATTGCAGCCACCAGCAGGTCTACCGGCGTCTTGAAATTCAGGTAGTACTTCGCGTCCTTGTATCTGCCCTCGAGCCCCTTGGCCAGGGATACCGCGTCGCTCCTGTTCAGAAGCATCGGACCACCATGTCAGGCGCCATCACTTGGCATAGCGCCGAGGCTCCTTGTCGAAGGCAGCCTTGCAAGCGGCCGAGCAGAAGCGGTATACCTTGCCGCCGAAGCTGCTGCTGAGCTTGCCGTTAGAGTCCACAACCATCCCGCACACCGGATCCTTTTCAGCCATATAATCAAGTTAAAATTCGCGCCAACAATTTTATTCGTTCACGCCGCTGCCATCAACACTGCATCAACCGGCAGCATTTTCATGCACAGGGCACGGCATGTCACGCGCACGCAGATAACTATTTAAGCCTAGCTGTATTAAACCATTCGGTTGCATGATTAGGAATAGCCCAGTGGGCCTGTTGTCGTTCATCTCTCTAGTAATTATATTCTTATCCGCGCAGAGCGCCTCGGCCGCGCTCACGGCAACGCCGAACCCGTTCACACTCACTAACAGCACAATCGACGTGGGCCAGATTTCGTTCGCGAATACAATAATAACAGGCGGCACCGGTACCTACACCGGCAACTGGCTCTTCAGCCAGTCGAGCGGCAACGTTATATCCGGCAACACGGTCTCTTCGCCTATACTGGGCAGCGGCTCCCTGAGCCTTGTGGCAAATGCGGTGTCGAGCAACACGCTCACGCTGACGTACAACGGCGTGGCCAGGACGCTGAGCAGCGGCTCCAACACGATATTCGGCACATGGTCGTTCAACGCATTCGCCCAGGACACTGGCTCGCCTGCCAATACAGTGACAACGCTCGGCAATACTCTTACAATCAACCCGCAGCTCACCGGCACTCCTACGGCCACCCTATATGCGACGAATTACGACGTTGGCCAGGCATTCAACATGACCTGCACCACAAACACTGTGACCGGCGGCACCCAGTACGGCGGCACATACTTCTTCCAAACATTGGTCTACAATGCAGTCTCCAACGCCCTCGTTTACGGCAATCTCAACTCAAGGCAAGGGTCGACGCAAGGCTATTGCGGCAAAATCAGCGCGCCGCTATCCACTGCAGGCATCAATCCGGGCACTTACTACATGGTGGACCAACTCGCGGACGATGCGACAACGCCAGAGATCGCAGATTCCGCCCATACCGGCAACGTCGTAATATACGCAAACCCGACAGTGACGCAGTTCTCCCTCGCCAGCACGGGCACCACGTACGACGTGGGCCAGACAGTGACGTATAACGTCATAGTTGCCAACGGCATAGGCCCGTTCACGATCAACCTAACGACCAACGGTGCAGTAGCAAACAGCATAAGCGGCGTATCTGCAGGCACCCCGACGCTGATAAGCAACGTGATCGCGTCCACGTCAGACACGTCGTTCAACGTGATAGTGACCGACAAGGGCTCCGCCAACGCGGGCGCGGCCACATACTACACGTTCAATTCCGTGTCGAACACGATAACAGTGAACAGCGCGCTCCTCGCACCAGCAGCCCCCGCGGTCAACGCCACAAAGCTCGACGTGAACCAGGCGCTAGGGCTCACCGACCACATGCCCTCGACCGGCACTCCAACATACGGCGGCGACTGGCGCATTAGCACCAACGGCGGCGCATACCTCTCTTTGGCTCCCACTCCATGTAACAGCTTCTTGGGCGCCGTTTCAGGCGCGGCCGAATCCTGCGACATACCAGCCAACACTCTCACGGCCGGCGACACCTACTCGTTCAAGCTCAGGGCGAACGACAGCGCCAGCACCCCCGATACGAACATCTCTGCAGCATCCGCAAATGTTGTCGTGTCCAGTGCTCTGACCGCTCCCTCAGCACCGACGGTCAGCGCCACCAAACTGGACGCGAACCAGGCGCTCACGGTCAACGGCATAATACCGTCGACAGGCACGTCAACGTACACGTGGCAGTTCCTTACCAGCATAAACGGCGGCGCCTTCACCGCCGCGAACGCGATAGCGGTCTGCCCGACATCGAACAACGGCATAGGCGCATCAGCGTCCGCTACCGAATCGTGCTCAGTTTCGGCGAACACCCTTACCGGCGGCGACACCTACGCGTTCGAATTCAAGGTCACCGATAGCGCTAACACGCCAGAAACCCAGACATCGTCGGCCTCTTCCAACGTGGTCGTGGCCAGTGCGCTGACCGCTCCCTCAGCACCGACGGTCAGCGCCACCAAACTGGACGCGAACCAGGCGCTCACGGTCAACGGCATAATACCGTCGACAGGCACGTCAACGTACACGTGGCAGTTCCTTACCAGCATAAACGGCGGCGCCTTCACCGCCGCGAACGCGATAGCGGTCTGCCCGACATCGAACAACGCCATAGGCGCATCAGCGTCCGCTACCGAATCGTGCTCAGTTTCTGCGAACACCCTGACCGGCGGCAACACATACGCATTCGAATTCAAGGTCACAGACAGCGCCAGCACTCCAGAAACCCAGACATCGTCGGCCTCTTCCAACGTGGTCGTGTCGTCGGTTCTGACAGCGCCCTCTGCTCCAGTACCAAATCTAACCAGCGTCGTATCGAACCGTGCTCTCACTGTCAACGGCATAACACCATCTACTGGCACGTCACCGTACTCCTGGCAGTGGTTCTACAGCATAGGCGGCAACTATTCGTCTGCCAACGGCATATGCGCGACAGGCTCTGGCACAGGCGCATCGGTCAACGCCGTCGAGTCCTGCATAGCATCAAACACGCTGACCGGAGGCAACACCTACACGTTCGAGTTGCAGGTCACTGACAGTGCTAACACGCCAGAAACGCAGACCTCACCTGCATCGTCCGGCGTGGTGGTGATGGCGCCTGGCGGTGCCGGCGGCGGAGGCCCGAAGTCCACGACCTCCACTACTTCCACAACCACCTCCACCTCGACCACTCTGTTACAGACGACCACCGCGTCTACGACCGTGCCGACCACGACCATAACGCAGAGGCCGGTGATCAATACTAACAACAATAGCGTAACGGTCAACGTCTCAGCCGGAAACAACGAGAGGATAAACTTCACCGCACGCGATGTCAACGTAACCGTCACATCGAACTCATCTACGCCGCAGCATGTGAACGTGTCGATAATGAACGTGACACCGCTGCCCCCCGCACCGAGCAACTATTCGGTCCTGTTGGCATTCAACATAAGCGCGCCTGGTGCCTCGATGCTGAACGTGACCCTGCACTACAACTGCGCTGCGCCATCTAGTAGGATCGCACCGTACATATACCGCAACGGCGCCTGGCAGGAGATAGAACCGTTCAGTGTAAATGTGTCTGCGTGCACGATCAGCTTCAGCATGCCTGCTGACCCAATAGTCGGTGTATTCAGTACGCCAACACTTACTACTACGACAACCGTGCAGACGACAGTGCCAACCACATCAGCCGCATATACTTCGACGATAGCCCAGGCGCCAGCGACGCAGTCCAACACACCTATATACGCCGCAGTGGCCGTAGTCATAATACTTGCAGTGGTCGTTGCCGCGTACCTATCGTTCAGGAAGAAGGGCAGGCGTTAAGGCCAACCGGATTACTTGCGCGAACTGATTCGAGCCAGGTAAGCCGTAGCGCTGTCTAAGCCAATACGCTGCCTTACCGGTGCATTTACACCGGTTTGTAGTTACAGCGCAAGGGCTCTGTCGGAGCTTTTATGGATCTTCGGAAGCGGCGTTAGCAGTCGGCCTTCCCTACGATTGGCCGGAAGCCCGGTCCGCCTGCGATAGCTTTTTATAAACTGCCGGGACAATAAGCTCGGTGCTCTTTTTATGGTGCCGCAGCCAAACGATACTGGTACCCATGACGCTAGGGCCGAGCCAGCCCAAGCCGCAGCGCAGGACCACACCGAGGCTGTGGCTGAGAAGCAGGCGCAAGCGGAGCAGAAGACCGCTGAACCGCAGGCCGAAGAGGAAGCGCCAGAGTCGCCAATAGTGGTCAGGCTCCGCGCCAAGCTGGAGCGCTCCGAGAAGCTGTTCGCAGAGGCCAAGAGGCACATACCGAACGGGGCCAGCTCGCTCATAAGGGTGGCATCTTACGAGCCATGCCCGCCGTTCATAGTTAGGGGTAGCGGTTCGCGCATATGGGACGCAGACGACAATGAGTACCTAGACTTCAACATGGCCTACGGAGTCATGATAAACGGTCATGCCAACCCTGAAATCATCAAGGCCATACAGGACGCAATAGAATCAGGGACGCAGTTCGGCGCGCCGTCCGAGCTTGAGCTTGAGGTGGCGAAGATGTTCAAGAGGATGGTCCCGACCGCCGACAGGGTCGCCTTCTGCTCCAACGGCTCTGACGCGACCATGAACGCGATAAGGATAGCTAGGGCAGTCACCGGCAAGGATGTGATACTCAAGTTCGAGGGCCACTACCACGGCCAGCACGATTACGCATTGATCAGCACGGAAGCACCACCCATGGTGGCCGGCCTTGCGGAGTATCCGAGGCCGCTGCCCAATTCGGCCGGCATACCCGAGGAAGTGATGAAGTACACGATGGTAGCGCCGTACAACTCGATACCCGCTGTTGAGCGCATAGCGAAGAGGTACAGGAACCACCTCGCGGCCATAATACTTGAACCAATCATGGCCAATTCCGGAATCATACCTCCTGCAGATGGTTATCTGGAGCGCCTTCGCGAGATAGCTACGGAGAACGACATGCTGCTGATCTTCGATGAGGTCTTCACCGGCTTCAGGGTCGCGCCAGGCGGCGCGCAGGGCTTCTACGGGGTGGAACCTGACCTATCGTGCTGGGCCAAGGCCCTCGGCGGCGGCGTCCCAATATCGGCTGTGTCAGGCAAGGCCGAGTACATGGACATGATAGCGCCAGGCCGCATATCCTTCGGCGGCACGTACTTCGCGAACAACATATCGATGGCTGGTTCTCTCGCGAACTTGAAGATACTGTCAAGGGGCGGCAAGGAGCTCTACAGCAGGCTCGCCAAGCTGACCGAGCGGCTCCACAAGGGCATAGAGGAGGCCGCGCAGGCGGCCAGACTGTCAGTCGTGGTGCAGTCCGCGCCTGGCATGCTGCAGTACTACTTCACGAGGCGCAAGAAGATAACGAACTACAGGGACACGCTGCAGACCGACTGGGAGCTATACAAGCTGCACAGCCAACTGCTGCTAGACCGCGGCATATACACGCACCCGGACAACTACGAGCGCCTGGTGCTCTCGAATGCGCACACAGCTAAGGATATAGACCAGTTCATAGATACGCTGCACGGCACATTGGCAGAGCTCAGGAGGGTGCCAAGGGACTACCTGTTGAGCACTGGCGAGAGCGCGCCGATGACCTGAGCCGCGCATACACGGAAGCGGCTGCTAATGCCGAGTCTGCTATTTACAATGTGATCCAATGGCCTCGAAATCTGGAGCGGCAGAATCTGGCCGCAGCAGGGTGGAGTGGGCCTCCACCAGGATGCCCGTGATGGGCCTCATAACCGAGCAGTTCTCAAAGGCGAAGCCGCTTGACGGCGTGAGGATCGGCGGCTGCCTGCACCTGACTACAGAAACCGCCGTGCTCGCCCTGTCACTGAAGGAGGCCGGAGCTGACGTGCGCCTGTGTGCCTCGAACCCGCTGAGCACCCAGGACGACGTGGTCGCATACCTGAGGCGCGGCGGCGTCAGCGCGCTCGGCTTCAAGGGCGAGAACGTAAAGGACTACTACGCACACATAGATAGCGTTGTCGCGTCAAGGCCGATGCTCACGATCGACGATGGCGGCGACCTGACCAACGCTGCCATGGCCAAAAATGATGGTATCATCGGCGGCACCGAGGAGACGACCACCGGCGTGCTGAGGCTGCGCGCTCTGGAGAGGGCCGGTCGGCTCAAGTATCCGATCATAGCGGTCAACGAGGCAGACACGAAGCACATGTTCGATAACCGTTATGGCACTGGCCAGAGCACGATCGACGGCATACTCAGGTCTACAAACGTCATGATAGCGGGTAAGAACTTCGTGGTCGCTGGCTACGGCTGGGTCGGTCGCGGCATAGCGTCCAGGGCCAAGGGGATGGGCGCCAAGGTCATCGTGACCGAGGTCGACCCGGTCAAGGCTCTTGAGGCGCACATGGACGGCTTCGAAGTCATGAGCATGGACCAGGCCGCGAGCGTGGGGGACATATTCGTCACTGCTACTGGCGACATAAACGTGATAAACGAGCAGCACATGAGGAAGATGAAGGACCTCGCTATCATGGCTAACTCCGGCCACTTCAACGTCGAGATAGCCATAGCCGCGCTGGAGCGCATGGCCAAGAGCAAGCGCACGGTCAGGGAGCAGCTCGACGAGTACGTGCTGCCTAGCGGCAGGCGGCTTCTGCTCCTGGCGCAGGGCAGGCTGGTGAACCTGAGCGCTGCCGAGGGCCACCCATCGGAAGTCATGGACATGAGCTTCGCCAATCAGGCGTTGTCTCTGCTCTACCTGGCAAGGAACGCCAGGAAGCTGGAGCGCAGGGTCTACGACGTCCCAAGGGAGATAGACCAGCGCATAGCCAAGCTCAAGCTGGCTTCGGTCGGCATAAAGATAGACAGCATGACCGAGGAGCAGCGCAGGTACGTGTCCGGTTACGAGAGCGGCACGTAGCTGATGCCATGGCCGGCACCGAGGCCTACAGTCCGGGCGTCTGCAACATAGGCGACGATGAGCGCGCCCTGCGCAGGACGGCCGGCTGGCTCGGCGTTGCCATGTCTGCAGCAATCGTTGTGGCGTTCGTAGAGCTGCGCATCGCAGGTGTACCAAGGCTCGTGCTCCTGTTGCCGAGCTCGCTCGCTGCCGTCGGTTTCATACAGTCCAGGGCGCGCTTCTGCGCCAACTTCGGTCTGCGCGGCCTGTACAACTTCGGCGGCGTAGGTGCAGCGTCTAGGATATCTGACGCAGACAGCAGGCGACGCGATAGGGCCGCGGCACTCCGCATAATCGCCTATTCGCTTATCATTGGTTTGGTCGCCTCTCTCCTCTTCATGGCCGCGCCATAGCGAGACTCGTTGCATGAAGGCGCCAGCGACCCAGCGGCCAGGAAACTGCTCCTCTGTGGCCATGCGATGATTGATGTCTGCATCTTGCCTACATGATCATTATTAAAGGGCGATTGTGGACTTATGCCCACAGTCTGTCCAAAGAAAAAGTATTTATGCCTGAGCACTTATACTACGCGTGTTTGCATGTACATATCTGATTCTGTCGTTAGGAAGATACTCAAGGAGGCCGGTGCGGCAAGGGTCAGTGAGGAGGCATGCACCGAGTTCCAGAAGCGCCTCAACAAGCTTGCGTTCGATGCCGCCTCGAAGGCGGTCCGGCTGTCCAAGCACGCCAAGAGAAAGACTGTCGAGGCGTCTGACATAAAGCTAGCGTACGGCAGCGAGTAAACAACCAGTAAAGAAAACTGCCAAGCACCGCACCCAATAGTGCTACGATGACGCTGCTGATATTGATAAGGCACGGTCAGAGCGTCACTAACCGCGATGGCATACTCAGCGATTCGACCAGTCTGTATCCGCTCACCGACGTAGGCCGCACACAGGCCATGGGCGTGGCCGATGAACTGCGCAAGAAGCTATCGGTGTCGAGGCTGTACACGAGCCCGGTGCTCAGGGCGAAGCAGACCGCGCAGATAATAGGCACTGCCATAGGCAAGAAGCCGATTGTGGACAAGCGGCTCAGCGAGCGCGCATGGGGCATAATGGAAGGCAAGCCTGCGCATCTGGGCGAGTGGAGGTTCCACATGACCGGTGCCCAGGCCAGGAGCGTAGAGAGCTGGGAGTCGATAGAAAACAGGATGGCCGACTTCGCCGAGAGCGTGAGCGGCAGGCGCGAGATAATTGTCGCGGTGTCGCACGTCGACCCGATAGCCGCTCTGACGGCCCGCTTCCTGGGCATGGCCGGCGCGGAGCTGCAGTTCTACGCGCTCGTGCCGCTCTTCGCCTCGATGAGCGTATTCTGCGAGACCGGCGGCGAGTACAGGATAATGGCCACTGGGCTGCCTACGCTGACACCAGGCATCCTCAAGGAAATAGGGCACTGTGTTAAAGGTAGTGGCAGGCCGTAGCCCCCTTTCTGTTTTAGGCAGCATTCGACTGAGCGGCGTAAAGCCTTGCATGCTCACAGCGCGTGCATCGGCGCGTTTAACCCATCGCGGCACGCTCGTCTCGTCATCGCTTCATGTGCCGTCCTGGTGTCGTTTCTGTTCCGAATCAGGCGTTTAGGCCCTTGGCGCTCTGCATGAGGGGAGCTTCCTCCTTTCGGTAGGCTGCCCACCTGCCACCGGGAGATTGTCTCCAATCGGCTATTTAATTGTGGCGGCGGAACTTACTTTGCTTGCCTTGGTATCGTATTACCGTACACTGTTCCGGCTGGGCTTGTGGTAGGCGCGATTACTGGATGTGCAAGTGCCGCAACAGGTTCATAACCGCATGGACATAATTGCAGCATATTTATTCGTTGTAATGGTGATTTAGTATGGTGGCATCAAAAGAGGACATTGTATTAGTTCGTGTGAAAACCTTACTTTCAGCAGCGTTAATACTTTCGCTTTTAGCTGCACCAATTTACATTATAAGTTCAAGCGGCGAGTTGGCCTCATTAGTTAATAAACTGATGCAGGGAACAACGACTCTGCCACTTTTTATTTCTATATTATTTTTGATACTAGACGGTATATTATTGATTATGCCGATTATAGTAGTCTGGAAGATTATTCTGCTCCGTAGAATTGCTGCGTCAGATAATTTAGAACAAGTACTAATACACCTATCAAAGAAACGGATAGTCCTTGCTGGACTTTTTGGAGGAGTACTACCGCTAATCCCGCTGAGGCTTATTATTTATATAGCTTCATTCCGTAATTCATAATCGATGTCCTAACCTTATCCTTTCTCTCTCTGAGAGTTTTGGCGCTGGGAAGCTCAAACGGGCAAATAACCAACCCGGTCATAAAGCTGCCTGCCGGCAGGTACTGGTACCAGTACGATGCCTGGGTGGGCCCGTTCACCGGCAACCAGAGTAACTTCACAGAATCGAACCAGATATGCGCGTACTATTTGTCCCACGAAATGGTTTGAAGAGCCGCTTGGAGGGCGAAGCTATTGGGCCTCCTACGCACCTGTCCGAAAGCTCATCGCTTGCCTTTCGGCAGTTCAGTCAGGAAGCGTACGCCGTCAGGGAAGTTGAGCCTCGCGAGCGTAGCCAACGCGTCCCTAGCATCAGCGCCCCTCGCTAGGAGCAGCTTTGCTACGCCTAGGCGCGCCATCATCGCGGCCCACACCAGAGCGCTGTTGCGCTTCTTGTCCTTGGCGTTCACGTCCGCGCCGTCACTCAATAGCTTCCCTACGAGTTTGGTGTCGCCTACAGCCACGGCCGACAGCAGCCTTGTAGCATCGGCCCGCCTGTCATAGAACTTGATCGTGAGCTTCGGTTCGACCTTTGCTGACACCGTGAGGCCACCAGATGACTTCGATACCCTGCCGAGGACACGGTAAATCTCTGACGCTCCGGCGTGCCCTCCAGGGGTTATCCTGACCTCGCAACTGAAGCTTATGCCGCATTCTGGCGTCATGGCCATGCTTATCTTCTCATAAGGTACCTTGCGAACGTCAGCGTACTCCATCGGCGAGTACAGCGAGACACCAAGCATAATCTTGTTGTCAGCATCTAGGAACTCGTAGTCCTTAACCTCGATGCTGTATTCCGGCATGCGGCTCTCGCATGAGGCCACGAATACATCAAAGACGCGCGTCATCGCCGACCTCAAGTCGGTGTTGCTCTCGAACTCTATCGCGCCCCTGACCAGCGTTACGTCATTGACGTGCCTCTGCGCCCAGCCTTCCGGGAGCGAGGCACCGCCCACAATCAGAGCTGCAGCGGCCTCGAAATTACCCGCGATCACAGCGATTGAGAGCGCCGACCTGCCAAAATCGTCGATGGCGTTGACGTAGGCGCCGGCCTTTATCAGGGCTCCGACCACTTCCGCATCACCCTCGTTCGCAGCGCGCATGAGAGCGGTGCCGCCAGAAGCGTCCCTCGTGCCAGCATGCGCGCCGGCGCCGAGCAGGGCCCCCACGAGCTCCGTGTCGCCATTGGCCGCGGCCATCATGAGCGCGGTCTCCCCCCTAGCGTTCTCTGCGTTAGCGTCTGCGCCGCTGCGTATTAGCGCCCTCACAGCCTTGATATCGTCTGCGGCTGCGGCAGCTATCAGCGCCGTGTTGCCGTGCCTGTCTCTCACGCCAGAATCGGCTCCGCCACGCACCATGCCAACGAAACGGTTCGAGCCATTCTCAGGTTTACCTCCTCCAGGCAATAAAACACCAATCAAGACGAAATACGAGCTATCCGACTTAGCACTGCATGCGCCAGAGTCATTGTCATGCCGGTCAATCGGCGTCCTGGGCCTTCTCCTCCAAAGCCTCATCGCCGTTCGGGCCGCTAGCGGCCGCGTCCGCATGCTGCCGCCCACCACGCTTGTTCTGCCGCTCTGTCCTCGCGCCAGGGAACTCTATGGCCAGATCCTCATCCCTCTGCGTATCCATCCACTCCTTTATGTAAGTAGCTATGTTCCTTAGCGGCTTCGTGAACCTGTCGGTGAGCTCGTACTCCCTGTCCTCATGCTTGAGCAGCCCTATCTGCACCGCGTAGTCGAGATAGCGCTTTGCCGTCGAGATCGGTATCGACGCTGGCACCTGCTTTAGTGTCATGTGCCCGTTCTTCTTGACCTGATAGAGCAGGACCGCGAACCTGTAGGCCTCTGTCTCGCTGTCGAAGAATATCCTCGCGATCGTGCCCGCGTTCGCGTCCTTGAGCTTCTCCTTGAGCGGCGCGTCTTCGAACTCCCAGTACTTGATGCCCATAATTCTATATCGAGCGCAATCCTTTAAAGCTTGAGCTGTCAGCTAGGGCATGCAGGTTAGCCGTCAGCGCTTCGGTACGCACATCGTCTCTGGCCTAACGGTATTGCACGCTCCAGTCAGCGCGGCCAGCAACAAAAAGGCAACCCAGCTATCAGGCGAGATAATCCAGGAACGCCACGAACGGTATGGGCGACCCGCAGAATTTATTGGCAGAATCTGGTTTATCAGCTAAGCCAAGCGGTACCGGTATCCTACGCACACGCATGCCAGGTAACTACGCTATGCAAATGCGCTCGCCTCGTGCCTGAGGCTGTTGCTGAGCCTGCGTATCTTGAACGCGCTGTCCTTGTTCTTGATGTACTCAGACAGTTCCTTGAGCAAGCAGAACAGCCTGAGCAGCGCGAACCTGTGCGATTCGGCGTCGGTGAGCGATTCTACGCCGTAGCCATCCGAGATACCCTCGTCAAAACCAGCCGACCTCCTTATCGTGGCGTACGCCAGGTCGAACATCGGGTCGCCGGATATGGCATAACCCGGGTCGAACATGACGAAGCCGTTGTCCCCCTTCATGAAGAGCATGTTGTCCTGGTGAAGGTCTCCGTGCAGCATTCTCGGTTTTTTGATGTCTATGCCTTTGTTGTAGATTGTCAGCTCGTGAACCATCTCCATTTCACTGGTCGAGAGCACGCTCAGCGCATGCTCCTCTACTTCCGGCACTATCTGGTTCTTTAGCACGTCCAGCCACGTCCTGCAGTTCCAGCCACGCATGGTCATGCTGCCAAAGCCGGTCGTTCGTATTCGGTGCAGCGCCCTGAGCTGTTTCCCAGCGAAGAGGCCGGCATCGTATAGCTCGCCCCTTGATGACGGTACCCTCCCGTTCACGTGCTCCAGCACCTCGTAGACGTATGGAACGGATCTCTTAGAGATGTCGTACGCAACCAGCCTCGGTGCAGCGAGCCCGCAGGCGTTCACCACGCTGTACCAGTAGACCTCGTTCGTCGCCGAGCCCTCCTCTATCGGTATCTTTATTACGCGTCTCCTGTCGCCACGTTCTGCGAGCAGGACTACATCGCTATAACCACCCTCTAGAAGCCTGGTGGTCGCGCCTTCCATATCCTCTTTTGCGAGTATTGTACCTATCAAGCGCGGTAACGTGCGGACTATCCTGTAATACTCCTTGCTGTAAACGAAGCCTGGCATGTACCCATCGCGCCACCGCACCGGTGCCGGTAGCGAGTCAGATTACCGAGCGCATTATTAAACTTCTTCGCCTGAAACTTATCATGCAATCAAACGACCCAGAAGGTAAGATGTCTGGCGCTGTCGCAGCGAGCAAATATGCTGGTCCAACAAAAACGATAACCGGCGCGGTCCTAGACATCGACTATCTGGTCGCAGGACCTGCTGCATTGATACGGCTCACTGTCATGGGCAGCGACGGCAAGTCGCACGAGGTTTTCGACCCTTCGTTCAAGCCGTACTTCTATCTTGTGCCCAAAGGCGAGGTGCACGAGCAGGACGTCATGCAGATAGTGGTGCGGGAACCCACCGGGGTGATAAGGCCGCAGAAAGTCGAGAAGGTAAAGCTGAGCCTCTTCGGCAAGGAGACTGACGCCTTCAAGGTAACGGCGTCGGCGCCGTTCGAGATACCGAAACTGAGCGCCGCAGCGTCGAGCCTGGGGGAGCGATACGAGGACGACATACCGTTCTCCAAGAGGTACGTGATAGACAAGGGCATCGAGCAGCTGACCTGCTTCAGTATCAGTGTCAGGGAGGAAAACGGAAAGCTAGCGGCGGAGAGCTTGGCGCGCGAGCCTGGTGCACGCGTAGAGCCTAATGTGCTCTGCTTCGACATCGAGACATACAACCCCCTAGGGGTTCCAAGGCCAGAGAAGGACCCGATAATAATGATAAGCTACTCGTACAACGCCAGAGGCAAGCGAGGTGGCGGCGTCCTCACGTTCAAGCACATAGACCTGCCGTTCGTAGAAACTCTGGGCAGCGAGGTGGAGATGCTCGAGAGGTTCTCCTCGCTGCTCGATGAGCTCGACATAGACATAGTGTCCGGCTACAACTCCGCTAACTTCGACATAAAGTACATGCTGGACAGGGCCAAGGCGCTAAGGCACGATCTTGACCTCAGCAGGTTCGATGGCGGCACCAGGTACGAGAGGCACGGCCTCGTCGACCGTGTCAAGATAGCCGGCAGGGCGCACGTCGACATGTACCAGGTCGTCAAGTTCATATCAGTGGTTGGCGCAGCAGAGCGCATACTAAAACTCAACAGCTACACCCTAAAGAACGTCTACGAGGCGCTCACTGACGACAAGAAGCTCACGGTGGAGAAGCGCGACATATACAAGCTGTGGGATGGCAGCGATGACGACCTGAAGATCCTCGCGAGGTACAACATGAACGACTCCGAGGCCCTGCACAAGGTATTCGACATGCTCGCGCCCATAACGATGGAGCTGTCCAGGATCACCGGAGACACGCTCAGCGACGTGGCTGTGTCGACCACCGGCCAGCTCGTCGAATTCATGCTCATGCGCTACGCGCACAACTTCGGCGAGCTGGTCCCGAACAAGCCCACGGAGCAGGAGATCAGGGCCAGGCTCGCGAACCCGATAATCGGCGCCTACGTGAAGACGCCACTCCCAGGCATATACGAAAACCTGGCGATATTCGACTTCAGGGGACTGTACCCTTCGATAATAGTGTCGCACAACATAGACCCATCATCGATTTGCGAGACGTGCACGGACTACTACGAGTCGCCCGACGGCATCAGGTTCGACAAGCACAGGAGGAGCATAACGCCAACCATACTGCGCAGCATGATAGAGCAGCGCATAGAGGTCAAGAGGCAGTTCAAGGAGCACCCAGACAGTTTAACCCTGGGCTCGAGGTCGCAGGCGCTGAAGATAGTGGCTAACTCGTTCTACGGCTACCTCGGCTACGCGAGGTCGCGCTGGTACTCTAGGGCGTGCGCCTCGAGCGTCACCGCCTACGGCAGGCAGTACATAACGCAGACAATAGACGAGGCGGAGCGCAGGGGCTTCAGGGTCATCTACGGCGACACGGATTCATTGGTCATGCTTCTAGGCGGCAAGAGCAAGGACGAGGCGATGGCCTTCATGAGGGAGTACAACTCCGGCCTGCCGGAGTCGATGGAACTAGAGCTCGAGGACTTCTACGCCAGGGGCGTCTTCGTCGGCAAGAAGTCCGACAAGGAACCTGTCGGCGCGAAGAAGAAGTACGCGCTCATATCCGAGCGAGGCAGGATAAAGGTCAGGGGTTTCGAGCTGGTCAGGAGGGACTGGTCCAGGATAGCGAGGGATACTCAGATGCGCGTCCTCGAGGCCATACTCAAGGACGGCAGCGCTGAGAAGGCCGCCGAACTGGTCAGGCATGTGATAGAGGAGCTCAGATCCGGCAAGGTGCCGATGAAGGAACTTGTGATAAACACGCAGCTCAGGAAGAGCATCGACAGCTACGACTCGAAGTCGCCGGAACTCGCCGCGGCGCGCAAGGCGCTGGAGTCCGGGGCGAAGAGGCGCGACGAGCTGGAGCACGCCGTCATCGGCTACGTGATAACGAAGAGCGGGTCGTCCGTATCTGACAAGGCCAGGCTGGAGGAGATGGCCAAGGACTACGACCCTGATTACTACATTAGCCACCAGGTGCTGCCCGCAACCATGCGCATACTGAAAGAGTTAAATTTCAGCGAGGAGGAACTGAGGAAGGGAGGCAAACAGAGCAAGCTTTAAACAGTGTTTTTATGGCCGAAGCAAACGAGCCAGCGAAGGAGGCCGCCGCAGGAGCGGACAAGGCAGCGGTAGCCGCTGAGGTCGGTAGGGTATCATACGAGGCGCTGAAGAGCGCGTCTGCTATGGTGAAGCCGGGCGTCAGGCTCATAGACGTGGCCGAGCATGCTGAGGGTTTCCTGAAGCAGAAGGGCTTCGGCATAGCGTTCCCGCTCAACATATCGGTAAACGAGCAGGCCGCGCACTACACGCCATCTCTCGGGGACGAGAAGCTCTTCGGCGACAAGGACGTGGTGAAGCTCGACTTCGGCGCAGAGAAGGACGGCATCCTGGGCGACTGCGCCCTCACGATAGACCTGTCTGGCAACAACGGCAAGCTTCTAGAGGCCGCGCAGGCCGCGCTGAGCGATGCGATAGCCACTGTGCGTGCAGGCGTCAAGGTCAGGGACATAGGCGCAGCGATAGCCAAAGCGATAGAGAAGCGCGGCCTGAAGCCCATAAGGAACCTGGGCGGCCACGGCGTGGGCGAGCACGAGCTGCACTCGAGCGTTTTCGTGCCGAACTACGACAACGGCGACGACACAGAGATCACCGATGGCATGACAATAGCGATAGAGCCATTCGCTACCGACGGCCGCGGCATGGTATCCGACGGTGACTTCTACGAGATATACGACTACATCGGCGAGTTCTCGGTGCGCTCGCCTGCAGCCAGGAAGGTCCTGTCAGAGATAGAGGCCAAGTACCCGCACGACCCGTTCGCGGTCAGGTGGCTCGCAGGCAGCGCCCAGTCGAAGTTCGGCCTCTACGCCGCGGTGAGGGAGCTGCTCGCTGCAGACGCGATAAGGGCGTACCCAGTTCTTGTCGAGCTCGGCAACGGCTTGGTATCGCAGTTCGAGTCTGAGCTTCTTGTAGAGAAGGACGGCTGCAGGGTGCTCACCGGTCCAGCATAGTCCTGTGACCGGCACGGCATCCACGGACTCGATATCCAGAGTCAATTCCGCGCAGCCACAGCGCGCAAAGCCGCCTTTGCACAAGACGTGCATTATCGGTTTCCGCGTTCAACCGAATCAATGCGGTGCGCATACCGGCATAAGGCTACGCATAATGGTACAATGGCCTGTGGCGTTCCTGCAAAAGGCAATAGACCTGCGTGCGCCCAGCTGGCGTGACGTGAGGCTGCAGGGCGGCAGCCAGCAGCCCCAGGAAAGGGTTATAAATGTGACACGAGAGTATAACGCAAGGTGGAGAGAGGGGTAAGAATGGAGAGTGAAAAGGCGCTCAGGGAGGCAGCGGTCCCGGCAAAGGCACTTGTGTTCCAAGATACTGAAAGCTTCGTGAGTTATCTGCGCAGCCTGGAGGACGACGATACGCCGATCAAGGCCAAGCTGTCGATACGCGGCCGCGAGCGTGAGGTCGAGCTGAAGCGGCACATAAACCCCGATGGCTCGAGGGGCGGCTGGGTAGGCGCTGGCGTCCTGCTGGACAACGTGAGCATGGCGAGTAACGCCATAGTGTACGGCGAGATGGAGCTCAAGGACTGCAGCATAGGGGCTAACGCCACGATAATAACAATGGGCAGGCAGAAGAAGAGCGGCAGCAACGACGAGAAGAATTACATAGAGGACTCGCAGATAGGCAGCAACGTGACGCTGATAGCAAACGGCAGCAACAGCATAATAAGCGTACAGCACTCCAGGATCGACAGCGGCGCGTACCTCGATGCCGGCAGGGGCAAGATAATAATATTCATATCGCACGTGGGCAGCAACGTCAGGAGCATAGCTGAGGCCAGCACGAGGCTGGACAGGCTCACTATGCTCGACATAGAGCAATCCGAGATAGGCAGCAACAGCACGATAGTCTTCGACCAGACCCCGCCGAGGCTGGCGATACTCGACAGGACGATACCTGCCAACTCAGAGATAAGGGCGGACCCGAGCAACAACGGCATGCCGTTCGGCTACGGCAAGCGTGTCACGAATGGCGGCTACGGCGTGCGCATACCGCAGGCCAGCGAGAAGACGCTGGCGAGGTTCGCGGCCGAGGCCGAGAGGTACGCGGACGCCAATGCGCTCTCAGCCAACACCAAGAAGCAGCTCCTGAGCTTCGTTGGGGACAAGGCGACCGCGGAGAAGCTGGAGCGCGCGATACTGCTAGCCAACTACGTCCACAACCACATAGCGTACGACCTGAACGGCTTCGAGAAGATAGTGAAGAAGTTCGGCGACAACGTGGAGGACATACCGCTGCAGCACTTCATAGAGTTCAAGAAGCATAGCCTATCGGGCAAGAACGGCACCGGCGTGTGCTTCGAGTACGCCCTGGTGACCTGCCTGGTTCTGGAGCGTGAGCTGTCCGCCGGCAAGCTCAACGCCGTGCCACTGTTCGTGGGCGGCACGGCCATGAGCAGCAACAGCAACGCCCTGCATGCCTGGGTCGAGGTCCAGATAGACGGCAGGACATTCGTCATAGACCCGACCAACTCCATGCCGTTCCTGATAGCCGGCGAGCGCGACAAGAACCACAACTTCATAAGGTACATGGCAGTGTCTGGCTACGATTACACTTACGATAGCCAGCCGGTCGTGAAGCCGAAGCCAGCGCAGCCAGTTAAGCCGGTCATAGCAAGGCTTATCAGGGGCTAGCCACAACGCTAAGCTGACGGCTGCGCGTTTGGCGCGAGGATTGCAGGCGAGTCATTGAGCATAATACTGACTTTCATAGCCATGCTGTTGGCCGGCATAGGGGCCGGGGTCCTCGGCGCCCTCGTAGGCCTTGGCGGCGGCGTAGTCATCGTGCCGGTTCTGACCCTGTTCTTCGGCGTGCCGATAATATACGCCACCGGCGCCAGCCTCGTATCTACCATAGCTACTTCGAGCAGCGCCGCCAGCGCCTACGTGAAGGACAGGATCACCAACATAAGGATAGGCATGTCCCTGGAGATAGCAACCACAGCGGGAGCCATAGTCGGCGCGCTCCTATCCGCATGGCTGTTCATGAACCACCTCACGAACCTCATATTCATAATCTTCGGCATCGTCCTCATATTCACCATCGTGCCAAGCCTGAGGAAGCTATCCATAGAGCGGCACCCGAGCGTAGCTGCCAGGCCAGACAAGACGACAAGGACGTTCCAGCTCTACGGCAAGTACGAGGACCAGAGCATACAGGGCTCTGACAAGCATGTCGTCTATTTCGGAGTGAGGTGGTGGCTCGGCGAGACCATAATGCTGTTCGCAGGCATAATATCCGGCCTGCTCGGAATAGGCTCCGGCGTTCTCAAGGTGCTGGGCATGGACTGGGCGATGAAGCTGCCGATAAAGGTGACCACTACAACTAGCAACTTCATGATAGGCGTGACGGCAGCGACAGGCAGCGCCATATACTGGGCCCTAGGCTACATACAGCCGTTCATCGCGGCGTCCACCGCCATCGGTGTTCTGATAGGCTCGTTCGTGGGTTCGAGGATGCTGGTCGGCATGAAGGGCGAGAGCGTGCGCGTGCTATTCCTTGTGGTCTTAGGCATAGTCGCCATCGAGATGATCCTCAGGGGCATAGGTGTAGCGTGATGAACCAGTCGCAGGAAGAGAGGTTTGAGCGGCGCCTTGCGCTCAAGGCGCACATCGACATGACTGCAGAGAGCAGCATGGAGAGCATCATAGCTACCCAACTGCGTATAGGTGTCGTAATAAGCATAGTGCTAATAGCCATCGGCTCCGTCCTGCTGTTCATGAACGGCGGCAGCGGCGGCATTCCGATAACCGAGATCGCCAGCAGCAACTCGCCGGTCAACTCTGCCAGCTTCAACCCCGCGACCGCGGTAGCTGATCTCGCAGGAGCGCAGGCCCTCGGCTTCATATTCGTCGGTCTCGGCGTGCTGATAATAACCCCGGTGATAAGGGTGGCGATGTCGGTCCTCTTCTTCTTCGACCACGGCAACTGGCTCTACGTAGCGATAACGCTCATAGTGCTGACAGACCTGCTGTTCGCGATATTCATAGTGCCGAGCTTCGTTCCGAGGGTGGTGACCGGTCCTACCGCGCCGGGCTAGCCGGCGTTCGTACCTAAACAAGCGCCCCCCTTATACGTACTGTCATCGCGGGCAGCCTGCGCATTCCCGCAGTGCCCATCGATGCTGTCAGCGTGCTTACCTTTATGTTAAATCCAGGCAGAACCAGTGCAGGTCCCAGTTCGTAGAGGCACCGCGCCAGGAATGGCCTGGTGCATATGTCCGGGTCGGGCAGCACAAGGTCAGGCTCGTCAGCTACGATGTCGCCGTACATGATAAGGTCCAGGTCGATCGATCTCGGCTCGTACCTTTTCTTGCCCCTGGCGCGCCCCATATTGGCCTCGATATCTTTTAGAACGCCGAACTTTATCTCGCGTGGACTTGACTTCGAATCGGCCTCGATCACGCAGTTGTAGAACCGCGCGCCGCCCATGCCTATCGGCCTAGTGCTATAGACGTTCGAAACCTTCGTTACTCGCATGCGCTTTGCGAGAAGGCCCGCAGCTACGGGCAGATTGCGTGACGGGTCCACGTCAGAACCCATAGCTATGAATACCAAAGTCATTTCCCGCGCTCCCTAACTAGTTCGATGCCGACGCTGTCGGCGAATCTGAGCGCGCCGGGCTTGTCCACGCGCACCATGACCTTGCTGACGCGCCCGTCATCCAGGCACACGTCTGCCACGCTGCTCGCCAGAGCTTCCAGGAGGTTGAAGCTCGAGCCTTCGACCGCTGCTATTACCCTCTTGCTTACGCTCCGGTAGTTGACCGTGTCGTCTATGCTGTCCGACATGCCCGCCTTCGCGAGATCGGCCCAGAGGCAGATGCTCACTACAACGTCCTGCTTCTCGCGGCGCTCATCAGGCTTTATGCCGATTATGCAGCGCAGCCTCAGGTTGCGTATCGTTATCCTGAACATTTCAAAGCCCCGTTACCATTGGGTTCAGGTGCTCGCCGCCGTCGACGTACACCACCTGACCGGTTATGAAGTCGCTCCTGAGCAGGAACACTATCGCATCGGCAACGTCCTTCGGGTAGCCGCGCCGTCTAAGTGGGACGCCGTTCTTCAGCGTCTCTATGTAAGCGTCGCTCCTGCCCTCAGGCGGCAGTATGAGTCCAGGGGCGACTGCATTGACCGTAATGCCGGGCGCGAGCTTGAGCGCCATCGACATCGTCAGCGTCTCGAGCATCTTCTTGCTCAGGTAATAGGGGAAGCTGCCGAAGTTGTAGCCCGATACCTTCGTGTCGAGCATGTTTATTATCCTGCCGGTCTTGAACCTATCCGCAAAGAGCCTGCCGAGCTCGAAGGGCGCCCATGCGTTGACCCTGACGTTGGCCGCGACAGACTCGAAGTCGGCCTCGCCGAAGCCCATCGGCCTGAACACCGAGGCATTGTTCACGAGCGCGTCTATGCGACCCGCCTTCGCGACCGCGCCGCGTATTAGCGCTGCGCACCCGCCTGGCTTGCCGAGGTCTGCCCTGACCAAATAGCACCTTACTCCAAGGCCGGCAATCGAATCCCTGAGCGCTGCAGCGTCCGCGGATGAAGACCTGTACTGCACGACTATGTCTGCGCCCTCCCTGGCCAAGCCGAGCGCCACCTCGCTGCCTATGCGCCTGGCCCCACCGGTGATGAGCGCGGTCTTGCCACGTAGTTCCATACTGAAATTTCCCATGCAAAGGATTTAAATCAAAGCCCACAAGCAGATACTGGTGTTGCGATGGACGACGAACGGAGGAGGAGCCGCATAGAGGGCGCTGTGCGCGATATACTCGATGCGCTTGAGGTCGACAAGGGCTCCGAGATGTACAAGAACACGCCAAAGAGGGTCGCGAGGATGTACGCAAACGAGATCTTCGCCGGCATGCACGACACCAAGGAGATATCAAAGATAACGCTCTTCAAGAACCCTGGCTACGAGGACATGCTGTGCACCAAGGGCATACCATTCTACTCCATGTGCGCGCACCACCTGCTCCCAATGATGGGCAGCGTGTCTATAGTGTACATACCCGGCGACTACATAGTCGGCCTGTCCAAGCTGCCGCGCATGGTCAAGCACTTCTCAGAGAGGCCGCAGGTGCAGGAGGAGCTCACGAAGGACCTTGCCGACTTCATACAGGAAAGGCTCAAGGCGAAGGGCGTCCTTGTTCTTGTGCGGGCGCGCCACCTATGCATGGAGATGCGCGGCGCCAAGGCGCACGGCACCGAGACGATATCGAGCGCAATACGCGGTTCGTTCAGGTCCAACCCCGCCACGAAGGAAGAGGCGCTGAACCTCCTGACGCACTGAGGCGAACGTCAGCCACCGGGTTTGTCTGCACGATGGCTGACGCTGCGGCAAAATCAAAAAGAAAGGAAAAGCTGAAGTACCAAAGCGCTTACTTCTTTATCCTATCCTTTATCCTGTCTGCTTCCTCGTAGCCCTGCGCAATCTGCTGCAGCAGCTCAGCCATGCCCATGAGCTCCCCGTGCTTCATGTTCACAGACAGGACGTACTTCTCGTCATCGGTGAGGTCCTTGCTGGCCTGCACGGCCTTCGCAAAGTCGTCAGCGGTTATCTGCTCCTCCTCACCCTTCTCGCTAGCCAGTGCGTTTACTATGGCCTGTATCTTCGGGTTCACCTTAGCCTCGAAATCAGACATGGCCTTCTGTGCCTCCGGCTTGGAGAGCACACCCTTAAGTTCGTTGACATAATCCTGGAATATCGCGAGGCTCGCGGAAACTTCGCGCCTGCCGTACTCGCCAGTCTGCAGCGGCGCCAGCTCGTCGACAGTCTTGTCTATGAGCGACTCTATCTCCTTGTAGATGCCGACTATATCAGTGGTCGCAGCGCCAGTCTTGTTGACATCAGCGCGTATCGTCTTTTCCATCCACACACCATGCTAGGATTCTACGCATCCCATATTTAAGGGTTTGTATAACAAGTAGATACTCGAGCCGCACTACTGCGCGGTTTGCGTCACCCGGATGGTGCGATGGTCGATCTCAGTATCATAGTGCCGACTAAAAATGAGGAGCATGCGCCATCGCTGATAAGGGAGTTGCGCAGGCACTTCGGCAGCAAGGCAGAGATAATAATAGTGGACAAGAGCGAGTCCGCGATGCGCAAGGAACTCGAGGCTACTGGCGAGCGCGTCATGGTGCAGGAGTCCGTGGGCTACGGCAACGCGCTCATGGATGGCTTCAGGGCCGCGTCAGGCAAGATGCTAGCGACCATAGACGCCGACGGCACTTACACCGTAAAAGACCTCGCCCGCGTCATCGCCGAGCTGGAGCATGGCGGGATCGACTTCGTCAGCGGCGACAGGTCCAAGAGCGCCGCTACTATGCCGGTCCACATAAGGCTCGGCAACCGTTTCCTGACGAGCCTCTTCAACCTCCTGTACCATAAGAAGATGCATGACGTGCTGAGCGGGGTCTTCGCCATGAAGGCCGGCGCGTTCGACTCGATAAGGAACTCCGAACTTTACCGCTACGGTGCAGGCACCATATTCTTCGAGATAGAGCTGTCGAGGTCCGGCCGTACGATGAAGGACATACCGGTGAGCTACGGCGAGCGCCAGGGCTCGAAACCAAAGATAAAGATAAAGCCTATACACGGCTTCATGATCGCGTACAACGCAGTGCGCAATGCGAGGGACTACAACCCCCTGCTCATCTTCGGAGCCATAGGCCTGGTCCTGTTCTTAATCGGTCTGGTCCAGGGCGCGTTCGTGTTAGCCGGTTATGCGCAGAGCGGAACGCTGTCAGATCCAGGCAGGGCCCTCCTGTCATTGCTCCTTCTCATCGGCGGTGTCCTGTTCATCATAGCCGCGCTGATACTGGACCTGCTTCTGGCGATAGAGCGCAAGCTCTACAGGGAGCGGAAGTAATGGCACACGGGCCGCGGCGCAAAGAAATATTAATTTTAACTGCAGAAGAGACTTGCCGGTCCTGAGTTTCTACAGCGCGCCCCCAGCGACGCGCGTGTGCGTTAGCGTGTTGGCATGAACCTATATGAGTTTCAAGGCAAGGAGCTTTTCAGGAAGTTCGGCATACCAGTGCCCGAAGGCGTCGTAGTATCGCAGGAGAGCGAGCTTGACTCAG
Source organism: Microcaldota archaeon (assembly GCA_021827995.1). GTDB lineage: Archaea > Micrarchaeota > Micrarchaeia > Micrarchaeales > Micrarchaeaceae > JAKATK01. The sequence goes on along the minus strand of JAKATK010000006.1, from coordinate 10,170 downwards.
TCAAGATAGGATGGCCAGTTGTCGTCAAGTCGCAGGTGCTGTTCGGCGGCAGGGGCAAGGCCGGCGGCATAAGGTTCGCCGACGATCTCGCAGCAGCCAAGGCGGCAGCGCGCGACCTTCTATCGGCATCGCTCAAGGGCTCGCGCGTCAAGCGCCTGCTAGTGGAGCAAAAACTCAAGATAAGCAGGGAACTCTACCTCTCGATAGCTATAGACACGTCGCGCAAGCGCCCGGTCATAATGGCCAGCAAGAGCGGCGGCATGGACATAGAGAGCGTGCCGGAATCCGACCTTGTCGCAAGGCCGGTGGACACGCTCATAGGGTTCAGCCCATACCTAGCTAACGAGCTGGCGCCTAAGCTGGACCTCGACGCCGCGCTGTCGAAGCAGTTCTCCGCGCTCCTGTCCAACCTGTACAGGCTGTTCGACCAGTACGACGCGGAGCTGGTCGAGATAAACCCGCTGGTTATAACAGCGGATTCCAAGCTCGTTGCTGCAGACGCGAAAGTTGTTATAGACCAGGACTCTCTCTTCAGGCACCAGGACATAACCGGATCGTACGAGGACATGACCGCGCTCGAGAACGAGGCGCGCATGAAGGGCTACTCGTTCGTGGAGCTCGACGGCAACATAGGCGTCATAGCCAACGGCGCCGGCCTCACGATGGCCACGCTCGATTCGCTGCTGCTCCACAGCCTCAAGCCGAGGAACTTCCTCGACCTGGGCGGCACAGACAGCGTCGAGACTGTCAAGAACGCGTTCCCGCTAGTGCTCGCCGCCGAGCCGAAGGCGATACTGGTCAACATATTCGGCGGCGTGACGAAGTGCGACACTGTTGCCCAGGGAATAATAGCAGCGAAGAGCGAGTTCGGCATAGACATGCCTATGGTCGTGAGGCTATCCGGTGTGCATGAGGAGGAGGGCCGCGCCCTGCTCAGCAGTTCCGGCATCAGCGCCTTCTCGAACATGACCGACGCGGTCAAGAAGGTGGCCGAGCTTATGGGTTGATTCCATGGTATTGATAGACGCCAAGACAGGCATAATAGTGCAGGGCATAACCGGGCACCAGGGGGCATTCCACAGCGCAGAGATGATAAAGTTCGGTGCCAGGGTCCTTGGCGGCGTGACGCCAGGGAAGGGCGGCACTAAGGTCAACGGCGTCCCGGTATTCGACACGGTCGCGGATGCCATGTCGCTGGGGCCTAGCGCCAGCATGATAAGCGTGCCCGCGCCATACGTGAGGGACGCATTCTTCGAGGCGATAGACAGCGGCATAGGCCTTGTGTACGTGCTGACCGAGCACGTGCCGAAGCACGACGAGCTCGACCTGTACGCGAACGCCAAGAGGAAGGGCATCGTGCTCGTAGGGCCCAACGGCCCGGGCATATCCGTGCCGTTCGAATCTAAGATAGGCATAATGCCGAACCACATCTTCAGGAAGGGCGACGTGGCCGTCGTGTCGAGGAGCGGAACCCTCACATACGAGATCGTCAGGGCGATAACCGATGCGGGCATGGGCGAGAGCACCGTGATAGGCCTTGGCGGTGACGCCGTGGTCGGCCTAAGCTTCCTCGACATGCTCAAGCTGCTGGGCCCAGACAAGTCGACGAAGAGCATAGTCCTAGTCGGCGAGATAGGCGGCACGGCCGAGGAGGAGGCCGCGGAGTACATCTCGAAGGGCTTCGACAAGAAGGTCGTTTCTTACATAGCCGGCAGGAGCGCGCCACCAGGGAAGCGCATGGGCCACGCCGGCGCCATAATAATGCGCGGCCGTGGCACTGCGGAATCCAAGATCAGGGCTCTCACTGCAGCCGGTGTAGCGGTCGCAGATTACCCGCAGGACATACCAGCATTGCTCAAGCAATGAGTGCATCGTGTGGCATACATGCTATCGGCTAGCACCCTGGGCCTCATGACGGAGTGTCCGCGCTGCTTCTGGCTGCGCCTCGTCAAGCACGTAGACAGGCCGTCCAGCCCATTCCCGTCTCTGCCCGGCGGCATCGACAGGATAATGAAGGCGCGCTTCGACGCTTACAGGTCGCGCGGCGAGCTGCCGGAGGAGCTGAGCGCGCACGGCATCGACGCCAGGCTCTTCGGCGACGGCAGGCTTATAAGCATCTGGCGCTCCAACCGCGCCGGCCTGCGCACCACCGACGTCAAGAGCGGTGTAACGCTCATGGGTGCAGTCGACGACATACTAGAAAAGGACGGCGAGCTCATTGTTCTCGACTTCAAGACAAGGGGTTACCCTACGAAGGAGGACACAGCCGGCTTCTACAGGGACCAGCTCAGCATATACAACATGCTGCTGCGGCGCAACGGCTACGCGACGAGCGACTACGGCTACCTCCTGTTCCTCTACCCAATAGATATCGCCGCCGGCGAACGCATCCTGTTCAGGACCGAGGTCGCCAAGGTAGAGACTGACATAAAGGCCGCAGAGGAGCTGTTCGCCAGGGCCATAGCCTTGCTGGCCGGTGGCCTGCCTGAACCGTCGCCATCATGCGACTTCTGTTCCTGGGCTAGGGCCTATGCATCGGCGACCGGCCAGAGGAGCTGACCAGCGCGTTATCGCAGCATGTCGTGCACTAAACGTTTTTAACCCTAGCGCAGCATACTACATGGGTCGGATGAGATGGAGAACATTCTCCTGAAGTACAAACACGCGAGGATGATGCTCGCCCTGAGGGACGTCAGGAGGCAGTGGTGCACCTCCAGCCTGGCTAAGGAGACCGGCTCGACATACGTGCATACCCTGAATTTCGTTTCGGCCTGCGAGGCCATAGGCATTGTCACGAAGGAGCGTCATGGCAAGGAGAAGGTCATAAGGCTAACCGAGAAGGGCTCTCGCGTGGCGGAGATGGTGGCCGGGGTTTATGCCGAGCTCGCGGTCCCGCACCCGCAGATGCCGACCGGGCAGATCCCCGGCAAGCTGGGCTAGACCACTTGGACCGTGGTCCTCTTCCTCACCGCGTTTATCACGTGGCCGTAGTCCAGGTAGTGCGCTATCGCGGTGACCATGACAGTGTACTCGCCGGCGTCCGCATTCAGGCCGCTGAAAACGTTGCACCTGAGGTCCTTCTCCTCACCAGGTCCCATCTTTCCGATGCGCAGTTCCCTCTGCTTCGCCACGCCCAGCTCGTCCAGGCCCAGCTGCTTGGGGACCTCTACTACCACAGATGTGAGCAGAACCTCGCCAGTCATGTTCTTCAGCTTTATCATCAGCGAGGTCGAGTTCGCCCTGTTGGCGTACAGCTTGTAGGGCACCCACTCGGTGCTCATGCGGAACGGCGCAGACCCTGTGAGCTCCGTGCTCACGTCCCTCTTCCCGAACAGGTTAAACAGGCTCATGAAAACACGAGGATTTATTTTCCAACCAACTATTTTATATCTATGACTACGAGCTATAAAGCGACTATAGCATATGGCTCGTGGTTGCATGGCAATACTGATAGTCCTGCCGAACGAGGAGTTCCGTGACGAATCGGTCAACACGACCAGGCTCTTCCTTGACAAATGGCGCGTCCCCTACAGTTTCGCGAGCTTCGGTACCGGCATGTGCAGGGGGAGCCACGGCGAGTCGCTCAGGCACGACCTTGGTGCCGCGCAGGCCAGGCCAGCCGAGTTCGACGCCCTTGTGCTGATAGACGGCGATGGAGTCGAGGCCCAGAGGCTCTACGAGTACAGGCCGATGCTTGACCTTGTCGCCAGGTTCAGCCAGGCGCGCAAGCTTATCTGCGCAATAGGCAACACGATGAAGATAGCTGCGAGGGCCAATGTCGTAAACGGCAAGCGCTTCGCCGAGGCTCCTGACGAGGACACGAGAAGGCTCATGCTGCTCTTCAACGGCGTGCCATCCGCAAACGCCTTCGAGGTGTCCGACAACCTCATGACGGTGAGGGACAGCGGGCAGCTGTCGCAAGCCATTCAGGAGCTTCTCAAGCGCATCGGTGTATACTAGGCAGTTCCATGGCGCGCGACAGGAAGGGGCTCACGGCGCAGATAGCCATCGAGAGGGTGGAATCCCTTTTCAGCCAAGCCGAGGCGGTTGCGGCGTCGGATCCGGCACTGTCGATGAGATACGTGCGTCTACTAAGGGAGATAGCCGCGCACTACAGAGTGGGCATGCCCGGAAGGATGCGCGACAGGCTGTGCAGGGGCTGCGGTTCCCTCATGGTGCCAGGCCTCAACGCCAGCGTAAGGCTGGTCAGCTCGAAGGGCTTCGTGGCCTACAGGTGCTCTGGATGCGGCAGGGAGCGCCACGTCTTTTACAGGCCGCGCAGACCGCGCCAGTAAGGCTTTTAATGGCATGACGGTATACCGTACAGTATCTCCTGTTTCGCTCTTGGTGAGAAAATGACCGAGGTAATAATAAGGTCGACAAAGGACGGTCCCAACGTGCTGCTGATAGACGGCGCAGTCAAAGGGGCATTCTGCAGGTGCGGGCACTCCGAGCACAAGCCCATGTGCGACGGCACCCACAAGAAGGTAAACTTTCAGGCGCAGGGGGCCGAGACTAAGTTCGTCGTTTGAACGCTTTGTGCGGCCCCTGGCCGCCCATGGCCCTCTTGGCCTCGAGCGCGGTCTCGAACAATCGGTTCCTGGCGCGCTCGCTATCGTTGCCTTCGACTAGGCACCTGATGGTCACGCCGTACCTGTCCAGGTCTACGTATGACACGGCCATGCTGACGTCATCCACGCCATTAAGGCGCGTGCGCGCCAGTGCGTTGAACCTCCTCTCGAATTCCTTGAAAGCGTAGCCTGTGCCGAGCGTTATCGTCGCGTCTACGTGCGCCTTCCCGGTCCTCACGTGGTTTATCACCATTGCCTGGTTGAGCACGCTGTTCGGCACGAAGGCTACGGCACCGCCCTCTTCCAGGAGCTCGGTGTAGACGAGCCCTATCCTCTTTATCACTGCAGTAACGCCAGGTACCATGGCGCCGTGCAGGTGCGTCGGCATAGATTTCGTGTACTGCCACGCGAATATAGTGACCCTCTCCCCTGCCGCGAACGGCTTGGAAGACATCATCTGCAGCCCTGCCAGCATGTTGCCGAGCACGCTCTGCGCCGCTAGCCCTATGACTATGCCGAGGAAGCCGGCTCCGGCCAGTATACCGGTTATGTTTATCTGCAGCACGGACAGCATGGCTATGGCGAGCAGCGAGTAGGCCACCACGCGGAATAGGCTTATGATCGGGTGCATCTCGTCCTGTGCGTTTATCGCCTTGCCGTAGATGCTCAGCGCGTTCGCCGTTATGGCTATGATGGCTACGCCGACTGCAGCGGTTATCGCCAGCTCTATGGCGATGACGGTGTCTGGAGTGAGCGATGGCGCCACGACGTGGAGCAGCGACACAGCTAGCGCTCCGATGAATATGAGGACTACGCCGGCGAGCACCCTGACCAGTTGCTGCTCCAACCACAACACCGTGTTGCAGTGAGGCTCAGCTCTCCATGTACGGCGCCAGGAAGTACGCGAACGCGGCCTCCCCTATCTTGTAATCTAGACGCAGCGGCTCGTCGGTCTTCAGGGAGAGCTGTACGGTCGAGTTCGACGGGCATGCCAGCATTATCCTCTGCAGGTAGTCGAGATTGAACGTCGCGCTGGAGGGCTTGGTTATCTCCACCCTCTTTATCATGTCCGCGTTGCCTGCGTACTCCTCCTCTAGCTCCCCTGCATCGCCCTTGGCCGCGACCACGAACGAGTTCTTGTCGGCCCTGAAGCCGATGTACGAAGACAGTAGGTTGGCGTCCCTAAGTATCTCCCTGAACGCGTCGCACTTCAGCTCTACGACCGCCTCGAACTGCACCTTGGGTTCCTTGTCCGCATCCTTCCTCGCGTCTATCAGCGGCAGCTTGTAGCGCCGCCTGCTGTTCGTGCCCATGAACTCTATCTGCAGCCTGCTGTCGGTCTCCTTCATCTCCAGCTGCTCGTTGCTCCTCGCGCTCGACAGGATCTTGCCCATGTTGTCTATGTTCAAGCCCAGCCCTACCGGCTTCTCGATCTCGAACTTCGAGAAGGCCTTGTTCGGTATGAAGAACGAGACCATGCTTATGCCGCTCGGGTCCATGGCCTTGAGCGCTATGCCCTCCTTCGATACGTTGAACGTGCCCTCGTCTATGAGGCTCTCTATCGCGTCGACGCAGTTCTTCCAGTACCTAGCGTCCTCAACCTTGACCAGCAAAGCATCACCAAAAAGTAGTATCTATTCTATGGGCAAAGAATAAATACGTATCATGGCCCGCGGCTCAGCGCCACCGCTTTATAAAAAGTGGGCGTAAAACCTATCGCCTTAAGAGGTTGGATATGCACCCACCGCTGCCGCTGCGTAACATAGATAAGTACGAATGGAGTAATACACGTGGTCGTCATGAAAACTGCATACGAGTATCGCGCGCATCATCCGAATGTGGCGCCGTTGCGGCGGATGAGAGCTAACCTGATAATAGGCGACGGCGGCGCGCCGAGCAGGAGTAGCATAGCGAGTGCGTTGAAACGCTGCGGAGTAGAGCTGGCAAGCAAGGGCTATGACTTCACCGTCATAGTTGGCGGTGACGGCACCTTCTTCGATAACGCGCTCCAGCACAGGGACGCGCCGCTGCTCTTCGTCAGGAAGGGCGCCGCGAGTGGCGCCGGAAGCTCAATGCGTCACGGGTTCACTGCCTGCATAGGCCTGCGCGACTTGCCAGCGATGCTGCGCCGCATAAGCTCGGGCTCTGCAGCCGTAATAAACGAGCCGATACTGGAGCTGCGCTACGATGGCGATACCTACAGGTCGATCGGCGACTTCTTCGTCGAGCGCGGCGCTGTCAAGCAGGCCGTAAGGTACGCCATATCGATCGTTGACGGTAGCTCGAGGTTCGATAGCAGCTGCATATCGAATGGCTTCATAGTCACCACGCCGATGGGCTCCACCGGGTACTACTCCTACATCGACGTGCTGAACGGTCGCGAGCCACGCAAGATAAGCGGCATCGGCGTAGCCCACATACTGCCGACCAGGATCGTCGACAGGCTCAACGGCAGGCGTGTCAAGCCGATGGTGCGCAGGGTATTCTCAACCAAGGCCAGGGTCGTGGTCAGGATGCAGCGCGATGTCAGGCAGTACATGTATGGCGCAAGCGGAGTTAGATCAGGCATCCCTATAGAGGTGGGCAAGCCGATGTCGTTCCGCATAAGCGAAGAGAGCGTGCGTGTTTTCAGCTGACTAGATGTCGGGGCGCTTCGACCCCGCGGCTGACATGTCGACGTACCTAAGCGTGTCCGCCATCTCCGGTCTTGACCTAGACCATGCCACGATCAGGTACCTTCGCATGTGGGCCCTAGCCGCTATCACCTTGATGTCGGCCATAAGCGCTTCCATTGTGGAGAGCTTGCCGATGCGCACTGCTGTCATCCCGTAGTAGAGGCTCAGCGAGCGCCTGATGCTGTCCGAGCTCGCCAGCGCGACCAGCCTGGTAGCCGGCCGCAGCGTTGCCATGGTGCGCGCGGCCTCTCCGGTTTCTGTCGGCACGAATATGCCGTCGATGCCGTAGCGTTCCGCCAGCTCCGCCGCCGCGAATGACATGCCGAAGTCCATCGCGCTCGCCGTCGCGTTCAGCCTAGAAGGGTTCTTCTGCGAGGCCTCGGCAGCGCCTGCGATCTCCGCCAGGTAGCTCACCGCCTGCCTCGGATACCTGCCGACGGCGGTCTCGTCGCTGAGCATTAAGCAATCCGAGCCGCTCTCGACCGCGTTGGCTATGTCGTTCGCCTCCGCCCTCGTCGGCGCAGGATTCTCCACCATGCTGGCCAGCAGCTGGGTAGCGACTATCACAGGCCGTTGCTGGTCCATTGCGGCTTCTATTATGGCCTTCTGCGCTTCCGGTATCTTAGCTATGCCTATCTCTATGGCCAGGTCCCCCCTAGCCACCATTATCGCGTCCGCCACGCCCGCTATCTCGTGTATGTTGCCGAGAGCTTCCACGGTCTCTATCTTTGCCACTATGCTCATGCCATCGGTGCGCTTCCTCAGGGCGTCTATGTCCCTTCGCGACTTTACGAACGAGAGCGCGACGAAGTCGAAGCCGTTCCTCGCCGCGAAGTCGGTCAGGTGCATGTCGGTCTTTGTCGGTGCCGAAGCGCTCATCCTGGCGCCTAACACATTTACGCCCTTCTTGCCCCCTATTGTCCCGTCGTCGATCGCTTTGGCGATGACCACGCCGCTATGGACCGCGGTTACTCGAAGCGACAGGTCGCCGTCGCCGACCTCTATGGTGCAGCCGGTCCTAGCGTCCCTGTACAGCGGGTAGTCGACAACAACGGACTTGATGCCAGTTTGCTTCGTGCGCTTCGATCCCAGCGCTACAGTCTCGCCCTTGCGCACCTGCAGCGGCGCCTGCATGCTCGCTGTCCTTATCTTAGGGCCTGGCAGGTCAGCCAGCAACGCGACCTCCCTGCCGAGCTTCGCCGCTACCTTCCTCACCAAGCCCATGCCGCGGAGCCACTGCGCCTCGTCACCGTGCGAGAAGTTGAACCTTACTATATCCGTGTATCTGAGCACCCCGCTGAGCACCTCCTCTGACGATACGCTGGGCCCATATGTGATCATTATCTTCGTCTTGAGCATGGATACACCTAGCGCATATGTCCGATGCCCTTGCCGCGCGCGCAGGCATGGCAGAGGCCGCTCTTCGATATGAAGTGTTTGCTGCAGACCGGCCTGCCACACATCCTGCACGTGTGCTCTGCTATGTTGCCGCAGACGTAGCATAGCAGATGGACTTCTGGCATCCGATCGCTATTTCTTCTCGAGCAATGTATTAAAATCTATGACGCCGCCGAGCTCGTCCATCGCTCTCCTAAGCGACATCGGCTTGCGCCCGTGCTCCTTGGCGTACCTGCACTGGTAAGACACGTACTGCTCGTTTATCCTAGTCATCGGGTTGACTGTCTTGCAGCGCTCTATGTACGCCAGAATTATCGATGTCGCAGCCTCTACGTCCATGCCCTTTATGTTTGTCAGGTACGGTGCCAGTATGAGGTTCACGACCCTGTGCCTGCCGTCGTCTATCGGGTTGTCCAGTAGCTTCTCTATCCAGCCGCTGTTCTGCCCCCCTGCAGCGCGCGCAGGCTGCGCCTGCTGTTTCACGTGCACATCCCTTGCGAACTCGAATATCTCCCTTGGTATGTAAGCATCGTCTATCGGCAGGCCTGCCATCACCGCGCTAGCTATGGCGCCCTTGAGGGTCCATGCGGTGCGGTGCCTCTCGAGGATCACGCGGCCACCGACCAGTCTCTGATTCACCAGCGCGAGCGAGCCGCCGGTAGGGTGTGACAGGAACTGGAAGACGCCCATAGAAAACTCCCTCCCATAACGCTCAATCGGGGTTCCTAGTTCTGTCGCGATCCTGAGCAGATTGTCGTCAGTATCGGCATCGAGGGCCTTGCACGACCTGTACGCTTCAGCCTCTGCATACCTGGCAATGTGCGAGCGGTTGTGCATCGCGCTCACTAGCAAGCGGGAGTAGGCATAGGACTCGACGAAGGCGGTTATCGCATAACCCGTTTCCTTGTACCCGAGCCTGCCTGTGGACAATGCCTCCTCTAGCCTTGATTTGCCCATGGCGACCAGGTTCAGGTCCAGCTTTCCAGTATCAATCCTGGCCACCAGGGCTTTCGCCTCCTTCGAGAACGGATACCTGTAAGCGAAGGCGAGCTCTTCTTGTTGGTCTCCAATCATCGGCGTTATATCCGTGTCAAGGATTTAAGCAGTTTCGTTGTCCGCGGCGCACACGGCCATTCATGGTGGCGCGCCTACACTGGCAGCAACAAAAGGTTATAGATGCTTCACTTCAGAAATATGCAGCAAGGGGCCGTACGCTAACCTGGCAGACTTCCAGCCTCGGGCGCTGGATACCCGAGTTCAAATCTCGGCGGCCCCATTGTGATTTATCGACGACAAGGGGAGTGTTCGGATTCGTAGAAATAGCAGGGTCGGCGTCGCGTTTTGCCATGCACAGCACCTAACCACAATAACCAATGTTAAAGTTATAATATATAAAGCATATGTGTTCGGATTTCAGATTACTGACTGAGACGCCGGAATAGAAGTAAATTGAGTTGCTTGTATAAAATCATGAATATTGCAATAGCTAACAAGATTTCTACTATGATGACAAAAAGGTACAGCAT
>JAKATK010000005.1:42880-78775 GCA_021827995.1 Microcaldota archaeon | reverse complement strand
CCTGCATTCCTTTGCAAGTCTGCGGAGGGTAGGTTCGTCCTCCTCCAACATGGAACTGTCGCCAACCTATTATTGTTGCGAAAGAACCAAGTAACTTTTGTCCAGAAAGATTAGCGGAAGGCTATAAGGCGAGTGAATGACCTTTGCCTTTAGGGACACGGCCCGGCTGACGGAAAAGGCGCCGTCTATGTTCTCATAGAGCTGCTTCTTGTTTGTGTTTATGTACGTCATCGTGACATCCGGTTTGATGTGCCTGGCGAACTTGCTCGTCAGGAAGACGTTGCCGTTGGCCTGCTCCGCGAAGCGCGTTATTGCGTAGTGGCGTAGGCTGTGCGTGGTGAACCTGTGCAGCCTCCTTGGCACGCGGCCGGGCCTGGACTCGTCGCTCTGGTCGTAGACCTCGTCGAGGTTCGCCTTGCGGACGTACTCCCTAAAAGCGTTGCGTACGTAGTTCTGATCCAGATACGGCTCTGCTGTCCTGCTCTTGCCTTTTTCCTTGAAGAAAAGGAAGCCCTGCGCCTTCTCCTATGGAACCGCTGTCCGTCTCTATGTAATCGAGCGTCTCCTTGAAGAGCGGAGCAGGAATAAGCAAGGCATCTAGAGTCATGGCCTTCTCTGTCCTGACCACCAGCTCCCTGCTCTCTAACTTTACGTCCTTTATGTTCGTCCTGACGACCTCGCCTATGCGCAGGCCGAGCTGCGCCCGGTATGAAAAAAGGAGATGGAACTTGGGATTGTCTACGACCCGGAAGAAAGCAGCAATCTCTCGTTCGTCGAAACCCTTGTTTAGCGAGCCGTATTTCGGCATGTGGCTCTTCTTGAAGCGTTTCTTGAACTGCGAGACCATCATCGTGCGAAGCTCAACGAGGTCGTGCTTCGGCAGATAAGGGAGCTGTGCTTCGAGCTGGTCTTTTAATGCCTCGTATGCGGATTCCGTCCCGGAACCGCACGCTAAGGCTTTTGAAGCTTGCGGCGACCCCCCGCAATCGCACCCAGACCCGCTTTGCGGATTTGCCGCCGTAATTTTTGTCCGGAAAAATTTTGGACTCCGCGGGATTTGAACCCGCAACCTCCCGCATGCCATGCGGACGCGCTACCGTTGCGCCAGGAGCCCGTGCATGCATCATGCAGGCGACACGAACAGTATGTTGCCGCCCCTGAGCAGTATCGTCCCGAGCTTGGCCTTCAGCTCGCCGCCGTCCAGCTCCTCCGCGCCCTCGAGCACTATGTTCATGTGGGCGTCGAATGCCGTGAGCCTGCCGCGTATGCCGACGTTGTTCTTGAGCCTGACGAGCACCTGCTGCCCTATGGCCTTGTTGAGTAAGTCGAACGGCCTTTCCTGCATCGCAACACCGGAATTGTTTCTCAGTAACTGCTAAAAGACTATTCCTCAGCCTTTATCTTCTTCAACTCGTCCTTCCTTACGGCAAGCCTGACCATGCCAGTGCCTACGCTTATCTGCTTGCCTATCAGTATGTTCTCAGCGACGCCGTTCAGCCTGTCGACCTCGCCGAACACGCCGGCATTGGTGAAGTGCTTGACCGTTTCCTCGTATGCAGCCCTGGCGAAGACCGACTCCTTCTCGCCGGCTACTCCGTGCCTGCCTATGCTCCTGATCTGGCCGGTGTGCGTCATCGCGTCCGCGACAAGCGCGGGATGCCTGAAGCTAACCGTGAAGCCCTCCTCGCTCATGGTCTCGAACAGCTCGTGCGCTATGAGGTTCCTCGCCGCCTCTACGCCGTACACGCGCGCCACCTCGAAGATGTCATTGCTGTATATGTGCCATTTGTCCACGCCCTCGATGTCCATGACCGCCGCCATGTTGCTGCCAGCCGTCGTTATGTAGAACTCGCCTCCTTGGCCCTCTTGGACCAGCGCCTTCTCTATGTTCGGCACCCCGGACACAACAGCCTTGCGTATCTGCACGAACGTCTGCCTGGTTAGCTTCATGTCCTTGGTGCCATTGACCTTTATCCTTATCTCCATGCCGTCCATGCCTATTTCGATGCCGCTCACCTTCTTGAGCCTGCTAGCTACCTGCGATGGCGTTATCTCATACGTGTGCAGCCTCTCCTTGTCAAGGTTCAGCACCATAATTCTGGCGCCGAGGTCCTCGCTGAAGCCCCCGCGCTCCTTTATCAGCTTCGACACGGTCACCTCCTCGAGCTTGCGCCACACCTTCCTGACCTTCTCGTAATCCTTGGCGTATCCCTTTTCAAGGGTTATGCGCATCATCGGGAACTTCGGCTTCTTCCTCGCGTCTACTATCTCGATGATCCTGGGCAGTCCCTTGGTGGTTATTATTGAAGATATGCCTGCCGCGTGGAACGACCTGAGTATCATCTGGGTGCCGGGCTCGCCTATTGATTGCGCGGCAACGACACCAACGGCCTCGCCTGGCGATACGTTCAGTTTCTCCCCCCTATCATTTTTTGTCGGCATCACGCACCACTCCTAACTACCTGCTCCATCATCGGGTCTATGCCGTCGCCGCCGTAGAGCGTCTCTATCAAGGCCCCGCTGGCATCCTTTACGCTCAGGTCCCTGTCGACGTACAGGTCCTGCAGCGCGTTTATCAGCCTCCTCTGCAGGTAGCCGCTGACCGCGGTGACCAGCGACTTTGTCATGCCGGAGTCCCTAGCCCCCATCGCGTGCATGTAGAACTCTATCGGCGTCAGCCCCTCGAAGAAGCTCGACGCTATGAAGCCCTTGGCGTTCGGCGCCTTGTCGCCCTTCCTGAAGTACGGCAGCACCCTGCCGGAATAGCCGCGCGACAGCCTCTTGCCGCGCACAGCCTGCTGGCCCAGCAGCATGCTCGTCTGGACGAGGTTGAGCACAGAGCCCCTCGCCCTGACCAGTACCATAAGGTATGCGATGTTCGTCCTGTCCAGCACCTTCTCCAGGGTCTTGCTGGCTAGGGCCCTAGCCTCGTCAAGCGTGGCGAGCGTCTCCATCTCCAGCGTCTCCTTCCTCGAATAACCTGGCAGCGCCTCCAGCTCGGCCTTCTTGTACTTGCTGTAAAGCTCCGATGCCCTGGCAGACACCTCGCTGACTATCCTGAGCTTTTCGCCATTTACGAAGTCGCTGTTGTAGTAGTCCTTTATGCTTATCGTCACGCCCTGCATGAGCAGCGCCCTGAGAGAGAGCTTGGCCGCGTTGAGCAGGAACCGCATCGTCACGTCGCTGCCATAGCTGCTGAACATGCGCTGTATGAGCGTGCCGCCTATGCCTATGAGCTTTGCATCTATGTAGCCCTCCTTGAGCTCGCCGCCCTTTATGACGACCTTGTTGCCCTTCGAGTCCTCCTCGTAGTCTAGGTCGTCTGGCAGTATCATCGAGAATATGGACTTGCCGGAGAAGACGCCGCCCTTCACGGCCCTTGGTAGGTCGTACACGCCTATGCCGGCAAGCATGGTGCATGCCTCCTCCTTGGAGAATGTGGCATCGTCCTTCGTTAGGAAGTATGCACCTGCTATCTCGTCTTCCTCAGTGAACATCACCGCCCTGCCGTCCCTTGCTGACAGGACAAGGTCCTTTGGCTGCATCAGGTATCTGGATTCTGCCTGCGCCTCTATCGACTGTGGTACGTGCAGGTTCATCTCATCGCCGTCGAAGTCGGCGTTGTACGGGAATGCGACCGACACGTGCAGGCGCATCGTCTTGCCGGGCAGCACCTTCACCGTGTGCGCCATCATTGACAGCCTGTGCAGCGTCGGCTGCCTGTTGAAAAGCACTATGTCGCCGTCAACGAGCTGCCTCTCGAGCACCCAGCCTGGCTGTATGGCTGCTAGCAGCTCCTGCCTGTTGGCTTCGGCGACGCGCTTCCTGAGCCCCTCCTTCGTTATGGCGTTGATTACCATCGGGTACTCCGCCTTGAGCAGCAGCGCCTTGGCCGCCTCGATGTTCCACAGCGTCACGTAGAACGGTACTGTTAGGTTCTCTGCTATGCGCCTAGGTATGCCAACCTCGTTTATCGTAAGGCTGGCGTCTGATGATATGACGGTCCTGGCAGAGAAGTTGACGCGCTTGCCGCTCAGGTTGTACCTGAGCCTGCCCTCCTTGCCCTTCAGCCTCTGCGCCAGCGTCTTGAGCGGCCTTGTGCTCCTGTGCCTAGCTACCGGGACACCTGGGGTCTCGTTGTTGAAGTAGGTCGTGACCTGGTACTGGAGGAGCTCCCACAGGTCGTCTATTATGATCTGCGGCGCGCCTGCATCGATGTCCTGCTCCAGCCTCTGGTTTATGCGCATTATGTCGACGAGCTTGTGGGTCAGGTCGTCCTCGCTGCGCTCGCCGGATTCTAGCGTTATAGATGGCCTCACGTTGACTGGCGGGACAAGCAGCGCAGTCAGGATCAGCCACTCCGGCCTGAGCGCTGCGTCTAGGCCGAGAAGGGTCAGGTCGCTGCCGCTGATCTTCGAGAGCCAGTCCCTTATCTCGTCCGGCTTTATCCTGAGGTTCTCGCCCGCGTAGAAGTACGTGGGCCTCTCCAGCTTTATCTTTGGGTGAGGTGTGCCGCAGTGCGGGCACTCCTTCGTTGCCTTGAGCCTCTTGAGAAGAAGCTCCTTGGCCGCGTCAGACAGGCCCTGCAGGGCTAGCTCCGTGCTCCTCGCTGCATCCTCTTCCTCCTCTGCGCTCACGTACGTCTTTATCGCCGGCCTGAGCTCACCGATCTGTTCCTCGCTGAGCAGTATCCTGCCGCACTGGTTGCACGTCGACTGGAGTAGCAGGTATACCGTCTTGGCGAATTCCGGGTGTATTACCGGCCTGACGAACTCGATGTGACCGAAGTGGCCCGGGCACGTCTTGGCCCTGCCGCCGCAGGTCTTGCACTTGAGGCCTGGGTCTATGACGCCGAGCCTCTGGTCCACGAGACCCCCGTCTATCGGGTAGCCGTCCTCGTTGTACGTGTCTGGTACCATGAGCTTCGTGACGCTCATCTTCTTGACGAGCTCAGGGCTCACGATCGTGAACTTTATCGTGTCTATACTCTCGGCCTGCATAACATCACTCACTCTTAAGCCTTATCTTGGGCAGTATGTGCAGCGACTTTATCTCGTCGAGCAGCAGCTTGAATGCGTAGCTTATCTCCACGCGTTCCAGGTTGTTGCCGCCGCAGCTCATGCACACCGGGACGTTCTTCAGGTGGTCCAGGTAACCTATGTCTCCGCAGTTCTTGCACACCCAGATATCGGCCTTGTCGCTCTGCTCCAGCATGCGATCCTTAAGCAATAGGCTTGCCCCGTGACCTACAAGCGCGTCGCGTTCCATCTCGCCGAACTTCAGGCCTCCGCGCCTCGGCTTGCCCTCAGTTGGCTGGTGCGTGAGTATCTGCACAGGCCCCCTGCTCCTGACCTGCAGCTTGAGGCTGACCATGTGCCACAGCCTGTTGAAGTAGACCACCCCAGTGAATATATTGGCGTTGAACTGCCTGCCGGTCCTGCCGTCGTACATCGCCTCGTCGCCGAACTTGTCAAAGCCGTAGTGCTCCAGTATGGAACCATAAGCGTCGACGCGGTTCTTGCCTGTATCTGAGAAGGCCGTACCGTCGAAGTGCTGGCCGCTCAGCGCTCCAGCCTTGCCAGCTATGGTCTCTATCATATGCCCGAATGTCATTCTTCCAGGAAGGCTGTGCGGGTTGAGAAGCAGGTCTGGCACTATGCCGTCCTTAGTGAACGGCATGTCCTCCTGGTTTACTATGAGTGCCACCACACCCTTCTGTCCGTGCCTGCTGGCGAACTTGTCGCCGACCTCTGGTACCTTTATGCTCCTGACCCTGGCCTTGACCAACTTGGTCGCCCCGGTCGTCTCGGTGAGCATCACGCTGTCTACGACGCCCTCCTCGCCTGCTCTGAGCGTGGTAGAGCTGTCCCTGTTGCGCTCCTCTACGACGCCGAAGCTCGTCTGCTCCTCCAGGAACCTAGGGGGCGATGTCTTGCCTATCAGAACGTCATTCTCAATCACTGGCGTCTCAGCCTCTATGACGCCGTCGTCGCTAAGTTTTGAATAAGCGTGTTCGCCGAGGTAGCCTTCGGTCGTCGGTGCAGGTATCCTGAAGCGGTCCTGCTGGCCGCCCGGGTATCTGCGCTCTTCGTCGGTGTAGACCCTGTAAAAGACGCTCCTGCCGAGGCCGCGGTCCACCGCCGCCTTGTTTATAACCAGCGCGTCCTTCATGTTGTAACCATAGTAAGTCGACACGGCTACGACGAAGTTCTGGCCGCTGGCGTGCTGCCCAAGTCTGAGCTTCCTGTATGCGACGCTGTCCACTATCGGTGTCTGCGGATAGTATAACAGGAATGCCCTCGCATCGTACCTGCTGTTGAAGTTCGTCGCGTATAGGCCCTGGCTTTGCTTTATGAAGTTGGCCGATATCGCGTGCCTGCCCACCGAATTGTGTTCCGGATACACGCTCACGTTGAATGTTGCTCCGAAGAGCGCCGCGGGGTCTATCTCGAGGTGTGTAGTCTCCCTGGTGATGTCCTCAGGCCTGAGCGCGGCAACGATGTTCTCCTCCTCCTCGGCATCGAGATACTCGACCACGCCGCGCCTGAGTAGGTAGTTGAAGTCGATCTCGCGCCTGGCCAGCCGCTCCTTCAGGTCGTCCGTGAACTTGCTAACGCCTTCCTCTACCACTATGTATGGGCGCCTGACCCTGCCGCGATCCGCGTTTATCATGACCTCGTTAAGCTTCTTGTTGTACGCCACGTTTATCTCGCCAGAAACTGCGCCTAGCCTGCGGTTGCGCCGTATCTCTTCTGCGAACTTGGCCCCGTCCTCTACGTAGCCTATGTACTTGCCGCTAAGGAAGACATTGCATCTGCTTTCGTTCTCTACCATGGGACCACCTACTGCTTCACCATCTTCAGTTCCTTGAGCCTCGACTCTAACATGTTCGTGTCCGCGCCGACAGTCACCTTTGCCATTATGGCCAGGTACCTGGTCAGGCCGACCTCGACGCCCTCAGGGGTCTCGCTCGGGCACAGCTTGCCAACGTGGGTGCCGTGCACGTCCCTCGCCTTGAAGTGCGGATGCTTCTTCGCCAGCGGCGACTTCAGCCTGCGCAGGTGGGCTATAGAGCTCATCATGTTGGTCCTGTCGAGCACCTGCGATACGCCGGTCTGGCCTGCAGGCCACGAGCCGGTACCCATTGCATAGAGGATCTTCTCAGTCAGCGTGTCCGGGTTTATGTTCGTCCTGACAGTCAGCTTCCTGCCCCTAGCGGTGGTGCGCTCTATGTGGTACTTTAGGTCCTTGATGAAGAACTTGAAGGCGTTGTTGAAGAGCTCTTCCATCAGGTCGCCTGCCAGCTTGACCCTCTTGTTAGCGTAGTGGTCCTTGTCGTCCGGTCTGGCCCTGTTGTAAGCGACCAGCGATGCACGCTCCGCCATGCGCAGCAGATAAATCGCCTTTTCCTTCCTGGCGTCCAGTCCGGTGCCAAGGTGAGGCAGTATGTACGAGTCTAGCTGGGTCTCTGCCCTCTTCTCCTGGTACGACTTGGCCTGGTTCGGTGCCGACATGCGGCCCAGCTCGGCAATCGACTCTGCAGGGGTCAGGTCCTTTGCCTTGCTTAACTCAGAGTTGAGCAGGAAGTCGTTCCTCACGTCCTTGCTGGCCGGGTAGTCGAGCGCCTCCTTCATCTGTAAGCCCAGGGCCCTGAGTATCAGCATGAGGTCTATGCCCTTGGACAGCGTTGGGAAGAGCACAGTGTAGATGCCGTAGTCGTCCCTAGTCACGCTGCACCTGGCCCTGAAGTTGAGCGTTGTGGAGAATACCTTGCTCACCACGTTCCTGTTCTTCTCCCTCGTGCATATTATCCTGTTGGGCGCAAGATCCTCCACGCCGACGAGTACCCTCTCGGTGCCCTTTATTATGAAGTAACCGCCGGGGTCGTCCGGATCCTCACCGTTTGCGATGAGTTGCTCCCTGGTCATGTTCCTGGTGTAACACAATTCGCTCTTTACCATGACCGGCAGCTCGCAGATGAAGGCCTCGTCTACGGCGTCGGTCTTCTCTATGCCGCTCACTATCGGTGCGTATGATATGTACATCGGTGCCGCGTAGGTCAGGTTCCTTGCAAGCGCCTCGTTAGGCATTATTTGCCTGGTCGAGCTATCAGCCTCTATAACGGCCGGCTTCTCCAGCCTGAAACTACGGAACCTTATGGCGAAGTTGTTTACCTCCGGTTCAACCATGCTCTGGCCCTCTATGACCTTCTGTATGCCCATAGAGACAAAGCGGTTGTAGCTGTCCATCTGCTGCTGTACCATGGACGTAGACTCAAGATACGATTCGAAAATCTCGTGACCCTTTGCTATGCAATCACCGGACAGATCTAGCCCCTACCTGACAACGTACCTGTAATACGTGTACTTGCCAGTGGGATCTTCCCTGTGTATCGCGACCAGTTGACCAGCCTTTGCCCCGATCTTCTTTGCCTGTGGATCGCCCTCGTTAATCTTCGGGAACTTGTCCAGTGAGATGCCGAACTTCTTGGCTACCTTCGCAGTCTCGCTCTCGCTCAGCAATTCATGGACAGGTATGGGCTCATAGGATGGTGGCAAACAATCAACCAGGAGTCGCGCACACCGGCTAGCGCAAACACCGTCCAGGCATTTAGTTTGCTTAGAAAGAAATAAATACAAGCATAAAAAACAAATTTACTTCACTACAATGTGGCCATGCAATCGAACGAGCTTTTTAGCGCGCGCAGGATCTGCCGATGTGGTATAGCCGATATACAGATAGCCCGCTGACCATTTAAAACAATCTGTGCAGTCCGCGTAATTGTCTTCACGTAAGGCCGGCGAACCTCTTCTTCAGGCTGCGGTCGTTCTTCATGGCATTGAACATCTTCTTCATCTTGTTGAAGTCAGAGACCAGCTCCCTCACATCCTTTTCACCGGTGCCGCTGCCCCCAGCTATGCGCCTGACCCTGCTTGGATCGTGCAGCAGCTTCTCGTTGGCTCTCTCTTCCCTAGTCATCGATGATATTATGACCTTGTACCTGTTCAGTTTGTCCTCGCCCTTCTCAACCATTTCCTTCGGCACGTCTGGTGCGCCCAGCATTCCGAAGAGGTTCTTCAGCGGCCCCATCTTGTTCATCGCCCTGAGCTGCGCGTAGAACGTCTCCAGGTTGAGATCGCCCTCGCCGAGCTCCTCAGCGGTAACGCCGGCATCGCGCACCGCGGTCTCGACACGATTGACCAGCGACGCGATGTCCGGTATGCCAAGCAGGCTGCCTATAAATTTGTCAGCGTCATAAGGCTCCATGTCACCAAGCTTCTCGCCGAGCCCAATGAACATTATCCTCGCCTTGGCAGCGTTGGTCGCGCTGAGCGCGCCGCCGCCCTTGCCGGATCCGTCCATCTTCGTGACCACGACGCCCGAAACCCCGACCGCCTTGTTGAACTCCGTCGCCTGCTTGCCGGCTATCTGGCCGGTATCTGCGCTGACCACAAGAACGCGCTCGTCCGGCTTGAACGACGAGTCGACGCCACGCAGCTCCTTTATTAGGTCGGAGTCGAGCGCGTTCCTGCCGCTGGTATCACATATTATGACCTGCCTGTCCTTAAGCTTGCGTAGCCCCTCGGCCGCTATCGCTGCAGCATCCTTACCGCCCTTAACGCCGAAAAAGTCGACGTTCGCCTGCTTCGCTAGCGTCTCCAATTGCTCGTATGCTGCTGGCCTGGTAACATCGCAGCATATCAGCGCGGCGCTCAGACCGCGGTCCCTGTAAAACTTCGCCAGCTTGGCAGCCGATGTAGTCTTGCCGGATCCGTAAAGGCCCATTAGCAGTATGCGTTGCTTCTTCAACTGCGGTTCGTAGGACGAGCCCATCAGCTTGACCAGACCGTCGTACACTATGTTCGTTATGTAGTCGGTAGGCGCCACGCCCTTCGGCAGCGTGCTCTTCAGCGCCTTCTCCTCTATCCCCTTTGTGAACTGCAGTACGAGCTCGACCTCCACATCGGCGCCGAGGAGCGTGCGCTGCAGTTCGTTGTTGAACTCCCTTATCGTCTTAGCGTCTATAATTACTGCGCGCTTAAGCTTGGCGATGGCCTTTCTAAGGCCTTCACCTAGGTCCATTGCCTACACCGTTTCGGATTTGTAACGCAGCTATAATAATGTGGTGCAATGCAAAAGTGCCGCGGCATCGCAGTGCATATCAGCGACGCATAGCGTATCCAAAAAAAATAAAAAAAGAAAAGAGTGGCAAAATTGTAGGAAACCAAAGAAGCACTTTTTATCTATGCTTGCTCTTGGCTTTTACCATTTTCTTCTTTCCGCCCTTCTTTGCCATTTAAACTCACTGCGAACATATGCGTGAGAAAATATTTAGACAGCCGCTTTTATGGCCATTAACTTATACATCGCGGCGCAACAGATATAAAGAGAAAAGCAAATGTGTGAAACTCTTTGCGGTAGAAGCACGCATTAGTGTAAGGGGTAACCATAAAACTATGCTTTGTTTTTCGCCGCAAACAAGGTCGCATTCAACAGTGATTCGAATGTTCCGGCATCTGACCAGAATCCATCTATCGTTATTGCTTTCAACCTTCCTTGCTTCAAGTACCAATTGTTTACATCTGTTATTTCTAGCTCGCCCCGTTGGCTTGGCTTAAGCGTCTTGATAAATCCAAAAACATCGTTCGGATAAATATACATTCCAGTAACTGCGAACTTTGAAGGTGGTTCCTTCGGTTTTTCCGTTATGCCAATTATTTCATTTTTTTTATTGAATCTAACTACGCCGAATCTTTCGGGATCTTCGACCTCCTTTATATAAATATATGCGTTGTTATCTGAAAATGCCTCGGACGGTGCTTCCACTTTCTCGAAGATATTGTCACCAAGTACGGCTACAACCTTCTCGTCGTTTTTTACAAGCCCTTCTGCCTGCAGCAGCGCGTGAGCTATGCCTTTTGGCTCATCTTGAACTTTGTAAGTAAATTTCACTCCAAATTCTGATCCGCTACCAAGCAATCGGATAAAATCAGCGATATGCTCCCCACCGCTGACTATGCAGATGTCTTTTATACCGAGGGTTTTCAATGTTTCCAAGGGATAAAATATCATAAGCTTGTTGTACACTGGCAAAAGGTGCTTATTAGTAACCCTTGTAAGCGGATAAAGTCTAGAGCCCGTACCTCCGGCCAGTATTATACCTTCTATTTTTTTGTTCATGTACTCGCTTTTTTTAGGTAGCGGTCTAAGTTTTCAGTATAATGATTTATTGTAAGCTTTAGGCCTTCTTCTAACTTTGTTTTGGGCTTCCAACTTAGTTCTTTGCTTATCTTCTTCGCGTCTATTGCGTATCTCGCATCATGGCCTGGCCTATCCTCTACAAACTTGATAAGTTTATTATCTCTGCCAATAAATCTTAGTATTACATTCACAATTTCTAGGTTATGCCTTTCCTGGTTTGCGGATATTAAGTAAGTTTGCCCGTGTTCTCCTTTAAACAATATCGTCTCAAGCGCGGAGCAATGGTCAGTAACATATATCCAGTCCCTTACCTGCACGCCATTGCCATAAACCGGTATTGGGTTGTTCAATAGTGCGTTTATTATGGTCTTTGGTACTAGCTTCTCGGGATGCTGATAGGGGCCATAGTTATTGCTGCAATTAGATATCGTTACAGGAAGCCTGTATGTATTGAAATACGCATTTACAAGGTGGTCAGCTGCTGCCTTTGTCGCAGAATATGGATTTCTGGGTGCATACTTGCTGTTTTCTGTAAATTTAGTACGAGAATTGAGCGGTAGGGCGCCGTATACTTCATCTGTGGAAACCTGATGAAACCTAATATTGTATCTTCGCGCAGCTTCAAGCAATATATAAACGCCTAAAACGTTTGATTTGACAAAAGTTTCCGCGTTTTTAATAGACTTATCAACATGTGTCTCTGCAGCAAAGTTTATTATGGCGTCTGTGCCTTTAGCAACTTTAAACACCGTTTCCTTGTTTGTTATATCCCCTTTTACAAACACATAATCGTATCTGTCTTCGACACCGTCCAGGTTGTGAGGATCGGCTGCGTAGGTTACTTTATCGAGGTTTATTATTGTGTCATTGCCGTGCTTCTTAAACCAATATCTTATAAAGTTGGAGCCAATAAAGCCCAGCCCTCCCGTAACGAGCAACCTCATTCGCGCACCTTTTCAAACTCTTCTCTAAAAGCCTTAACTGCATCGAATATTGTGAGCATTTTTGTCTTTGCGGCCTTTTCCGCCTTGGACACATTAAGTGACACCTTTTGCGGCCTTTTCGCAGGCTGATTGAGTTCTGATGTTGTTATTGGTTTAATTAGTCCTTCATTCAGACCAAACTCACTCGCAACAATCTTTGCGAACTCATACCTGCTTATAGTGGTTTTGCCGGCCACATTGAACAATCCGCTCTTGTCCTTCTCGTACAAAGCAATTAGGGTGTGGACAAGACTGTCTGTGAGAGTTGGATTGTTGTATTGGTCTATTACTACCCTGACCTCTTTATTATCTTTGAGTTGATTTATAATCCATATTGGGAAGGGAGTTTTATCATGACTCTTGCTTGCGCCAAAAAGTACCGCGGTTCTTGCGATTATGTGGTCTAGCGCCAATGCCTCTATCACTTTTTCTGCGATTAGCTTTGTTTTACCATAATAGTTTATGGGATGTGGCTTGTCTTTTTCCGAATACGAAGAAGCCTTCGTGCCATCATATACATAATCTGTGGAGATAAAAAGCAACTTGCAGCCATTCATCTTGCAAGCTTCAGCGACATTCTTGGTACCTTCTACGTTTATCTTCCATGTTTCCTCCGGGTGTAGCTCGCAATAGTCAACATTGCTTACTGCATGGGTATCTACTACTAGATCCGGCTTTACCTCTTCAAAAAGCTTAAAGACGCTGTCTCTTTTTACAACATCAAGCTGGTGCATATTTTTAAACTCTGGCTTGTGGGCGTTATAGATTCCATGTACCTCGTAATCGCTACTGCAAGACTCGTAGAGTTTGCCCCCTAGCAGACCACTTGCGCCAATTATTAGAAGCCTGTCCATAATCTTATTTTAAACGTTAAAAATTTAAATGTTCATATCACTAAATGATTATGCCATTTGAATTTAAAAGATTAGAGATTCCTGACGTCATTTTAATAGTTCCGAAGGTTTTCACTGACGGGCGTGGATTCTTCATGGAAACTTACCAAAAGAACGAGTTCGCAAAAGCAGGGATAAACTGCGAATTTGTACAGCAAAATCACTCGAAGTCTGTTAAAGGCGTACTAAGGGGGTTGCATTATCAAAAAGAGCCATATGCTCAAACAAAGCTCGTGAGATGCGTAAGGGGCGAGATATTTGATGTGGCTGTTGACATAAGAAGTGATTCGAGTACGTTTGGTAAATATGTCTCAGTAATACTTTCTGAGGAGAACAAGAACATGATTTATATCCCTAAGGGTTTTGCACATGGTTTTGAGGTGTTGAGTGATGAAGCCGAAGTTATATACGATGTCGATAATTTCTACTCTAATGAAAGCGAATCCGGGATTAGATGGGACGATCAAAAAATAGGTATAAAATGGCCAATTAAAAGCCCAATATTATCCACAAAGGACAAATTATGGCAAAAAACATGAATAGCTGCATACCGATATTCTAACTGTATAATTTGTGCTTACAGATAATGTTATTGGTATAAAATTTTGGCTTTTACTAAAATTTTACTAAAAAGATTTGATCTTTTTAAATTGCGCGAAATAGAATAACTTTTTGACAGCTGTTGGGCTGATCAAAAATAGCACAGCGATAAAAAATCGTTCTATAACTTTGCGGTTCAAATTACCATCTTTTAAATTAACGTAAACAAATTTTACAGAATTTACGAGATGGGCAGTCCTTCTCGCTTGTTTAGCATAAACTAAATAGTTCAGCTTCTGCAGCAAAAAATTTTGATAAATTAAGCTATCAATTTTCTTATCCTTAATGCGAATTTGTCTTAACTTAGCCCAATCGTAGTAATTTTCCCTACTGAATATTTGCCATTTTTTTATAAATTTATGATAATCATTTACCTGCGCTAAACTAAAATTAGTGTCATGTACTCTATATAAAGTTAATTTTTTGTCATCAAAAATTAAATTATATCCAGAACCTAAAGCCAAAACAATAAGTGAAGCATCAAACGCGAATTTAATTTTTTTTAAAAGTTTGGCTTCGGCTTTGATTATGTTTTTTCTCACTGAGAAAGAGCTATTATTCCCTAATGGGGCATTAGAATCAAGGAACGCGTTTTTGGCATTTGCGTCTAATTGCTTATTGTGATCAACTTCGAACTTAAGCGGAGTTTTTTCACGCCCCTCATCAATAGCGTTGTTTCTAGAAATCACAAAATACGCATTATGATAAAGACAAACTTCATTGTTTTGGAAAATTTTATATATAATCTCTAATTTATGTTCATCAAATAAATCGTCATCTTCTAAAAAACAAATTACTTTACCGCGAGCCTTGTTTACTCCAATAATTGCTTTGCACCCAATACCTCCAGCTATCAGTGGATTTAAATAAACGTTTTTTATCCCGTTTTTATTAATCCAGTTATCAATTTTTTTATCTCTAAAGTTCTTTACAACTATTATCTCATACAATTCTTTATCCAAAGTTTGCTTTTGAACAGACCTTATCGCGTCCATTATAAACTGTTTTCTAGTGTAAGCGATTATTATAACCGAAATAAATGGTCGCATAAAATCCTCGATTGTGACTATTCAAACTTTAGCACTACGTAAATTTATGCGTTTACTTCGTACCATATTCTGACGGAGGTCGCAACGGCTACCAGTTGCTGCTTTTGTGACTCCCGTAATATCAGAGAAAAGAGGAAATATAAGCGTTGCGTCAGGGCTCTTGACAGAATCCATCCCGCGAATATAGCGAAGCATGAGTGCCCGGACTGTAAAAGGATGTTTACGAGCAAAATAGCAGGCGTAAAACAGGAGCACATAGTCCTGACGAAGTAAAGCATCTCGCAGTCGAAGAACATCTTGATTGCACAGGGCTATGCGGTATGAAAAAGGCGATAAACAAAATTGGCGCACGAATATCGTAAGCAACAATTTATAGAGCTATGCGGGATGCGTAAAGAAGAAGTTAAAGTATTGATGCCATGCTAGAGAAGCCACTGCGGCCCATGCTCATGACAGCGTACGAGAAGTGCGCACCAACAAACGCCTGCAAAAGGTCTGCGCTGTTTCGGATATGCGTAATTACCGGTTTACTCTATGGTACCGGGCTGCTGCACAACGTGATGAGTGAGCACTCTTGAGGGAACTCCGACCACTGGGGCGCATGCAAGTATCGGTATACGCTGCTAGCGACAGAGAGGCGTACATAAAGATTATCAAACTGCCCAACATGCCGCACCAGAAGTGCATCTTCCATGCAAAACGTATGGTAACAAGAGAATGAAGAAGAGGCACGCCCATACGAGTATAGCGGCGAGGTTCAAGAGGTGAACGTTCTCGTCCCCGAACCCGAATAGAATGGAAGAGGAGAAGAAGTGACTACATCTCATCAACAGGATAAGCGCGAGAATAAACCCGTGAGATCGATTATGAGTTTTCTCGCTGATTGACCGGACTACTTTACATGCCCCAAGTCCGATTGCTGTTTCAAAACCTCTAAATACGATGAGCAGTTCAACAGGCGCTTTAGACAGAAATAGCAGAGCATGTACGAATCCGAGAAGGAGATGATCGCTAAAATGTTCTTCACGCCCTACCAAATATAATCGATGTTCCGGAAATTCAAAGGGGAGGCATAAGAGGCTATCGTCATTGGAGATTGCAAAAGTGAAGCTGGTCGCAAACGATGTGTTCATGGTGCTGCAGTTCTTATCGAACCGTGCACAGTCCAGTCGCATAAGTAGCTGTGCCATTTAGGATTCACGGAAAACTGGGGACCAAAGAACGATTCGTAATAGGTTTGCAAGAATCTGCGTAAGATTCGGGGCGCTGAATCCATCACTGCGCCGAAATTACACGGCATTACGCTAATCCTTTGTAAGACCAACCTTGAGTAGATTTTGTTTTAAGCAATTGTAGGCACTTTAAATTTTTTGTACATGCGAAGGGCATCGAAGAAACCCAAAATATTGAACCTTAGCCTCATAACTATTTCATCTAATGATCTAATACCAAATGCTGGCTCTATTCTTATAAACGCCTGAGCGGTATTATACAGCGCATTTATAAAAATAAATTTTTTATACCACCTGAATAGGAATATCCAATCGTTCCTCAAAGAACAATATACAAATTGTTCTTTTGTCCATTTTTTCTTTATATTATATTTCATAACGCTATAACCCTCCAAATGTGTTATGTTTGTATTATTAACATAATAAGTTTTGTACCCGTTAACTAGTGCTCTTTCGCAAAAATCGGTTTCTTCTTTAAAAAAAGGTAGATATATCTCATCAAAGCAGCCAATTTTTTGTATTACTTCCCTTTTAATCAGAAATACTGCGCCGATTACCGCTTTTACATAACCTCTTTTTTTATTTTTATTTTTTATATTGACTAACGTGTAAAATTTTTCGCTGTAAGATCCGCCCTCGCAAAATCTACCATCTGGATATTTTAACCTGCAGCCCACTATTCCAACATCGCTTAAATTTTCACCAGTCTTAACTAGTTTTTTTAACCATGTGGTCTCATTAAATATAAGATCGTCATTTAAAAGCAATATATAATCTAAATTTTTATATTTTTTAAACGCGTATTCTATTGCTTTATTGTTAGCGTATCCAAAACCTTCATTTTTAACTTTTAGTAAATCAAAATCTTTGAAGTTTGATCTTACAAATTCTCGTGAACCATCTGTGCTTTCAGCGTCGACTACAATTACATTCAAGTTTTTATAATCGACTTTTTTAAGACCTTTTAAAATAATTTTAAGTATTGATTCGTCCCCGTATTTTATTGCAATTCCATTCCAATTTAATACTATTGCAACGACGTGTGGTTCATTCATCAAATCATCATAAACTTAAAGCCTTTTTATAAACCTTAAAAGTGTTTAGCGCACATTTTTCCCAGGTGAAACTTCTTGCATATTCAGTTACCTTCTTTCTCAACTTCTCATTGTAGCCATTTTCTTTTAAATACTCTATTATCTGTGCCATATGCTCCGGACTTTCTGCCTCGAAGCAATACCTCCTTACTTCTTTGGGAATCTTCCCGTATTTATATATTATAACTGGAAGGCCGCGGGAGTGGGCTTCCAGTATAGGAAGACCAAAGCTCTCATATATACTCGGGAAGATAAACGCATCAAAGCTATCATAAATATCTACTAATTTCTCTCCTGGGGCGTATCCTTCAAACTTTATATTACGATTTTTGGATGATAATTTAATCAGATATCTATGATATCCTTCATCCCAACGCGCCCCCCATATATTTAAAACCACATCTTTATTATTTAAATAATTGATCGCTTTTATGCCAAAATCTACTTGTTTATTCGGAACAAGAGCGCCGATATACCCGATATTCATATGTTGTTTCTTGTGCGTATTTTTAATTCTTTTAACATATCTTTTGTCTATCCCCAAATAAGTTATAAAAATTCTATCTTTATCTATTTTCAAAAAATTGACCAGGTCGTCTTTTGTTTGTGTAGAATTTGCAATTACATAATCCGAATTTTTAATAGTTTGATAACTAAGTCTTATGACACTATTTAACCATAACACGTGTTTAAAATTTTTTGATTGAAAAGCTAGTTGACCAGGAGATAAATGCACAGTAGTTATTAATTTTGCACTTTTTTTCTTAAGTAAGCATATTGGATCTTGAGAAATATTATGTATTATATCGTAACTGCCAACATCTTTAAAAAGTAGCTTTATTGATATTGAAAAGGCCCTGCCTACAAATGGGATTTGTTTTATTTCTATTTTATCCGTTTGAGGATTTAATCTTTTTAAGCCCTTAAATAGTTCCGGCATATATCTTTCTCTAGAAAAATAATTGTTATGATCAAATTGACCGGGTGAGCCTATTAGTCCTACTTTCATTTTAACACTCTCCGATATACCTGTAATGTTTCTCCTGCGCATCTTTCCCAGGTAAAGCTCCTTGCATATCTAATTGCTTCCTCTGTTAACTTCTCATTGTAGCCATTTTCTTTTAAATACTCTATTATCTGTGCCATATGCTCCGGACTTTCTGCCTCGAAGCAATACCTCCTTACTTCTTTGGGAATCTTCCCGTATTTATATATTATAACCGGAAGACCTCGTGCCTGCGCTTCGATGATTGGGTATCCTAAACCCTCGTATAAGCTTGGAAAAGCAAACGCGTCGAGGTTGTCGTATGCGTGAACCTTGTCCTCTTCCTTTATATAGCCTCTTAATTCTACATTGTTTAAATCATTGATTACTTTTAATCTAGATAAAACATCCTTGTCAACTCCAGTCCCATATATTATGAATTCATAGGGTTTTTCCCTTAAAATTTTTGCAGCTTCCAATATAAAAATTACATTCTTATGCTTCACAAGGGCGCCTATGTACCCGATAATAAATTTTTGCGCTGGCTTTCTTTTTGGTATGGGAGCATTCAATATCTCATCATTTGTGCCATGCAGAACTACTTTTATGTTTTTTATTGAACCGAACCTTTCTGTTATGGTATTCAGCGTCTGATAGGAATTACATAGTATAAAATCAGAGTATTTTGTAGAATCCTTTATGCTCCCTTGAACTAGTCTGTTATATATTCTTTGACTTATCCCTCTATGCAGACCCCTCTCGAACCTTGACAGATCGTGTATTGTTGTTATTATCTTTGCATTGTTTCCTGCCTTTTTTAGGAGCTTTGCTGCGAATCCGATTTCATGATCCGTTACGTGTATTACATTATATTTGTCTTTAGGAATCTCTTTTATCAGTTTTTTGAAAGCCGTATTTGTATACAGTAAGCCCTTTACGTTATTTTTCTTTGATTCGTCCAAAGCGTATAAAAATTCGATTTTGTCGCGCTTATTCAGAATGCGCA
The DNA here is from genome assembly GCA_021827995.1 of Microcaldota archaeon. Lineage (GTDB taxonomy): Archaea > Micrarchaeota > Micrarchaeia > Micrarchaeales > Micrarchaeaceae > JAKATK01. The sequence continues at coordinate 59,731 of JAKATK010000005.1, read as the reverse complement.
TAAGATGTTCAGAAAGCTGGTAGGCATACTCGGTAAGACCTGTGCCGCTCCCTCTATATAACTTACTTGTGCTTATTATTAAAATGTTCATCAAATCATTTACCAGATGCTAGAATTATATTAGCGACTTAACTTCGCCGCCATAATTAAACGAATTTCTAACGTTTTTGATAAAGTGCAATTCGTTAAATCATTTACTAATACATATCCCGGTTTTCATCCTATTTTAGCTGGAATACCTCTAACCGCCCACTACGAATCTGAATCTTGTCAATCAACTGTGTAGGTCTTAACAGTGTTGATCCTGTACAACTAATTGCAAATCCCATACCAACTTTTGCAATGCCATAAATGGGCTTATCTGTAATTCCCAAATAAATTTTGGGACTACTGAATCTGATACCCAATGAATGTTTACGGCATTGTTCATCTCGTTGAAGAGGAAAAGTTTTATTACACCTAATAGATTATAAGGCTGCCCCATGCTTTCCAGAAAACACTTGAATCCGCTATAAATATTTCTACCATTTATCAAGCCATTACCTAAACGTAGTGTTACACCGTTAATCATTTGATAAATACCTATTCTATATTTTAAGATGTGACGAAGTTAAGGGGAAGAAAAGAAGGGCAAAATTGCGGGAAACTAAAGAAGCACTTTATCTGTGCTTGCTTCTGGCCTTTACCCTTTTCTTACTTCCACCCTTCTTTGCCATTTCAACTCACTACAAACACATGCACGAGAAAATATTTAGACTGTCGTGTTTGGTGGCCCTTTGCGTCCATCGTCACGCAACAGATAACGGGCCAGTTAGCAGAATCTGTATCAATCGAATGAGGGCTATGGTTCTTGAGAGGTACGGTTCCGTAGAGAGTGATCCGCTCAAGTTAAAGGACATGACAAAACCGAAACCATCCATGGGTCATGTCATTGTCAAGGTAAGCGCTTGCGGCGTCTGCCACACTGACCTGAACGTGATAGAAAAGTAGCTTGAACCCAGAGCGCTCCCAATAATATCGGGCCACCAAATCGTTGTCACCGTTGAGGGGGTCGGCGTTGGAGTCAAGAACCTCACTAGTGATGATAGGGTAGGCGTCCCACGGATCAACTCCGCGTATTGTACCTGTGAGTTTTGCAAATCTAGAATGGAGAATCTCTACAGGAGCATGCGCTTCACCGGCTATGATGTCAACGGTGGTTTCGCCGAGTACGTGACAGTGCCAGAGAATTTCGCGTTCAAGGTGCCAGAAAAGTTCGATGCCATACACGCTGCGCCGCTGTTCTGCACCGGTATAATGGGTTACGGAGCTCTGAGGCTATCCTGGATTAAAAAGAGGCAGCACTATTGTGATATTAGACTTCGGCGCATAATGGCACATAACGGCGCAAATCGCTAACTACTGCGATCGTAAGCGAATAGTGTTCATAATGGGTAGCCAGCACAAGCGGCTGTCCGGGAGCTTAGGCGCCGATTGGGTGAGCTATGTTTGACGAACCGCCGTTCAGAGCAGACACCGCAGTGGTAACCGCGCCAGCCAGAGAACTGGCAATAGCGGCGCCGAAGAAGACCAAAATGTGCGGCAGAGTAGTGATAGAGGATATATATCACAGATGCCTGCGATAGATTACAACACGCTCTTATACCACGAGCGCTGGCTCGGTAGCGTTACCAACTACACGCGCGGCGACGCAAAGGAGTTCCTCAGACTCGCAGCCGAGATACCGATTGCGACGCAAGTGGAAAAGTTCCCTCTCGAAATGACAAACGATGCGCTTAACCTGATAAAGCGGGGGCGCATCCACGGCGCCGCTGTTATCGAGGTCGCGTAGAGCGCCGCGCCTGCGAATAGCAGGATTTAAAGGCTGGTGCACAAATATCAAAGGCGCACAGGTCGCTGTCGTTTTGTCATCTGCGACCCCCGCATAGCACTGTTTACATGTCCGGAGAAACTGGCGGGCTTTCCAGCAAGCTGGAGGAGCTGCATGAGGAATACTCGAAAACCAAGTACAACAAGGCGACGGACAAGCACCTCGGGCTCCTCAGGGCAAAGATGGCTAGGCTGAGGCGTGAGATAGCGCAGTCAAGCTCCAGGCGCCACGGGGAGGGCTTCTTCATAAAGCGCGGCGGAGATGCCACCGTGGCCCTTGTAGGTTTCCCCAGCGCTGGCAAGTCGTCGCTGCTCAACGTGCTCTCGAACGCGAAGTCCAAGACGGCGCCTTACGCTTTCACCACGGTGAGCATAATACCGGGCACCATGATATACAACGAGGCGCACATACAGATATTCGACACTCCCGGCCTGATAGGCGGCGCGCATGCGGGCATTGGCGGAGGTCGCAGCGTAATCGGTGCGCTGAGGGCAACCGACCTGATACTATTCGTCATAGACATAAACAGCGTGTGGCAGCTGGGCACACTTGTCGATGAGCTGAAGGCCCTCTCAGTTTACGTCGGCAGAGAAAAGCCTCGCGTCACGATAACAGAGTCGCAGTCTTACCCGAAGCTTGTAGTGGATGTGAACAAGTCCGGCCTGAGCAACAAAGTCGTCGAGACTGTGTGCACCGGCTTCGGCATGCACAACGCGAGCGTGAAGCTAGAGAGCGAGCTGAGCGAGGACGAGCTAGTCTCAATAGTGTGCGGCAGGGCAGTCTACATACGTGCGATTGTGGCGCTCAACAAGATAGACATAGACCCAAACTACGCGAGCATAGCCAGATCGATAGCGTCAAGGTATGGCCTCAGGGTCGTACCGGTGAGCGCGACCGAGCCCAGGAACCTTGACGAGCTGAGGAAGTCTATATACGAGCAGCTGAACATAATTACGATATACCTGGAGCCAGAATCTACCGGCCCGCGCGAGCCGATGGTCTTGAAGCAGGGCTCCACGATAAGAGACGCAGCCAACAAGATACACACCGAACTGATCAACGACCTCAGGTGCGCGTACGTCACAGGTCCAAGTTCGAAGTTCCCCAGGCAGCGCGTCGGCGCCGACCATGTCCTGAAGAACGGCGACGTGGTTCGGTTCATGAAGCAGCGGTGAGCGCTACCTAATCGCGTGTGCCGGTCTGCCTCGCTTGCGGCGCGCGACTGCGCACTGCGGTTTGGAGAACTTGTTCAGGTAGTAAACGACTATGAGAATGTTAAGCGCCGCTAGCCCCACGAATATCGGCGCTGCATAGTTGCTGAAGAAAACATCCGCCGACAGTGCCGTTGCGCTGCTTACGCCGAAGGCGCTTAATAGAGGGAATATGAACGCACCGCTGCAACCACAGCCACCTATGATTCCACTAGCAATCGTCGTAGCTATGCTGGTCGTAGCAGCGGATTCCTTCGCCGCATTCCTCCTAGTGTTGCGCACAGAGTAAATCGATACCGTGAGCGTCACCGAGGCGCTAGCCACCATCAAGTACACGATGTAAGCAGGTATCGGGGTGAAAGCGAGACCCAACTGCTGCAGCTGGAGTATCTCGTTGAAGACCAAGTAGTACAGCGCGAAAATTACGATGTTGAGCAGCACATACTTGAGCTTATAGATGTTTCTGAGTGACCTTACGATTCCGTACATTGCTACTATCGCCCAATATAATTTATTGCGTTGTGATATTTAAGGCTATTCCGTCGTGTCGACGCGTGGACGGAAAGTAATTTGATACTTGCATGAGAAGCCCAATAGCCACGGTGCTCCTTTGCACGCAACAACGCTCAGGGTAGCAGGCGGCCTTGACAAGACCGTTGTCGAGCTAGCGGATTCGCACACGCACCTGGACCTTATCAATGATGCTTCGATCGTAAGCGATGCAGTGAAATTCGGCGTATCAACAATCATAACGGACGGGGTCGACACAAGGTCTAACGCGCGCGCCCTAGAGTTGAGCGACGGCAAGCACGTCTTCGCTGCTCTAGGCGTCGATCCCCAGCACGCCGTCGGTATGGGCCCGGACGAGCTCGCATTCAATATAGGGATTATACACGGCAACGCCAGCAGGATAGTGGCGATAGGTGAGATCGGCTTAGAGTACGTACCACCAAGCTCGCCAGCAGCTATCAAGAAGCAGAAAGCCGTGTTCACTAGGTTTATCGAACTGGCGATGAGGCTCGGTCTGCCAGTGAGCGTTCACGCCAGGGGCGCTATAAGCGATGTCATAGCTATCCTGGAAGAATCCGGTATGCAGAAGGTGCACCTCCACTTCTTCGAGGGCGATGTCATCCAGGCGCGCGCGGCCGAGCGCCTAGGTTTCATGATATCGATACCTCCGCTGGAGTCGAACAAGCGCAAGCGCGTGGTGCGGGATGTCTCGCTAGACCGCTTGATGGCAGAGACGGATTCGCCGGTGGTGGGCAAGACGCCGAGAGACGTGGAGCGATCTATAAGGCTGATAGCGGAAGCAAAGGGTTTAAGCTTTGAGAAGGTAGCTGAAGCTGTTACTGCCAACACAAAGAAGTTCTTTAATATACACGGCGAGAAAGGCTTCATGCGTTATTAGGGGCCCGTAGCTCAGCTTGGATAGAGCAGCAGCCTTCTATTATAACCAATAGACTTATCAGGGGGAAGCTGATGGTCGCGGGTTCAAATCCCGCCGGGCCCGTAATAACCGCGTTCAGCCAGTAGCAGTGGCATAGCCACTGATGCCACGCCACGGAACAGCTGCGTTGGCTCACCATATTATTTTTTTGCACCACATGGTAAACCGGATCTGTAGCGTAACTTGGATAGCGCGTCCGGCTTCGGACCGGGAGGTTGCGGGTTCAAAATCTCGGCGCATAAACGCCCGATGGAAATCCCGCCAGATCCGTATAGACAATCTGTCAGTCAGAATGCTCGCTGCCAGCAACTATTCGCGGCCGCTTCGTGTCGCGCACACAGTTCGCTGCATCAATGACGTCCATCGCGCAACGACTTTGTTTTCTTTAAACTTAGCTGCCCAGGCCGTGCAACTGCTATGTAACGCATGCTCTACCAACCTAATATACCACACCAATCCAGGTATGTACGTGCATCGATAATTGACCACGTTCATCGCTCGCAAATAAACATAACATATTTCTATATTCCCGAAACAATACTAGGCAGGTCAGATGGGCTTGGGGGCTCCTATGGGGACAAAGTTTCACTCTTCTGCACCAGCTCAATCGAGTGGCGCAGAGCTTGCTTCTCAATTGCGAGTAGAAGCTCACGTCGATGGACCAAAACAGGCCACGAAATCTACTCGCGTCCATGACACTGCGCCAATAAAATCTATTTACACCGTAGAGGAGACACCGCATCTCATAACGGACATTAAGGAGGCTCTTGACAGGGGTGACCGCGTGGTCATGCTTGTTTTCGGGAAAAAGCTGCGTAGTGACGGCACGCTAGACGAAAGGGGCGTCAGGATTGTGGACGAGCTGGCATCCCTGTACAATAAGATAGAAAAGGAGATGGGCGGCAGGATGCAAAACCTAGCCGTGCTTTTTACCGGTGGGGAGAACAGCGGCTACCTAATCAGCGGTACCAAGCTGCCGAGCGAGGCCAGTGTAATGTACAAGGTCCTTCTGGCGAAGGGCGTCAACCCGCAGAATGTTTTCTTGGAGGAGCGCTCCTACGACACCGTGAGCAACGTTCTGTTGTCGTACCCGATAGCAAAGTCTTTCGGGGCCAACACCGTTGTGGTCTTCGCTGAAGAGCACATGGCTGAGAGGGCCCTCAGGATAGTCAACGAAATCTTCGACGAGTCAGATGCTGTGATGGTAAAGCCTGTACGGGTAAAGCTCAACCCTCTGGACAGGCTGCTCACTAACGTAAAGGAGTGGCTTGCGATGCACATGCTCCACCTGCTGATAGGCATGAGGAGACGCCAGTTTGATGCTTACTACGACGAGTTGAGTATAGCCTCCCTGAGAGATTAGGCGAAGTCCAACCCAATGAGCGCATCGCGAGCCGTGCTCACATGGTTTCCCTTCAGCGTGGCATGCTCTCGACATTTAACACAGTAACGGGGTTCCGAAACCCGCTCCTATAACAACAGATGAGTACGGACAGAGGCAGAAGCGAAGTGCAAGATGGGTCTCTTATCACTCAGATGGGAGACGATGTCGAGCCGTCCTGTCATGCAACGTTATCCTGACTATGTCACCGACCCTAATTCCGCGTGCCCTGATTGTGCCCGCCCCGAATTCAAGGACGTACCTAGCGGACGCCGCTGGCTTGTACACCTTGCATCCTATGCTGCATGGCTTAGCCTTCTCTACGAAGTCTACAATCCTGAAGCGCTTGTCCAACCACGCTATATCTATAGGAAAGCGCATGTTCCTCATCCAGATGCCGGGCCTGCCGTCGCGTCCAAAGATGAAGAGCATACCATTGTCCGTGGCCAACCCGTCTCTGTACATTAGCCCTATTGCACGCTTCAGCGCCGAGTCCGCCAACTCTAGCTTAATAACCTTCCCGCGCAGACTTGCGGTCGCGCTCCTGTACTTCAAGCGCCTTGCTATCAGACCAAGAATCAAAACACCACGGCCTACTTGGTTACAGAAATGCTTTGTTCACGCATGAATTGCGGCAGGTAAAATTTGCTGCCGGTGCCCTTTCCGGTGAGGCCGCTATCCTTCCAGCCCACGAACGTGTGGAGGCCCACCATGGCGCCAGTGGTGGCGCTGACGGCCCTGTTCACGTAAGCAACGCCGGCCTGTATCCGTTCAGTGAACGCCTTTATCTCGCTGCGCTTGCTGCTGTACAGCCCGGCAGTGAGACCATACTCGACATCGTTTGCCATGCTTATCGCCTCATCGATGTCCTTGTACGTTATCAAGCAGAGTATCGGCACAAAGAGCTCTTTGTGGACCAGCTCATGGTCCTGCCTGAGCTCTACTATTGCCGGTTCTACGTAGAAGCCGTTCATGCCGGTGTTGGCGCGGTTACCACCATAAAGTAGGCTGCCAGAGGCCTTTGCCTTCTCTATCGACTCGGCGTAGCGCTTGTAAGCGCTCTCAGCTATGAGTGGTCCTACGTAAACGCCCTTCTCAAGGGGGTTGCCTATCTTGAGCGTGTGCACCTTCTCTATGAGCTTACTTACGAAGAGCTCCTTCACGGACTCGTGCACGTATACCCTGGATAGCGCGCTGCACTTCTGGCCAGCGAATCCAAAGGCCGCGCTCACGACTCCTGTTGCAGCATCGTCCAAGTTCGCATACCTGGATACTATGGCAGGGTTCTTGCCGCCCATCTCGACCACGAAAACCTTCTGCATTCTGTTCCCATACACCTTGGCAATCATACCCATGCCCACTGACCGTGAGCCGGTGAAAGCTATACCAGCAACATCCTTGTTCGCAACGAGTTCGTCGCCTACCTCAGAGCCCGGTCCGGTCACATAGTTGAATACACCAGGCGGCACGCCCCCTTCTTTGAGCAGTTCGTAAATCTTAAGGCCGGTCAGCATCGACATGCTGTCGGTGGACGAAGGCTTGAACACGACAGTATTCCCGGTTATCATGGCCCCCACGCTCATGCCTACAGATATCGATACAGGGAAGTTGAATGGCGCTATGACTCCAAAGACGCCGTATGGTCTCATAGCTATAGTTACATTCTCCGCGCTGCCTGGCGCGCCCTGGAACCCCGCATTCACCTTTGCGGTGCTTGCCGTCATCTTCGTCCGCCTCACAAAGCCCCTATTCACGAGCAGCTCATTCGCATAGTAGTGCATGAAGTCTATTGCCTCGTCAACCTCGCCTACAGATTCGTAGCGCGACTTGCCATTCTCGCAACTCAGCGCAGCCGCCAAATCAAACTTGTTGGCCGAGAAGAGGTCCGCAGCCTTCTGGAATACGGCCGCACGTTGCTTGTAGTCTGTCTTGGCCCAGCTGTCGAAAGCCTTGAGCGCCGCGTTTATCGCTGCTTTGGCGTGCTCGCGCGTGGCCTTCTGGAACGTGCCTATGACGATGCCGTCTATCGGAGACCTCTCGACTATTTGCTCGCTAGCGTAGACCTTTTCACCATCTATGTAAAGCGGGAAGCTCTTACCGAAGCCGGTCCTGACCCTAGTCACTGCCTCGTCAAAGAGTCGGTCAAACTCCGCTTCCTTTCCATCCTCCAAAAACTTCTTGTACGTTGACTCGTTTGTGAACACGCCTTTAGCCATATAACACACCTAAAAATTCGCTCACGTACGTTTTGTACAATAAAGAATTAATTCGTTTTGAGGTTTATATGGTTCATCCGCAGCTGTATCGTGCGGTCGAGCAGAAGTTGCAGCGCAGGTCAAGTGTGCCGGCAGAAGGTTTAAATAGCATCATACATTATAACAGGGTTATAATAACATATCAATTCTGGTTCCATGACTCAACAAGAAGAAAGGATCGTAGGTCAGCGAGAGGATGAGTACCTCAAGCGCTACGGTTTCAAGGATGACATAAAGTACGCGTTCAAGTCAGATAAGGGCTTATCAGAGGATATAGTCCGGGAGATATCAAAGCAGAAGAATGAGCCAGAGTGGATGCTGGAGAAGCGGCTTACCGCGTACAAGATGTTCGTTAGCAAGCCGCTACCAACATGGGGCATAGACCTTAGCGGGATAGACTTCAACGACATATACTATTACATAAAGCCCGGTGGCAAGAAAAGCGATAGCTGGGAAAACGTTCCAGAAGACATAAAGAAGACATTCGACAAGCTGGGCATACCGGAGGCCGAGCGCAAGTTCTTTGCCGGCGCTGAGGCCCAGTTTGATTCCGAGGTGGTTTACAGCCACGTAAAGGCAGAACTTGAAAAAGACGGTGTAATATTCATAGACACAGATACCGCAGTAAAGAAGTATCCGGAGCTCATGAAAAAGTATTTCGGAACACTTATCCCGCCAACAGACAACAAGTTCGCTGCTCTCAACACGGCCGTCTGGTCCGGGGGCAGCTTTATCTTCGTGCCAAAGGGCGTCAAGGTAGCCATGCCCCTGCAGGCATACTTCAGAATAAACGCCGACAAGGCTGGTCAGTTCGAAAGGACACTAATAATAGCTGAAGAAGGGGCCGATGTAACGTACTTGGAGGGCTGTACTGCCCCGATATACATAGGATCATCGCTCCATGCCGCCAACGTCGAGATAGTGGCCCACAAGGGCGCGCACGTCAGATACGTTACGATACAGAACTGGTCTAAGAACGTCTACAACTTAGTCACACAGCGCGCATTCGCATACGAGAACGCCTATGTCGAGTGGATTGACGCGAACATAGGGAGTCAGGGCAACATGAAGTACCCGAGCGTGTACCTCAAGGGGAGGGGCTCTAAGGGCGAGATACTTTCGATAGCAGTAGCAGGCAACGGCCAAATACAGGACACTGGCGGCAAGGTGCTGCACTTGGCAGAGGACACCTCATCAAAGATAATATCAAAGAGCGTCTCAATAGGTTCAGGCACGACGACGTTCAGAGGCCTTGTCTACGTCGGTGATAATTCTTCTGGCGCAAAGTCGGCAGTCCGGTGCGACGCCTTACTGTTGGACAAGGAATCAAAGACCAACACGTACCCCAAGATGCAGATATTCAGGGATGATGCCGACATAACTCACGAAGCCACTGTCGGCAAGATAGGCGAGGATCAGGTCTTCTATTTGATGTCCCGCGGTCTTTCTGAGGAGGAGGCCATAACAACAGTAGTTCTTGGTTTCATACAGGATCTCACGAAGATACTGCCTATGGAGTATTCTATCGAGCTCAAGAGACTTATAAAACTTGATATGTCAAAATCCGTGGGTTGACGCGTAAACCCACAGCACTGCCGATTGATATGACGAACTACGAAGAGTTCAGGGATAGCGCCGTCGAGGCTTACAAGAGCCTGCCGGAGGAGATGGACCCGCTCTACACACGTAATCACATAAACCTGCAGCTAGGCAAGGAGATAAGGGCCAGCACCGATGTCGATGGGGAATCTAGGAGATTCAGGGAGGCTTACGGGGCCCTGTCCAAAGACCTGAACGCGGTTGAAGAGCTAAGATTCGATGCTGCCATAGGCAGCACCAGCAGCATACTGTCGAATCCGTCCGTTGTGAGCCTCGTGTCGCCGGATGAGCTGGGCTACGAACTCATAAACAGGAAGATGCACAGTAACACAGAGGACAAGTTTGCCGCGCTGATCCATGCCAACACCAGAGAGTTCGTCGTGATCGATGTACCTGAAGGTAAGAAGGCACATATAAACATCGCCTTCGTGAACACCGAGTCGCCACTGGTCACACAGGTCCTGATACGCGTTGGCAAGAACGCCAAGCTGAAGCTGACGGAGTTCATGCACTCGAAGACCGCGGAGCACTCGCTTCTCGGAATCATGAACGAGATAAGTTCCGACAATTACTCGTCTGTAGAGCTCGGCATAGTACACAACGAGGGTCCAAGCACCAAGGTTCTCAACTTCTGCAAGGGCCTGGCAGGAGAGGGCTCCTCCATGCGCATCAACTTCGTATACAACGGCGGCAGAATGGTGAGGTCAAAGAACAATGTATCCGCAGTTGGCAGGTCAAGCAACATAGAGGTGCGCGAGCTGGCTTTCAGCTCGTCGGACCAGAAGTTCGACATAAACACCGTGGTGCGCAACGCCGCAGAGGAGTCCAACACGCTTCTAGAGTCGAAGGCCGCCGTCAAGGACTCATCGCTCTGTCTGCTCAAGGGCTTCGCCAGGATTGACTACGGCGCCAAGGGCTCCAGATCATACGTTAGCGAGCGTGGTCTCATAGTGGATAAGGGTGCGAAGATAGAGTCGCTGCCTTCGATGGCTATAGACGAGAGCGAGGTAAAGGCAACGCACTCATCAGCGACCGCACAGGTGAGCGAGGAATCGCTGTTCTATCTCGCCGCAAGGGGAATACCAGGATCGCTGGCGAACAGGCTCGTTCTAACTGGCTTCTTCGCCGAGACGCTCTATAAGATGGAGGACAGCATGATGAAGGTGATGTCTCTCGCCATGGTGAAGGAGAAGCTCGACGGCCTGGGCTTCGGCCACGTGCCAAGGATAACCGAGGACGACGTGCTCCTCGGCAGCATGACGCAGCGCGGAATCAACGAGATGTACGAGCACTACAAATTCAGGCAGCAGGCCGGATCAGTGACGTAATGGTAATCGAATGGCCCAATCAAACTACGACAGGGTGAGGCGCGAAGTCTTTCCGCTGGTAAGAGCTGACGCCGCCAGGCTGATGGCAGTCAGGTACGGAATAAGACAGCAGCGTATAGCGCAGATGCTCGGGGTCACTCAGGCCGCAGTGAGCAAATACATCAGCGGCAAGACAATGCCTTCGGGCCAGAGGATGGATAAGGAGAAGCTCGATGCCTACGTCAGGCGCCTGCTCGCTGGTGATTCCGAAGGCGCGCAGAGGTACAAGTGTGCGCTGTGCCAGTCAGAGGTAAAGTTCGATTGCGGCATCATGGTAAAGTAGTAGGTGTTTGAATGGTACTTGAGATAAAGAACCTTCGTGTCTCTGCCGGTGACACTGACATAATAAAGGGTATAAACCTGCACGTTGGCGACGGTGAGTTCCACGTGATAATGGGTCCAAACGGGTCTGGCAAGACCACGCTGGCAAAGGTCATAATGGGGCACCCAAAGTACAGGATCACTGGTGGCGACATACTGGTCGATGGCAAGAGCATAGTGGCGCTGAGCACCGACAAGCGCGCGAAGCTCGGCCTCTTCATGCTGTTCCAGAATCCGATTGAGATAGAGGGTGTGAACTTCATAAACTTCCTGCGCACGGCCAAGGGCGCGCTCACCGACAGCAGCGTCGGGGTCAAGCAGTTAATGGACGGCATAAAGGAGAACATAAAGAAGCTCAGGATGAGCGAGGAGATAATCAACCGTGCGCTTAACCAGGGATTCTCCGGCGGCGAGAAGAAAAAGTCCGAGGTCCTGCAGCTCTCTGTGCTCAAGGATGCCATCAGGTTGGCGATACTAGACGAGCCGGACTCCGGCCTTGACGTAGATGCGTTAAGGATTGTCGCAGAGAACATAGGCAGTATAGCCGAAGAAAGGAAGATGAGCGTGCTTCTTATAACCCACTACAAGAGAATACTGGACAACATGAAGCCGCGGTTCGTTCATGTTATGGCAGATGGCCGCATAGTTGCTGAGGGCGGTCCAGAGCTCATAAACAGGGTCGAACGCGACGGCTACGAGTCGTTTACGGCAAGGTAGGTGCTTTCATTGTTCGATGCTGAGCGCATAAGGCGCGACTTCCCGATACTCAGCACCGCCTCTCACGGTAAGAGGTTCGTCTACCTTGACAGCGCCGCCACATCGCAGAAACCGAAGAGCGTGATAGATGCTATTGTAGACTACTACAACACGTACAACGCCAACATAAACCGCGGAGTTTACGAGATATCAGAGAGGGCAACCGATGCGTTCATAGCATCTAAGGAGAAGCTTGCCAAGTTCATAGGCGCGCATGGCATCGAGGAAACGATCTACGTCAGGAACGCCACAGAGGCACTCAACCTGGTCGCGCTCTCGTGGGGTGAGCGCAACATAAAGAGCGGGGACCACATACTAATAACAGAAATGGAGCACCACAGCAACATAGTGCCATGGCAGATGCTCGCCAAGAGAAAGGGCGCGGTGCTCGACTACGTGAAGTTGACGCACGGCATGGCGTACCTGGACATGGAGGACCTCGAGGCGAAGCTCGAGAAGTCGCCCAAACTGGTGTCAGTCACGCATGTGTCTAACGTGCTTGGCACAGTGAACGACGTCAAGCGCATAACCAAGCTGGCTCACGAGTGTGGCGCCACGGTTCTTATCGACGGGGCACAGTCCGTGCCGCACATGCGGGTCGACGTCGCTGCCATAGGCTGCGACTTCATGGCACTCTCTGGCCACAAGATGCTTGCACCCACGGGCATAGGCGCGCTCTACGGTAGGCGCGAGCTACTCGAAGCGATGGAGCCAGTTCTAGGGGGCGGCGACATGATACGCAGCGTCAGCATGCACGGGGCAACATGGAACGACCTGCCATGGAAGTTCGAGGCTGGGACTAGCAACATAGAAGGCGCGATCGGTCTTGGTGCAGCATTGGACTATCTGGACGGCATCGGCATGGACAGCGTTCGCGAGCACGAGCAGGAGCTCACCAGGTACGCGATGGACAGGTTTTCGGAAATCAATGCTGTGAGCGTCTTCGGGCCACCGGCCAGCGACATTGAAAACAGGTCCGGGGTAATGGCATTCGCGATAAAGGGCGTGCACCCCCATGATGTCGCCACGATATTCGATAGGGAGGGCATAGCGATACGGGCGGGCCACCACTGTGCTATGCCTCTCGTGACGCAGCTAGTGACAGAGAAAGCGTTATCTAGGATGAGCTTCTACATATACAACACGAAGGAGGACGTGGACCGCGTGGTCGACGCCGTAGGCGTAGTCAAGAGGATCATGAGGATAAAGGACTGATCGCATGTCAGAAAACATATACGCGGACGAGCTGATCGACGAGTACGAGCACCCACACAACAAGGGGTCACTCAGCGACGCTGACGTGCACGTGCATAATGATAACCCTCTGTGCGGCGACGAGCTGACAATATACGTGAAGGTAGGCGGAGGCGCGCTCAAGGACGTCAAGTTCGAGGGCTCCGGCTGCGTCATAAGCATGGGTACTGCCGGCAAGCTGACAGAGTCGGTCAAGGGCAAGAGCCTCGCCGAGATAGAGGCTCTAGGCGTGCCGGACATCGTGACGCTCATCGGAATAGATCCTGGTCCGGCTAGGCTCAAGTGCGCCACTCTATCGTTGAGGACGCTGAAAGAGGCGGTCTTCCTGTACCAGCACAAGGCCGTCGATGAGGCCACAAAGCGGCTGTAAGAACTGCCAGTGGCATCACGCGCCCAGCATCGACAGCGTCTGCCTCGTGCTCCTTACCAGGCCTATGCGCGGGAATATGAACCTGAACGAGGCATCGTGCTCAGCCCCAGACATGGCGTTCATCGCATCCTCGACTAGGACCAGGTTGTAGCCGTGCTGGTAGGCCTCCCTGGCTGTGGTCTCTACGCCTATGTTGGTCGCTATCCCGCACAGCACTATCGTGTCGATTCCGCGACGCCTCAGCTGCAGGTCGAGCTCGGTGCCGTGGAAGGCGCCCCACTGCCTCTTTGTTATGACTATATCCTTGTCCGTGGGGGCCAACTCGTCTATGAATTCGGCCCAGTCCGGTGCCGAGCGCCCGCCCCACTGCTGCTCCTCGTCCAGCAAGGGCTTGAGCATGTCCTTTCCATCGCTGCTAGTAACGTGTACCAGGAAGACCTTCGCGCCCACGCGCCTGCAGGCCACTGCCAGTATCGCCGCATTGTTCACTACCTCATCCAGCGCGTGGGGCTCGAGCTTCCTGTCGGCCCTCGCGATGCCCTTCTGCAGGTCTATTACTACAAGTGCGGTCTTGCTGGGGTTCAATTTTATGTTCTTCACGTAACACACCACTGTACGCGTTGCGCCGCCAAAGTTTTTACGCATTGCGTGCCAAATGCACGATTCCGCGCTACGCGTCGCGCTTAAATAGATTGGTCCAGATAAAAAAGCATGCGATTGGTGGTGAGCTTCTCAGTAACGCCGATAGGCACTGGCTCTACGAGCCTGTCCAAGTATGTCAAGGCAGCCATAGGTGTGCTCAAGCGTCGCGGCGTTGCATATAAGCTCGGGCCGTCACACACAGACTTCGAGGCCAGGGACTACGCCGAGATGGCTGACGTGCTCCGCGAGGTGAGCGATACGCTCTTCGCGGCCGGAGTTAAGCGCATAGGCGTATCGGTCAAGATAGATGACCGGCGTGACAAGGAGAACAGCATGGAGAGCAAGCTCGGCTCAGTCTTTTGACGCTCGCCGCGCGCAACCGCTATAAACCTTCTTTGCCAATAACGAATGTCGCGATTGGGGTGTTGGTGTCGTGGCAAAAAGAATAATACTGGTTACCGGTGTGCCGGGTTCAGGCAAATCTACCGCGCTCGATGGCCTTTCCGACGGTATAGCGGGCTCATCCGTCGTGAGCATGGGCACCGAGCTGCTCAAGAGGTCCGGTGCTGAAGACAGAGACCTCCTAAGGAAGGGCGACGACGCCGACCAACTAGCGACAAGGCTGCGCAGCGAGATACTCCGTGAGCTCGTCGATTCGGACGACGATGTCGTGATAATAGACACCCACGCGATAGTGAAGACCACTGGCGGTTACATCCAGGGCTTCACAGACAGTGACCTGGACATTCTGCGTGGGAAGGTCGTCGCAGTTGTCTGCGTTCATGCAGACCCAGCAGAGATTAAGCGTCGTCGGGATGCGGACGATGGAAGGCGCCGCGACAGCGAGACAGAAGTAGATATAGGGCTACAGCAAGATGCCAGCGAATCTACCAGCGCCCGCATAGCCGGTAGCCTGGGCGCGGCTCTGTACACGATAGACACGTCAAGCACCACCAAGGAAGAGGCGCAAGCGCTGATGGTCGAGACGATACGAAAAGCTCTTTCCAGCGCCGCGCGAAGGAACCCTGCAGTAACGCAGTCCCGCTCACCAATATCGACGGCGATTTGACTGCAGTTGACAGGGCAGCGCTGGCCGCGCCGAACTCGCCGGCGTATTCGGTGCCGAATGTGTAGCCCTGCGCGAACGCGCCAGCCTCACCGTTTATAAAGCTTGAAAGCGTAAAGTTACTGGGATTCGATGTTGAGTTTGTTTGATTGGTTTGTTGTGTTGTCGACACTTGCGTTCTTTGGCTTCCTGTTTGTGTATTCGTTGCGCTGGTTCCCGTTAGTTGAGCATATGCGGTCACAGCAGCCGATGTCAGACCATAAAACGCACCCATCGTCAGCCCAACTTTGGTTGTCTGCCCTGCTACGTAAGCTGCGGTCGCTCCTGCAGTAGACGTCGCTGTCAACGCCTTGGTAGCGATGCCGACCTCTCCGAGCAGGCCGCCTGATGCTGCGCCTCCGACGGCGTATGACACTGCAGCCGACAGCGACGGCGGCTTGCCTGTAACGGCGTATGTAGCCGTGGTGCCTGCGTATTCGGTGCCGAAGGTGTAGCCCTGCGCAAAAGAGCCGACCGCGCCGTTTATAAATCCTGAAAGCGTAAAGTTATTTGGATTCGATGTTGAGTTTGTTGGATTGGATTGTTGAACTGACGACGTTTGCGATTGGAGTTGCTGTGTTCCTGTATTCTGTGTGGAAGTGGCCGATATTTGGTTATACAGCACCAACCCCGTATGCGCAGCCAGATAAAAGCCGCCCATCGACAGGCCAATCTTGGTTGTCTGCCCTGCTACGTAAGCTGCGGTCGCTCCTGCAGTAGACGTCGCTGTCAACGCCTTGGTAGCGATGCCGACCTCTCCGAGCAGGCCGCCTGATGCTGCGCCTCCGACGGCGTATGACACTGCAGCCGACAGCGACGGCGGCTTGCCTGTAACGGCGTATGTAGCCGTGGTGCCTGCGTATTCGGTGCCGAAGGTGTAGCCCTGCGCGAAAGAGCCGACCGCACCGTTTATATAATCTGTCGGCGTATAGTTATATTGATTTGATGCTGTCGTTGCTCCCTGTTGTTGTGTTGATAATTGCCCTTGTCTCACTGCCGATAGACTTGTATTACTTTGCGCACTTGATGTTCCCGGAGCCAAAATCTGGTTATAACTCATCACAGCAGCGTTGGTTATCGCGTAAAATCCTCCCATTGCAATTCCAAATTTGGCTGTCTGCCCTGCTACGTAAGCTGCGGTCTCTGCTGCAGTAGACGTCGCTGTCAACGCCTTGGTAGCGATGCCGACCTCTCCGAGCAGGCCGCCTGATGCTGCGCCTCCGACGGCGTATGACACTGCAGCCGACAGCGACGGCGGCTTGCCTGTAACGGC
>JAKATK010000005.1:0-42780 GCA_021827995.1 Microcaldota archaeon | reverse complement strand
CTGCAGTAGACGTCGCTGTCAACGCCTTGGTAGCGATGCCGACCTCTCCGAGCAGGCCGCCTGATGCTGCGCCTCCGACGGCGTATGACACTGCAGCCGACAGCGACGGCGGCTTGCCTGTAACGGCGTATGTAGCCGTGGTGCCTGCGTATTCGGTGCCGAAGGTGAAGCCCTGCGCGAACGAGTTAACGGCACCTTTTATATAATCTGTCGGCGTATAGTTATATCGATTGGATGCTGTCGTTGCTCCCTGTTGTAATGATTGCGATTGGGTTAATTGGGATGACATTGTCTGTTTATTGGCTGGCACAGTTGATATTCCCGAAGCCGACAGTTGATTGTAACCCATCAAAACAAAATTTGCTGATGCATAAAACAACCCTATTGACAGGCCAATCTTGGTTGTCTGCCCTGCTACGTAAGCTGCGGTCGCTCCTGCAGTAGACTTCAATGCGAGCGCGCCAGTTATAGTGCCGACTTCACCGATTAAGCCGCTTGACGCGCCTAGGTTCAGGCAAAGTATGCGTCGCATGCGTTGCCAGCGCTGTATCCGTCGTTTAGGTAGGTGTGTATCGTGGACGCATTGCCGAAGAATAACTGGCTACCCGTAATCGTGTCGCTATTGACTCTGCCATAGGTTCTGCTTATATTCACAATCAGCGCTCTTCCAGTCGTGGTTGCCGAGTGCGACAACGTCGAGTAGGTAACTATCGAGATGCCATTGTTGTAGTTGGTTATAGAATAGTTCATCCGATAAGGTACTAGTTGGCTCACGTTCTCGTATGTCTGGTACCCAGGCGGGCTATTGCCTGCCGCCAACCTGCGGTACGTCAAGTTGTACATCAAGCTGGTGCAGTTGACAGAGTTGGCGAACATCTTGCTGTAGTTGGCCATCAGAGGGTAATACTGATCGGTTTCTAGTACGCTCATCACGGTCGTGTTATAACTTACTGTGGTGGTGGAGCTCGTGCCAGTGGTCGTGGTGACGGTGGTCGACGATGCCTGGCTGATTGTGGTCGTTGCTGCCGTGGTGGTTGCGTTCTGCGCATGCCCAACGCTAGATAGCGATGTGTTAATCACTGTGACATCTGTTGTGTTTGGGCTGAGCGACAGGTAGCCTATGGGAGTTACATAAACCTCTATCGAGCTGGTAGAGGTGCTAACTAGCTCGAACTGCAGGTTAGCGTTGGTCGATCCGATTGCGACCCTGACCGGCTTCTGCAACTGCAGCGATATCTCGTATTCTGGGTCGACGAAAACCGGCAGTCTTGTAATGTATACGCTAGCGCCCTGCTGTGTAGTGTAGCTGCCGAAGTAGGCCATATATGTTGTGCCGTTGTAGGTGATCAGTGACGGGTACTTGTATAGCGTCACAGCGGTCTGGCCGCTCAGCGCCCTCACAGGCGTCTGGTTCAGCGCGGCAATGACGTACGATAGCGCTGCAGCCACGATTATCACAGCGATAACCACGCCAATTATAGCCCCTAGCGGCGGAGCGCCTCTGCCCTTATCTTTCCGCTTAGGTGTAGGCGCCTTGGGTGGCAGCCGCGTCCGTGGTTGGTCATCCGTCGCCATTTAACCGCTTTTATTGCCCGGACAGCGTTTTTAATACTATCTAGGCCGAATAGCTCGCCCCGCGACTGCGATGCGCATAGCGACGTCCCAAGCCCAAAGCGTCCATGCTCCCACACAAAGGATATTATTCTTTGTGCCAAGAGAGCTATGGGTGACTAGATGCCAGAGGCTCGCGACCTGAAGACAGACCTGCTCTCTATAATAAACGAACGCCAGCAGGTGACATTCACCGAGCTGCGCGACATCGCCTTCGGCCATGGCGCATCTGCCATCGACTTCGATGCCGCGCTCGCGGCCCTGCAGACGGACAAGCTTGTTGCTTCTAGGAGCAGCGGCGGCATACTCACATACTACATACTGCAGCAGGATTCAATACGCAAGGTGCTCATAGTGGAGGACGACAAGAGCATAAACAAGCTCATGGCCGTCTCCATCGGCAAGGGTTTCGAGGTTACGCAGGTCTACGATGGAGCCGAGGCCATACCAACTGTCAGGCAATGGCGACCAGACCTAGTAATCCTAGACCTCATGCTGCCAAACAAGGACGGTCTGGACATATGCCAGACGATAAAGAGCGACCCGGACATAAGCGGCACCATCGTGATACTGGTCAGCGCTATGGACCCAACGAGCAGCAGGTTCAAGGGCCTGGAGTACGGCGCCGATTACTACGTAAAAAAGCCGTTCGATCCCGAGGAACTGAGGGCCCTCGTAACGATATTCCTGAAGAAGAAGGGCAAGCGCTTCGACCCGCTCATAGACCTGCCTGACGAGGAGCGCATATCTAGCGAGATAGAGCATTCGATAAAGGAGGGCGGCTCCTACGCCATAGGCACCCTAAGCATAGAGAACCTCGGGGCCTATGCCAGGAGGTTCGGCGAGCATTCCGCGATAGTGATACTGCGGCTGGTCTCGCAGCTGCTCCAGGACTCGATAAAGAGCAAGACCAACGGCGCGTTCGTGGGCTTCCTAAACAATACCGAGTTCGTGATAGCCGGGATGAAGGAGGCGGTAACTGCTGTCGCAGAAGAAACCTCAAAAGAGTTCAAGGCCGTGAAGCCTTTCATACTACAGGATGCAGGCATCAAGCCCACGGACTTCGACATAGACGCGATGTTCGAGTCGGAGGAGGTGCCGGACCTCTTTCTCAAGTATGTTGAGTACGAGAAGGAGAAGCTGAAGGAGCGCCGCGACGCCATACTGAAGGATAAGGGCGCGTCGCTGGGCAACGTTGGCTCGTACACCTACGAGGAGCTCCAGAAGCTCTTCGGCGCCGATGGCCTAGACATAAAGATAACTAGGGATCCTAACGGAGTGAGGCTTCAGGTCGGTAGGACCGGCGAGATGTAACCGAAGCATGGTGTGTGGTAATGAAGCACATGTCGGGTCACGCGTCGCGCGGGCAGGTCGTCCTGGACTTCATGGTGTCATATGGCATAGCAATACTGATAATCATACTGGCCGTTTACGTATTCCTCAGGCTTGATATCTTCGGAAAGAGCGTAGTCTCGCAGACCTGCACCCCAACGCCCGGATTCCTGTGTGACCCGGATTCTCTCCTGCTCACCTCGAGCGGAAATCTGTCCATGGTGCTCACGCAGTACACCAACGGCCCGATGAACGTTACCGGAGTGGCGTGCGCATCCGCGCAGAACGTTAGCGGAGATTTCCCTGCAACTGGCAATATACACGTTACCAACATGCCGCAGTTCTATCCCATCCCATACCTAGGTAACGGCAAAGTCATATACAGCGGCAACTCCACCCTGATAACGGCCAAGTGCTACGGCGCATCCGGCATCGCTTCCTCAAGCGTAGGCTCCTCGTTCTCTGGGATAATATGGATAAACTATACATATTTTGGGTTGCCAAAGTCAGTGCATACGATACAGGCCGTGGCCACTTTCACGGCCCAGTACGGGTGATGCCGTGGTAGTGATATGCTTGACCGGCATGCCCGGCAGTGGCAAGTCCTCAATGGCATCGGCGCTGCGTAGCAAGGGCTTCACCACTGTGGAGATGGGCGAGATCGTCCGCAGCATAATGAGACGCCGCGGCATGAAGATAGACAACTTCACGCTGAGGAACTTCGCCCTGCAGCTGCGTGAGAGGTACGGTGCTATGGCCGTAGCGAAGCTCACCGCCAGGGAGATACGCAGGAAGAAGGGCGACATAGCCGTGGTAGGAGTCAGGGGCAGCAAGGAGATAGAGTACTTCAAGGAGCATATAAACGACAGGATTTACGTTGTCGCGATAACCGCGCCGCAGCGCGTCAGGTACAACCGGATGATACAAAGGCACAGGAGCGACGAGGTGCATTCGTACAGCGCCTTCCTGTGGCGCGAAAGGAGGGAGCTGCGCTACGGCGTCAAGGGCGCCATGGCAGACGCTGACTTCATCGTTTCGAACGCCGGAACACGCAGGACGCTCATAAAGAGCGCATCGGAGCTGGTGGCATCGATAAGCGGCCCAGCTCAAAACCGCAAAAAGACTAAGTACCTGCGCGCACCAAACAAGAACGCGTGATTCGTTGGGCGTAGCGCATCGCAGTATGGTTTTCGCGCTGGCCGCGCTGTTAGCGTTAGCCGCGATATCAGGCGCGGCGTACGTGGCGGTGACCGAGCCCTTCTCTGCCACGCTCCACAATGGCGGTTCCATTTACCTAGGCAAGGTAGGACCTGGGCAGACGTTCTACGTAATAATATCATCGGACACGACCAACTCGAACGGTACCATGATAAACCGCGGGTGGAACCAGTTCGCCGTAAACGGCCTACCAGGCGGCTGGATTGGTGTCAACTCATCGCTAAACACGCAGTACCTGGCAGTCAGGGTCACGCCGTCGCCCAGCGCGCCTAACGGCCTCTACAATTTCTCGATGAGGGCCGTTAACATAGGCAACACTTCGGGGCTTGGCAACCTGACATTCTCCGCTGCAGTCAACGTCACGCCAAACGTCTTCGAGCTCGATGTATACCCGCAGGTCATAAGCATCGCGCCAGGCCAGCCCGCGGTCGTGCACGTCACGATAAACAATACCGGCGTTTCCGACAGCCCGTTCCTGATAAATTCGTCTGGCCTGCCCGCCTGGAACAGCACGCTTGAGGAGATAGCTCTGCACGGCAAGAGCAGCAACTTCAACTACACTGTATACGAGAACACCTCCGGCACATGGAACCTCAACGTACGCGTGGTTTCAACCGAGAGCCCATTAGTCTACAAGGAGACGAACGTGACCCTTGAAGTAGGGGAGTCGGTTCTCAGCGACTACGGCGCGATAGGCGATGGCGCCGTCGCATTCCCAATAATCTATGAACCGGTCTACGCCATAATGTACCTGATAAACGGCATAATCAAGAGCGTGTGAGCATGCGCTACACGAGCCAGATACGGCCACTGGGCGTCATCGTCAAGCTGGCCGCCGTAAACGACCTGGGCAGGGCGGCCTGCACGTTCGACACCAGCATAACCACCAACCTCTATGCGTTCAAGAAGGGCGACGGTTACCGGATACTGTCGCGTGGCGAGTTCGTAGGCGAGCTCAACATATTCTACTA
Organism: Microcaldota archaeon; assembly: GCA_021827995.1. Lineage (GTDB taxonomy): Archaea > Micrarchaeota > Micrarchaeia > Micrarchaeales > Micrarchaeaceae > JAKATK01. The sequence continues at coordinate 37,648 of JAKATK010000005.1, read as the reverse complement.
TAGGGACTTCAGCAGATTGCACCGCTTCGGTAGGTACTCCCCAGGTTCACAGTACTCCGCAGAGAGCTTCCAGCTGGTGGACACGGCAGAGAGCGACCACCAGTGGTATAGCATGCCTATAATAGAGCTGGCCCACGCGCCATTCCAGGCCAGCTCAGCCGTCAGGGGCTTCAAGATGCTCAACATACACATAAGGGACTACACGTCGATAATCAGGGGCCTTATAAACAAGTCGATACAGAACGAGAGCATGGGCAGGATATACACGTTCACCCACAAGGGCCACAGGTACGTGGGCTCGTTCGAGCTGCTCTCAGACGAGAACAGGACCGTTTTTACCTACGCAAAGGCTGGCTCCGACAATGTATTCGCGTTCTACAGCTATGATTATGCGGCGGACCGCATAGGAGAAGCCGACCATGTCGGAGCCAACAACTTTATTTACCTTAGGGTAATAAATCTCGCAGAACCTTTCTGGTTCTTCAGGCCCGAATAGCTCAGTGGTAGAGCGATTGACTGTTAATCAATAGGTCGCAGGTTCGATCCCTGCTTCGGGCGATGCGCTTCAAGCGCGGCACCCCACTTATGACATCGACTTCTGGAAGTATGCAGTGTCAAAGTATATTGCTATAGAAATCAACTTACCATCTCTGGCTTTCCAGATTTCAGCTACATCAGCAGTAAACTTGTTTCCTTTTGGCGAAATTAAGTCGTAGTTCACTATGGCGCATGCACTGTCACCGTCTATTATCATGTTTTTAACCCTCAAGCCCAATACACCTCTAAAGAAATTGTTGTTCATATACGCCTCCCTACCTTTACTCTCTTTAACCACGGTCCCAGTCAGCAAGAAGTCATCAGATAAAAGAGAACCCCAATCCCCCTTCTTATGAAGGCGATCGTAGTATTTGTCAAGTAATTCTTTTGTCATATTCGAATCCGCCATTCTAACACTTATAAATATCGGCCTAAAAAAAAATAAAAATACTTCTTGTCTGAGATGTGCCTGGCGCGCATCTTTTGCATCGGGCGATGGCCTTCATGTACATTCGAAACCGCCGTAGTTGCACGATACAGATTTTGGACATGTTGACGGGCAGGTAAACCCCGCTTCAACCACTTGGTAGCAATAATTGCATTCGTAATAGCCTGATTGCGCAGTTGTTGTGGTTGATGAGGAGCCTGTAGACGTAGTTGAGGCTGATGTGGAGCTTGTAGATGTAGTTGAGGATGTTGAGGTTGATGAACTTGAAGTTGACAATGTGGAGGTTGATAAGCTAGTTGATGTTGTTGCGTTTGTAATGCCATAAATATATATATCGGCATATGTCACTTTTCCGGCACTGACGTTCAGGTAGTTCGTGCTGTTGGTTATGTTGTCATAGGTGCCATCGACCTCGTAACTGCCTGGTGTTATTATGTATCCTGTATTGTATTCGCCGTTCGAACCGGTGTACCATCCGCTGTAGGGTTGTGCGCCTGGCGAGAATGCGCGTACCGCAGCCGCTGCCGCAGGGGCCCCGTTGAAAAATACGGTTACGTTGAGCGCGCCATACCCTGTTGCGCTTGGCACTGTTGTAGTAGATGTGTTTATTGGGGGTGCCGTTGTTGTGATCGTGCTGTTGCCCGTAGATACGTATATAAACAATGGCACGGTTGCATTATACGTTGCATTGGCAGTATGCATAACTGAAGTTATCCTGGCTACATACAGGCCATTTCGAACGCTGCTGCCTAGAGAAATATGCAGGGATGTGGTACCGCTTAATGATTCTGAATTGGCAGGAGCCGGGTCCGGTACAAACACGGCAGTAGTATTAGCCGGCCTGTCATTCATGTATGTCAAAGACATGTTTGCAGCATACGGCATCAGAGGCATACAAGGCAATGTCCTGTTAAACCCAATCGCGAATGTTCTGCACAACTTCACAGTAATGTTGTCCACTAGTGTGCCGCCCTGAGATGCATACACCGTGCCGTTTGCTAGGCTTATATTCAGTTCGGTCTTTGGATTACTTCCTGAATACAGAACCACCGGTATACTATATATCCATCCGTACGTAGATCCATACATCGGAGGTAAAGGATATCCTGCCGATGTAACAAATGGGGTGAAGTTCAGGTAGTATAACCCTGGTCTGCTCCCAGTATGCCATACAAAGCTTGTAGTTGCAGTAGTCGGACTTGTTAAACCTAGTGCATAGCCTCTTACGCTATGACAAGCAGTTTGGTCGCTGAAGCCATTGAAGAATGTCGCACATAGAGTCCCGTTGCTTGGCGACGGATAGCTGCCGATTACTGTGCCTGAGCCTGCATTTACACCCACAATAACATTGCCTGCAAGCAGGTTATGGTCTGTGTAAAGCAGGGTCAAGTTTATCTGCGTTGTGCTGTTCACTGGCGCCACCCCGTATGGGTATGCGCTAGGCCAAGAAACATTGTAAATCAACAGGCTCCATGTCTGCACCATGACGTCCGCATGGCCATTGACGCATACCGGATTAGGTCCCAGCACAAACACATACCCCGGTTTCTGCGCATTAACTTGATAGCATCCGCTGGCCAGAAAAGGAGTGACAACTTGGCCGCTTACTCCGGTAGTGTTAGAATAGACTTCCTTACCATTTGGTCCAATCACGGATATCGTTACTCCAGGTATCGAGCAGTTCTCAATTGGATAGCATCCTTGAATGGATGGCGCAAAGCCAGCATATATGGTTATGCTGCCATTCTGCTGCGCGCCTGCAGTTGTGTATATTGCCTGTGCCTGCGTCGGGCCAATAAGCTGGAACGTCACATTTGACGTGTTGTATCTGTTATAGTACTGGTTTCCTGCCAGCTCCGAGTATACGCTCCAATAGCTGAAGTAGTATGTCTTCGCAGATGTTTTCACAATCTTTGGCGTGGAGAGCGATACTGGCTCTAGCACAGGCGAATAATTGAGCTGCGGCGCAGGCGAATATCCATGCGGAGACGACACAGATGCGCTGCGAGGTATCGTGGACGACACATTCAGCAGCGCATATATGGTGTAGTTGAACCTCATCCCGCATATTTCATTGCCGCACGAGTAGGTGTACGAGGAATTTGTCGAGTTGTATACGGTGAAATTACCCACAGGCGTTTCTCCTATCGGCGCCGAGAACATCTGTACCCCGGCACCTATGAGGATGGACTTCTCTGATTCGTTCATAACCCCTGACGCGCCCGCCTGGAATCCGCCGGTGGATTCGCCGTATGAACCAGGCCCATAGACCCACCAGGTGATAGGTAGACTGTCCGATACAGGACCAAATGTGCCATCCATAGACGGAGGGACAGGGCTTCCGGTAGAAGTGACTCCGAAATAGACGCTCGGTATCTCGCTGTAGGGAAGGTTCGGGTTCAGCCCTGAAGCCGCCCATCCTTCGGCATCTATGCAATCGTCTATGCCGAAGAAGTTGCAGTCTCCGGTATCATAGCTCCACTGCGGTCGCAAAGGAGGCGCGCTCCCCACCTGGAGCATGGGCATTGCTACATAGTCGCCTACGCAAATTGACGAACCGCCTTCAGGAGGGGGAGGAGGCGGCACGCATACGGGAGCGAACATTGGCAGTCCTGTGCCTGAGCTGTTGCCTACGACACCAGGAACCGCCGACGTTATCACGGGCGCATAGTATATCAGGTAGGCGAAGTTTTCGTAATAGCTGTATGGATATTGAAGGGCGCCATCATGCGGACTGAGCTCATAAGTGCCATCAAGAACCGCGTCCATTATCGGATCGCCAGATGCCTTGCCGCTCTCGTTCACGAATCTTGCGCTAAACTGCCTTGGAGCGTAGACAGGGCTTTTAACAAAAAAACTCGACAGAGTCGAGGAAAGCGAGTTTGCGTTGTATCCTATCAACAGAAATACGGTCTGACCTTGCTCCCATACATTATCCTTGCTTATAATTGCGCCTTTTGTGTAATTGAGAGCGTTGTCAAGCCCTGTGATATTGATGGCCTTCAGTGCAAGTTGCGCGTATGCATCTTTGCTGCTGTTTACTACAATCACTATGAAGGTGGAATTCTGGACGTTTGTGAAATTAGCCGCATCAGCGTACCTGAAATCATATCTCTCCCTTGCCAGTGACGCAAACTGGCCGTTGGCTGCCAAAACACTATGCGGCGCGACCAGAGCGAACGAGGCATTGCCCAGATGGGCAAAAGGATCCAATGCACTTAGATTTTCTGCCTGAGTGCCAGGCAATCTCATTGTTAAAAGGAGTACGGCAATTATTGATATTACTACCGTAATAATTAGTATAATGGCATAGCTTAAACTCTTCTTGGCTATGGTTACACCAGAATACTAAGCTACAACCTATTATTTAAATTGTTATACGCCGTTTACTCCAATATGACGGGGGAGCAAAAATCCACATAAAAATACCAATTGTCGGTTATGCGCCTGACGCGCATCTTGTGCTCCGGACACCTCGTTTATGTTGGTACAATCTCTTCATTTTTGACCTCGTTGCGCGCATTCTTTCGCATTTTATATTATCCGGCCCCAATGTTTAAAACGCAATGTGATTATATGGCCTATACAAAGAAAAATAAAGGATTAAGTAACGAGGAAATAGCTGCGATGAGTGATTATCTAAAAGAGAAGAATGCGAAGGTAAATGGTGAAGAAGCTGTGCTTGCTGCAATCGCCAAGATGGAGGAACCCGGCCGCTCTATGGCCAATCGGATCCATGTCGTTGTCAAAGCTAGTGCGCCGGGACTTTCTCCTAGAACGTGGTACGGAATGCCAGCATATGCAAAAGGCGATAAGGTTGTATGCTTCTTCCAGGACGCAGGCAAGTTCAAGGCAAGGTATTCGACGTTTGGTTTCACGGATAAGGCCCACCTGGACGAAGGCAAAATGTGGCCCGCTTCATTCGCATTGACCGAGTTAACTCCCGCAGAAGAAGCAAAGATTGCTGCGCTTTTGAAGAAGGCGGTGAGCTGAGGGCGTGCGGCACATCGTCAAATCCAAAGCTTCCTAGTCTTGGATGTGCTTGGTGCACGGCGTGTGCTTCGCGTACCTCATTACTACTGCATAGCCCGTGTTGAGCAGCCCTGTGTACTGTACGCTATGGCGCCTTACGCCACTAGCCTGCGCGGGATCGCCTTCTTGCCGAAAAGCCTGGCAGCGTAGCTCAGCATGAGCGGTACCTGTATCACCATGGACAGGAACACTACGCCCAGAACCATGGTGGTTATGGTGCCGAAGTCCTTTCCATTGACCGCGCCAGACGTTGCCAGCGTAGCGAGCAGCGCTATCGAGAGCGCACCACGCACGCCGCCCAATGTAGCGATGTTGCTCCAGTTGAACGGCATCCTCTTGTCTAGCTGGTTGAAGATCGCGAGTGTCGGGTAGACCGTCGCGGCTCTTGCGATGATTGTGGCCGCATATGCGATCGGTATCAGCGCCGCCGCCTGTAAAAAGAGCGACAGGTTCGTCTCGAAGCCTATCAGCAGGAACGCTACTGCGTTGCCGAGGAAGGCCGCTATCTCCCAGAACGAGACTATCGAGGACCTGATCGGCTTGCTCAGCGTCGATCGCATCGTAGTGTTGCCGAAATAGAGCCCGGCTATGGCGACCGCTATAAGGCCGGACATGCCCAGGCTGGTCGCCAGGACGTACGACCCGTAGACGGCCGCTATTGTCAGGGTTATGTCCGCGGTCTTGTCGTTGAGTCTGGCGTGCAGCAGCTTGGCCGTGCCAGCGACCGCCAGGCCGACCACGATGCCTCCTGCGAAGCTGTACAGGAAGACCAACACGCCGTTGAATAAGGAGGAGCGCTGCAGCCCCAGCGATGACGACAGTATGACGCCGAAGAGTATTATCGCGGTCGCGTCGTTGAAGGCCGCCTCCACGTTCATGAGCGTCGCTAGCCTGGCCGGTACCCTGATGTGCCTGAAGATCTGCAGCACAGTTATGGTATCGGTGGGCGCTATTATTACTGCGAAAACGATGGCGGAGAAGAGGGGCAGGCCCGCGAACAACCATACGACCGCGCCTGCTACCACCGTCGCCAGCACTACGCCCACAGTGGCGAGGGCCAGCGACGGTCTTATCACCAGCCTGAGCTCCTCCTTCCTTATGTGTATCATCGCCTCGAAGATGAGCGGCGGCACTATTAAGCCTACGAACAGGCCGCTGTTCACGAGGCCGCTGTAGAGCGACTGTATCGCCTGCACAAGCGTGTGCAGGCCGCTGGACAAGAGGTTGGTCCCCAGCGCTGCCGATGACAGCGCAGTTATGCCTATGCCGAAGAAGACCAGCACTAGCGTGTACGGTATCCTGAGCTTGAGCGCTATGAGCTGCGCTACGACTATCAGCAGCGCGAAGACCGTAAGCGCCAGCTCTATCGTGTTCAGCACCCAAACACCCTAAACAAATAAGCACGCGACATAGAGCGCCGCATCGGTTGCTCGGCGAACAAGCCGTGCTGCTCCGCGCCCATGCCCCGCGCATATCACGCTTAGCACCATTAAGCGCTGGTCCTTCGCAGCCAATGTCACACCGCAGTTACTGCCACTCCCAGGTATTAAAATGCGTATCTAAGTTGACGAGGTACAAGTAGAACGCGCAGGTCCCGGCATGCACGGATATCCTTTCTAGCATCGGCTTGGACGCAGGCGGTACGTCCAGAGAAACGAATCCGGCTGGCGCGGGCCGGCAAGCCTGTCGGTGCCTCTCCGGATTTGCAGCGCTCGCGCATTTCCCTACCAATCGCGATCTGGCTACTGGTATGCTTGTCAGCGGCAAGTCATCGCTGCTCAAATGGCGCGCGAGCTAATACGCTGCGCTATCGCCTAAACATAAAGCACTATAAAACCGGACATTAAGATCGGATTGTCAGTCTGTGGCGCTTGCGCTCGCACGAGCGCGCGAGCGTAGCGCCTAAGCGTTAGCCGCCTATCTTGAACATCTTCGTGCCACAGACAGGACACACGCCAGAGGTCGCCTTCTTGCCGTTCTTCAGCGTTACCGGCTTCGCATCCTTCATCTCCTGCTTCGCCTTGCACTTTACACAGTATGCTTCCACCATGCCACCACAGCCTTATTATCGACTGCATCGTATTTAAAAGCATTGCGTTCGGCCTATTCGAGAGCGCCCCAGACGATACCAGCCTTTTTCGCCTCGAAAGCCGGCCCGCGACGGCCGTTACACGCTTATATGCAGCACAGACCTGGCGTAGTAACCCAGCACTATAGTCACCGAAGCTGCGCCAAGCGATATAGCCAGCGTCCTTGCGACCCTGCCCACTACGCTCGTGCCACTCACGACTGCCATGAGCATGGAGCTCATGCCCAGCACTATGGCGGTGAGCAGCACCGACATGCCTATACCGGCGAAGCCGTACATGCCCAGGGCGAACGGCAATAGCGGGAAGACCGACCCGAATATGTACGACACGCCCATGTAGAGGGCCGACTTCCTTGCCGACTTATTGTCTGAGCCGCCTTTCTGCACGCTGCCCTCGTATTCTGTCGATATGTACGCGCCGCCGGCCATAGAGAGCGTGCCGGATACGGCCACTATCAGGCCGCCAAGGAGTATGAGCATGGGCGCCTGCAGCGCGGCCCCAAGGCCCACAGTGGCAGCCAGTATCTCTACGAGGCCGTCGTTCATACCAAGCACAACATCCCGTATGTTCGTGAGCACAGGGCTCAGCTCCACGATCTTGCGCTCCAGCGGCTCCTCGATCCTGGCATCGTCGCTGGCTATCTTCTCTATGATCCTGCGCTCCCTCAAAGGTATGTCAACCTCTTCCGAGACGCGGTCTAGGCGCTTACGGTGCAGCATCTCCACATACTCTATCGACTTCACTGCTATGGCAAGGCCTAGTATGCGGCGCTCTATCGTTATGAGCGTAGTTGCCGCGCGCACGTGGCGCTCAGACGGCTCAGCCCTCGCGCCGCCGACGAGCATGCCCCACAGCGCGGCGTGCCTCTCCTCCATCGAGGACAGTTTCATGAGCACTCGCCTGAGCTCGTTGTCGCGCTCCCTCTCGGCGAGGTGCCTGTACACGCGCCTGTGCAGCACCTCCGTCCTGTAGAGCACGGCAAGAATGCGGCCCCTCTCAGAATCACCGCTCATGGAAAGCCCGCGCGCCGCGATGGCGCAGAATGTTTTCAGCGCAGCAATCTTAAAAGCTACCTGGGGCCAGCGCTTCGCTGGCATGGCTTGCCGACCACGCGGCGTTCGTGGTTCGCTTTTCTTCCGCATAACTGCAGAAAGGCTTTTTAATCTTATCCGCATCATACGTCTGAGGGCTTAGCCCTCAGAAGGGTAATGAGATGGGTGGTGAGGAACCTGTGGCTCCCAGCATATACCGGGAGGTTCTCAGGGATTTGGTAAGGAGGAGCAGCGCAAGCGGCCAGGATCTCGCTGGCCAGGTTCAGGCGCTCAAGGACTCATTGGAGAGCAGATTCATAGAGCGCGAGCCAGAGATACTGGCGTCGCTGGCCGGGCTGTTCGCTAACGAGCCCGTGCTTCTCATAGGCCCGGTCGGTACTGGCAAGACCAAGCTCATAGAGAAGCTCGGCGAGGCCATAAACGGCAAGTACTTCTACTACCTACTGCACCAGTTCATGGAACCGGACGAGCTACTCGGCCCCCCTAACGTAAAGAAGTACATAGAGCAGGGCGTGTACGAGAGATCTGATTCGGGCAGCCTGCAGCAGGCGAACATAGTGTTCTTCGATGAGCCGTTCAAGGCGTCATCGCCCGTCAGGAACATGCTCCTCGACATAATACTGTACAAGCGTTATAAGAGCGGCGACAAGGAGGTCAAGCTTCCGATGCTGGGCCTCTTCATGGCCGCGAACGAGATGCCAGAGGACGAGGAGGACGCCGCGTTCAAGGACAGGCTCGTGGTCCGCGTCTTCGTGCAGAAGCTCAGCAGGGAGGGCCGCCAGAAGATGCTTAGCACGACAGGCGACACTAACGCAGACGAGGCTACGGTCAACAAGTACAAGGGCATAATGAGCGTAGATGCGGTCAAGGCCGTGCAGGAGCTGGTCGAGAAGCGCGCAGAGGCCGCGAAGAGCGACGCTACGCTTATGGCTAGCTACCAGAACGCGATGGCAGACATAGAGAAGGCAGGCATATTCTTCTCCGACAGGACCTTCAAGAAGATCTGGAAGGTCGCGTCGGCCGTATCGGTAATAAGGAACAAGGATACCGTGACCGGCGAGGACCTGGCAGCCGCTATATACCTGTGCGTGCCTGGCAAGGAGGAGGACTACGGCGCCATCGAGGACGCGATATCGAACAACAAGCTGAGCCCGACTTACGCGTCGGCCAAAATGATAGCTGTTGTGAGCACCGAGATAGCGGATCTGTTCGAAAAGGCCCAGAAGCAGAGGGAGCATGCCATAAACTCCACGGCCTCAAGGCCTATGGAAACATATGTCGAGACGCTGTCGAACCTAGACGCGACCGTTCAGAAGGCAAAGGATGTTGCCAAGTCGCAGGCCGGCGTTCCAGAGATGGAGAGTTGGGTCAAGGGCCTTAACGTGCTAATCGTTACGGTCGGGCAGTACACCGCGAAGGAGCTGCCGTCCGCAAGGAAGGAGCTGGACAAGAGGCAGCGCGAGGAGGAGGCTGAGAGGGCCAGGCGCAGGAGGGACGAGCACGAGGTGGATTCTACGCCGTCCAGCACCGAGACCGAGCAGCCGCCGCAGCTCCAGCAGCCTGACCAGCCTGACTACGGCGGGTATGGTAACGACTGGAGCCTCAGCCGCAAAATGCTGAGGAGCGGTACCGAGGAGAAAAAGAGCAAGCGCTCCTGATTCCCTTGCCAAGCCGTTAGCGCTGATCGAGGCGCTGCAGTATCACAGGTAGCGTGAGCATTTGATGGGCTCCCATCCTGATACACCATAGCCCAGCGCCGCGAATATGAAAGGATCCACGCTGAACAGTACCGGAGAGCCGTGCTGCCTATCTCTGCACTGGCTGCTACCCGCAGGCCTACTTTTTCAGTCCAGGCAATCGCAGCTACAAAATGATAGAGCTATCACTTTAAATACCGGACTGCTAATATATTACCCACTCTAAAATTTCATATATAAAATTATACTTAAGCATACACAATCATTCGCTAGATGTTCACGAAGAGCACCAAACGCCCATGCAGCTTAGGTGCATCAAACGACAGCATACAAAATTCACACCTGCGCGGTACTCACGGTAGCGTTGTTGCTCGCGCTAGTTTTGGTCCCGGCGAACGCGTTTAACATCGCGTTTTCCACAGCCAATGTGGTGATTTCGGACGGTACCAGCGCAAATATCCTGCTCCCGGCAGGGTACCTAAGCTATGCCTTCGCGGTTTCAACATCCAGTGCACCTATAACCTCGGTTAACTGGACCGTTGACACTCAGCAGGCTGGGGCCAAGGCCGTTAGAGGCAACTCATGCGTAAACGTCTTGTGCACTTCTATGGGCCACACAAGCGGAATGCCATCCGGCAACGTTGTGACAGCCTCAAACACGCAGATATCAATGGTCGCTATAGGCTCGAATGTTCAGTTCAGCAATGCCAAAATAATCACCACATCATCGAATTCAACAGGCCTTCTGTCAATCAATTATTCCACTATTGGCGACGACACCTTCGTGGTAATAATCGGTTCCATAGGTGGCGCCCAGTGGGAAACGGGTTCGCTGACTATACCAAACGGCTGCACTATGCAGCAAAATCTGAGCCAGTCTTCCTCTGCTGCGTTTGTTGCTACATGCTTCGAACCGGCTGGCACATATACCGCATCTACAAATACCAAAGCATCTAAGTCCGCCCACGCGCTGATGGTCTACCTCTTTCCGGCCAACTACACAATAAAGCTTGATGACAGCCCGTCAACCGGCTCTACGAATTTTAATGGCGTTACCTACGCAAGCGGCTCTGCGGTCAATGCTATCGGTACAGCGACCATAAACGCAATTGCGGCGCAAGGCTATGTTTTCAGCCACTGGGCAGCCAGCAATTCGCTTAACGTATCAATAGCAAATACTGTCGCAGCAAACACCCTAATCGCAATAGGCGGCAACGATGCGATAACAGCAGTGTACAATTCGATATCGGTGTTAGCTGGCCAGCCGACCCCTTCTAACCCGTCACTCGACAACGGCCAGTCCATAACGCTGGCATCCAATGCCAGCGGCGGCCCAGCACCATATACATACCAGTGGTACTCTGGCGCGAGTTCTACCTGCTCCTTGGACACACCAATCATTGGCGCCAACTCCCAGACTTACACAGCCTATCCGCTGCTCGACACCTATTTCTGTTACAAAGTTACGGACTCCGCTAGCCCGACACCGTCCTCCGCCACCTCTAACACCGACCTTGTCACAATAAACAACGCCCTTATTTCGCCTTTAGCTCCAACGGTCACTTCCGCGAGGCTTGACGCCGACCAAGCATTGACGGTCAACGGGATAGTACCCTCGACCGGCACCCCACCGTACTCATGGCAGTGGCTCTACAGCACTGGCGGCGCATACATCTCTGCCAACGGCCTGTGCGCTACAGGTGCGGGCTCTGGCGCGGTCGCGAACGCACCAGAGCAGTGCGCTATTTCGGCCAATACCCTTACCGTAGGTGACACATACTCCTTCGAGCTGCGGGTTACCGACAGCGCCAACACACCGGAGACGATGACATCCTCGACCTCATCCAACGTTGTGGTGGCCCCCGCGCTGATATCTCCGTCTGCGCCAACTGTCAGTTCCACTGCCATATACTCTAACCAGTCGCTTATGGCGAATGGCATAATCCCACATACTGGCATGCCGCCATACTCATGGCAGTGGCTCTACAGCACTGGCGGCGCATACATCTCTGCCAACGGCCTGTGCGCTACAGGTGCGGGCTCTGGCGCGGTCGCGAACGCCCTAGAGACGTGCTCAATCCCAGCCAGCACACTCACTGCAGGGGAAAATTTCACATTCGAGTTTATGGTGACAGATTCGGCCAGTGTGCCTGAGACGCAGACATCGTCCGCGTCAAACAGCGTTGCTGTTTCGCTCGCGCCCGCTGCTTTCCTAGCGCCCACAGTTTCCGCGTCAAAGCTCGACTCGGACCAGGTCTTAGTTGTCAACGACACAATCCCGTCGCTTTGCAGCCCACACCGGTGCTTATGGCAGTGGCTTACCAGCCTCAATGGTGGCACCCCATCAAACTCTACCCAGTGTGAAGTCAACAGCGGCGCCGGCGCGCGCGCCAACACGGTTGAGACGTGCTCGATACCTACGAACACTCTAACAGCCGGTAGCACCTATGCGTTCAAATTACGGGTGACCTTGCCCCCTAACACCGTCGAAACGTCCAATTCGTCCACGAATGTCATCGTTGCTCCGGCGCTTACCAACCCCTACGCGCCAATCGTCAGCGCCACCAAACTAGACGCGAACCAGGCACTCACAGTCAACGGCATAACACCATCTACGGGTACCTCGCCGCACGCGTGGCAGTTCCTTACCAGCATAAACGGCGGCGCCTTCACCGCCGCGAACGCGATAGCGGTCTGCCCGACATCGAACAACGGCATAGGCGCATCATCCTCAGCTACCGAATCGTGCTCGGTTCCGGCGAACACACTCACTGCGGATGACACCTACGCGTTCGAATTCAAGGTAACGGACAGCGCCAACACTCCGGAAACCCAAACATCGTCGGTCTCATCGGATATCGTAGTAGCCAATGCGCTCACTGCTGCGTCGGCACCTACGGCCAGCGCCACCAAACTAGACGCGAACCAGGCACTCACAGTCAACGGCATAACACCATCTACGGGTACCTCGCCGTACGCGTGGCAGTTCCTTACCAGCATAAACGGCGGCGCCTTCACCGCCGCGAACGCGATAGCGGTCTGCCCGACATCGAACAACGGCATAGGCGCATCATCCTCAGCTACCGAATCGTGCTCGGTTCCGGCAAACACCCTGTCCGGCAGCAACACCTACGCGTTCGAATTCAAGGTCACCGACAGCGCCAGCACCCCAGAAACCCAGACATTGTCGGCCTCTTCCAACGTGGTCGTGTCGTCGGTTCTGACAGCGCCCTCTGCTCCAGTACCAAATCTAACCAGCGTCGTATCGAACCGTGCTCTCACTGTCAACGGCATAATACCATCTACTGGCACGTCACAGTACTCCTGGCAGTGGCTCTACAGCATAGGCGGCAACTATTCGTCTGCCAACGGCATATGCGCGTCTGCTTCCGGCACAGGCGCATCGGCCAACGCCGTCGAGTCCTGCATAGCCTCAAACACGCTGACCGGAGGCAACATCTACACGTTCGAGTTGCAGGTCACTGACGGCGCTAGCACTCCAGAGACCACTACATCCGCGGCATCTTCGGCCGTAGTCGTGATGGCGCCAGGCGGCGGTGGCGTCGGCCCGAAGTCCATTACTTCCACTACCTCCACCACCTCCACTACCTCCACCACCTCCACTACCTCCACCACCTCCACTACCTCCATTACTTCCACTACCTCCACCACCTCCACTACTTCCGCCTCTACCACGGTTCCGTATTCGACAACAACAATATCACGGACAGTGCCCTCAACGATAACCCCGCCAATAGAGACTGAAACAGTTCTGCCTTCTGGGAATCAGACTGCGCGGTTGTGCGGTAGCGGCTCTTCCATCTACGACACGTATTACACGGCGCTCTCGTCTTCGTTCTCGTTTAATTCCAACTCTACTGCATGCTTCGCCATTTCTGCCACGAACGTCACAAGAACTGTGAACGTTGTCATCGCAAACCAGAGATTGTATCTAGCCGTGAACATAACGCTGAACAGCACAGCGATACCTTTTATTAACACCACAATGCCGTATCCATGCAGCATACCGTCCTATGCGGTCGCGCCGTTCATATTGGCCAACGGCAGTTGGAAGCCCATAACACCATTCAGTGTCAACGCCACCTCCTGCCTGGTGTCATTCCAGGTACCCAGCGATCCAACCATCGCCATCTTCGAACTTAACAGCGCGCTGAAGACAGTCAACGTAACTACTACGGTGCCGGTATCGCCACCAGCGAGTGGCAGTTCCGCTCCTCAGTTCCCTACGTTGCAGGTGCTGTTCACTCTTGCTGCTATTTCGTTCCTATCCCTGCTCTTGCTTCTGAAGCGCAGGAGGAGGGAGGAAGCAAAGCGGGCTCATCCGAAAGGCCGACGGACCAAGACCGCGGCCAAGGATTCGGGTTTCGGTCACGCTGCGAATAAGAGAGTAGGCGCAGAGCATAATCACCGGCGAAACAGAGGGCCAAGCCACAATGGCCGATGATACGTCGGGTCTCCTCTGGCACCGCGCCCCGCTCACGCCCTGTTGCGCTCTAGCGCCTTCCTCAACTCCTTTGCGCCCCTCGTGTTGAGTATGCGCCCATTTGTGAGCCAGCCGCGCCTAGCCATGCCAACGCCGTAGCGCATGAAAGCCATGTGCGAGGTGTTGTGCGAGTCAGTGTCTATCGCGAAGTTTATCTTGTACGACGATACGCGCATTATGTTCTGGTCGTTGAGGTCCAGCCTGCTCGGGAACGCGTTTATTTCGAGTGCTACGCCGTCGCGTTCGGCAGCCTCAGCGACCTTATCTAGGTCAACGCTATACGCCTCGCGTCCGTTGACCACCCTGCCGGTCGGGTGGCCCAGTATGTGCACCAGGCCGCTGTCCAAGGCCTTTACGATCCGCTCGGTCATCTCCTTCCCGTTGATCTTCAGTGCCGAGTGCACTGACGCGACCACGCAGTCCATGCCCCTAAGTGTCTTCTCGTCCAAGTCTAAGGTGCCGTCCCTTAGTATGTCCACCTCTGCGCCCTTCAACAGCTCTATCCTATCGCCCAGCTTCTTCGATAGATCGTCCATCCTGGCGAAGAACTCTCGGAACTGTTTCTCGTTCATGCCTCTCGCAACCTTCAGGCTCTTCGTGTGGTTGGTCACGGCCATGTAGCTGTATCCGGTATCTATGGCCGCCTGCGCCATCTCCTCCAGAGTGTTCACGCCGTCCGTTTCCTTTGTATGGGTGTGCAGGTCGCCCTTTATATCGCTTAGCTCGACGAGCTCCGGTATCATGCCCTTCTGTGCCAGCTCGACCTCGCCCCTGGCCTCGCGCATCTCCGGCGGCACGTACTGCATGCCGAGCTTGGCGTAAACATCCTCTTCGGTCTTGCTCGACATGAGCTTCCCAGACCTATCGAACAGACCGTACTCGTTCAGCCTGTAGCCTTTCTTGACCGCTATGGTCCTGACCTGTATGTTATGAGCCTTGCTGCCTGTGAAGTACTGCAGTGCGGCACCGAAACTGTCCGGCTCTATGACCCTGAGGTCGCAGCTCACTCCAAGCTTCAGCCACACCGTCGTCTTCGTGGGTCCCTTTACTATTACCCTATCGACCTGGTCAATGCTTGCGAAGAGGTCCATGACCTTTTCAGCCTGCTTGGACGTTGCCAGTACATCAAGATCGCCCACGGTCTCACGCATCCTCCTTGTAGAGCCTGCCACGACGGCTCTTTCCACTAGACCGCTCTTGATAAGCAGTGCAACTATGCGCTCAGCTTCAGGCAGCGCGTCCCCAAGGAGCAGCCTGCCGCCGCTCGACTCAATAACTTGGAGCCCCTTGAGCATCGACTCCTCACTCCTCTCTCCGAAGCCTGGCAGCTCGCGCACACTGTGCTGCTCAAGTGCGCGCTTGAGATCATCGACGTTCTTGACGCCGAGCTTCTTGTAGAGTTCCACAGCGGTCTTGGGGCCGAGCCCCTCTATCCTGGTGAGCGCGTTCATGTCTATGGGGTAGCGCTTCCTCAGCTCCTCGAGCTTCGCTATGCTGCCTTCATTTATGTACTCGCCTATCTTCTCGGCTAGGCCCTTGCCTATGCCCGGCAGCTTCATGAGCGCCTCCTTGCCGCCCTTGGCATAGACATCCTCGACAGGCTCAGCCAAGGCGCCTATCGTCGCGGCCGCCTTCTCGTAGGCCCGCACCTCGAACCTGGAGTTCGGTGTATCCTCCACGCTCAGTCTTTTGGCGATCTCCTCTAGAAGCTCCGCAAGCTCCTTGTTGCTCATAGAGCCACCGCTCCGCAGGGTTTTATCCCTTGCGCTGCTATATTTATATATGCCTGATGATCCAGGTCACGGGCGGCCGGCCGATGCCGGAGAAGCGGCCACCGACCAGAAGGAGTACGAGAGGCTAGCCAAGCTGAACAAGGTCTACCTGGCGATAATATCCAGGTACAAGGACCACATAGAAGAGAAGGAGCGCATAAGCGTAGCCGAGCTGCCTATACTGGTCATGCCCAAGGGCCCAATGGTTGTAAAGAGAATCGAAGAGATCAAGGCCGCGCTAGGCTCATATAGCTACGACCAGCACTTCTACGAGGCCAGCGTCATGGCCTTCTCGTTCGTCAGGGACAGGATAGAGGACGCCGTGTTGCCGCTGCAGTTCTGGCTGACCCCAGAGGACACGCTGACCTTCATGATAGGCGACCTGATGGACAAGAGCATCCTTCTCTGCAGCCTGCTCATAGGCCTGGGCAACCCGTCGTGCAAGGTGCTGACGTGCACGCGCGCAGGGTTGCAGCGTACCATGGTCTACTGCGAGTTCCAGGGCAGGACCCACTCATACGACTTCGCCGTCGGTATGAGCGCATTCGACAGCGTTGAGGGGCTCAGGAAGAGCTTCCTCGTCGGCGATGAGGCCTCTGCGTACGAGTTCAACGACAAGATGTACCTCGACCTGGTATAGCATCTACCACACAATGCGCCGTCAGCCCAAACGCGTAGCCGGGTACCAGCCCAAAGATGAAACCCAAACGATGCAGCACAGCAAAATATAAATATTTCCACCCCTAAGCGATACGTGCAAACAGATAAAGTATTCATACCAAGCTGGAGGAAGGTGTCCTAGTTATAATGGCGTGTCGTCGCTGTCTAATCGCAGTATTGATACCGGATAACGCTTAGATTCGTAAGAGGTAGTTTCCATGGCCGAAAACCAACTAAATGGACAACAGGTTTTGCTGCTCCCAGAGGGAGCCTCAAGAGTGCTGGGAAGGGATGCCCAGAGGACCAACATCGCAGTGGCCGTCGCTGTCGCCAGCGCGGTCAAGACGACGCTAGGCCCCAAGGGCATGGACAAGATGCTCGTCAGCGAGCTCGGAGACGTCGTCATAACGAATGACGGCGCGACCATACTGGACGAGATGAACGTCGAGCACCCGATAGCCAAGATAATGGTCGACATCGCGAAGACGCAGGACAAGGAGGTTGGCGACGGCACGACGAGCGTAGTGATACTGGCCGGCGAGCTGCTGAAGGGTGCGGGCGACCTGCTCGAGCAGGGCATACACGCCACGACGATAGTCAAGGGCTACAAGATGGCAGCTGAGAAGGCCACCAGCCTTCTGCAACAGAAGGCGAGGAAGCTGTCACCAGAGGACGAGGCCACACTGCAGAAGATAGCGCTTGTCTCGATGGGCTCGAAGAACATAGGCAACGACGACACAAAGGCGAAGCTCACGAAGCTGGTGATAAAGGCGCTCAAGCAGGTCATGGAGAAGAACGGCGATAAGTTCACGATAGACCACGACTTCGTCAAGATAGAGAAGAAGGTCGGCGGCAGCATAGACGACACGCAGCTCATCAACGGCGTGCTCGTGGACAAGGAGGTGTCGCACCCAGGCATGCCGAAGTCGCTGCCGAACGCGAAGATAGCGCTGCTGGACGTCGCGCTCGAGATAGAGAAGACCGAGACCGACGCGAGGATAGAGATAACATCTCCGGAGCAGATGCAGGCGTTCCTGCACCAGGAGGAGGTCATCCTCAAGGACATGGTAGCAAAGATAAAGAAGAGCGGTGCAAACGCGCTCTTCACCCAGAAGGGCATAGACGACGTGGCCCAGCACTACCTTGCAAAGGAGGGCATAATGGCCGTCAGGCGTGTCAAGAAGAGCGACATAGAGAAGCTCTCGCGCGCGACCGGTGCTAGGATAGTTACCAGCCTGGATGACCTGGGCGCGCAGGACATGGGCTTCGCCGGCATGGTCGAGGAGCGCAAGATAAGCGGCGAGCAGATGGTCTTCGTGGAGAAGTGCAAGGACCCCAAGAGCGTGACCCTCTTCCTGAGGGCTGGCTCTACGCAGGTGCTCGACGAGCTCGAGAGGGCCCTCAACGACGTCATCGGCGCCATATCCAGCGTCATCGAGGACGGCAAGTACGTCATAGGCGGCGGCAGCATCGAGGTCGACATATCCGACGGGCTGCGGGCTTACGCAGGCGACGTCGGCGGCAGGGAGCAGCTCGCTATACAGAAGTTCGCAGACGCGTGCGAGGTCATACCGAAGACCCTATCCGAGAGCGCTGGCATGGACGCGATAGACACGCTGGTCCAGCTCAGGAGCAAGCACAAGGGCCAGGGCGGCGACGTCTACGGCGTCGACATAATGAAGAACGCCATAGGCGACATGGCCAGGCTGGGCGTGTACGAGCCTATGCTGGTGAAGCAGCAGGCGCTTCTGAGCGCTAGCGAGGCAGCCGAGATAATCCTCAGGATAGACGACATGATAAGCTCGAAGAGCAAGGCGCCGGCCGGCCCGCCTGGCGGCATGGGCGGCGGCATGGGCGGCGAGATGGAGTAAAGCGCATACGGAGCAAGCCCAGATTAGCGGCGCGCCCTGGCGCGCCGCGCTTTTCACCCCGTAGCGCACGCGCTTGGCGTGGCTGGCAAGGCTTTTAATGCTGTGCTGAGATGCTCAGAAAGAACCGGTGAGCACAGCATGGCCCAGCGATACTCCGCGTACCAGCTCCAACCGGGTACGCTCGACGACATAGTGGGCAACGACCGCGCAGTGGCCGATCTCAGGAAGTTCGCCAAGGACGTCAACCACGGGATAAAGAGGAAGCCGCTTCTAGTTTATGGGCCACCAGGCACTGGCAAGACCGCGAGCGTGAAGGCCCTAGCGACGGAGAACGACTGGAACGCGGTTGAGCTCGATGCTAGCGACTACAGGGACGGTGCTGCGATAAGCAGCAGGCTGGCGGCAGCATCCGGTTCGAGGAACCTAATGGGCCAACGTAATCTGATAGTGCTCGACGAGATAGACGAGCTGGCGCCGAAATTCGACAAGGACGCCGGCGCAGCTATATCGTCGCTAGTGCGCGGCTCGAAGAACCCTATAATATTCATAGCCAACGACAAGTGGGACAGGCGCATATCCTTCCTCAGGGGCCTCACCGACGATGTCAGGTTCGACAAGGTGCCAGCAGACAAGATAGCCATAGCAATCTCGCGCCTGTCCGAGAGGGAGCATCTTGGCCTGAGCAAAGACACAGTAAGCACTGTGGCGAACGGCTCTGCCGGCGATGTCAGGAGCGCGCTGCTGGATGCGATGGCCATGGCTCATGGCGGAGACGCGTCGATAGACACCATAGGCGTGCGCGACCGCGATCAGGAGATATTCTCTACACTTGACGCCATATTCAGGTCGCACACTATAGCCGCATCGCAGAGGGCGCGGAACGCGATAGCCGACGAGATAGATCCCGGCATGATGGTGAACTGGCTCGAGGAGAGCATACCAAAGCGCTACATGGATATGGCGGACCTTAACGCGGCTCTGGCCGCGCTTAGCACGTCGACACTGTTCCTGGCCAGGGCCTCGATGACGCAGAACTACACCTATTGGCGCTACGCGAACCTCTTCATGTCCAGCGGCGTTGCCCTAGCTAAGACGCACTTCCCAGACTTCTCGGCCAGGTACGCGTTCCCGAGAATCGTGAAGGAGCTGTCGGCATCGAAGGAGCGCCGCGGCATGGAGACGCAGGTGGCCACGAAACTGCAGCGCATCATGCACTCGAGCAGGGCAGACATAAGGAGGGACGGCATGGCGCTGATTAGGCTGATGATAAGCGAGGCGCGCAAGAAGTGCGGAGACGAGCAGGTTGACGCCTTCCTGGAGTCAGCGTACGGGCTCTCTGGCAAGGAAATGGAGTGGCTGTCTAAGTGAGCAGTCCCTGTGTAAAAGAATATCCAAAACTCACAATCCATTTTAAAATGCTTTCCGCTAAAGAGTGCTTGGGCCGGGTGTTTTGTTGAGCAGGCGACGCGGTTTCAGCCTATACGACGTGGAGCAGTTCCTAAAGGAGGCCGGTGCCGAGAGGGTGAACGAGAAGGCGGTCCGAAGCCTGGAGAAGGAGCTCGAGGACTGCGTCAACGGCATGCTGAGCGACGCGTCGATGTACGCCAGGTATGCCGGCAGGAGCAGCCTGATAAAGCTGTCGGATATAGAGCTCGCGAAGTCTTCCGGGCCCAAGGGCATCTACGTACCGCAGAAGCGCCGCGCAAAGAGGAAGCAACAGCGCGCAGTCATAAGGGCACGCCAAGCCTAGAAGACACCAGAAAGCTTCAGCGCGAAGCCGAGCGCGATGAATGCTATCTCTATCAACCACATGTACAGCGAGACCTCCCATTCCCTGCAGCGCTTAATGTTCATTATCAGGTGGGTCCAGCTGTAGATCTTCTTGCCGTATGGCGGCTCCATCGTGCCGTTGCTCCTCGGCCTGCCCAAGTCAGTGACCCTGAACTTCCTCCTCGCGTGCAGGAAGAACTCCACAATCCAAGGCATGAATACGAGAATGCCGAAGGCCTCCATGTTGCCGAGAACCATTATCATCAGCAGCGCGGTACCGACGCCGTATGTGAAGCTGTCCCCTGGTATGACCCTCGCCGGATACACGTTGAAGAAGAGGAAGCCGAACAGTGTCGCAGCGAGTATGCTGGCGAGCAGCGCGCCGATGTAGCTGCCGAATATGAGCGCGTATGCGAGCAGACCGAGGCTGGCGAAGAGGCCGGTGCCAGTCGCGATGCCGTCGAACCCCCCCAGAAGGTTGAACGAGTTCGCAGCGAAAACCACCGCAAGCGGTATTAGCACAAGAGGGTATACCAGGCCGAAGTTAACAAAGCCTATGAAGGGCAGCTTGACTGTGTCTATGCCGGAGCTGTTCAGTATGGCCATCAGCGGCACTGCGCCCAGCAGGGTCATGATGGGCTTGTGCCACTGCTTGAGCCCCTTCCTGACGTCCATCATGTCCGTCGACTTGACCATAGTGGACTTGACGTTCAGGTCGTCTAGCAGGCCCACGAGCGAGATGAGGATCACCGAGAGGACCACGGCGAACAGGTCGTCTAGCGGCGCTACAGGCGTGTATATATTGGCCGTGCCGCCGAAGGCGTATGTGAGCACGCCTATGGTGAACGCGACAGAGACCGCTAGGCCTACGCTGCTCGGCAGCGTTGGTTTATTCGGCTTGTTGTGGTCCCTGGCCACTATACCAGACTCGCGCATGTAGCTGCTGAGGAACCACGCGCCGATGAGTACGAAGACGAACGCTATCGCGGACGGCACAATGAGCGTGAGATAAGCCATACGACCACGCGCAGTCATAGTGGGTAAATCAACATATTTATAGACAGCATAGAAATCAGTACTGCGCCCTTGTAGTATAACTTGGATAGAACATGGGCTTGCGGAGCCTATGATCCGGGTTCAAATCCCGGCAAGGGCGATCAAGAAATACTGGCCAGAGCTGGCTCAAATCATCGACGAGGCACCGCCTGCCTAAACGATGTCAAATCCGCAAGATTCGGCCAGCCAATCCTATGCGGCTAGGATTAGCGGGCTTTAGAGTCGCCGGCAGCGTGGCACCATTCAGCTCGCTAGCTCACGCTCTAGCCTCTTAGATCCAGGATGCCGCAATGCTCCAAAGGATTGTTTCAGAGCTTCTTTACGTTCTTTGCGCGTGGTCCACGATCCCCAGCTTCGACCTCGTACTCGACGGCATCGCCCACCGCCAGCGCAGCACCGCCCTCAATCGCGGAGGTATGCACGTACACGTCCTTGCCGTCGTCGCCCGTTATGAATCCAAAACCGCGGGCCGCATTGAACATTTTCACTTTTCCCTTCATTATATCACTTTTCTCCGTTACTTTATGCAGTGCATAAATATAAGTTATTATAAGATGGCTTAATTTACCTGTTGTCCATAGAAATGCCCCAAGATTGCATCAACTATCCACGATGCCGCATGAAAACCTTAAGGCGTCAAGCATCATATACGCCGAAGATTCAATGCTGGCGCCAAGGCCTCTAGCCAGCCGCCAAGGCGATTGGACGCCACGACGGACCATTGGGGTCAATATTGGGCGGATGCCTAAAAAGCTTATGCCTAAATAATCTAGAAGCGAACCCGGAGTGCGAAAACATCGAGCCGAACGGCAAACAGCGCATGGCGCCCTTGTAGTATAACTTGGACAGAACGTGGGCTTCCGGAGCCTGCGATGCGGGTTCAAATCCCGCCAAGGGCGTGCTGCAACGGCAGATTGCTTAGTGGCATCAATCACCCAACCTAATAACCTCTCCCACATTCACCGGTACGTTAGAACCGGCTGGTACCTCCAACACCTCGTCGCCGTTGTAGCATTTGGAAGCGGTAGAATACGGCGTCGCGCTGTAAACATATACTATTACGTTGGACTCTATCCAGGCCTGCCTCAAGGGTATCCGCGTGTCGCTCATCCAGAAGCACTCGTCTGCGCTTCTCTGGAACACAAACATCATGCCGCTCACGTTTAATCCCTGCAGGTCTGCTTCCGTAGCATACATAAGGCCGTCAAGCTGTTGTGTCTGATTTGTGGCGAGCAGTACGCGATATGTTTGGTTAGAAATGTTCACCTTTCCATAGCCGAAGAATGAGGGGTTGAAGACCCCGGCGTGACCAGCATTGACTGGACCGTATTCAAATAAGATCCCTGCAAGAAGCGCGGCAGCGCAAACAATTGCAAGCGCCAGCACAAGCTTACTACTAACGCCCACGCCAATCGCCATCTCTCTTGTTGTTTCGTACTAGCGTGTCACGCGCACCGAACAGCATATTAAACGTTTGTAGGCGTGAACTGCGAGCCGCTGGAGTTTATGAAAAACGTGTGCGTCGCGGCGAGGAAAGCTGCCGATGTGCCGCTGGGCTCGAGCCACATCTCAATCGTGTATTCACCGGCGTGGTATTCGCTGATCAGGTTGCTGACATTGAACGCAACGTCAAAACTCTGGCCCTTGACCGAGTAGGCTGTCGCCACTATCGTGGTCAAGTTCTGGTAGTATTCATTGCTGCTCTGCGCCACGCCAGCCACGACGCTGCCGTAGCTGTACCCATCATTGTACGGCGCCATGCCCAGCTGCGCCGGCGTGAGGTTCGCTACGGGCGCGTCATACGATACCAACACGTTGTTGAGCGAATAGCCATTCTTCACGCTGCCCTCTAGGTACACGTAGCCGTTCTGCATCCCGGGCGTGCCGCCCCTCCACGAGATATAGTTGTCGACAAAGTCCTCGACTAGGTATACCGAACTGGAGTTGTACGCTATCCCTATACTGACTCCTGTGTGGTTCGCGTTCAGTATGTTGTACCTGTGCAGCCAGTGTTCCGCGGAGTCGTTGTACATCATGCTGTACTCCATCTGCGCGAGCGCGCTCGTGACGTTGATGTTGCCCCTGCAGCCAAGTACGCCGCACAGCTCGCTTGACCTGTAAGCTATGTTCTCTTCGACCGAGCCGTTGCCGCCCACTAGCGTGTACCGCATGTATGGCTTCATGCCGTAGATGTCCCAGTGGCTGAAGTAGCCGTTCTCCAGCATGCTGTCCGCGTGCTGCTGGCCTGACGGCTCGCTAGAGAGCGTGACCGGCGGCACGCTGTAGTTCGCCCTGTCCTTGTTTATCAGGCCTAAAGTGTAGTTGTAAAGGTACGCGTCGCTGTAGTTGTAGGTGAAGTTCTGGCCCTGCCCGATGGTCGGTTCGTAAGGCGGTACCGTGCTCGTCAGTAGCATCCCGCTCGTCGAGTTTATTGCTGATGCTACGTAATCGCTCAATTGGCCCAGGCTTGTCACGCCAGCTATGATGAGTACCAGCGCGACTAGCACTATCAGCGAAAGCGCAATGAGCAATGCATTGATGATTGAGCCCACCAGTACCACTCCTGTTTCTTCACGAACCTCTGCGCAGTGTTTTAATAGCAATCTCAATATTTTATAACCGCTACATAACTCGTGGGCTTTATGACAGAGCTCGGTTCGCGCTTCGCCTATACCGCCAGGCCGATCCCGCCGTACGATTTCAGGCTTACCGTAAGGAAGCCCGCCGGGTGGCCTCTGTTCACGCCGTTCGAGGTTTATGCTGATAGCACGCTTTGGAGCGCCCTCCGCGTAGGAGGTACTCTCATCGGAGTTCGGCTTTCCAATCTGGGCACGGTGGAGAGTCCGCGAATCCGCGTGTCCCTATCCTCAAGAGAGGCGCTTTCCGCCTACGAGCGCGAGCACGTGGCATCGGCCTTAAACAGCCGGCTCGGCTTCGACGAGGACCTGGGACCGTTCTACGCGATGGCGCGAAACGACCAGATACTTAAGCACGTCGTCAGCGACCTCTACGGCATGCACGACACCGACATGGGCGACGTCTTCTCCGGCGCGCTGCTCGCCATATCGCTGCAGATGACGAGCATGCCAAGAAGCAACGCCATGATGGAGTGCATGATAAAAAGATACGGCGAGGCCGCGGTCTTCGACGGGAGGCGCGTCATGTTCTGGCCCACGCCTAAGAGGCTGGCCGCGTTCACGCCGCAGCAACTTGCTGAGTCGTGCAAGCTGGGCTACCGAGCCAAGTTCATCTCTGCGCTATCAAAGAGGCTCGCATCTGAGCCGTTCCCAAGCGTAGAAGAGCTCAAAGCGATGGGCCCGGCAGATGCAAAGAGGCTTCTCATGGGCCTCCCAGGCATAGGCGACTACTCCTCGGACATCGTCAGCCCGCATGGCGGCTTCCCGATAGACGTCTGGTCGGCCGACATCTTCGGCAAGCTCTTCTTCGGCAGGGAACCTAGGAACGGCCGCGCCGCGATAGAGCGCATAAAGAGCTTCGGCATGAAACGCTGGGGCCGCTGGTCCTGGATGGCCTTCTACTACGTCGCGCAGGACCTGGAGAACCTGTCGAGGAAGCTCGGCATAAGCCTCAGGCTCACCTGACGAGCGCATCTGCGCGTATTTTAAATTTTGTTCATGAATAAACGCTTCGATGGTAACCTCATTCTCCATCGTCGAGGTGTCCGTGCTGATCGGCTACCTCACATTCTCCGTCTGGACGGCCTACACCAGCGGCTACAACATGGCCCTGATGAAGAGGCACGCGCCCAGGGGAGCCGGCAAGTACGGGCCATACCTTGGCCAGGCGGCAGCGTACATAGGCATAGCTGCAATGGTCTTCCTGATAGTCGACATGGTCGCGTACGAGGCTGGCTTCCTGAGAGCGGACCTGCCAGTCTTTCTCTCAAGCCTGAACTTCTTCTCCTTCCTGCTTAGGCAGTTCGGTTCCGTGCGCTTCGCCAGCGGTCGCTACATAGCGTTCATAGCCGCCAACGCGGTATCATCGATTGCGGTCTCGTTCCTAGTCACTAGGCGCGCATACAACTACGGCCGCAGCAGGATAGAAGGGCCGTCCTAGCGCCGCGCCCTAGCGTTTACGCCCATTCATTGCGCTCATGTACTTGTCCTTGAGCTTGACGTATATCTTCCAGTTGTCGCTCATGCGCTTCTTGTGCTCTTCAGTAACTCTCTTGACCACCTTGGCCGGCACGCCCATGACTATGCTGTTGCTCGGTATCCTGGCGCCCTCTGGCACGACGGCACCGGCGCCTATTATGCACCACTCGCCTATCTCTACGTTCTCCAGCACTATCGAGCCCATGCCTATCAGGCAGTTGTCGCCCACCACGCAGCCGTGCACTATGGCGTTGTGCCCTATCGACACGTTGTCGCCCACTATCGTCGGGTACTTGTCCAGCGTGCCGTGCAGGACGCAGTTGTCCTGCACGCTGGTGTTCTTGCCGACCCTTATGTAGTGCAGGTCGCCCCTTAGCACTGCGCCGTTCCACACGCTCGAGTTCTCACCTATCTCAACGTCGCCCACTATCTCCGCGGTCTTTGCTATGAACGCTGTCTGGTGTACCCTCGGCCTCTTGCCGTCGAACTCCTCTATCACGTGAACGCACCTGGAAGAATCAAGACTGTTGATACGACAAGATTAAAATAAGAAACCCCTCCGGCCATGAAGCGCGCCTGCGCGGCGCGCATCTGCCGGGGGCTCTGGAAAATGAAACAAGGCCCTGCGCTTACCTCCCTATGAGCTCGCTCAGGTGCCTGTACCCGATGCCGCTGCCTACGAACGCTAGGATGAAGCCGGCCAGCGACAGTATGAAGTACGTGCTATTGGTCTGTACGGCCGTAGGCATGGTCAGTACGAGCAGTGAGAAGCTCGCAGCCAGCGCAGCGGTCATGGAGCCGCCTGACGAGAAGCTCTTCATGGCTGTCAGGGACGCGAAGCTGCTTATCAGCAGCGCTATCGAGCCCAGCAGTGCCATTCCTACGAATACAGGATACCAGAAGGCTCCGCCTGTAGTGTAGGCCGATGACGCGGTCACCACAGTAGTGCCTCCAGCCGTGCCCCAAAGCATAGCAGCAACGGTCAGCAGGAAGAGGCTGCCGATGAACTGCAGTGCGAAGGCAGGTATGTCTGGTCCCTTATGCGTCTCTACTCCCATCATTCTTGGTCCTCTAGGCATCTCTATACACCGTGGATACTGAAAAAAAGCAGGCTTTTAAGGGTTTTCTCTGGGTTCACTTTTATGTGAAGTATGCCCATAGCTGTGATCAGTGCCGTAGCCTGGCGCTGCGGTGCCGCCCAGCATGGCGCTTACCCTGGTGTACTGTTCCATGTCATTGACCGTGTAGAATGTGTCAATCGGGTAAGCGGATACCTGCCCCTTGGCCGCGGCCTCCTGCAGGAAGTCACGTTCGAATGAGAACTTTTCCGCGTTCGGCATCATGTCGCGCACGCCACCGCTCACTATGTATACACCTGCGTTTATCAGGCCGCCTCTGTAGCGCGACGGATCCGGCTTTTCCACGAAGCTGGTCACACTGTCGCCATTGACCTCGACAACGCCTGAGCCAGTGACATCCTCGGCGTGCACTGTGGCTATCGTGACCGCGGCCCCGGTGCGCACATGAACGCGGTACATGCCGTGCAGGTCGAACTTGAAGATGGTGTCTGAGTTGGCCGTCACGAAGTCGTTGCGGCCCAGCCTGCCGAGCGCGAACTTTATCGCTCCGCCGGTGCCCAGCGCCCTGCTCTCACGCAGACACTCGATCTCGACGCCCAAGCGCCCTCCAGCGCCGCCCAGATAACCGATTATGTCGTCCGCTCTGTAGCCAACCGATACAACTATGCGCTTTACGCCTTGGCGCGCGAGCTCCATTATCGGGTAGTCAATGAGCGGCCTGCCTGCCAGCTCTATGAGCGGCTTCGGCGTCTTGTAAGTCAGCGGCCTGAGCCTTGTACCCTCGCCACCAGCCAGTATGAGTCCAACCGATGGTACCAGCATCGAACCAGCTGCGGTATCAGCCCTGCGGCGCACGCTTGGTCTTTGGTGCCATGTGCCCCTCGTACTTTGCCGCTCCCTGCGCGCCCAGCTCCCTGAAGACATCGCCGTACTTGCCGGAGAGCTTACTCCAGTCGTCCAGGAAGCGCTTGAGGCCCACATCAGTGAGCGGGTGCATGAACATCTTGTCCAACACGTCTGGCGGCAGCGTTGCCACATCCGCGCCCATCTTAGCTGCCTCTATGACGTGTATCGGGTGCCTGACGCTGGCCACGAGGACCTTGGTCTCGAAGGCGTAGTTCCTGAAGATCTGCACCACGTCGCCTATAAGCGCTATCCCGTTCTCGCCTGCGTCATCGAGCCTGCCTATGAAGGGGCTCACGTACGTGGCCCCGGCCTTCGCAGCTATTAGCGCCTGCGTAGCCGAGAAGACCAGCGTGACGTTAGTCTTTATGCCCTCTGATGAGAGCGTCCGCACCGCGTGCATACCGTCATGCGTCATCGGTATCTTAACCACGGCGTTGCTGCCCAGGCCTGCTATAGCCCTAGCCTCGTTGACCATTGTGGCATAGTCAGTGGCTATGACCTCAACGCTGACCGGTCCCTTGACAAGCTCGAGTATCCTCTTTGCCTGCTCTACCGGATTCACACCCTCCTTAGACAGGTGCGTGGGATTGGTCGTCACTCCATCGACGACGCCCATGTCCATGAACTTCTCTATCATAGGTATGCTTGCCGTGTCTACGAAGAACTTCATAACATTACCGAGTAACTATTCTATGGCAAGATAAAAAATGGTTTTGGTGGCAGTGCACTAACACACTGTGCCTACTCTGCATCCGCCTCCTCCATAAGGCGCCCATAAGCCTCGTTTATGCTCTTGAAGCGCTCCTCGGCCCCTGGCTCCTTGTTGACGTCTGGATGGTACCTCAGGGCGAGGCGCCTGTAGGCCCTCCTGATTTGCGCCCTAGTGGATCCCGGCCTTAGGCCCAGCGCATCGTAGTACTGGTTCATGTCCTGCCAATTAATGCGCTTGCTTGTGGCAAGACTCCTTCCTGCGTCGCCATAGTGAATCTTATACCACTCATAAAGCTCTTCCGTTCTGATGCTGCCCAGCTCGCCGTAGGCCATGACAGTCGCCGCTGACCTGATTCCGAGGTAGACCAAGCCAATCCCAAACGGGGCCAAGAGGAGGGAGCCGAGGTTATGCGATAGCAGGCTGATAATGATTATCATGGAGCCGGCCACGATTAAGAACACTGCGAGAAGCGAATCGAAGTGGGTCGTGATAAGCAAGTTGAGGCGCACTGTGAGCCTGAAACCCAGGCGCGTCCTGCCGAAAATTATGGCTATAAGGTAAGCGACCGGAATTGCCGCTACAAATAGCAGCACCAGTGGCGGTGCCATGAGCTATTATCACGCTGAGTGTTTAAAGCGCTTGCGCCGTGTCATGCGCGGCTACCCTGCGCAATCCGCGCATTCGACGGTGTCAGACCCACGAAGCGCCATGCGCTCCCGGATCACGTGGTGGCGGTGCCGCACGTGGCGTTGCCTGCACCCGGTGCTATTATGTCCAGTATGTACGGCGCCGCTATGACTATAATGACTCCTATGACGCCGCCTATTATCATGCCCATGCCATAGCCCTGCAACTGGCCACGCGTCTGCGTGGGCAGCAGGTGAGAGCCAGCGTACAGCGCGCCGCCCAGTATCATCAGCGTCAGGCCTAGTATGAATATTATGTTCTCGACAGAGTTGTAAACATCCAGTATCGCGCTGCATGGCGTGTTCTGCGCCACTGTCGTGCTCACAATCAGTGATCCGAACAGAGCCAAGAGCGTCAACACCATCCTGTACTGGCCTATGCGTGCAGTGAAAAGGCCCAGCCGTATAATGACCGCGTTTCCCAATCCCTTCGGATCCATCGCATCACTCCTAAAAACTGGGTTAATATTGCGAAATACTTTTAAATAGCTATGCATTTTTTAATTAGAACGCTGGTCCTTTCGGTGTGCGCTTCCTCTAAGCCGCCTGCAGCACCAGCGCGATATTGGCGTTTGCTATGTACGTTCTTGGCTTATGGGACGGCCATGACTCCGGAGCGGCCCTGATACGCGACGGCCGCATAGTGTACGCAGCCAACGAGGAGCGCTTCACGAAGCGCAAGCTCGAGGTCAAGTTCCCGTACAACGCCATAGCCGCGGCTCTGGCCCACGAGGGGATAAAGCCTACCGAAGTAGAGCAGGTCGCGTTCACCACCACAGAGCTGACAAAGACGCTCTGGCGCCTCTTCCCATCGATGAAGGAGGGCTACTACAGGTTCAGGCGCAGGAAGGTTCTCAGGCCGAGGTTCGAGGGCCTCAGGCACAAGCTCAAGTACAGGCTCACGAGCGTCGGCGTCGTGCCGATGTCCACGCAGATAAGCAAGGCCGTGGTCTCAAGGCAGCTAAGGCACATGGGTTTCAGGGACTTCAAGCTGAGCGTTGTCGAGCACCACACGGCGCATGCAGCTACCGCTGCGTTCACCTCGCAGTTCAGCCGCGCCCTGGTGATAACCATGGACGGCCTGGGCGACGGCCTGTGCGGCTCGATAAGCGTCCTGGACAACGGCAGGCTGGAGCGCCACGTGAGCATAGGCGCACGCGACTCTGTCGGCGTCTTCTACGAGCAGGTCACCAACACCGTCGGCATGCGCGAGCTCGAGGACGAGGGCAAGGTCATGGCCATGGCAGACTACTCCTACCCGTTCGACTTCGAGGAGAACAGGTTCAAGGACTTCTTCCGCGTAGAGGGCACCACGATAAGGGCGAAGTACGGCCCGTCTAAGCAGTTCGATATCATACAGCGCAACGGCTGGCAGATGCCGAGGGAGCAGCTGGCCTACATGACCCAGCAGCTCTTCGAGAACGTCATGCTCAAGTTCGTCAGCAACGCCATCGACAGGTTCGGCATACACGACGTAGTCATGGCCGGCGGCGTCTTCTCCAACGTGAAGGCGAACATGAAGATAAGGAACCTCGATACGCTCAAGCACTGGTACGTCTTCCCGCACATGGGCGACGGCGGCATAGCGCTCGGCAGCGCGCTCTACGCTGATTACACGCTGAACGGCACCACCAGCCACGACTTCAGCGCGTACCTGGGCGCAGGCTACGACACCGATTACACGAAGAGCATAGCCAGGAAGGAGCGATGGCTCAGCGCTGCTGAGGAGGAGCCGGCGGAGCAGGCTAGGCATGCTGCCGAGCTGATATGCTCCGGCCACTATCTGATGTGGTTCCAGAACAGGATGGAGTACGGCCCTAGAGCCCTGGGCTGCAGGAGCATACTGGCCCCTAGCGATTCAGAGGACGTCAAGGAGCGGCTGAACCTGTACGTCAAGCGCAGGGAGTGGTTCCAGCCCTTTGCGCCGTCGATGCTCGACGAGGAAGCCGACCGGATGCTCGAGTACGATGGGAAGCGCCTCGACAAGTTCATGACTATGGCATACATGGTCAAGAGCGGCATGCGCGACGCGACGAAGTCCGTGGTGAATGTCGACGGTTCCGCGAGGCCGCAGATGGTCGGAGCGGAGAACCAGCTCTACAGGGACCTTCTCGCGGCGGTCAAGAAGCGCAAGGGCGATGGCATAGTGCTCAATACGAGCTTCAACCTGCACGGCATGCCCATAGTGATGAGCCCTGAGGATGCGATAGCTACAATGCGCGCCACCAAGACGAAGTACATGTTCATAAATGGCCTGTTCCTGACCAACAAGTCAGGAGTGTAGGTGTTGCAGTGCTCTTGCAGGTTCTTGTTAGTGCCTCGATAGAGCAGTACATGCTCACATCTGGACTTCTCGTCGCGTTCCTAGGCATGATTGTCGCGGCTCTGGTCGAGCGCAGGCGCATAGCCGAGGCACTCCGGGAGAGCGGTTTCGGTCGCAGCGCAGTCATAATGCTAGCCATAGCCATAGCTGTGTTCCTGTTCATGGAGCTCGCGCTCGTCCAGCCGACGCAGCAGCTCTACTTCGACGACGTGATATACCAGGCGATGGCGCAGCAGTTAATACACAGCGGCCAGGCATGGTTCTGCGACTATGGCACCGCGACCGCATGCTTCACCGGCGAGCTCTTCCACGAGCCCATAGGGGAGTCGTTCAACCTCGCGCTCGCCTTCCTTGTGCTCGGCGTAAACCGCGGCGCAGCCTTCGACATGCAGGTGCTTCTAGGTGCAGGCAGCGTGCTGTTCCTGTTCCTGTCGTCGCTGCTGCTGTTCAGGGACCGCATAGCCGCGTTCTTCTCATCGCTGATCATGGCCATAGAGCCAGTGCTGCTCATGTGGGCAAGGCCCACCAACTCCGACCTCGCGACGCTCACATACTCGCTTGTCGCGCTTTTCTTCGTGCTCATATTCTCCAGGAAGAAGTCTGTCTGGACCCTGGCGTTGGCGGCCACATCCATAGCTCTGGTAACGTACATGAAGGTTGATGCCATCGCGTACGTAGCCCTGCTGCCGCTGATATACCTGCTTGTCGACGGCAACAGCATCGTCGGCTCGCTCCGCAGTAACCTGCGGCTCGCGTACAACAGTTTCCTGGACACCGGTGTCCTGATAGTGCTCCTGGTCTTCGTCATAGCCGTAGCCCCAGAACTAATATATACGCAGCAGCAGCTGGGCGGCGGCTTCGGCTACCAGGGCACATACATACAGAACACGTGCTCGCCGAATTCGCCGACGACTCAGGTCGTGAGTGCGATAAATCTGCAGAACCTCATGCTCAACATATGCGGCAACGCCTACTTCTGGTTCGACAACTATGCCGGCGTGCCAGGCTACCCGATGCCCCAACCCGTGCCACTGACACTGATGGCGATTCTTGGAGTCATAGCGATGCTGGCGAGTAGGCGCTCTAGGCGCATACTCCTAGCGCTAGGAATCTGGTTCCTGTTCTTCTTCATCCTCTACTCTGCCTTCTATGCCGGTAGCGTCACCTACGGCGTTGACTGGAGGTTCCAGCTAGGCATGATAGCGCAGACGAGCATGTTCGGCGGCTTCTTCGCATCGTTCCTTGTCGACACCGCGGGCAAGCTGCGCGGCGACTCCGCGCCGAGGGAGGATGTGCCCAGAGGACCTGCCACAGGATCAGGTCCAGCCGCGCAGCTAGCGCGAAGGCACGCGCAGGAGGAGAAGACCATGCTGAAGCAGCAGCGCCGCGAAGAGGCTCTGCTTTCGAGAAGGCTGAGCGAGACCCAGAGGGGCACGATAACGGCCAAGAACAGGGAGGCGTACGAGAAGCTCGTCGCAGCCCACGAGGCCGAGGAGCGTGCCATGCTCTCTAAAACAGTGGCGCGCGACGCTGCAAACTCCGGCAGGCCAGGCCCGCTGCAGCTCGTAATGGTAATAATCATCATCGCGGTCCTGGCCTACTCCGCGTACGCAGAGGCTCCTGGCGTGGGCATACCAGCATCACAGATATCTCAGGCCCAGCCTGCGAGGTTCTACGAGGGCTTCGTCTACAATGAGAGCAGCAAGATACCTAACACGTGCCTGGTGCTTTCGTACGACCCTACGATATTCAACCTCGTGGGCAAGACAGCCGCCCAGATGTTCGAGCTGAACAACCCGCAGATGTACCAGCAGTTCAAGCAGCAGTACCCATGCCTGGTACTAGACTGGGGCTACTGGTGCACCACTCCGAACAACCTGTGCGTGCCGATAAGGAACTCGTACAACCTGCAGCCCATCGCGTTAGGTACTGATAACTTCCAGGGCCAGAGCTTCACCTTCGGCTTCTATCTGCTGAACGGCACCAGGAAGGGCGCCGGCACCGCACCGACCGTTAGCGTTTCAACGCCATCAATCATCGGCCTCAACGTCACGCTCAACGGCGCCGCTACGAACGTGTCCCAGATAAGCTGGAGTTGGGGCGACGGCTATACGAACACAGGGCCGTTCCCGCAGTCGCACACGTACCAGACCGGTGGCTGCTACGAAATACTCGTTAACGTCACCAGCACGTCAGGCCAGACCGCGAGCGCGTCTAGGCGCGTGTGCGTCCCTGGCGCCATCGACACCACCACTATACTCGGTAGCCCGGTCAACGGTTCTTGAGTATCGTCTTGAGTATTATCCAGCCGTCGCTGAAGGTCCGTAGGTGGCCTCGGCCGGATGCCCGCTTCTTCTCCAGGCTCGGCACCTCTAGCACCTTGAGGCGCTTCTGCCGCGCCCTTATGCTGATCTCGGTCTCTATGCCGAAGCCCTTCTCGTCGAGTTCGAGCCTGTCCGCTACTCCCCTGGCGAAGCTCCTGTAGCCGTAGCACATGTCGCTGTAGTGCGACCCGTAGAGCAGGTTCACCAGGCCGACGAAGAACTTGTCGCCCACGCGCCTTATGAAGGGCATGTCCTCAGAGCCGCCGCCGGTCAGGAAGCGCGAGCCCATGCAGACGTCATAACCCGCGTCTATTCCGGCTATGAGGAGCTTGAGCTCGTCCGGCCTGTTCGACAGGTCGGCGTCCATCGATATGACCACGTCGCCATGAGCTGCCCTGAAGCCTGCCATCAGTGCAGATCCCTTGCCTATGTCATCGTAAATCACAGTCGCGCCCATCGACCTTGCTATCCCTGCGGTGCCGTCTGCCGAGTGCTTGTCCACCACGATGATTTCGTAATCGTACACGCCGTCAAGGACGTCCCTGACGCCGCTGAGCACCCTGCGCAGGTTCCCAGCCTCGTTGAACGTCGGTATTATCACGCTCACGAGCCTTATCCGCTTCTTCCTGCCGCGCGCCGTCCGCTCACCCAATATCATGTCCGTCGTTCGACCGGTCCCCATCGGCCTGGCCCTCGCCCGTTCGGGCTGCGGCCGCGGCGTTCGGCCGGTTCCTAAGCTTCTTGACCACAGACAAGGCTATCAGGGCCAGCAGCACGGCCACTACAGCGCCAATCGCGAGAATCAGGCCGCCCTGGCCCACGCTGCTGCCCACGATGCCGACGATGAGCGGGTGCATGGTCGCATAGTGCACGCCGTCATGCACGTACGATACCTCGAACGCAGCAGAGAAGCTGGCCGCTGCCGTCTGCTTTGTAGTCACGTTGAACCGTATCGGTGTCTGCGTGTTGGGTTCAAGCACCACGCTGGCGTCTGGCGGCCCAACCAACTCTGGCGGCACCGCTACATGCACCGTGGCAGTTACCGGATACGATGCAAGCACGAAGGCCGACGCGTTCCACTCGTCTCCGCCGACATTGTTCACGCTAGTTATTGCGACCCGGCTCTGCGCCGGCCGCTCGATGTAGATCAGGCACGGGAACAGCGCCACGTAGGTGTTGCTGCCCTGCGAGTACTCGAGGAAGAAGTTCTCCGCGTAGCCACCCGGCAGGCTGAAGTTGCGCATGTAGACCTCGAATGAGAGGTTGCCACCAGGCCCTATCAGCGACGCGTTCAGCCCAGAAGCAGCTGGCGTTGCACCGCTAAGTTCAGGTATCAATTGTATCTGCGTGGCCGTGCCGTTCCCGCTGTTGGTAAGATAAAACGTGGTGTAATTGTGCGTCGCGTTGACGAGCGTGCCGAGGCATGAACCCGTCAGCGTAACTGTGCTGGCTGAAGCAAGGGAGCACGCAGTTACGAGCGCGAACGCGATGAATAGGAACAGAGAGCGCATTGGAGCACCATGGTTAAGCGCATCACGTGTGTCTGTAATGCAGATTTTTATTGCAGGCATAGCTTTATACATTAACCCAGCGCCTTGCTGCGATGGCCACCGCGCGCTCATGCGTTCGCAGGCACAGCTATGCCGATAGAAACGGAAGGCATCACACCGAACGGCGGTGTCATCCTAACCCGCAGCCATTTTATCATGATAGCGATGCCGGAGTTCGATCCCTCTAACAATTCCAGTCTCTGCGGCATTGCGCTGACCGCGCTGGACGAGGAAACAATGCCTGTGTAGTTTATCATGGCCTGCACGGCCGTCTTCGCGCTATACTGCACAGTGAATACTGCGCTAGAACCCTTGGTGTACGGGCTCTGTACCACGTTTGCACCGGTCGAATTCTTGGTGATAAGGCCGAATTCCTGGCTGCCGCAGCCTGTGGGCACTGCGTAGCCGAGGGATGCGTTGCTGTAACCGATTGTAGCGTTGGCATAGTTGCACGAAGCTGAGCCAGAACCGGAGAAGCTACCGAATGCGTCCACGGTACCGTTGTACGCGAACTGCTCCGAGATGGTGCCCACGGCACCGAGGCCCGTAGGCCTTACGGTGATGCCGTCATTTACTGCGTACGACAGGCCGCTGCCGTTCACCACGAATGCGCCGGGCAGGGCGTTGCCTGCGAAGTTGTAGTACTTGTCGAAGACGTTCGCGCCGTTGTCGTATTTTGCGTATGTCGCGGTGAGTTGCGGCGCCTCGCCCGCATACTTGCCGTCGTAGTGCAAGATGCTCGGCATCGCGTACATCCTGATTGTGAGATTGCTCAACCGTCTAATGGCGACCGGTATTTTCACCCAGAAGATCGCGCTCTTCGTGGAGTTGCTGCAGCCGGACTCGCACCATGAATAGAGCTCTTGACCGCCGTAATAGAACCGCAGGTTGCCCAGGTCGCCCGTCTCGTGCGGGGCCAGCATAGAGTTTGATGGGTCGAACTGGATCATCTGCTGGAAGCCTGCTGGTATGCCGGCCGCCTGGCCGTTGCTTATCGTTACCGGCGCGTACCACACCGTGCTTATGCCGACGTTCGACGCCTGCATCCTGTAGGTGCCGCCGTACGCGTACTGCATGCCTGCCGGGCACACTGGTGTTATCGCTGCCGCAGCGCCACCGCAGAAGTTCGCGGTCACGTTCATAACGCCAGAATATGCTGTGCCCATCACTCCTATCGCGTCGAAGTGCGCAACGCAGTAAATCTTCTCGCCTTCGGTAACGGACTGCGGCGCGCAGTAGCCGCCAGTCGAGCTGGCCGATCCAATCCGCGCGTTGAAACCGCTCACGTTGACGGTGCCTGGCATGGTGTCATCCGCCTCGATCATGAGCACGGTGCCGTGGCTGCCATTGAGTGCGTACACCGCATCTTCGCAGTAGAAGCCGCTGTAGAAGTAGCAGCTCTGCGGTATCTGCACTGCCGGCAGCGTCGCTATAAGGTAGAGCGCCGCGAGCACCACCGTAAGCAGTATCAGCATGGTAGAGTATGCGGTGAGAAACTCCGTTGCGCTCTGGCCAATCAGCCTCATGCTATTGGCTTCTCACCCAACATATTAAAAAGTGCGGCAGAAATCACCTTAAACTCGGCAATGAAGCCCACATGCCTCAGCGGTTGGACGGATTGACGAGCAATACAAAATTATAAACGTGGGGGTGAAAGCCCACCCTATTCGGGGTTGGTAGTTTACAAGCTCATAAGTGCCGATGGTCCTATGGCGGTGCAACCAATTGGTTTCAGGGCCTCGAAGAGGCTAGGCCAGAACTTCTTGGTAGATGACAGCGTCGCTAGGCGCGAGGCGTCCTATGCCGCCGGCAAGCGCGCCGTGGAGCTTGGTCCGGGCACTGGTGCCCTGACTGCCAGGCTGTGCGAGGTGGCCAGCAGCGTCGTCGCAGTGGAGAAGGACCAGCGCCTGTGCGAGGCGCTGCTCTCGAGCATGAGCGACCCAAAGCTGAAACTGGTATGCGGGGATTTCTTCAAGACCGAGTACGCGGAGATGGGCGAGCCTGAGATAATGGTGTCGAACATACCATACAACATGTCGAGCAAGACTATAGACTGGCTCGCGGCCCACAGGATGGAAGCCGTAATATGCACGCAGAAAGAGTTCGCTGAGCGCATGCTTGCCAGACCAGGCACCGGCGAGTACTCGAAGCTCAGCGTCATCACCGCTCTGCAGTTCAGCGTAGAGAAGCTCATGGACGTGCCTGCCGGAGCGTTCAGGCCTGTCCCAAAGGTCGACTCGATCGTTCTGCGTATGACGCCGCTGTCCGGCAGCCTAGACCGCAAGTACATAGTAGTGATAGGCGCTCTGATGAGCCACAAGAACAGGAAGGTCAGGAACGCTATAGAGGATTCGGCATCGCCACTAGGCCTATCCAAGGCGTCTGCGCGCAGACTCGGCGACGAGACCCCCCATTCCGGCATGCGACTGTTCGAGCTCGCGCCGGCAGAGATACTAAAGATTGC
>JAKATK010000004.1 GCA_021827995.1 Microcaldota archaeon | reverse complement strand
CAGTAGTCTGGCCGAATGTTATGCCTATACCGTTGGCAGTGTATATGGGGTTCCTGCAGACGAAGCCCGCCTGTGCT
This sequence comes from Microcaldota archaeon, assembly GCA_021827995.1. Lineage (GTDB taxonomy): Archaea > Micrarchaeota > Micrarchaeia > Micrarchaeales > Micrarchaeaceae > JAKATK01. The sequence continues at coordinate 101,853 of JAKATK010000004.1, read as the reverse complement.
ATGCACGCCTGCGGCGCCAAATTCGAGCCGTTGAAGACTCCGAGTTCGAATAGTGCTGCGAGCACAACCGCTATGATCAGGATGGCCCAACCGTAGGTCATTAGATACTCCATGGCCGACTGTGCAGCCAGCCTGGACGGCCTCCTCGCCATTCGCTTACCTGTGTGATATAATAGCGCAGCAAATGGCTATAATTGTTGCGTGGAGTGCCAAGTGATGGACATTCTATGGGCACGTCTTTTAGCCCAGCTCGCCCAACCGTTCAAGACTGTCGCTGGCGAATCCACCCACTCTTTGCCAACTCCATCTTTAGGGTTTCGCGAAGGGCCGCTCCGACGCGTTCAAACTTGCAACCAAGCGGAAGTTCCACTTCAGATGTATGGTATGAACTGGCGTGAACCTTCAACCAAAAGCGCTGTCAGGATCCTAATGCCTTGGCGCCAACCGGCTTGACTGTTGAACTTGCTCATGCGGCCTAGCCATTCGCGCCGGCGCCGAGCTCCTTCCTAACGGCCATCGCCATCTCCAGGTTCGCCTCCCTAACGCTCTCTTTGGTCGATGCTCCCAGGTGCGGCGTTATTATCAGGTTCCTGTGCTCCCTAGCGAACTTGACCAGTAGGTCGTTCTCGTCCTCGACCGGCTCGTTAGCGAAGACGTCCAGTGCCGCGCCTGCGATCCTACCGGATTCTAGGGCGCTGAGCAACGATGGTATGTCAATTATCTCGCCCCTCGCAGTGTTTATGATCAATGCGTCCCTCTTCATCTCGGCCAGCTGCTTCTGCCCTATCATGCCCCTAGTCTCGTGCGTCAGCATCGTGTGTATCGTTATGACGTCGGCCTCGCGGAGCAGCTTGTCAAGGCTCTCCATCATCGCGACCTCGCTCGACTTCACATATGGGTCGTAGGCGACGACTCGCATGCCGAACGCCTTCGCATACCTCGCGACCTGAGAGCCGATCCTGCCCATGCCTATGATGCCTAGGGTCTTGCCGTTGAGGAGCTTGCCTATGAACTTGTAGCGCTCCCAGCGCCCCTGCCTTATGTTGTCGTAAGCCCATGGTATGTTGCGCGACAGAGCCAGAATGAGCGCCATCGTGTGCTCAGCGGTCGGCACCGTGTGCGTGCCGTGCAGGTTTATGACCTTTATGCCCTTCTTCTTCGCGGCCTCTAGGTCTATGTGGTTCAGGCCGGTAGTGACCGACGCTATCAGCTTGAGCCTGCCGGCCAGCTCTAGCATCCTCGCGTCAAGCTTTGTGTCCACCCTGACGAATATGACGTCCACGTCGCGTATGATGTGCTCGAGCTCCTTTCTGGACACCCGCTTGGCTGTAACATCGCCAACACTCCTGAGCACCCCAAGCGCCTCCTCGCTCAGGTACTCCGGTTCTGTCACCAGTATCCTGTGCATCTACTTCTACCTCTACCTGCAGTGCGCTAGAACGCATGCTATCCTTTTCCAGTCACATTTTTAAGGCTTCCACGCAAGCGTCGCTCTGGCGCCAGTAACCGGCTTAGTCGAGCCAGTCCTTGCCAGAAAGGTAGAAGTACGACAGGGCCACGCCTATGAAGCCGGACAGCGGCAGCATCTCGCCTACGGATGGACCGATCTGCGACGCAAGAAGCGAGAACGTCAGGTTAAGTACAAACGGCGCGGTGAGGATGAACAGGTAGGCGAAGAGTCCAGGCCCTGCAGCGTTTCTTATCATCATGTAGCTCGCGACGAACACAACGACAAAAACCGCTGTGATGAACAGAACCATCGACGCGGCGGCATTGGCGGATACGGCGTACGAGGCCGCGGCGAGGGGCGCGAGGGGCAGCAAGAGCCCGACTATCGACAGCATGATGAACGCCATCATGCTTATGCCGCCGCCATAGCCGTAACCATACATGCGGTTGTACATAGTTCCATCTTCGTTGAATATGCTGGAAAGGCATATATACGCTATCATGTGTCCGGGCTGGAACCGGCGGCTGCGCTCAGGGGCTGGAGTAACCGACCCTGCAGCTGCCGCTTATGACGTTCGCGTTGGTGCATACGCCGGTGTTGAAGAAGCTATTGACGACTGTGCCAGAGTACAGCTGTGCACCGTTGTCACCAACAATGTCTGGCGTCACGTTCATCATGCCGGTGCCCAGACCGAACGCGAGAGGCCAGCGGGCCACCAGATACTTCGACATGTTGGGTATGGTATTGTTGGTGTAGAGGGTCTGTACCTGCGCGGCGCTCATCTCGGCGTCGTAGAACTGGTAGTCGGCCATCTTGCCATCGAACCAGGAGCCGCCCTGTGACACCTTGTTGCAGCTCAGCGGCGAGGACACTGCAGCGCCCAGCGGGTAGAACATCGACGTGTTCAGCAGGCTACCGCCAAGCTTGGATGAGCCTGGGCCGCTGGAGTTGCCGTTTATGTAAGCATTGTAATGAAGCCCCTGCGGCGGCAGCGACGCAGTGCCTGTCATCACTATGTTGCTCCACCGATCGACCGGTATGGTGCCGAAGTCCTTGCATCCCACAGTGCTTGCCATCTCCACATGACCGTTGACTAGCTCTATAAGCGATGAGTCCAGGAGCAGGTTGAGCGGCAGTTGGGGCGATTCTGCGACTATCACGCCGTTGCCGGTCTCTGGATACACCCATATCGATATCGTGAAACCCTGGTTCGTGTTGTGTGTTGTCATGAAGTTGAAGCCGCTGCCCTGCTCTATGTAACCGCCGCTGCCGGTCAGGGCGCCGCCCTCGCCGTTGAAGTCAACGACGTCAGGCACGGTGGCGCCGCCCATGCCGAGCGCAGAACTCGAGTTCACGAGTACGTTGTTGACGTCCGCTAGCTGGCCGTTGCCAAGGTAGAGCCGCTGCAGTGAGTTGTTGCTGCACTGGTCCACGCTGTCACAGCCCATTACGCCCTCCACCGGGTTCGTGTCATATGCGCCTATCACGTTGCGGATGCTGGCGTCACCGTAGTAGCCGCCAGGCGCTACATAACTCGCATTGACGACAAAGCTGGACAGACCATTGCCGCTGTAGTCGTTGGCGTTGCCGTCCAACGGCCACCAGGCCGACATTCCTGGACCGCTGGCCGGTATGCCGTCGATGCCCTCGGTGTATAGTCTCTGCACCTGCACCGGCAGGAGCGTCCAGTTGTATATCTGCACGTCCGCTATGGAGCCATTGACGAAGCCATCGGTGCTGTCGGGACCGCCTAGCGTGATCGCGTTCGATGACGCCGGTATGTTTCCGGAGTAAGCTACGGAGCAGTACTTAATCCCGTTGACGTAATCGTTGACGCGGCTGCCGTTGAAGGTGAAGCCCACGAGGTACCATGAGCCAGGCTGGAGGTTGAACGGTGCGACCTTGCACACGCCGGACGGCCCGCCGAGAAGGCTCGCGTTCCAGACGTAACCTGAGAAGTCGCCGAAACCAGCGCCGTTCTCGCCTATGGCCATCCCGAACGAGCCGCCGCGCTGCACTATGGCTGAAGCGTTCGCAGTTGGTTTTACCCACGCGAATACGCTGAGCGCGTTAGTGGCGCCCTGCGCGGGCGCGTCTCTGGTCGACATGTATCCGGCACCGTTCAGCGCGAGTACGTCTATGCCAAGGCTGCTCAGCGAGAAGAGGCCATTGGGTGACCTAGAGCCCAGAAGTCCCGCACTCCTGTCGAGATACGACGGCGAGAACGGCGAGGCGAAGTAGAGGCCGCTCTGCACGGCCTGCCTGACCGCAGACACGTTCAAGAGCTCGAGGGCAGGGCCGTCAAGCAGAACCCCGGTGCCGTTGTTCAGGTAGTTGAATATCGCGGAGTCGCTGCTGTTGTAGACCAGGTAGGGCTTGGTGGTGGGCGGCTCGCCGGGTCCAACGTTGTTTGACTGGAGCAGTACGAGGCCGCCCATGCCGCACAGGCCGCTTTCGGTCACGCTCTCGGATATGTTGTACGCAGCGAGTATGAAGTGGCCGTTCTGGAACTTTGATGGTATATCGGTGCACTCCAGCTTCTTCGGCGTCCTGAACACGACCAGCGCACCGTACGCGAACATGAATGGCGACTGGCTGCCGAAAAGGGCCTTGCTGTTTGATGAATTGATAGGGACGCTCGAGCCGGTCACCTTGACAAGAGCGCTGGAGGTGGCGTTGGTGTCCTTGTTGCCGTCTATGAAGGATATTGTAACATTGTAGTCGCCGCTAGTGTAGAACGTGAACTTGTTGCCGGACTCGGTGACACCGGTCGTGGGCTCTACGGAGTAGCAGTACGTGTACGGCTTCTCCGCGTTACCTGTTGTGCTGTTCGTGAACGTGACGCTGCCGCCGGCCGGTATTGCTACGGCGTTGGGGCTTATCGATATCGAAACAGGACCATCGTTGCTTGCCTGCGTAGTGCTGCAGGCTGAGCTGCCGGTCAGGCCACTGGGAAGCGGCACGCTGGCGCCTATGACTACTGGCTCAGGATAATCGCTGAACACCATTTGCGTGGGAGAGCCGCGCGCCACGCTCGCGAGACTTGGTGTGCCATTGAGCGATACGCCGGCCGTGGCGGTCACCGGATAGTACTCTGTGCCGGCGCCCGTCCTTATCACGTCCAGCGCGGTGTACGTCACGTTGACGCTGAACGGTGTGCCGTCGTAAACGGTTATGCTCGCGTTGTCTATGCTCAGGTTCCTGTAGCTCTGCGCGGCCAGGAGCTCCATGCGCTGCGTGTAGTTGGCCATGGTCGCGTTCATATCTGGCATGCGAGTGCCGAAGACCGTGCCGTTGAGCATGAGGCCGCTCAGCGCCGATGCAGTGTCGTTAACGAAGCGGTCGCGGCGCAGCTGCGGCGTGCCCTCGTAGCTTGCGAGCGAGCCGAGGGCCTCGGCCAGGCTCTCCTTCAGGAAGGCGTGCGCGCTCGCGTCGGCGGACGCTATTATCTGGCTCGTGCTGGCGCTCGACGCGCTGCCTGAAGCCACCTGCTCGCTGCCTAGACTTATCGTGACGTACGTTATTATGATGCCGAGCATGAGTATGAAGAGCACTATCGTCAGCAGCGTCAGAAGAACGCCACGGCTGTTGCCATTCGCTAGCGCCATACCACCACACTCACATTGTATCTGCTTGCAGCGCCACCGTGCTGCAGGTACAGCGGCGTCGAGGCCTTGCTTATCTGGTATGCGTTGGCTAGGCTGAGCGGCGTGTAGTCCTGGGTTGCGAAGGCCACGCCGGTGTTGAGGCCGTACTCGCCGTTGTATGAGTAGTCGTTGGTGTCGCCGTCCAACGGCCACCAGGCAGATACGCCTGCATCTGGCATGCTGAAAGCGCCGTTCTGGTATAGGCTGGTGATCTGCCGGTGCGTCAACGCCGTACCATAGAGCTGCACGCCGGCAAGCGAGCCGTTCAGCGCGTTGCTTGCACCAGGGCAGGCGTTCCCAGAGGCTGAGCAGCCTATCACGAGCGCGTTTGCTGACATGGCCAGCCTACCGGTTATCGTAGCGTTGGCTACGGGCGTGCCGTTTAGGTAGAGCGAGAAGACGCTGCCGTTGAAAGTCGCCGCCTCGAAGAACCATGAATCGACAGGCAGCACCGCGTTGCCGGTTATGCTCACTTTAGTACCAAGTTGTATAGAGGCCCATGGCCGGGCCATTCCGCCGGAGACATTGACCCCCAACCTGTAGGAGCCAGCCTTGCTCAGTAGGATGCCCTGGTCGCCGCTCAGCGATGCGAACGATGCTGGCATGAACCATGCTGCCATGGTTAGGTTGCCGGTACTTATGTCCGCACTGCCTATCCCTGACGCTGACACGAAGCCGTCGCCATTTAGGTCAGCTATGGACATCGAGGGCATGTACGCACCATTGGCCAGCAGGCCGTAACTGTACGTCGGGTTTATCCTGCTCAGCAGTATGTTGGCCATGCCGCCGGAGCCGCTGAGGTACATCTGCGCTATCGCGTCTAGGGCGCTCACCGTAGGTTGCGCCCTGTACTGGCCTACGGCATAGAGCGTGTTGCCGGAAGTAACGTACGCGTCGCCGTATGCGAGGGCTATTCCTGACAGAGCCTCATGAGCCTGCGAGGGCATGAGCGACAGCACCCATTCGACGCCTCCGGACGACGCCGAATACGCAGCCAATGTAGTAGCGTTTACTAGGGCGTAGACAGTGCCTGCCGAGCTCGCCACCGCAGGTGTGGCATTGTACAGGTTGCTCTGTGTCCGCGCCTGCCATGCTGCGGAAAGCAAGGTGCCGGTGAAGTTTATCGCGTAGAGCGAGTCTGCGGTCTGCACGTACGCTGCGTACTGACCGGCGGCTATGTCGCCCATCGGTACGGCAGCGAGGCTGAAGGAAGCCGAGAGGTTGCCGGAGGTCGAGAGCATGGTGAGCGATGTGCCGTTCGCGATCGCTATGTGGCCGAAGGCCGCGACTGGAGCGCTAGAGCCTTCGGAGCCTATCGGCCTGCTCCATACGCTGATGAGAGTGTTGCCGGCCCTAGTGAAAGCAGTTACGTTCTCCGACGGCGATGGCCTGGGGTTAGAGGCTACGAACTCGCCGTCGTAGTACATCGGCGCGCTCAGAGGTAGGAAGCCGGTAGCAGAGCCCTTGGCGTCGACGGCACCAGAGCGCGGGTCTAGAAGGTATATCGTGTTGCCGTATGTCGCAGACACATAACCGTCGCCAAGTCCGAGAAAGGCGGATATGCCTGGGCCAGCGCCGCCGGTCACAGTGACCGTTGAGGAGTTGCTTGCGTTCGTGTCCCTGTTGCTGTCTATGAACGAGAGCGTGACGTTGTACGTGCCGCTGCTGTTGAACACAAGTCTGTTGCCCGACCGCGATACCCCAGTGATCGGGTTGACCGAGTAGCAGTACGTGTACGGCTTCTCCGCGTTACCTGTTGTGCTGTTCGTGAACGTGACGCTGCCGCCGGCCGGTATTGCTACGGCGTTGGGGCTTATCGATATCGAAACAGGACCATCGTTGCTTGCCTGCGTAGTGCTGCAGGCTGAGCTGCCGGTCAGGCTGGGGCTGCCGCCTGCACTGAGCTGCACGCTCCACAGCTCAGAGCCTAGGCTTGGCCCAGGTTGCGTGCCCAGTGCCGTGACCGTGCCGCCCACGTTGGCGTACACGACCTCGTTGTCGTAGAACACTGGCGGTGCGGTTACTGGCGCGCCGGTGCGCGCCTCGAATAGGGGCGCGCCGGTGCTAGCGTTCAGCACGTAGAGCGAGGAATTGCTGTCTGCCGATGAAGCGACGGCCACCAGGCCGCCTGACGCCACCGCAGGGGTGAGCACGCCGTTGCCTGTGAACGCGAACGCGACCCTCGGTGCCGTAGGCCCGAAAGAGGAGCTGGCGTTCAGCGAGGCCGAACCGGAAAACTGCGGCCACGTGGCAGCCTGCGACGCGGTTGCGTTCGCAACGTAGGCCGGGAGCTCGCCAGCGAGGCCGCCGACAGTCTGGCCGAGGAGCGAGGCCAGCACAGTCTGCGCCTCTGTGACAGGAGGCTGGTATGCGCTCGGAGCCGCGAAGTGCGCATACAGGATTATAGAGACGGCGGCTGCGGCTATGATTAGGGCGAAAACCGCATCGACAGTGAAGATGAAGCCCCTCATGCCCCTCTGCATCAGCGAACTGCCCTTCAATCGACCACCAAAGGCTTGTTGGTCCAGAGCACCACCCTCACGACCACGGGCGTGCCGCCTATGGTGGCGCCCTCGTTTACCACCTGCGTGGTGAGCGCATTACCTGTAAGCGGGTCCCTACCCATCGTGACGTTGTAGCCTGCGCCGCGCACCTGTATGTAGTAGTCGTAGCCTACCCCAAGCGCGCTCCCTAGGGCCAGGTAGTCAGTCGTGTTGCGGTTGGCCATGGCTGCCATGGCGTAGAGCTTTCCAACAGATAAATTGGACGATCCCGGTGCGAGGGCCAAGCCGATGCCGAGGTCGTGCCACGACGACGGATCCGACATGTTCACGTAGCTCTGCCAGTCGTACGGCGAGCCTGTCGAGAGGAGCGTGCCGGCCAGGCCCTGAACCTGAAGGCTCATGATTGTGCTGGCGCCACTGTAGTTTAGCGAGAGCTGGTTGTTTATGACGAACCATGTGTACGCGAGCACAGCCAGCGCAACAGAGAATATCACAATTGAGAATATTAAATCGAAACTCCAGAACTGCGCCCTCATGTGGCCGCTAGGCCGGCGCGCTGCAACGGCCATCTGAGTCCAGCAATCTCTTCCAAGGCGCATCAGGTCACCTCTGCTCGATCATGGACGAGACGTTCAGCCGCGACACTATCGGCAGGCCCTGCTCGTACGCCTGCAGCGCCTGCGTGGGCGTCAGGCTAGCGTTGTAGATCTCTAGGTCGGCCATCTGGCCCACGAACGGATCGGCCGGACCGCCTATCGACAGCGTGTTCACGTGCTTTATCGAGCTCTTCAGCAGCGTGCCGGTCGCGACTGGTGCACCATTTAGGTACGCGGTGTAGTTCACGTTGGCACCGGAACCGCTGGAAGTGACCGCTATGTACTGCCACGTGCCGAACCTTATTGTCGCGTTCGCTAGGGCTATGGTGCCTACGCTGGCCTGAACGCCAGGGTTGAAGTACAGGTTGCCAGTGGCGTTGAAGCCCACGCGCCAGGGCGAGCCCGGACTGCTGTTGAGCGGGAACTCGAACTGGCCGGTCGGCGCTGTCGGGTAGATCCACATGCTCATTGTCAGCGCGCTGGGCGCCTTGTACGCGTTTGGCTCGGTGGCGAAGTCTGCGCCGTCGAACGTCGCGACGATGGCCTTGGACAGCGCGCTGGGGTTGGCGTAAGAGACCGGCAGGTAAGCGATGCTCGTGTTGGTGCATGCGCACGCGCTGGCGTTCGCGAAGCCTGACGCGCTGCCGTCGAGAGGCCACCAGCCGACAAGCTCGCTGCCGGGCAGGGGTGCGGATGCCATGCCGGACCTGTATAGCGACAGAAGCTGCTGCTGCGACAGCGCCTCGCGGTACACCTGCACGTTCGACAGCGTGCCGGCGAAGAAGCCCGCACCGCCGTATGCGCCGCCGATGTCGAAGCCGTGGAGAGCAATGCTCTGCGCCACCGGGCCGGCCGCCGTGCCATCGAGATTGCCGTCAACGTATATGCTCAGCTTGCGGGACGTGCCTGACCATACTCCTGCGAGCGTGTGGAGCGTGCCCGATGGGACAAAGCCGCCAGAGGCCGCGTATGTCTTGCCGCCGGTCTTGTTCGTCCATGCGAGAATGGCATTGCCGCCGGCAGCTATGCCGATGGACAGCGTGTCCACACCGCTGGTGGAGTTCAGACCGAATACGTTCTCTGGTAGTGCATTGCCGGTAGAGGTGGTGTTGACCCAGGCCAGCAGCGTCAGGTTGCCGGCAGTGAGAGAGAGGTTGCCGCTCGCCATGGAGTTGGCGCCGTCGAACAGAGCAGTGAACATCGAGGTCGCGTTGGGCAATGCATGGCCCCATGACGGGTAGGTGAACCCTGCGTTGTTGTTGCCGCCGCTCAGGTCGCAGAGAGAGTCGCCGTAACCGAGGTCCATGGGCCACCAGCCGATGAGGTTGCCCGCGAGCGAGAGGTTGCCGCTGAAGGCAGTTGCCGTGAGGTTGCTAAGGCTGGCCGCGCTCGAGCTTACGAAGAACGTCTGGTTGCCGGACTCGTTCGTCTTGAACGCTGCTGATGGCCCAGGCAGCGGGCCGCCGCTCGCGACGCATGGCCCGGCCACCAGGCCGATAGGGTCGCCGCGGGCCGGCATGGAGCTGCCGTTGCTCACATGGAGGGCTAGCTGCGCGGCGTTGGAGTAGCTTATATTGTACCCGGTGCCATCGTGGCCGTTGCCGCTGTAGTCGTTCGGGTTGCCGTCGAGAGGCCACCATGCAGACAGGCTAGCCGCATTGAGCGGCTGGGAGCCCAGCCCGCCGGTGAAGAGGTGGCGCACCTCGTTGCCTGTCAGCGTCGAGTTGTAGAGCTGCACGTTAGCTATGCTGCCATTGAACCACGTACCGTTCGATAACACCGGCATTGTCGTACCGATCAGCTCTGGCTGCGGGTTCGCGCTTATGCCCTGCGGTGACGTGGCAGTAGCCTGCGGCAAGCCATTGATATACAGTATTATCGTGTTGCCGGGCCTGGCGAACGATGCTGCGACGTGTGACCATGTGCCCAGAGTTATCGGCACCGGCTGAGTGCTGTTACCGCCCCAGATGCCAGCCACTATTGAATTTGGGCTCTGGAGGCCCAGGTAGGGCTGCCCAGGCCCCTTGGCTATGAGGTTGACGTGCTCGTGGTCCTGCACAGCACTCGACGGATACACCCATGCGCTTATCGTGGAGTTCGCCGGCGCGTTCGGCGAACCGTAGACCGCGACGTAGCTTCCGGTCGGTGATCCGCTGCTGCCGCCCGTGACCTTTATTATAGACGAGTTGCTCGCGTTGGTGTCCTTGTTGCCATCGAGGAACGAGATGGTGACGTTGAAGGTCCCGCCGACTGCGAACGTGAAGGTGTTGCCGGACTGCGAGACACCGGTGGCAGGCTTCACGCTGTAGCAGTACGTGAAGGGCTGCTCAGCCCTTCCGGTCGTGCTGTTCGTGAAGGTCACGCTCTGCCCGGCACGAATCGTGGCCTTGCTGGGGTTTATCGATATCGACACAGGGCCGTCGTTGCTCGAAGCAGTGGTGGCGCAGTCGCCGCTAGAAAGCGTGCCGCTGAGCGCCTGCGTTACCGGGCCGAAGTCGGCTACCTCTACGTCTGCAACCATGTCGGCGCTGATCCCGCTGGCCTGGGCCAGAGTAGAAACCGGTGTCTCGTCGACGAACACTACGTTCCTTGAGTCATATACACGTATCGAGCCGTTAGAGGTCGGCACGCTGTATATGTTGATGCCGTTGGCGCTCTCCGGCAGCAGCGTGCCGTTTATCTGCATGCCCTTCGCAGCGCTGAAGGCTACCGCTGAGATGGTCTGCCGGCCCACAACGGTATTGGCGATCACCACGCCTGTGCTGGATATCGAGAGGCTGTAAGACAGCGACTGCGTCGCGGCTGGAAGCGCGAACGTGGAAGCGAAACCGCTGCCGGCCGACACGGCCTGGTCTATGTCAGAGGCTACGCCCTGCGCGACGAGCTGCATGGTCCCGTACGCCTGCTGCGTGAGCGATGCCGCGCGCTGGCCAGCTATCAGCGCGAAGAATATGATGAAGACAGCTATGATCAGGCTGTATACTATGATGAACTCTAGCGCTATCTGCGCCCTGGATGCGTTACCGACGCCCGCGCGCCTACCGATCATCAAGTCCACCGCGATGGCTACTGTGCGCAGCTTCATCCTTGTATGTGTGCGCACGCCTCTATAAAGTTTCCTTCGGCACAGCGTTGCATGGTCCATTCGCATCACGAGCCGGTCAGACCGTACGCATCGTTGTGCGTCATCATGTCGAGAAGCTCGCCCATCTTGTCTATGCGCTTGCCAGCGAAGGCGGTGCGCCTGCCTGCGGCCATGGCTGAAACGTACGATACTACGGCATGCATGCCTGCGCGGCCCTCGACCTCTATGAGCTCGCGGGCGATGCCCTCGCTCCTGGCACCGCAGTAGTCGAGAGCCTCGTCTACCAGGTTGTCGCGTATCTTATCGGTTGGGTAGCCGCGGGCCCTCATGCGCCTAGCGAGCGTGTTCAGCTTTGCCCTCACCACTATCATAATGTCGACGCGTATGCCCAGCTCAGGGAGTAGATGGCCCACGAGGATCACGTCACGGCCCTTGTTCGCGCGCACGAAGGCCATGGTCCTGGCCCTGAGCGCGGGCAGCCTGACTATCATGGTGCCGAAGCGGTCCTTGCCAGAGAAGAGTCGGTAGCGCCTGACGAGGTCGTTTAGCTCAAGCACCGCAGCGTCGCCCATGCGCTCCCTGAGCATCGATGCGAGCGTGCTCTTCCCAGTGGCGGCCGTACCGGTTATCCCTATTATCATTCTCGCACTGCGCTATGCGGGCTACGAAGTGGTGCGCTTCGCGTCCTCCGGCACCGCAAATACCCTGGCCGCGACCTCGAAGAGCGCGGTGAGCTCGTCCTTGCTCGTGGTGAGGGATGCGTACTCGTTCGGCGGCAGGTACACGTTGATGATGAAGTTCTTCGTGCCATCGAAGAGCCAGCTGCCCACGTTCTTGCCATCGACGTCCCTGGTGAAGTCGGCTACCAGGAACGAGGACTGCGCCAGCTTCTCCACTAGCGTGACAACCTCCGCGCTGGCCGAGTCGACGTTTATTATCTCGTCGGCCTTGTTCGTGTTCATCGATATTGGCTTTATCACTGGGACCTTCTTCAGCGCGGCCTTTGAGCTTATGCTAGCTGACAACTGCTTCGTTATTGCGTGGCACTTGGCCAGCTCGGCCTCGTACTGCTCCTTCTGCTCCTTGAAGCCGCCCAGGCTGTCGTCTATGAAGCCGATGAGGTCCTCGCGCATGTTCTGGAACTGCGTGGATATGCCGTCCTCGCCAGCGTACTTGAGCGGGTCAGTGAGCAGCTCCCTCAGCGAGACCTTGTAGTTCTTGCCCAGGGTGCCGTCGAACTGCGTTATCAGCATGTCAGTGTAATCCGTCCAGAGATCTGCCATCGCACCACGTTTTTAACACTTGCCAGGCAACAAATAAATAACAGACGGGATTTCATGGGCGGCGACAGCGATATCGTACATCGCATAAGCAAGGACATAGACGAGTTCTACGAGAATCTCGACGGGCTAGACGCGAAGCTGCTGAGCCGCAAGGCGGCGGAGGTCGTGGAGATGGCGAAGCTGTACGCCAGCGATGCGAGGAGCTACCTAGCGAAGAACGATACGCACACGGCCTTCTCGTGCATATCGTATGCGCACGGCCTGCTCGACGCGGTCAGGGAAATGCAGTGATTAGATGGGTTCGGACCAAGATGGCGCATTCTACACCGAGGGCAGGGTCAGGGTCCGCACCAGCGACAGAGCGTTCCTAAATCCGGAATCGAAGGCCTCGCGCGACATAAGCGTGGCTTTCGTGGGCGCGGTCGCGAAGGACGGGAAGACGCTAGACGCTACGGCAGCTACCGGCATACGGGGCATGCGCTACGCTATCGAAGCCGGGCGCAGGGATGTGACGTTCCTGGAGATAAATGAGGGCGCGTACGGCGAGCTAGTGCGTAACCTGGAGCTGAACGGCCTAGACCCAGGCTCTGCAAGGAACACCAGCCTGCAGGAGTTCACCAACGCCAGGAACGGCAGGTTCTCGGTCATCGATCTCGATCCTTTCGGCGGCGTCACGCCGTACATATACGACATAATGAAGATAGTGGGCGATGGCACGCTGCTGATGGCTACTGCTACGGACACGGCAGTTCTGTGCGGGGCAGAGTCGAGGGCATGTCTGAGGCTGTACGACGCGGTGCCGATGCACAATGAGCTCTGCCATGAAGCCGGGCTGCGCATACTCGCAGGTTACATAGCCAGGGTGGCGGCGCAGTTCGACTTCGGGATTGCCGTTCGGCTCGCCCTGGCGCACAGGCACTACATGCGCGTCTTCCTGGAGATGCGGCACGGCGTCGATGCAGTTGACGAGTCCATCGCCAGCATGGGCTTCGCTATGTACTGCGACAGGTGCGCGGCACCCACGCACGAGAAGGCGGCGCTGCCTGTCGCGTCGATGTGCCCCAGGTGCGGCTCCAGGCTTAGGAGCGCAGGCAAGATGTGGCTGGGCAGTCTCTACGACAAGAGCGCCATAGGGAAGGCGATGGCTCTGCTCGACGACAGGGAGGCGGGCGCGCGGACGGTGCGGATGCTGAGTACAATAAGTGGGGAGCTCGACACGCCGTTCTATTACTCGCTGGCCGCGATGACCGCACGTCTGCACATAGGGTCTGTGCCGATTCGCGCAGTATTAGACGCGCTTGGCGACATGGGCTACAACGCCACGAGGACGCATCTAGACCCCAATGGCATAAAGACGGATGCGCCGGTAGACGCGCTAACAGGCTGCGTCAGGGACGCCTCGGCGCGTATTGCAGGTAAGAAATGAACACGCACGCACATGCAGTTTTTAGACGATGTGCGGGCGCTGTTGGGCGGCGTGGCCCGCTAAGTCGCGGGCGCCGAACGCCACTAGGATGCGCCAGTGCGTTGCGCATACTATGGTTTTTATAGGTTTCTTATAGAATCTTAGACGTTTGATTTGTGGTCAAATTGTATAGTTGCTCGAAATGCCGATTATAAAACCCAGGCATAAAAAGCGCAGTGCACAGTCGGCCATGGAATACCTCATGACCTACGGCTGGGCCATACTGATCATAGCGGTAGTCCTCGCAGCTCTATTTGAACTCGGAGTCTTCAACGGCTCGAACCTGGCACCGCAGGCGTGCATCGCGCAGGCCGGCTTCGTATGCAGGAACCCGGTTTACACCGCCAACGGCATCGGCATAACCTTCGGCCAGACCACCGGCAGGGAATACTTCTATTCATTTCTGTTCATAGCCGCCGAGGGCGAGCCCCTGAACAGCAGCGGCATACCGCAGAACTTCAGCACAGCCAATGCGCTCTTCATAGGCAACCTCACTCCGGGTCAGACCATAGGCGCGGACTTCAACGCCAGCAAGTTCGCGTACGGCCAGATACCTGCCAACGCTCCGATAGGGACGCCCTTCGCGGGCTACGTCTGGCTCGGCTACTGCCTGAGCCCGTGCTCTGCTCCGACAGCATACTCGAAGGTCGCTACGATAACTGCAAAGGAGGCTGGCACGAGCAGCTCGGCGTTCGGCGGTTACCTTGGCGGCGGCTCTGGAGTAATTATTACTACAACTACTACCACAACTACGACAACATCAAGCACGTCCACCACAACGATATGCTCGGTGAACGATCCAACGAGTGGCTATGACCAGAGCTGCAATGTCGTGTTCACTAAAAACGAGGGCCTATCCGGTGACATCCTAACCACAGGTAGTATAACGATAAACAGCGGCGTGACGCTAACGTCTGATGGCCACATATTTGTGGCTGGCGGCACGTTCGACAACCTGGGCACGCTTAACACAGGATTTCTAAACGGCAGCTTCATACCGGTGGCGCAGCGCGGCAACTACGCGTTCCCCAACTCGTTCGGCGGCTCAGGCGGAGGCGGCGGCGACGGCTGCTCGAGCAGCCCGTTCTCTGGGCAGAACACGCAGGCACCAGGCGGCTCGGCAGGCTCTCCGGCAGGCAGCGCAGGCTCTACGCCAAGTCCACCAGCCATGTCGAATTCGAACATACAAACTTGGTACGCTAACGGCTTTTCTAACTATCTATCTGGAGCGGCCGGTGGAGGTGCCAGCAACACGAACTATGTTGCGGGCGGCGGCGCAGGCACTTACATACAGGCAAACACTTTGATAGCGGGCACGATAAACGCGATGGGCGGCGACAGCCAGGCGTGCCCGGTGAGCGGCGGCAACACGAATGACCCGATGGGAGCCGGCGGCGGCGGTGGCACAATAATGCTGACTTATGGGCCTGGCGGCTACACGCAGGGCACGTACAACGTCAATGGAGGGTATGGAGGTGACTGGGGTGCAAACGGCGGTAATGGACAGGTCGCCACGTACCAGTGGTCTACCGCGCCAATTCTACCGTAGATATGTGTCCGCGGTCTCGGTTATTGCGCCGCTTCTAAGACGCTGGACGATTTCTGATGTTTCGCGCTTGAGCGCACAAGCACCGAGAGCATGGCCATAAAACCGAAGGTTGCAGCTACCTATTTAAACGTGCCGCGGCCATACGATCACATGGCCGGCAAGAAGAACAAGAACAACGCAGGCATTATCGTAGCTGCGGCTGCCGTAGCCGCGCTGGCAATCGTCGCATTGTCCAGCTTCATGGCCAGCACGTACGGGAGAAGCAACCCGCCAAGCTTCGCAGGCGCTGGCGGGAACGTCACCGCAACCACTACGACAATACAGTACATAATCTCGGTGGACGCCAGCGGTACCGCTTACGCGACCCCGACTGAAGTCGAGGTGAGCCTCTACGTGAACGGCACAGGCGACACTGCCGCGCAGGCCACGCAGAACATATCGAGCAGCCTTGACGCGCTCAATGCCACGATATACAAGTACACGGCAGGCAACATGAGCCTGGTGCAGACAACGTCATACAGCATGACGCCGGAAAGCGTGCTAAACGCGACGGCCTATGAGGAGTGCCTAATGCAGCCAAGATTCAACGAAAGCATATGCAGATCTCTGGGCTCGTCTTACATGACCGTGTATCTAGCACAGGAGAGCATCGCGGTAACGCTGCCCAGCACGTCTGACGTGAGCCCGTTCCTAGGTTACATGTCCGGGATACCCTACGTGCGCGTCGGCTCTGCGACGGCGAAATTGACCGATTCGCAGATAAACGCGCTCAGGATGGAGGCGCTCTCGGACGCGATGCAGAACGCGACCGACCAGGCCCAAGCGGTCGTAGGGGCTTATACGCCGCTCACCACAGGCAACATAACCATAAACTCCGTGCTCTACCGGCCGTACGTATACAACGGCGCTTACATCGCATCGGCGGCTGCCGTGCCCACGGCCACGACGACGATACCAATGCCGCAGTACTACGTCGGGCAGAACAAGGTCTACGACTCGATAAGCGTCAAGTTCATGTACGCTGGTAAGAGCGTGTGATGCGTAGGTGGCGACTGCGTGCCAATCCTAGCGCTTGCCGTTCGCTCTGGCCAGCGCTTGGTCTATGTCGGCTATGATGTCGTCGCTGGCCTCTATGCCGACTGAGAGCCTGACAAGGGCCTCGCTGATGCCGATCCTCTCCCGCGCCGCCCTAGGTATGTCAGCGTGCGTCATCGACGCCGGGTGCTCCGCCAGCGACTTGACGCCGCCGAGGTCCTCAGCAAGGCTGACCAGCCTGAGCGATTCGAGGAACTTTATCGCTGCGCCGCGACCGCCACTGACCTCGAATGTTATCATGCCTCCGAAGCCGCTCATCTGCCTCTCGGCCAGCCCGTGCTGCGGGTGGCTGTCCAGGCCTGGATAGCGGACCCTCTGCACGCCACTGCGGGCCTCTAGGAACTCGGCAACCTTCATGGCATTGCTCCCGTGCTCGCGCATCCTGAGGGGCAGCGTCTTGAGGCCGCGCAGGACCAAGAAGCTATCGAAGGCAGAGAGTATGGCACCGGCGGCGTTCTGCATGAACTTTATCTTCTCGTTGAGTGCCTCGTCGGAAAGTACTATCGCGCCGCCGATCGAATCGCTGTGACCGTTCATGTACTTGGTAGTGCTGTAGAGCGATACGTCCGCATCGAGCTCCAGCGGCTTTTGGAAGTACGGCGTCGCGAACGTGTTGTCCACCACCGACACTGCACTGTGCGCATGGGCGATCTCAGATATGGCTCTTATGTCGCACAGCTTGAGCAGCGGGTTCGTGGGGGTCTCTAGCCAGACCATGCGGGTGTTCTTGCGCATGGCCCTTTTGACTTTGGCCGGGTCGGTAGCGTCCGCGTATGTGACTGAGACGCCGAACTTGGCCATCACCTTGTCGAACAACCTCTTTGTGCCACCGTAGAGGTCGTCGAACGCCACTATGTGATCACCTGACTTGAGCAGCGCCAGTAGCAGCGAGGTCTCTGCTGCCAAGCCAGATGAGAACGCTAATCCGTGCTTCGCGCCCTCCAGCGCGGCCAGCCGCGCCTCGAGCATGCTGCGCGTCGGATTCGTTGTTCTTGAGTAGGTGAAGCCTCCGGTGGGCTTGTCGACCCTCTTCCTCGCAAATGTTGACGACAGGTGTATCGGCGAGGCTATGTCGCCGGTGCCGCCGGGCTCCATGTTGGGCTCCTCGCCGGAATGCACAACGCTTGTTTCAAACTCCATCGCATCACCATCAAAGGAAGCCGTTGCTCTTCATCCACTCGTCGTTGAATATGGTACTGAGGTAATTCCTGCCTGTGTCAGGGAACAGGACGACGATGAGGCCGCTAGAGAGCTTGCTCGCTAGCTTCTTCGCGGCGGCAGCGGCAGTGCCGGAAGAGCCGCCGACAAGGATTCCCTCCTCGCGGGCTAGCCGCCTAGCCATAAGGAACGACTCCTTGTCATCGACCGTCATTATGTCGTCGATGACGCTCATGTCAAGGGACGTGGGCACGAAGTCTTCGCCTATGCCCTCGACCCTGTACGTGTGGAAGTGGTCTGGCCTGTGGTAGAACCTGTCGCGGAAGACCGAGCCCGCCGGGTCAACGCCTATGACGCGGACCTTCTTGCTCTTGCTCTTCAGGAACCTGCCCGTACCGGTTATCGTGCCGCCGGTGCCCATTCCGGCCACGAAGTGCGTGATCTTGCCGTCGGTGTCACGCCATATCTCAGGGCCCGTGGTCCTGAAGTGCGCCTCTGGATTCTTCTGGTTCGCGTACTGGTTGGGCAGGAAGGCTCCACGCTCCATCGATATGCGCTCCGCGACCCTGTAGTTGCTGCGCGGGTCGTCTGGTGGAACGGCAGTTGGCGTCCTTATCACATCAGAGCCGTATGCGCGCAGAAGGTCCTCCTTTTCCTTGCTCATCTTGTCGGGCATGACGAATATAGTCTTGTAGCCGCCGATCGCTGAGGCCATTGCTAAGCCCACGCCGGTATTGCCGGAGGTGGGCTCTACGATCGTGGCGCCTGGTTTCAGGCGGCGCCTGGCCTCACCGTCGCGTATCATTGATATGCCTATGCGGTCCTTCACGCTGCCGCCGGGATTCATGTACTCCAGCTTGGCCAGCACCGTTACCTTCTTGTTGGGTATTACCTTGTTCAGCTTCACGAGCGGCGTGTCGCCTATGAGCTCCAGGACGCTGTTGTAGAACTTCGTCAGAACCACCGAGGATTTCGTCGGCACAGGTGCCACGGACTATTCGACAATGCACTTTTGCGCAAAATTATAAATGCTATGCGTGCGCGAGGGCGCACATGCACAATCAAAAAGGATAAAATAAAGAACAGAGGAATCCTCTGGGTAATTTCGTGCTGCAATTCTCTCACATAGAAGACGCGAAGAAGAACCCCGGCGCGGAGGTCAGGCTCGCCGGATGGGTGTACAGGAAGCGCCAGAGCGGGGGCGTGGCCTTCGTAGTCATGCGGGACAGTACCGGGATAATGCAGCTCGCCGTCAAGAAGGACAGGGTCGATGCCGATTCGTGGAAGGCGGTCACAGACACGACCATAGAATCGAGCATAGTCGTGGACGGCGTGGTGAAACAGGACAGCAGGGCTCCGACAGGCTTCGAGATTGATGCCAGGAAGTTCAGCAACACGCACGTGGCCGAGCCGTTCCCGATAACAGAATACCAGAGCACGGAACTGTTACTCGACAAGAGACACCTGTGGATCAGGAGCCAGCGCATGACCAATATACTCAAGGCCAGGTCGGCGCTGTTCGCGTACCTCAGGGCGTTCTTCGCTGAAAGCCGCTTCTGGGAGGTCACGCCGCCGGTAATAACAATAGCTGGCGGCGAGAGCGGGGCCGACATGTTTGACATAGACTTCTTCGGCAGGAAGGCTTACCTGACGCAGTCGTCGCAGCTGTACCTCGAAGCCATGGTGCCGTCACTGGAGAAGGTCTACGACCTGATGCCATCGTTCAGGGCGGAGAAGTCCAGGACGGTCAAGCACCTGGCCGAGTACTGGCACTTGGAGGCTGAGGCGGCCTACTACGCCAACGAGGACAACATGAAACTGCAGGAGGACATGGTCGCTTATGTGTGCAGGCGCATGGCTACGGAGCAGGCCGCGCTGCTCGACGAGCTTGGCGTAGACAGGAAGGCCCTGGGCAATGTGACAACACCGTTCAAGAGGCTAACCTACGCGGATGCCCTGAAGAAGCTAGATGAGAGGGGCGTGCACAAGGAGTGGCTCGACGACATAGGCGCCGATGACGAGAAGGTGCTCACCGAAACTGAGGACAAACCTGTGTTCATACACAAGTGGCCGCTCAAGATAAAGGCCTTCTACATGAGGGCAGACCCTAGCGATCCTGAGTTCGCGCTCTGCGCGGACCTCCAGGCGCCGCACGGCCACGGCGAGATAATAGGCGGCAGCGAGAGGGTGTATGACTACAAGGAACTCATCGAGAGGCTCAAAACTTATGGGCTCAACGAGAAGGACTACTACTGGTATGTCGATTTGCGCAGGTACGGCAGTGTGCCGCACAGCGGCTTCGGCCTAGGCGTCGAGCGCCTGCTCAAGTGGATGCTTAATCTGGATCACATACGCGACGCGATACCGTTCCCAAGGATGATCAACAGAGTGGAGCCGTAGCTCGACGCCTTTGCTTTGGGCCTCTAATCAGAGACATATCCGGCTGGCGAGCTGTGCCTGCAGCGCGCATCGACTTGGATTCGGTGCTCTATTCGCGTCTGGGTACGCAAGAACCTAATAAAGTTATTGGGGGATTGCTCCCCCCTCTGTCAAAAAAAGAAGAAGTTACTGAACTAGTAACACGCAGGTTGCTCTCAGCCCACGACCTCGGTTACGTTCTTGGCTATACCCTCCTCAACGTGCTTGGTCCATAGCATCTCTGGCACGTCCACAGCTAGGAAGAGCCCGGACAGCAGCAGCGTCTCGGCTGCCATCACGCCAAGGTTCTGCATCAGCTTACCTATCCCGATGTTCACAGTGAAGTCATTGGGATTGCCGGCCACCAGTATTGTGAAGGCACGGTCAGCAGCTATGAGGTCCCTCGGGATATCGGCCTTGGTTGCCTGCATCACTATGCCGCTAGGTGTGTTGTTGGACTGCACCTTGTAACCTTCTGTCGAGAGCTTCTGCGCAAGCTGCGTTGCTACAT
The DNA here is from genome assembly GCA_021827995.1 of Microcaldota archaeon. GTDB lineage: Archaea > Micrarchaeota > Micrarchaeia > Micrarchaeales > Micrarchaeaceae > JAKATK01. The sequence goes on along the minus strand of JAKATK010000004.1, from coordinate 81,092 downwards.
CGCTTGGTTTTTTGCCTTTGTTCTGGAATCTGAGTACTTTTTCTGCCATTCTATCACAGTACTTCATCGCGATAAAAAGTTATAATGGTCACTTAGGATGGTTTTACCTTTTAAGTAATATCATTACTTTTTGGGTAACAATGTTACTTTTTATAACATTGTTGCAATTGGCAACGCTTTTGGGCATAGAAATAACAATGAAGTATTACGGCTTTGTTGCAACAACGCGCCAATTATCGGACTTTATTCGTCTGTTTCCGTGCAACTGCCATGATAGCTTTTACACTGGATTCGCGCAAAAGTCCTGACGTAAACGGGAGGATTGGCCTACGACCGGAGCAAAATTAGGCTCTGACAGTTGCGCTGCGCTACCTTATATAAGAAGGCTGCTCGCTCGGGCCCTTGCTGGGCTGCGGCGCCTGCGGCGCGTTCTGCTGCTCCTGCTGGAGGCCTAGGGCCACCTTCTGTTCGAGTGCGCTGAGCGCCCTCGCCGTCTCGTTTATCTTCTCGTCTATGTTCGTCATGTCTATCTTTAGGCCGAGCTTCTTGGCGAGCACGGTCAGCACAGACTTGGCCGCTGCAGGATCCACTTCCAAGAAGCCGGTCTCGCCCATCAGGCATATGCCGCTGATTTTGTCCTGCTTCGCGAACGCAAGTATCAGGCCGGCTGAGCCCCATATCATGCCACGCGACTTGCCGAAGAGTATGCCCTGACCCTTGAACTGCTCGGCAATCTCCTTCCTGGTGACGTTCCCGAAGACCTTGGGGGTGGCTGCTATGGGTGCACCGACACTGTAGCCGCCTATTGTGTAGACGAATGAGCCCTTGAGTTCCTTGGCGAAGTATTCGACGATCTTGGAATTCGTCTCGTACTGGCCCTCTGGGGTTACCGCCTGGACGTCGCCGGTAAGGATCACTATGTCGCTGCCGGCTGACTTCGGCTTAAGAACGTAGAACCTGTTGCTGACCAGCCTTATGGTTCCATCACGGCGCATCACCACCTGGTGCGGGAAGTGCGGCGAGTACATGGTCGCGAAGCGCTTGCCCTTGAACTCCTTGATGAGCTGGTTCGCCACTAGCTTGCCCACGTGGCCTATGCCCGGCAGGCCGACAACGAGTATGGGCTTGTTCAGCCTGACCTTCCTGTTCGTGATTATGGTCGTCTTGTCCATTGCACCACTACAGCTCCCCGATCGCGCTCTCCTTCGCCTTCTTGTGCTTCTCCTTCTCTATCGCGAAAGTCCCCTTCTTTATGCCCTCGGCTATCTGCACCGCGCTCTTTATCTTGGATTCAGCGTCCGCGTAGTCGGTGCCGCCGGCCATGAGCCTGTACTTTGGTGCGCTTATGTACTTTATGGCCACGCCTTTCTCTTTCATGGCCGTGATTATGCCGCGCAGCTCCTGCGCACCGGTGCGCGTGTTGTATGACGACAGCGTCATCGTGTACGCCACCTCGTACTTCTTTACCGGCTTGTTGGCCTCGTAGAGCTTGAGCAGCGTGGTCCTGAGCTTCTTCGGCAGGGCGCTCTTCTGCGATGCCTCTGTGTTGTCTATCAGGCTGCGCATCATGGATGTGTAGCTGCCGAACTCCGACATGACGATCTCGTGCAGCTGCTCCGGAGACGCCTTGCTCGTAGTGACGGCCTGCCGGAACAGGGCCGTCAGCCTGTTCTCCAAGTTGTAAGCGCCGAGCTTCTCCTTCGTTTCCTTGGAGCTGACCTTCTTCAGCGACACGTCTATGGTGTTGCGCTCCTTGTCGTAGAGTGCCACCCTGCACACCAGCTTCTCGCCGTCGTGTATGAACTCGCGTATGTTCTTTATCCAGCCGGACGAGACCTCCCTTATGGGCAGGAAGACCTCTAGGTTGTCGTACTCCGGCAGCTTGCAGTAGGCCCCGAACCGCTCTATCTTGCTGACATTAGCGATGACCAGGTCCCCGACGCTGGGCAGCCTACGCTGTTTCTCAGTCATTCACCCGCCGGTCTTGATCTCGAGTTTTTTCTTTGTCCTAGTGCCCAGGACGCGCTCCACAGTATAGCCGCACTCCTTGCACGCGAGCAGGGCTTTCTGGTGCTTTCCAGCCTTCTTGACAGTGGCAGCACCCTTGATCTTGCCGTGGAAGCCCTTGAGCTTCCTCTCTCGCCTCCTGTTGCCCACGTTGAGGCCGCTCTCCTGCTTCTTCGAATAGACCTTCACCTTGTGCTCCGTGTGCTTGTCGCACTTGGGGCAGTACACACGCAGCTCGTTAGCGATTTTCATGTAGTCAACCTACTTTCTTGCACAGCGCGTTGCTCACAAGGAATGCGGCGTCGTCCTCGTTATCGACGGTCAGGTATTGGTTCTTGACAAGCGGACCGACCCTACTGCCAGACGGCAACAGAATCTCGGGCATGTCCAGGAGCGACTCCAGCGTGGTCTTGTTCGCATCGCCGTGTCTAGTATATGTGAACTGGCTTGATTTAAACCTTTCCATCACGTCGTTATAGAAACTGGTTTCCTCGGCCGGCAACGACGAAGGTAGCGCACGACCAAGTGCAGTGTATATAAGTATCTTCTGTTTGCGCTTTTCATACATTTCCGTGACTAGCTTCACAGTGTTTGCGCGGAGCTGGTCGTTCTCTTCGTTATGGTTCTTGTCTATGCTGTCTATGAACGCAGACACGTCAGCGTAGAAGCTCTTGGGTATCGCCAGCAACTCGTTCGTCTGCTTCTCTCGCCTGAGAACTTGCCAAATCACATCATAGGTGACATTGTCCGACATGCACACACCATTGTTCATGTATTCCATGCCCATGCTGCATCGTACTACCACTTGCATGTATACGTCGTTCCCAATACAATACAATAACAAACAAGCTGCAACGAATAGTGGAAGTATGGGGGGTGGGATAGCGAGGAATGGATTTGAACCATCGATCTCCGGGTTATGAGCCCGGCGGGCACTCCAGACTACCCTACCTCGCTTTGCCTTACTGAGTAGTTCGTTTTTAAATAACTAACTGCATACACAAGAGGGTTAGGACGCTGAAAATCTTGGACATCACATCTGCATGGTTATAGCTGCACCACGAGATTGCATGTCGCTGCCAACTTTACGGCACCTGGTTACCACTAGGGGAAACCCGTGCATCTCCTACATTAAAAATTTGTCGTCAGTCCATGAAGTGTCCTATGAAGTTTGCGACGAGGCAGGCGAATGCGTGCACAGTGATTCGCAAGATGTCTCTCATCCTGTGGCTCGTTAGGTTGTACGACATCTCCAACACGGAATTCGTCTGCTCGACGAGCCATCTGGACCCGTAATCGTCGTCCTTCGGCGTCTCCGAACAGTAATGGCCCCTGCCATTCACAGCAATCACGAACCCTCTGCCGTATTGTCGCCGCATCGTACGCCGAATCCGCAAGGAACTTCGCTTCGTGCTGCACGGCGAAGTTTTCCGTGACGTGCGGGAAGAGCTGGTAGAACGGTTGCGAATCGTGCACATTCGCGGCTTCCACCCTCGCGGTAAGTGGCAATACAATCTCGCAGTCATCCACGAGGTGCAACTTATAGCCCGGGAAGAGCCTCTTCTCCGTCTTGTTTCCACCGATCATCTCGTTCAACTGCCGCTCCCTCCGCTTCTGCGACCTATGGCCCAGTCGCGCGTCCCTATCCTTCCTCGTGAAGAATGTGGGGATGTCTGTGCTGTCCTGACCCACGAGTCGCAGGAGCCTGCCGCTGCATTTCTCCTCGGCAAGTTCATTGTAGACCATTTCCAGCGCGCCCCTTTCGGCGTATTTCCTCGCCTTGGAGAGCGGGGACGAATTGGGTTTGCGCTTGTAGCCCAGGCGTGCTGCGATGCCGTTCTCCCAGATGCCGTCGACGGTCTTCTCGTCGCTCTTGTATCCGAACAGTTGCTTTATGGCGAGAGCGATCCAGTTCTTCGCCACCATGAGGCCGTTCTTGTACGGGTGCCCGTACGCTCTTGCAATCCGCGCCACGCGCGGAAGCAGCACAGGTATTTTATCCTTCAGTTTCGATATTTCCATGTTTGTCGACTAGGCGGGAGGTCGCCGTCCGCATACAACGGGCGGCGCCTCCGCTAAGGGTTGTAGATATCTACCAAACAGACAGTCGCCTGCAGAAGGTCTGCCCGCCCACAAGTATTACGACGGGAAAACGTAAGGCGCTTTCGGGTGGACGGGCGCGGTATTAAATTTTCAGCATCCTAGTTGCCTCTGCTGCCGGAGCATTTAAAAATCTTGCAAACAATTATGCAGCGTTTAAATGTCCGGAAACAATTCAAGCAGTCCTTTACGTACCGCTGTCCTTTTTGCAGTTGTCGCTGTCGTGTTCTTCGTCATCGGCTACTACGCGCATCCCCAATCCGCTGTCGTTTCAGTCACACCTGGTAATGCGATGAACGCGTCGGGCACTGCGCAGAGCGGCACCGGCCCGTCCGGCCAGCTGACGCTCGTGGCAGCCGGCACGCTCGACTCCTTGTTCCCTGCCATCGCGGCCCATATGGCCTCCATCTACCCATCAATCCAGGTCTCTAACGCAACACAGGAGTACATGGGCAGCCTTACCGCGGTGAGGGAGATAACCGCGCTGAACCGCTCGTTCGACCTCGTGGCGACTGTCGATCCCAGGCAGATACCTGCCTACATGTACCCGAAATACGCTGACTGGGAGCTCTGCTTTGCTACCGATCCAGTCGTTCTGGTCTACTCGCCGTCCAGCAGGTTTGCGTCCGAGATAAACGGCACGAACTGGCCCAGCGTTATAACCCAGAGCGGAGTTGTCGTCGGCGCCGCGAACGCTAATGTGGACCCGAACGGGTACAACGCCGAGTTCGTGCTCGAGCTCGAGGGTCTGAGACTGTACGGCAACAAGAGCGCAATCCTGGACCACTTCTACGTGAACGGGTCCAACGGCACCCTAGAGCCGAACCCTGCACCCGGCGGCATCAAGATAGCACCAGAGACGCAAGCCTCTGCACTGCTCGACAGCGGCGCCATCGATTTCTATTTCACATACGTGTCCTACGCCGTGGCGAACCATCTCGACTACGTTAACCTCGGCCCGTGGGTTGACCTCGGCAGCTTCAACAGCACGTACTGGGACTACTACAAGCAAGTGTCCACGAAGATACTCGGACCTAGCGGCGCTCTCGTCACCGTGTCAGGCGCGCCAGTGGTCGACTGCGCCACCATACCGAAGAATTCGCCAGATGTGCCAGTGGCCAAGCAATTCCTGCTCACCCTTCTCAGCCCGCTGGGCACGTCATTGATGAACGCGCAGGGGTTCTCCGTGATTTCGCCGGCCTACACCGACAACGTGTCGGCGCTGCCGCAGTCGCTGATGCCGTTCGTGACGCCTATGCCCCAGGCGCTGCTCTCCGGCATATCCGACAGCTAAGCTGCGGTGTGAAATCCGCCGGAGCGCGGTAACTCTACCCCTGGATCACGTGCGCCGCCGCGGTCTTGAATATTGCATAGACCATGCTGCCCTCATTCACGCCCAGGCTAACGAGCGAGCCGCTGGTTATGAGCGCCAGCAGCTCCGTGCCCGAATCCTCGTGGCGCAGCCTGAGGCGCATGAGCGGGCCCATGCGCCTGAGCTCGGTCACCCTCGCTTGCACGATGTTCCTCTGGCTCGCACGCGCCCTGCTCGTCATCGATATCGTTATGTCCTCGGGGCGCAGCGCCAGCAGCACACTGCTTCCCACAGGTGCGTCCCCCAGGCCCTCCAGCCTCAGGTCGCCTGCAGCCAACGACAGGACGCCGCCTGCCGACTGCACGACACTGCAGCGTATGAAGTTCCTGTAACCCAGCAGTTCGGCGAACCTCCTGGTCCTCGGCCTGCCGTCAATGGTAGAAACCGAGCCTGTAACGGTCTCGCAGAGCCTGCCGCCGTCGATAAAGAGCACCATGTCGGCCATCGCGTACAGTGCGTCGAACGAATGCGTGACGTATATGGCGCTGACGCCCTCTGTCTTTATGAGCTCCCCGAGCCTCTCCCCGAGCTCTTCCTGCATTTCCGGGTCCAAGTGCGAGAACGGCTCGTCCAGGAGCAGCATGCTCGGTTTCATGGCCAGTGCCCTGGCTATGGATACCCTCTGCTGCTCGCCGCCAGACAGCGTCTGCGGCCTGCGCTGTCCCAGATGCGCGATGCCCATGGTGGACATCATACCGGCGGCGTACCCGCTGTCCGCCGCACCGTAGAGCACGTTCTTTTCTACGCTCATGTTGGCGAACAGATAGGGCCGCTGCAGCACGTAGCCTATGCCGCGCCTGTGCGCCGGCAGCGACGACACCAGCTTACCGTTTATGGTTATGGTGCCCATGTCCAGTGGCACCAATCCGGCTATCGCGTCGAGCAGCGTGCTCTTGCCCGCGCCGTTGGGTCCCACGACCGCAATCATCTTGCTGCCCTCGCTCCGCATGCGATAACTTATGGGCCCTAGCACGAAGTCGCCGCGCCTGACCGTTACGCTGTCGAGATGCAGGTCCACGCTCACTCACCGACACTGTACCTCACGAAGATCTCCTTCCACCCGTTTGCGTACTTCGCTGCCACGAACACTGCCATCGCCACGAGCACGTATACTATGGACACTGTCGCTGCGCCGCGTACGCCGTAGAGCTGGTAGACCTGGTAAGCGTATATCGACATCGGGTTGGTGGCTGCCGGCAGTATCGGGCTTATCGGCGACACGAAGTACGCCAGTACCAGGAACGCGCCCATCTCACTTATGCCTCTCGCCCAGCTGAGCAGAGCGCCCCCGGCTATCGGCCTAGCGCTCATCGGGAACACCACAGAGAAGAAGGCCTTCATCGGGCTAGAGCCTAGGGTCTGCGCCGCCTTCTCGTAGCCGTCGCCAAGCTCCACGAACGAAGACTCGGCGGCCTTGACTGTGTAGCTCAGACCGACGAACACCATCACCGCCACCACGCCGATAAGGCTCTGGAAGATGAACGGCGCGAACAGCAGCAGCGCTATGCCCACTACGAAGTGGGGTATCATTATAGGCAGCTCGAGCACCGAACCTAGGAGCTTCGTTGCAAGTCCACTGGTCCTAGCCAGGTAGTATCCAGCGGGCACGCCGATGAGGACGCATACCAGTGCGGCGAGGCCGCCGCTCAGCATCGTAAGGTATATGCTAAGATCTACCGCCGGATTCGTGAACGTAGATGCAAGATCCCCGAAAGTCGTGTACCAGCCCATGCTAAGTAGTGGCAGCACGATGAATAATGCCGCGAGTATCGCGATGGCGAGCATGACGACGCGAAACGCATGCATACTCAGTGATGCAGCCCTAATATATTTATAGCGAGCAGGGAGGCCGGACCATGCCACCGGCGCGGCGCGCGAAGGCGAGGTACTTAGAAAATCGCCCAGTAATCACGTCGTCGTGTAGTACTACATAACACAGTTATCAAATTTCTATGAAATGCATAAATATTCCAACTGCCAATTATATACGTTTTGGGTCGTATCTTGGCTGCCAAGTTCGCCGGTGGGCACCGACAGCCCGTGCCGGCCGATGGAATCTTGCGCCGGTCTAAAAGCGAGAAGACCAGAGCGGCTCAGTCGGCGATGGAATATCTGATGACCTATGGATGGGCCATCCTCATCATCGCGGTCGTCCTTGCCGCGCTCTTTGAGCTAGGCGTCTTCAACGGCTCGAACCTAGGGCCGACGGCGTGTATCGCGCAGGCCGGCTTCGTCTGCAAGAACCCGATATACACATCAAGCGGCATAACGTTCACGTTCGGCCAGGCAACTGACAAGTACTACTACGGCAACTGGGTCTTCGTGGCCTCGCAGGCAGAGGCCCTCAACGCAAGCGGCATACCTGTGAACTTTTCCACCACCAACGCCGTGCAGGTGGGGTTCGGCACAGGCTTTGTCCTCGGGCCTGGCGAGCTCACAGACGTAGACTTCCAGTCGGCTCACTTCATGGCAGGCGCGATAACAAGCAGCCCGCCGGTGGGCACGCCATTCGCCGGCTACGTCTGGCTCGGCTACTGCCTGCGTGCATGCACAAGTCCAACCGCGTACTCCAAAGTCGCAACGCTGGTGGTACGCTCTTCAGGCTCTGGGTCATTCGGCGGCTCTGGTGGCGTCTCATGCCCCGTACTCAACCCTGCATCGTATTCCGGCAGCTGCAATGTGGAGTACACGACGGGCAGCGGCGTAACCCTTTCTGGCGACATCGCCACGACACAGGACATAACGATAGACAGCGGTGCAATGGTGACGTCTGACGGCTACGCCTTCATAGCCGGCGGTATCTTTACGAACAACGGCATAATAAATACCGGCGCATCCCCGGCTTATACCAACTTCCCCTATTCGTACGGTGGGTCAGGAGGGGGCGCTCACGATGGCGGTCCCTATGGGACTAACACTGGTGTAGCAGTGGCAGGGTTCTCTACGCTTTCGCCCGGCGGCGCCCCAGGTGGTCACGATGCTTCTGGCGCTCAGGGCAGCACCCCATCGCTGTCTTCGTCCACCATCCAGAGCGGTGCTAGCTCATGGCTCGCCAACGGTATAGCACAGTACCTGGCTGGTGCGTCGGGCGGTTATTCCACAGGTGACACCGGCGGCTCCGGCGCGTACGGCATCTACATCCAGGCCACAAGCATAATCCCTGGTGCAATCAATGCCCATGGCGGCTGTGGCTCCGGCGGCGCCTCTTCTTCAGGCAAGTCCGGCGGCGGCGGCGGCGGCGCCGTGGTCCTCGCGTACGGCACAGGCACGCTCGGCAGCACAGCCAACATAAACAACAACGGCGGCATCTTTTGCGGTTTTAGTTATGGGAACAATCTGCACAGTTCCGGCTCCGGCGGCGCCGGTGCGACATCTTACTTCTCTTACGGTTCCAACACGCCTATTTCATCTTCGTCTCCGCCAGCGCCCACGCCTCCGCCCAACACGCAGGTCAACCCGACAAGTTATTCCGGCGACGAAGATGTAGCGTACACATCCAGCGTTCAACTCTCCGGCGATGTCGTAACAACTGGTGACATAACCATAGAAAGCGGCGTAACAGTAATCTCGAATGGTTACGCCTTCATAGCCGGCGGCGCCTTCACCAACAACGGCATAATAAACACCGGCACGTCAAGCGAAATTAACTTTCCAAGCTCCTACGGCGGCTCCGGCGGCGGCGCGCACAGTGGTAAAGGCGGTGCGGCGGACGGGTTCTCGACGCGTTCGCAGGGCGGTAGCTCCGGTAATGGCGACAGTGTCAGAGCCGGCGGCGGTGGTAGGGGCGCCATGCCCAGCGGCGGTGACGGTGGCACGCCCACGCTTGCATCGTCAACGGTGCAGAGCAGTGCCAGCACATGGCTCGCGAACGGCATACGGCAATACCTGGCCGGCGGCTGGGGAGGCAGCGCACCAGGCCCGACAGGCGGCTCCGGCGCGTACGGCATCTATATACAGGCAACGAGCATCACACCAGGTACAATCAACGCATACGGCGGTTGCGGCACTATACGTTATTATTCAGGCAAGTCCGGCGGCGGCGGCGGCGGCGCCGTGGTCCTCGCGTACGGCACAGGCACGCTCGGCAGCACAGCCAACATAAACAACAACGGCGGTCTCTACTGTGGCTATGTCGGTAGTGGTGGTACTACCGGAGGCAACGGTGCCGCGGGCGCCACGCAGTACTTCTCTTACGGGTCGAACCCGCCTGTGTCAGCTTCGTCGCCCCCAATATCGCAGCCTCCGCCCAACACGCAGGTCAACCCGACCAGCTATTCCGGCAGTGAGAACGTCGAGTACACTTCGGACACGCAGCTATTCGGCAACATAAAGACGACCGGCAGCATAACGATTGACGGCACTGTAACAGTGACAACCAACGGCTACGCATTCGTTGCCGGCGGCGCCTTCACCAACAACGGCATAATAAACACTGGCTCGGCATACGTCGCGGCCAACCTCCCGAACTCTTTCGGCGGTTCTGGTGGTGGTGCGCACAATGGCCAAGGTGCCGCAGCTACGGCAGGGTTCTCTACGCTTTCGCCCGGCGGCACCCCCGGAGGCAACGGTGCTTCCGGTACCCAGGGTAGCACTACATCGCTGTCCTCGGCCACTGTGCAGAGCAGCGCCAGCACATGGCTATCCAGCGGCATACAGCAGTACCTAGAGGGCGCTTCGGGTGGTAGCTCTCCGATGCTGACCGGGGGCAGCGGCTCATACGGCATCTACATTCAAGCAAGTAGCATAACGCCCGGTTCAATAAACGCGAACGGCCTATGCGGCAATGGTGGCACTGGCGAAGGCAAGTCCGGTGGTGGAGGTGGCGGAGCAGTGATATTGGCGTACGGCAGCGGCACCCTGGGAAGCACGAGCGGCGTCAGCAACGGCGGAGGCCTCTTTTGCGGCTCAATCGGCACCAACAAAAACGTCGGCGGCGTCGGCGGCAACGGCGCACAAGCGTTCTTCTCCTACGGGTCGAACGCGCCGATAACGCCGTAGACACGGGCGCGCGCGGTCATCAAAGCGTTGCTACCCACTATGGGCTGCCACTGAGCGCTGGTTCATTTGGCAATCACGTTGCGTTTACTACTGCATGTCCCCTGCTATCGTGTGTATGAGCAGCGCAACATTGAGGCCTCTCGCGGAGCCTATGGCCATTGTCATCTCGTCATTCTTGTACCCAGCAATGATTACGCTCGTCGCGTTGTTGAAAGTCGACTCCGAATACGAGTAGGTCATGCCATTGTAAGTCTGGTTGGTCACGTTCCAGTACCTCTGGCCGTTCCTCCTCTGCTGCGGCAGGTCCGCGTAGAGCGCGCTTGCCACCGTAGATTTCACGACAGTTTCTGTTATGTACTTGCGCGCTGACTGGTTCACGTACGTCATATTCCACAGCTCCGAAATCTTGCCGCTGAAGCTCGCGTCCGCGTTCGGCACACTGCTCAAGTAGGAAAAGAAGCCGCCCGGCAGACCAGCCACGTTGGTATTCTCATTCGCGCTGTAAGCACCGTTGCCCATCAGTGCAGCGGCTTCCGCCTCGCTCATGTAGGAGGAGCCGGAGCCGCCTTCAGGTATCGTGCTTACGGTTGAGCCAGTGCTCGTCGTGGCTCCGGGCGCTATCGTGCTCAGCGATGTGGTACCGGCAGGAGCCTTGGCGCCCTGATTAAGCACTATAGCTATGATTGCTATCGCTACGATGGCAATAGCCGCTATGAGGAGCGTACCGCGCAAATGCATCACCGCATACGGCTTGTGTGTTCACGTTATAAATACTCGTATCATAGACATAGACAAAGACACCGGATTGGGCCTGGTCGGGTTGTGGTTCTGTTCCTGCCAGGCGTTCAGATTGTTGAGTAGATGCAGATGCAATCGCGTTCGCAGGTGCGCCTGCTCCCAGATGCGTGGGTCGTGAAAATAGGCGGCCAAAGCGTCATCGACAGGGGCAGGAAGGCCCTCTACCCGCTGCTGGACGAGCTCGTCGCCAACATAAAGGCAGGCAGGAAGCTCGTAATAGGCACCGGTGCTGGCACCCGTGCGCGCCACATATACTCGCTCGCCGTCGACCTGGGCCTGCCCACCGGCGTGCTCTCCACTCTTGGCGCCGGCGTCGCCTCGCAGAACGCGAGGATACTTGAGTGGCTCCTCTCCAGCCACGGCATACCTCTGCTGAGCCCTGCGGGGCTGAGCTCAGAGCTGACCTTCCAGCTAGCTGAGCGCGGCGCGGTGGTGTTTCCTGGCATGCCGCCATACGCGTTCTGGGAGCACTATCCAGACATGGGCCTCATACCTCCTAATAGGACCGACACCGGCTGCTTCCTGCTGGCAGAGACGCTCGGCGTGAGGGGCATGATATATGTGAAGGACGAGGATGGCCTATTCACTGACGACCCAAAGAAGAACCCCCGGGCGCGCTTCATACCAAAGATAACGGTCAACGAGCTGCTCGCGATGAACCTGCCCGACTTCGTCGTCGAGCAGCAGGTGCTCAGGTTCATGACCATGGCCGTTCACGTCAGGCGCATACAGATCGTAAACGGTCTCAAGAAGGGCAACCTGACGAAGGCCCTAAACGGTGAGGATGTTGGCACTGTCATCTACGCGTAAAGGCCAGGACTTCCTGCAGAGCGGCAGCTCCAGGCACGTCCAGTCAAAGTTCATGCGAGAGTCTCTGCTCAGCGAGCGCGTGAAGCGCAGCTCCGAAGCGGAGCTCAGGCTTCTGCTGCCTGATGCTTCAGTGGTGCAGATAGGCGGCAAGCTGATAGACGGCGGCGTCGTCACGCTCATGCCGGTCATAGAGGAGATAAGGTCCAACCTCAAGGCACACAAGATGGTCGTCGCCGCCGGCTCTGGCAAGCGCGCGCGACACGTAATCGCTGTCGGAGAGGATCTGGGCCTGCCCACCGGCGTTCTGGCCGAGCTGCGGCGCCTCGACACCGAGCTCAACTCGCACATACTCGGCGCGCTCCTGGCTCCGGACGGCATCGCGGAGCTGACCCATGCAGAGATGGTTCGCATGCTGCCTGCTGTGCTTGAGATATCCCATGGAGCGGTCTTCAACTCCGTGCCACCGTACGACCTCTGGGAGCAGCCCTCGCCGACCGGTTCTGTCACGCCGCAGACCGGAGCGGACATGGGCGCCTTCCTCTTCGCCGACACCTGCGGGGTGAGCGACCTCATATACGTGAGGGACGTCGATGGCCTGCTCACGGCCGATCCCAGGCAGGACAGCCGTGCCCGCCTGATAAAGAGCGCGGGCGCGCGCGAGCTGCTGAAGAGCGGCCCAAAGACGTCGTGCATAGACTACGATGTAATAAAGGCGTTGACTTCGTCAAGGCTGGTCAAGCGCATACTGATAGTCAACGGCCTGAAGCGCGGCCGCCTCACCGCAGCGCTCAACGGCGAGAATGCCGGCACCGTCATAACGAAGGGTTGAGCAGCGTTCCGGTGCGGCGTGCCGTTACCCCAGGAAGCGCAAGTGATAAATCGCTTACCTGCGAAGCAATCGAATTGGTAGTTTTGCATGGCGAAGCGGGTAATGGGTAGGGGTCGCCGGGCTGCGCAACGCATCGCCAGCAACGGCGAGCAGATCAGAACAGGCCAAAAAATCGCGCTGGTAATAACGCTGGCCGTAGCTGCCATAGCCCTCGTTGTCATCGCGGTATCGCTTAGCCAGATCCCTGTGCAACCGGCAGGGTGCGCCTACCCGTGCGCGGCCGCGTCGAGCGCTACCACATCTATGATAACGACGCAACCAACCCGAGGCGGCCGCGTCCCATTCATCGTCGAGTTCACCGATCAACTACACGCCCCTAATGGCACGACCCTTCTCCACATAAACTACACTCATATAAAGCTGCACGAGCTCTTGGCCAACGGCACATCCAGCTTCGTAAACGTGACCGGCAGAGGCACCATGAACCTACTCAACCTATCCGGCACCGCGCAGACAGTCGCGCTCGTCAACCTCTCTAACGGCGCTCTGGTAGGCTCGATACAGTTCTCCATAGGCCCGTCGCTGCTCTCGATAGGAAACGAGTCCTACGTGATGGGCGCGTCGGAACCCAACTACACCGCAGCTATTCGCTATCCATCTAACACAGGAATACTGGTGGACCTGTCGCCGGCAGTGGTGCAGGTCTACTCGCCCAGGTATGTCGGCTTCATGATAACCTCGTTTCCAATCGCTACGGCGATACCTGCCCAGAATTCCAGCGCATCGGTCCTGGGCGCCAATACCCTGCTTAGCGCAGTTGCGATGCAGAGGCTGGAGCAGTTGCGCGCGAACATATCGGTTCTGCGCGCGTCGATGTCGAGCTCTGGCAATGTCACCCACATATCGGTAGCAGTGAAGAACAACGGCGCTTCGCCTGCAGAGCTCAGATTCGTGCAGGTCTATGGTAACATGTTCAACGCCACCGACATCGGTGCGGTCGAGCAGTGCAACCGGCTTTCGCTGTCAAATTGCTCTACCGGCACAGTTCCGGATGCAGCAGCTGCCGTCTCGTTCGAGCACTCGTACCACGGGGTGCTGGACCTCTACGTCGATGTGAACGGCTCGCTGGAGCTGCCGTACAACCACATGTTTCTGTTCAGGCGGCCCAACAGCACAACCCCGTACTACGGCTATGGGCTCGCACCTGGCGCGGTCGCTAACCTAAGCTTCAGCGGCGTGATAAAGCTGGGCATGGTGACCAACCTGAGCACATCTGGCTTGCAGATCCAGAACCGTACCGGCCTCGTGCTCCCGATAACCGGCAACAAATACAGTGTCTTGGTGCTCGGAGATTCCGCTGCAAGCGCCTCTGGCCGCGCGGTGGCCACATGAGCGCTGCAGCAGAAAGCGAATGGTATTGCCGCCAGCGAAACCGGCCCCGCTAATAAATCATGTTTCGCAGCAAATAAATCGGGAGTGCGCGAATCTAGTAGCAGGGTTAACGAACTAGAACAAATAAATATATCGTGCAGCCCCTATATCAGATGTAAACGTTTACCCGAACGATCGGCACATAATGGTTCTATGACTCTAGGCAAGCTCATGGGCCTCGGCCTCACCGCGCTCAAGTCCAACGTGACAACACTGGACAGGCCGTACAAGCTCAACTATGCCATAACCTATTGGTGCCAGAGCAGGTGCGTTTTCTGCAACATATGGCAGTTCAGGCCGAAGGGCGAGCTCACACTGGACGAGGTCAAGCAGTTCGCCCAGAAGAATAACTACTTCAAGTGGGTGGAGCTCACCGGGGGCGAGCCCTTCCTCAGGGAGGACATAGACGAGATAGCGAGGGCCTTCAAGGAGAGCTGCAAGCGCCTGTACATACTTACCATGCCCACAAATTCTCTCGTGAACCACGACAAGGTGGTAGCGAAACTCAGGAACATACTAAACCTCGGCATACCCAGGGTCGCCGTAACGCTGAGCCTGGACGGCTACCGCGAGCTGCACGACAAAATCAGGGGCATACCCGGCAACTACGACAAGGTGATAGACATGGCCAGGAGGCTCAAGGCGCTGCAGAAGGAATATCCAAACCTCTTCTTCGTGTTCGGCTACACGCTGAACAAGTACAACCAGGGCCAATTCGAGAAGACGTTCGAGATGGTCAAGCAGGACATACCGGACCTGCGCCGCAACGACTTCCACATAAACCTCGCGCAAATATCGACCAATTACTATGGGAATGCGGATCTCGACATAAAGGCCAACGACCAAATCGTTGTGGGCGAGATCGCCGGCATACTTGAGAAGAGGGAGCGCAGGCTGGGCATCATACCTTTTGTCGAGAACGCGTACATGAAGAGACTCATACTCTATGCGAAGACCGGCAAACAGCCGATGAGGAGCAGGAGCCTCGAGGCATCGGTCTTCATGGACAGCTACGGCAACGTATACCCGTCGATAATGTGGGACAAGAAGCTGGGCAACATACGCGACACGTCGTACTCGCTGGGCCCGCTGCTAAAGAACCAGGCAGCGCAGGAGGTCCGCGATGCGATAAAGACCGGCAGCGAACCTGCGCAGTGGACTGCATGCGAGGCCTACCAGACGATAGTCGGCAACGTGCGCAGCCTCTTCTGAGCCGCGTTGCACGAATAACCTGCCACCTGCCGGGCATCCGGCTTGGTTGGTGATGTCTGTAAGCATTTTAAACGTTTATACCACAATTCTGTCTTAGGTAATCCGATGGGAAGTAGAAACTACGGGCCGATTGTATCTCTAATACTGGTCACAGTATTTGTAGCGGCTATAACCGGCGTTAGCATTGTACAGGGCCAAAGTTCTGCGAACAACAGCAACTGCCCTAATACCCAACAGAACGGGGCCACAATAACGCTGAACTGCGGATTCATAAACAACCCGAATCAGACTGCCAATGCGCAGAACGCGGTTACCAAGCATATAAGCGTGCTGCTTAACGTGTCGGCGAAAGCGCCACCGCAGGCGCAGAATGGCCTGAGCAACGCACTAAACAACAGCGCGAAGAAGGTCATAGCGGGCAGGACTGTGTACAACCCATCGAACTACTCCGGCAAGGACGATGTCGTCTTCAATGAGAGCACGCAGCTCAACGGCGATATAGTTACTACGGGCAAGATAAGCATAGATGCCGGTGTAACGGTAGAGTCGAACGGTTACGGATTTATCGCCGGTGGCACATTCAGCAATTCAGGAACTATAAATACCGGAGGTTATAGCGGTGATGCTGGCATTGGCGGCTCAGGCGGTAGCTGCGGCGTAGGAGCCGGCAGTTGCAACGGCGCAGGCGGAAGTGGAACCAACGCGATAACTTCTGCAACTGTCAATGCGATTATATCCAACGCGATTTCTAACCCGACTTATTTGGCTGGTGGGGAAGGCACCTCTGCTAGCGCCCCAAACAGCGGCGCCGGCGGCGCGGGCGGTTATGGGATATACATTCAAGCCCAAAATATTGACAACGGCGGTGCTATAAACGCCGGCGGCTTCGGCGGCGGCGGCGCTAGCGGAGTCAGAAGCGGTATCGGAGGCGGCGGCGGAGGAGGCGGCGTCATAATACTGGCTCATGGTAACGCTTGCACAGGATGCAGTAGCAACACCGTTATCGCTACGGGCGGCGGAGGCGGCAGCGGAACCTGCGGTTATGGTATCGCCGGCGGCAACGGCGCAGACGGCGTAGGCGGCGGTGCCGGCGGAGGCGGCGGGTGCAACTCCGGAGCCGGCGGCGGCGGAGGAGGCTACGGTGGCAACATTAGTAGCGGCTTCGGCGGCGCTGGTGGCGTGCCTGCATCAGGGAACTACGGCGCTGGCGGCGCGAACGGTAGTACCGGTGGCGGCGGCGGCGGCGGCGCAGGAGGGGGCTGGTACAACCAAAATGGCGGCGGCGGCGCAGGAGGGGGTGGATACGTCTACATATACGCATATGGAGCATCGCCTCCAATAGCACCCTAATATATAGGACACTGAAAATCTTGTACCTAACATCCGCAGAGTTATAACCGCGCCATAAGGTTGCGTGTCACCGTCCACTTTACGGCACCTAGTTACCACTAAGGGAAACCCGTGCATCTCCCAAGGTTAAAATTTTGTCATCAGTCAATGAAGCGTTCTATGAGGTTCGCGCTGAGGGAGGAGAATGCGTGCGCAGTGATCCGCAAAATGCTCCTCATCCTGTGGCTTGTGAGGTTGTACGACATATCCAACACAGAATTCGTCTGCTCGACTAACCGTCTGGTCCAGTAATCTTCGTCCTTCTGCGTCTCCGAGTCGTAATGGTCCCTGCCGTTCACCTCGGTGGATATTGGCCTAGAGCAAACATTGTACACATACAAAAACAGGGACAGTGCCGAGAAATTCATAAGGAGCCTTAAGGAAGGCATTGAGTCGGGGCCAATAAGGCACTGAACCGCCGAGGTGTGATAATCGGTATCGTGTTCCTTTCCTTCCTTGCGAAATCCACAGAAACTCTGACACTGATTTCAGCGGAGATTTCCATCGACAGGAACGTGAAACTCCTCAAAAAATTTGATAAATTTGACAGTTACCATCGTAAAGCTGCGAAATGCCTTCAGCTTCACCGTTGTCAGTAACATTTCTGCCCAGATGCGCGCGATTTTTGGCGACTTTCTGAAAAAATACGGTACAAAAGACTTGGACCTGCGCAGGTAAATCGTATTTGGCGAACTAAGTTACGCAGCAGAATTAGAGGAACGAATGTCGTTTGGCGAAGTTAGGTACCAATACGGATTGGCACCGTCCATAACAACACGAGTGCCATATGCATCGCGCTACACTGTGCTTCGATATACAGTAATGGTTATGTGCATACCGCTGCCGTGATAGTCCCGGCTCATCCAGCACTATTGACAGCGTCGATTTCGCCGATACAATCAGCGCTGTGGTAAACCAGATACTGTCAGCTGCTGCAATGGACTGCGGCAACTAACTCGTAATGAGCGGCAGCAACGGTTTCGCATACGCGCCGGACGCACAAAACACGTGACGCGCAACAGAACCGCGCAAATCGCCTGCGCGCGTCACCACGCCGAAACTATATGTGCAGCAGCATGGGCGCCAGGCTGACTATGCCGTAGATGACGAGGATTATCGCCACTATCTCCACGACCCGCTTGCCCACGAGCCACAGGACCAGGCCGGCTATGATCATCAGCACCGGCGAGAAGCCGGACAGGTAGCCGGTCACCACCGAAATCAGGCTTTGGCTGGTACCTACTATTGCATTTGCATTGCCGGCCAGCTGCAGTAGTACGTTAATCATGTAATCGATAAAGCATGGTCAGTCCAGGTTTTTTAACCTATGCCATGGCCTGTCGGATGCCGGCCGCGCGGGCCAGAGCGCCTACACGACCCTCTTCACCGAAAGGAGCTTGTCAATGAGCGTTATGGGCACGCCGCCGGTTTCTATCCTCTGCGATGCCGGCGGATCCGTGAGGTAGTTCGGTATGCTCTTTGATATCCTCTCCTCGTACGTGCTCACCAGCTCGTTCCTGTAGAACAGGCCCAGCGGTATCCTGTCGCCCCACTCGGTCGCCTTAGATATCGTGGCCAGCATCTTAGGTGCAACGTCTTCCTGGTCCTTCACCACTGGGTCCATCTCGGCCTTGTAGACCCTCTTGTCGTAGAACTCCTTGGTCTCTATGTCGTTGTACGTCGGGCACGGCTGCAGTATGTCTATGAAGGCCGAACCCTTGTGCTTCACAGCCTGCTTTATAAGCTCCTTCGTTGCGATGACGTCGTAAGCGTATGCCCTGGCCACGAACGTGTAGCCTACTGCTAGCGCGAGCAAGACCGGATTGACCTCGCCGTTGACGTTGGGCGATGGCATCGACTTCACCTTCTCATTGAGCTTCAGGGTCGGGGCAGCCTGGCCCTTGGTGAGGCCGTAGACGCCGTTGTTGTGTAGCAGCACCGTTATGTCCAGGTTCCTCCTGCCGGCGTTGACGAAGTGGCCAGCCCCTATGCCGAGACCATCGCCGTCCCCGAAGTTGACTATGACCTCGAGGTTCGGGTTCGCCATCTTGATGCCTGTCGCGAAGGGCAGCGCCCTGCCGTGCAGCGTGTGCACGCCAGAAACTGGCGAGTTGAGGAAGTGCGGCGTCTTGCCGGAGCAGCCTATGCCGGACACGATGACTATGCGCTCCATCGGTATGCCCAGCTCCTTTATCGCTGCATCTTCAGCCCTCAGTATGCCGAAGTCCCCGCAGCCGGGACACCAGTCGGACATGACCCTTTCAGACTCCGCCATTCAAAGCAACCCTCTTGGTGCCGCCCTTGGCGGCGCGCCTGAGCGCATCGTAGACCTCCTCCCTAGTCATTATCCTGCCGTTCCACTTGAGCACGTAGTTCGTGGGCTCTATGCCTGTCTGCTCGGTCACTACCTGCGCACCCTGGGCGGTGTAGTTGTTCTCCACGTCTATTATCATCTTCTTGCCGCCCAGAAGCCTGCGCACCGCCTCGCGGGGGAACGGGCTGAACATCCTGAGCTGGACCATGCCTAGCTGTATGCCCTCCTGCGCGAGCATGTCGATGGCCTCAATCGTTGCCTGCTTCGGCGAGCCCCACGTGAGCACGACAGCGTCCGAATGCTCGATGTCGCCGTAGGTCTTGAGCTTCTCTGCATCCGGTATCTGCCTAGCCATCGTCTCCATCTTCTTCATGCGCTTCTCGAACATGACGAAGCGCATGTCCACGTCTTCTGTTATGTGGCCAACCTCGTTGTGCTCGTCGCCAGTGTATATGAGTTTGCTAGAGCCCATAAAGGCGCGTGGCGATACCCCATCATCAGTTATCGCGAAGCGCTTGTAGCCCTCGCCTCCCCTGGAGAGCTTGCCCCTGTCTATCCTCAGCGTGTGGTAGCTGAGCTCGTTGTCGTCTATGACAGAGTACGAGTTCGCCAGCACCTTCTCGACGAGGTGTACTACCGGCGTCTGGTAAATCTCTGCCAGGTTCATCGCCCAGAAGGCGTCATGGAAGACCTCCGGGTGGTCCCCGGACGCTATCACCACCCTCGGGAACTCGCCATGGCTGACGTTGAGCGCAAACTTGAGGTCCGCCTGGCCGCTCCTTGTCGGCAGGCCGGTCGACGGCGAGCCGCGCATATAGTACGTTATCACCAGGGGCACCTCGTTTATTCCGGCCCAGCCTATTCCCTCTGCCATCAAACAGAAGCCCGGCCCGGACGTTGCGGTCGCGGCCCGCGCACCGGTTAGCGTCGCGCCTATTGCAGTGTTGACCGCGGATATCTCGTCCTCGGATTGCAGCACGACCACGCCGTACTTCTTCAGCTGGTGGCCCTCCCCCTCGACCTCGAGCATCTGGTTCGCCTCTATGTAAGTGCTCTCGTCAGAGGCTGGCGTTATCGGATAGTAGGTCTGCAGCCTCAGCCCGGCCAGCAGCTTGCCAAGCGCGGACATCGAGTTGCCATCGACCCTGAGCCTGTGGCCCTGCGGTTCCAGGCCGGTCATGCCGTACCTAGGTTGCACGAGCTGCATGCCGTATTCCACCGCTTTCGTGTTGAGCTTTACGTATTCCTCCTTCTTGAAGATGCTTGTCAACGCATCGATCATGTAGCGCTTGTCAAGGCCGAGGAGGCCGTAAGACGCTGCAACTGCTATGACGTTCTTCGACCTGTCGACTATGGTGGGCGGCAGCTTCACCTCGCTAAGTATGCGCCGCAGCACCGCGTCGTAGTCAACAGGTATGCAGTCTACACCGCGGCCGGCCATGTAGTCTATCGCGCCCTTCACCGTTTCAGGATAGCTGTGCTTGGCCAGCAACTCCTGCGCCCTCTTCCTGGTCTCGCCCTCCATGAAGAGCATACTGTCGAGCTTCGCGCCCTCCACGTTCTTGTCGTACAGCGCGACGCCGCGCACGTCCTTGAAGTGCTGGAACACGGTTTCAGGCTCGAACGTCGCGAGTATGTCTATCGAATCAGATACGCTCAGCACCGGCCTGTCTTCTATCGCTACGGTGAAGTAACTGTGCCTGCCCTTTATGTTGGAGTAGTACTCCCTGTTGCCGTAGATGTAGTAGCCCGCAAGGGCTATAGCATCGCTGAATATGTTAGCTGCTGTATCAACGCCACTGCCCTGTGGCCCACCTATCCTCCATATTAATCTATTCACTAACAGAGCACCCCGATAGCGGTGCGCATCATCTGACGGCGACTTCTGATCGCGCTGATTCCCGTGTCAAAACGGCAGAGCATGATTACATATCAAAATACTTAAAGATGTTGCCCTCTGGCGCGCCGGTCTCGTCAAAGCTGCTGCGTGCATGCAGCTAACGCTTTATCTCGGCTATCACGGCCCACTTTGGCCAGTGCGCCTCGATGAGATGGTCTATGCTGTACCTGCTCGACCCGAATGCCGCGTTGAAGACCGCTAGGCAGACGAAGACGAGCGCGTATATTATGCCGGTGCCTATATCGGTCGAGCCAGGACCGTACGGGCCGCCGAAGCCTTCGGGCACGGCCCATATAAAGAAGCTCAGCACGAAGCCCCCTAAGTACGCGATCTTTCGCACGAAGCCGAAGATGAGCGCGAACGCCAGAGCTAACTCGAGTGTGCCAATAAGGTAGACGAAGAAGGCGGCGTTCGATGCGACTGCGCTGGACCAGAAGGCAAACCAGCCGCCGAGCCAGGCCGGCTGGCCGGCCGCCGCGTTTGATATCATGCTCGTGAAGCTGTCAGCCATGCCGGGCGCGAACTTTAGCGCGCCGTCTATGCCCCACACGACGCCGAATATCACGCGCATCCACGTCTTTATGCCTTGGATGTGCGCCACGAACCACTCATCGCTCACTACCGCCATGCCACCACAGCGTCTATAAGCGTTTCTGATTTATTAAAAGCAACCTATCGATCCTTATAGCACCTTTTACTGCATTTGAGGTTAGTGCGCCCTGCGCATAATAGCGATTACTGTACGCGCCGGCAAAAGCTTATCAATCTTGATTGGCATGCATTTACGGTTGCATGCTCTTCAGGAAACCGGCCGCTGAAATCACCCTGAGCATAGACCAACTGGCAGGTTACCTGCAGGAGCGCTTCGACGCGAAGATGGCTGGCTTTGCCGGCGAGTGCTCTGAGTTGCTGGAGCGGGCTTCGCGGTACAAGGCCGATTTCGCCAGCGCGTGCGAGAGCTTTGGTTCGCTGACTGCGGAGCCAGACCTGGAGTACACCCCAAACGCCAGCGCGTCATTCGTGAAGGAGAGCAAGTCCGCCTATATCAAGTCGATGCGCGCGCTCCTGGCGAAGCATGAAAAGCGCGCGGACGACGCAAACGTCTACAGTCGTTACAAGGTGGAGCAAGAGGAGCTCGAGGCTTTCATAGGCGAAGTATTGCATGCAAACGGCCAGTTCGGCCTAGTCCTCACGGCGTACTCGAACGATATAGAACGTCTCAGGCGGGCCTTCACCACGATAGAGCGCGCGAACGTATCGCTGAAGAGAGTGATAGCAGCGCATGAACCAGATTACGAGGATTACGCCAGCCTGTCGGACGAGATAGAGAAGCTCAAGATCCTTACACTAGAGCTGGCCGCGCTCAACGCGGCATCAGCTGCACCAGTGGCCAATCTGGCAATGCAGAAGCCGGAGAACTCCGACTTGGCTGCCAAGCTCGCAGCCGAGAGGGCCGCACTGAAAGATGTTGTAGACCACGCATCGAACCTGGAGAAGGAGATTGCCGCAATACTTCTGCCGCTGGAGCGCCCAGCCAGGAAGTACGCGCATTCGCAGGTGAAAAAATCCAGGCTGCTCGAGTACATAACGAAGCCGACCTCGACTCTTGTCGATAAAGAGTCACGTTCGGACCTGCTCGAAGCGGTGAAGAAGATGGGCGCTGAGGTCGACGCGGGCAAGATGCAGGTGAAGAGCATGGAGCGCGTATTGGGTTCTGTCGACGCGATAAAGGACGGCTCGCTGTTCAGGCTTCTCGATGAGCACAGGCTCGCTAGGGAAGCGGCCGCGCGCATTTCGGCCGGCATAACCGAGCTGGAACGCGCGGAATCGTCGGCCAAGAGCAGCGAGGCGCAGGCCAAGGCCGTGGAGCGCAGCCGGGAGGAGGCGCAGCAGCGTGCCGGTACGGTCGAGCATGAGATGCAGCGGCTACGTCAACTCATGCAGCAGCAGTTCCTCGACTGCTACGGAACTAGGGTGCGGATTGTTTGAAGCGGGCGGTGTTGCCAACGCCCAGCCCGGAAGGGCACTGCCCGAAATCCTCGGTGCTGATCGTCCTAGACGGCCTGGTCGTTAATGCTAAGTAGTTGTACAGCGACATAATTTTGGTAACGGTAGCAATGGCATTGTTTATCCGACTACACGCCCCCCCCGCAACGCTTTTATGGGTTCCAGTGAAGTGAAAGTGGTATGATGAAGAAGCGGGCTTACATGTATGCGGTGGTCGCGGTAGCGGTTGCGGCAGTGATTATAGTATCTTACACGTTGTTTGGGCAAGGTAGCCCGCAGTTGGGGCGGGGTGGCCAGGCGCAGGAGATCGTACCGGCTAACGTGCCTACCTCCGAGCTTTGTCCGCTTTTATTTAAAGGACAGGTAGTAAGCTCTGTTAAGTATAGCAGTGCGGCAAACATCGGTATATACAACTTAACACATAACCAAACTAACAACTTCCAAGATTTTGTGATTGCGCCTGGTCATACCGGCACAATAACGTATAAGATTTCTGCGATGATTTTTGAAGTGCCGAATGGCACTGCAAGTTTAAACGTAACAAATGGGTTCTACCTCATCCATAATTCGCATAGAATAGTGAAGGAAAATGTTACACAGTTTAATATATCCTTTACACGGTACTCCAATAATACAATTATCTATTTTGATGGCCGGAAATCTGTACTGGATACCGAGTCGCATATACGGATTGTCAAGGGTACAATGGTTACATTCCCTAATGGGACTACACTAGCGCTTGCGAACGACACCTATGTTGCGCTGCCGAATGGACTGCAAATCGGCACAACCAAACTAATAGCATATAAAGCATGCTACCCCGGCACTTGTTATAGTGGTCCGGGGCCTCGCCCGCCAGAATTCCTGAACATCAGTTTCGACAACTATTCGCATTTGGGCATAAATATCTCATTTAGCCCAAAGTCCGAGTTAGTATATTCAAATAACATCGCTTACACCAACCTTACGATAGCTGTTGCACTCACCACGCTACCCGGCACATACTTGTTATCCGTCTTTACTACGAACGAGGTTTGCGAAGGCCCATTTGCTTACTTGACTATCGGCACGGTGCCGTATTCAGGTAATGCGCCATCTATAGGGATAATATAGTTCGACATAAAAAGTATAAGTTGGTTTGATGCAAGCATATTCATCCAATTCTGCTGTATTGATTGTAACCATCCTGTTATTTGTTTTTATTATTAATATGCGCCTGGTGTTATGGTGTTATAATGCCGAAGCAAGAGGAGCGTGATTCCAGGACGCTTATCCTAATCATCCTTGATGGCTGGGGCATAGCGCCACCAAGTAAGTACAACGCCATAACACTAGCAAAGAAACCGGCGATTGACGCGCTGATAAGGGATTACGGAATGGCTGAGCTTTGCGCGTCAGGTCCATGCGTTGGCCTTGCAGATGGCATGATGGGGAACTCAGAGGTCGGCCATCTAACAATAGGTGCGGGAAGGATCATACCGCAGGACGCGCTGCGCATCGACGAGGCTGTGAAGAGTGGCGAGCTGGCCAAGAATAAGACGTTGCTTAAGGCCATGGCCTCGGTTCGCTCACGCGGTTCTACGCTGCATCTCATAGGTCTCCTATCGGATGGCGGCGTCCACAGCAGGTTCGGCCACCTAAAGGAGCTGCTCAGGATCGCAAAAGCAAACGGCGTAGCCAACGTCGCGGTCGATGCGATACTCGATGGCCGGGATTCGCCGCCACGGAGCAGCAAGGAGTACCTCACGGCGCTGATACAATACATGGGCGAGCTCGGCACCGGCAGGATAACGACGCTGTCCGGTAGATATTATACGATGGACAGGGACAAGCACTGGGAGCGCACCAAGATAGCCTACGATGCCATCGTTCGCGGTGTTGCGGAGCGGTTCAAAGACCCAATCGCGTCTATCGATGCTTCATATGAAATGGGCGTGACCGACGAGTTCATCGTTCCGGTGTGCGCCTATGGCTGCAACGGCATGGCAGATGACGACGTCGCAATACTGTTTAACTTCAGGCCTGACCGGATGCGCCAGTTCGCACTAGCGTTAAGCAAGGGGCCAAGTGTCCTTGGCGAGCCAGAATCATCAACAAGAGTCGCCGCTAGACCAGGCGTCATATCGATGGTGCAGTACGGCGGCGGCCTGGGCGTACCAGCTATGCTCAGGAGGCTGCGTGTTGCCGACACGATTAGCAGCGTGCTCGATCACAACGGCATTAGCCAGCTGCACATTGCCGAGACAGAGAAGTATGCGCACGTCACATACTTCTTCAACGGGCTCGTAGAGAAGCCGCTCAGACTAGAGGAAAGGATACTGATACCGTCGAAACGAGTCGCGACCTATGACACCGCGCCTGAGATGCGGGCGCCGGAGATAACAGAGCGGCTGGTCAACGCGATAGAGCACGGCACGCATCGTTTCCTGCTGGCGAATCTAGCCAATGCAGACATGGTAGGCCACACCGGCAACCTTGGGGCGACTATAAAGGCCGTCGAGACGATCGATTCGTGCATCGCCCTGATAGAGCGCGCGCGTGCCTCATGCCGTGGCGGTGCGGACCTGATCATAACGGCAGACCACGGCAACGCGGAGAAGATGTTCGATGAGGCCAGAGGCCAGCCTCATACTGCCCACACGACTGCGCCAGTGCCTATGATTGTGGTATCGGAGAAATGGGCGCTCTCGGTGCCGCATGGCTACGCGCCAGGCCTTAGGGACATTGCGCCTACAGCTCTCGAGATGCTCGGGCTCTCAAGGCCGGATGCCATGACGGGCAGGCCACTAATCGTTAGTCGCGCCCGAACGTTTTAATAGCTTGAAAGCTGAATGGAAGGCGGGCCCGTAACTCAGGATGGCTAGAGTGGCGGACTTTTAATCCGTCGGTCGCGGGTTCAAAATCGCATCGCAAAATGCGATGTAAATCCCGCCGGGCCCGAAGACTATTTATTAATAGATGTAGAAGTCAAAAGTGTGGTGCCGTGTTCGATGACGCCAAATGGTCGGCGCGTAGGCGCGTATTCGCATTCTTCGCTGTGTTTCTTGCCATAGCAATGCTATTGGACGTGTTCGGCGAGGCCGACGTGCTGTCGCACGCGGTCGATGAGACAGGGCTTGCAGCCGTGTCAATCGCGATATTGATATACCTAGCGCTTTCAGCAAGGAGAAACTCTACCAAGGAAATCGCAGTGCAGCGGCTTGTAATCCTCGCCCTGGTGGTTGCTGCAATAGCGTTCCAGGTATACGGCCTTTTCGTGGAGTTCGGCACGGAGGACTTCGGCGACGACATACCCGTGCTCATAGGTCTAGTGCTCATGCTCATAAACGGCCTGGTCTGAGGCAACTGCGCACGGGTACGCGCCGCTACATGAACTTCGAGAGGTTGAACTGCTTAGTGCCCCTCTCGGTAACGTCGGTTAGGCCGCCGAAGAGCTCCTCTATCTCGCTCTTCAGCAGTGCTAGCCTCTGCTTTATGTACGGCTCTACGCCATACCTGTCCGCCAGGGTAGTGGCCATAGTCATGTACTTCTCTATGCCGCCCCTCGATATCGTCAGCAGCAGCCTGCCGCCACAACGCGTGCACTTGCCGCGCAGCGGCACCCGCCTGTACTTTGCGTTGCACGACACGCAGCGGAACTGCTGCTTCGAGAACGAGTGCAGGTTGCCCATAAGGTCAGGTATGAAGTGGCTGAGTATGAGCCTTCTAGCTGTGTCGGTGCGGTCTATGCAGTATAGCTTGTCCATGAGCGCGAACTGGCGCTCCACCTTCTCGTTCATGCTCTTGAGCGTCGTGTACACGCTCTTGACCGGCGCGTCGGTTACTGCGCTCGGGCCGCTCTGGTGCGTGAACCTTATGCCCTGGTAGGCGCCCTCCCCGCCGAGCCTGTCGGCCACGAGCTCCACCTTCACTGAACCGGGCGACGCGTACTCCATGCTCTTCCTGTAGAAGCCGAGCCCGTAGGATTCCACTACCTCCATGCTGTGCACCTCATCGTCGACCTCCTCCGGCATGACGTGCACCGTCAGGATTAGCGGCGCGTCCATCGTGCCGCCGACAGTGACCGGCAGGTAGCTGCGCGAGAAGTTTATGAGCGTGTCGAGCAGCAGCATCGTCGTATCCTCGTCGCCGTCGCAGTTCCTGCGCCTGGCCGATATTGTATATGGATGCGCGAAGCCCACGTTGGCCTTGGTGAAGCCTATTATGCGGCCCAGGACGCCGGCGGACGTGTGCGGCGACAGCGTGATGACCAGGTGGCCAACGAGCTCCTGCGGCGATGAGATCCTGTAGAATGGCTCCATCTTGTAGAACCTGACGAGCAGGTCGTCGATAAACTTCGCTATGCCGAGCATGTAATCGGCGCATCTCGTGTTCAGCACCACGTCCTGGTGCCTGAGCTCCACCAGCTGGTCAGCGCGCTCCAGCGGAGCGCCGCTAGCGTCCGTCGTGTAGCCCAGCTGCCTCAGCCTCTCTACGCTCGTGCCTATCTCGACAGGGTAGAAGTGCGTCATGGGCGCGTCCGTTGCGTCGAAGCGCGAAGTCCCATCCTTGAATATGAAGACGCTGTGCATGCTCCTGAGCAGGCCCTTCTCCAGCGGCTCCGTGACCTTGTCCAGGCTCATGAGCCCCTTGACGCCCTTGAACGTCTTCGGCACTTCGTGAATGCCGATGTTCTCCAGCGCGGCTACCATCATGCCTGCGAGGTCTATCGTCCTGGCTGCGGCCCCTGATGTCTTGCCGCCGCACCTCGGGCATACGTCATCCATCGTTTCAGTGCCGCAGTTCCTGCACTGCCTGCGCACCACGGATCGCGAGCCGTGCTCCCTGCAGTACGGCGTCGTAGTAGCCTCTCCGCCCTTTGCGCAGAAGTACCTCGGCATCTCTACCTCTATGTTCGGCGACCCGAAGCGCCGCCTGTCATCGATGTATGCCTTGTGTATATTCCGCTCCTTGCCTCCACGTTCGCCTATTGGGAATAGCACGTGGGGCGCTGGCTTCATCAACCTCTCCCGGGCCTTCTCCGGCCTGCCCATACGGCCGCCTATGCGCGTGGACCTACGCTCCACCCTGAACGGCGCCACGCTCCTTACGAGTTCGAGCGGATCGGTGAGCCTCTTGGCCTGCTCGAGCAACTTCGCGTTCTGCGATACTGCCCCGGATGCGTCGGCCAGGCCCAGCGCAGCCACCAGGCTGCGCGCTTCGTCGCCGGATATCGTTATGCTGTTTCCGTTGTCCATGTGCGGCACGCACAGCCTCTCAATGCCTGACCTGATCGTCTCCATGTCAGGACCGGCCAGCTCTATGCTCTCGATTTCGCGCAGATGTTTGCACGAACCAAGGCTACGTATTGCCGCACCAGCGACAGACGCCAGCTCCCCTACGGTCGCGTCCTGGTATTCGTAAGTGTACCGTGGGTGCATGGGCACGCCATACCTTACTGACAGGGCCATGGCCTCGTCGAACGATCCCACATCGGTGCCGCCGGTGTAGCCGGCCTCGGCCAGCTCCGCGCACCAGTACTCTTCTACATAACTGGACGGCAGCAGCGGTGTGTTCGTCTTCTTGAAGTCACCGAACGTTATCAGTATGTCTCCTACGGCGAGTATCTTAGCGACCTTGTCCCGTACCTCATTGGCCTTGTCTGCAGTGTTCACCCTGAGGGCCTCGCCGCTCGCCAGCTTGACGAACGGCCCCTCTATCGAGTCCACTGGCATGGCGATGCACCCCTTGCCAGGCTTCTCCACCTTGAGCTGCGTGCCCGTAGCTATGAAACTGTCGAGCAGTATCATCGTGGCCGGGTTGAGACCCTTGGCCGCTATGCCCGTCAGTCTCGACCTGCCGTATCGCAGCCTGAAGCTGCCGGCGTGCTCTGGGTACGAAAGCACCGGCCTGCCCGCCACGAGCTCCTGCAGGAAAACGGCTTCGCCATTTGCTTTCGAGTCGCCGCCCGTAGGCTTGTCCACCCTTATTATCCCGTCGAGCCATGACCAGTCCAGGCCCGCGGTCCTCGTGTGCTTCAGTACGCTCTTGGCCTTCTGCGCTATGCCCTCGCAGAGGACCAGCGGGATGCCACCGCGTATCTTGTTCGTTATTAGCTGCTGCCTGCCCGCGGAGTCTAGCCTCTTGACGTTCCTGTGTATCGCGACTTCCATCTGCTCAGTGGGCACGCCGTCTATGCACACCGGGCAGTTCTGCAGTATGCACCTGAGGTCGGCCTCGCTCGGCGCGTACTGCAGCCTGGCTATACGCGAATCATACAGCATTATCTCCTCCAAGTAGCGCTCAATCTCTGCCTGCTGCGCCTTGTACGCGCTTATGCCGAGCAGGCGCCTGCCGTGGTCGGCCAGTGCGACCGACAGCGCAGCGCTGGTGCCGCCTGCGCCCCTTATCGGCCCTGCATATAGCACAGACACGTAATCTGAGCCGTCGGGATTCTTGTGCAACTCCACCCCCTGCATGCCCTCTGTAGGGGCGACCAGTATGCCCTCTGTCAGCACCGACAGCCCTATCCTTATCGCTATGGTGAGCCTGCGCTGCACATCCATCGCGAAGCGCTCGTCAGTGCAGACAACCCTTACCATCTCGAACGCGAGCTCCTGCCTGGAGCGTCCTGCCATCCTGGACTTTATTATCTCGCCAAGGCCCTTCATGCCCATTATTCCCTCTACCCGCGCCGCCAGGTCTGGCGCTGGCATGACCTCTACGAAAGGCTCCGGATCCAACCCCTTGCCGCGCGCCGTCTGCGCCACCCCGTAGGCGCGCTCGAAGCCCTCGGTGAGGGTCGCGAAGTATTGGTCGTTTGTCATGATAAACGCCTACTGCCCGTCGCCGAAGTTTATCGACGAGAACCTGTGCTCCTTGGTCTCGAAGACCGGCAGGACGCATGGCGAGGGTATGTGGCCCTGCCTCACTTGGAACTCCGTGCGTGCCTGCCATGTGCCGCTGTTCACCACCTCGACACCGTGGTACTCGGTCAGACCGTTCTTGTGTATGTGGCCCATGTGCAGTATGTCTGGCACGCTCTCTATAACCATACCGTCCTTCCTTGACGGAACCACGACGTTGCCCCCGTATATCGGTGAGAGGTGGCGTCGCCTTAGGAGCTCCACCATGGCCTTTTCTGGCCTCGCGTAGCTGTTGTTTGGCACTGCGCTTATCACCGAGTCTAGCGATGTGCCGTGATAAGCGAGCACCTCGAAGCCATCGAGGGTCAGGCTGCAGGGGTTGGTTACCATGTGGATGTTGCCCCTGCCCATCTCATCGACCATCGCCTTTCCAAGCGACGGCTGCGGCTCCGCCCTCTGCACTGCGTCGTGGTTTCCCGGCAGTATGAATACATGGACGTAATCGGGCACGGCGTCCAGCAGGTTAATCAGCAACCTGTACTGCAGGTACACGTCCTGTATCGCGAGGTCGCGGTCCTGGCCAGGATACACGCCTATACCATCGGCCGCATCCCCCGCTATAATAATATACTTTATCTTGCCAGCCAACTGCTCCTGCTTGCTGACGCCGCCATTTAGCCAACTGAGCATGTGTCTGAAATTCTTGTCCATGAAGAGCTTGCTGCCTACGTGCACGTCCGACAGGAATGCGATCGCGAGGTCGTTCTCCGACGTCCTCCTGCTCTTTATTGGTATGTCTGGCCAGACGATCTCGCTAACCATCAAGAAGCCGCGCGATAGCTTGCCCCTCACTGCTATCACCTCGTCGTTGGTTATGCTCTCCGCCTTAACGAAGAGTTCCTTGACCTTCTGCGACGTGCCGTTCATGAATATCGCTTTTGCTTCGGCGGTTTCGTCCTCTATTATAACAAGTATGTTGCCGCTCTTAGTCACGAACTTGGTCGTGACTATGCCGATTATGGTGACCTCGCGACCCTCTGGGAAGCCCCTGAGCGATTCCATGCTGGGCACGAGACCGTAAAGACTCTGCCTGTTACTCTCTATTATGTGCCTCAACCTGGCCAGCCTGTCCCTAAAGTAGTCTACGAAGTCGTCGACCGTACCGGACACGTGCTCCGGCTTCCTCTCGTCTATCTTGATTTCTGGTTCGAGCTCCGCAGCCACCGGCTTGAAGCCCGGTTGCCTCAGCACCTCTATGGGTTCTGCCACCTTCTCTGATGACATGCTCCGCACTATTTCGTCCAACTCTTTCGCGCCTGCGAATACTGCGTCTGCTGAACCCCTGTTCTTCTCTATCACACGAGTCGCCAGCAACTCCATGTCTATGCCGTCTATCGTGGCCTCGCGTGCATCGGCCGAAAGGAAAATGCGGGCGGCCGATAGCTTCATTGCCAGTTCCCTGAGCCTGCTTTCATCAATCATCTAATCCTTTATGGACTCCAGAAGGTTGAGTATGTTCCAGAGCATCGTCCTCGCATGCGGCGGCAGGTTTATATCATTGCTGACCTCGTCTATGTGATATATCGCCGCAGAGACGCGCATGACCCTGTCAGCATTCTCGTTCAGCTTCTTTCGTGCATCGCTGACCGCGCTCCTCACATTCTTCGGGACGCTGGTATCGGATAAGACAGAATCCATCTGCTTAGTTATCTGCTCTATGCGCAGGGCAATCTCCTTGTCGTCGGCCATATTCCCCACCCATAAAAGTCGTTGAACCATTTTCTTCCATACCTATTTAACGCTATCCGCATTTTCTTCCCATCCACAATCACGATTGCAGATGCCGCACCTCTTGGGGCATGGATGAGCAATGCAAGTGCCATATTTTTCGCGCATGATGGGCGTTTCCAATTGAGAACCAGGTCAATCGGAAGCACCCTGTCAGCGCGCCCACCCGCGTCGCTACATATTTATAGCATCCGATTCACAATCAAACAGGTATTAGCATGGCCAATATGAATAAGAAGGTAGTGCGCAGGGGGATCGCCATACTGATGGGTCTGATCATACTGGTAGCGGACCTATACTGGACTTACATAGCGTTCCACGCTGCGGCGGTCACGCCAGAGATGCTCGGCATAATAATATTCGTGGCCGACATAATCTGGCTAGTCTTCGATGCCAGGTCGTAGTAACCGCGGCATGCTCACGCATGCCAGGACGGTTTCGGTGCCGCTAGAGGGCAATCCACCGTAGACCGCGGTATCTGCTCTGACCGAAAGTGTGAAGTTATTTTCTATTCCAAGCACAAGCTGTAATCACCGGGCGCTCGCATGGCACTATCATCGCCGAACATAGGCAAGCTCTTCGGCGTGCAGATACAGCTGCACTGGACTTTCATACTGCTCCTAATCTTCGTGCTCTTCCTAGGCCCCTACTTCTTCGGTATCATAATCCTGCTCTTCATTTGCGTGCTGCTCCACGAGCTCGCGCACTCCATAACGGCGAAACGCGACGGCATACAGGTAAGCAAGATAATCCTAATGCCGCTCGGCGGCGCCTCGATCATTAACATGGAGGGCATCAAGGCAAACCAGGAGTTCTACATAGCCATGGCCGGTCCGATAAGCAGCATACTCATAGGCCTGTTCTTCGGCTTAGGCGCCATATACACGCCAATAGGCATGGGCCGCCAGATCGTCCAGATAATGTTCGAGCTGAACATACTGCTCGGGGTTTTCAACCTTCTGCCCAGCTTCCCGCTTGATGGCGGGCGCGTCCTGAGAAGCTATCTTGAAAAGAAACGCGACGAGCTATCCGCCACTAAGCTCACAGTGAAGATAGGCAACGCCGTCTTCATCCTCTTCATATTCGGCAGCATAGTTTACGCCACGCTGTTCACCAGCGACTCGATCTACTACGTGGAGTTCGTGGTGCTGTGGGACCTGATAATATTCCTGTTCATATACGGCGGTGCGCAGGCAGAGCTGCAAGCGGCCATGACCAAGAGGTACACCGCGTCGCTCGGTGTGCGCAGCGCAATGAGCAAGAACTTCATAACTGAGAAACCAGAAACGACACTGGCCGAGCTGTACCATGACGTTCTCGTCCGTCACACCCACATAGCGCTCTTCGCCCAAGGCAAATCGATAAAGTTAGTCCGCGTGCCGCGCGGTCCGCTCCCAAACGTGATGGCCAACGTCAACAGGCCGATATCGAGCCTTGGAGTCGAGATACCTGCAGTTCAGGCCACGGTCTCGCTCGACAGCGCGATAAACACGATGCGTTTCAATGACGCTGGCGTGGCTGCCGTCGTGAGCCGCGGAGAGATCATAGGCGTGCTGCTGCAGCAGCACGTCGAGCATGTGGTCGCGTTGCACATAACCCATGTGATGGCCCGCGAGTCCCGCGCCGCGAGGCAGCAAAAGAAATCCTCCGACACGAATTACGAATGGCCCACGTGATGTTCGCATATAAATATGGGTTCATTCAAAATTGTTTTTGATAAGAAATGACCGACAAGGAGAGCGAAGAGAAGAAGCCGGCAGGCGAGGAGAAACAGGCGCTGCCGGTGCAGAAACCAGCTGTTGAGGAGAATAAGCCCACACCAGAAGATAAACAGGCGCAGCCACAGCAAAGGGCGCCTGAAGCTGAGAAGAAGCCCGCGGTCGAGGAGAGGCCAGCGGCGCAGCAGAAGACTGCCGTCGAGGAGAAGAAGCAGCCTGTCGAAGAAAAGAGGAAGAGGTATAAGTTCCTGATAGTCTCAAAGGAGGCGTCAGGCTCTGACATCGCGTACCATCTCAAGAAGGAGGGGAACAGCGTAAAGCTATTCATACAGGACGCCGCCGAGAGGGACGTTCTCGACGGCGTTGTCGATAAGGTGGATGACTGGGAGAGCGAGAAGGGCTGGGCCGACGCCATAATATTCGATTTCACCGGTTATGGCTTCAGGCAGAACGAGCTCAGGCAGCAGGGTTTTAAGGTGATTGGCGGCAGCTACCTCGGCGATCAGCTGGAGCTGGACAGAAAGTTCGCCCTGCAGTACTTCCAGAAGATGAACGTCAAGATACCCGAAACCTACGAGTTCAACAGCTTCCTATCAGCCAAGAGGTTCCTCAAGGATCAGGGCAAGAGATTCATAATCAAGTTCCTAGGCACCGCTGGCGATGAGAAGAATCTCGTGTACAAATCGCAGGTCGACGACAATAGCGACCTCGCCATGTTGCTCGACCACTACGGAAAGAAGTGGAACACGGCGTGGGGCGAGCCCAGATTCGTGCTGCAGGAGGTGATAGTTGGCGTCGAGGTCGCAGTCACTGCCTTCTTCAACGGCGAGAGATTCATAATGCCGGTCTACATAAACTTCGAGAACAAGCGCATGCTCACCGGCGACCTCGGGGTCTTCACCGGCGAGATGGGCACCCATGGCTTCTTCACGTTCGACAAGCTCAAGCTCTTCAACAACACGCTGAAAAAGATAGAGGAGGACCTGCGCAAGGATGGCTACGTGGGCACCATAGACGTAAACTGCATAGTGAACAGGGAGGGCATCTGGCCGCTGGAGTTCACCTCACGCTTCGGCTACCCGCTGATAAGCCTGCTCTTCGAAGGGCTGAACGGCCACACCAGGGTCACAGACATGATTATGGGTCTAATCGAAAAGAGCACCGACTTCATAGAAGCGGACCAGGGCTACCAGATAGGCATCGCAGTCTGCGTCCCCACATTCCCGTATCCGGAGGGTTACGAGCGCTATGGCAAAGACCTGCCGGTACTAATAATGAACGAAGCCTCGCTGGAGAAATTCCACACCGGCGACCTCAAGTTCGACAACGGTTCTTGGGTAACGGCAGGATCATGGGGCTATGGTTTCGTGGTGACCGGCAGGGGCGATACGATGTTCGATGCGAAGACCAACGCTTACAACGCGCTGAAGAACATCATCGTTCCCAACGCCATATACAGGATAGACATATCAGACAGGTGGCTCACCGACTACCCGAAGCTGCACCGGCTTGGTTACGTGTGATCACGCATGCGCGGCGTCCCGCGCTCTCGGCCGCATGCAGCCGCTCACGCTTTTATACCTTTCTTCGCAATAAATATCGCTTTTCGTTAACACAGTGATAGCATGGCTAGGCTCAGACCGGCAAGGACGTGCAGGGCTCTAAACTCGCAGTCATGGGCACGCTACTCCCTCAAGAAGCCGAAGAAGAACTACATAAGGGCGCTGCCGCACACCAGCCTGCTCATATTCGATATGGGCACCAGGAACGGATCATACGACCTTAAGATGACGCTGAACGCCGAGCAGCCTATCCAGCTCCGTTCCAACTCCCTAGAGGCCGCGCGCCAGGTGGCCAACAAGTACCTGGAAACGGTCATACCCATGGGCTACCACTTCAAGGTGCTCGTGTACCCTCACAGTGTTATCAGGGAGCACAAGATGGCTACCGGCGCAGGCGCAGACAGGATATCCCAGGGCATGAGCAACGCATTCGGCCGACCAGTATCGGTCGCCGCTAGGCTAAGGTTGGGCCAGCCTGTATTCGCCATAAACACGTCGTCCAAGAACCGGCAACACGTTCTTGAGGCATTTAGGCGCGCCTCGTCGAAGCTGTCCGGTACATACAAGGCAAAGGTAGTCGCGTCGTAGCATTAAGCCAGTGCTTCAATGAGAATCCTCCTTCAATTCCCAGAGGGGCTCAAGCAGTATGCCCTTAGGTACGCGAAGGAGTTGGAGCGTTCGGGCAACGAGGTCTTCATCTCGGCGTCGCCTACATTCGGCGCGTGCGACCTGGCACTTGACGAGGCCAGGTCACTAAAGGCTGACAAGCTCGTGCATTTCGGCCATGCCGAGTTCCACCATGTGGATTTCAACGTCGAGTACGTCGAGTACAAGATGGACGCATCGCTGGCCCTGCTTCCCCGGTCGCTCGACCTGCTCTCTGGTTTCGACACCATAGGCCTGTGCACGACCATACAGCACGTCCACCAGCTCGGCGACATAAAATCGTTCTACGAATCCAGAGGCAAGACGGTCGTAATCGGCAAGCCCTACGGCTTCGCCAAGAAGCCCGGCCAGATCCTAGGCTGCGATGTCGGCAGTGCCGCGTCGATAGACAGGCAGGTCGACGCCCACGTGTACTTCGGCGGCGGCGTCTTCCACCCTCTTGGTGCGCTTCTCTCTACTACGAAGCCGTTCATAGCGATAGACCCTTTCAACGGCATGATGGAGCGCATGGACCAAATGAGGGAGCAGTACGCTAGGCGCAGCAGGGGGAAGGTCCTATCCGCGATGGGCGCCAAGAGCTTCGGCATATTGGTTACTACAAAGAACGGCCAGCACAACATGAGGCTTGCTGAGCTCCTCAAGGCCAGGATAGAGCGCGATGGCATGAGCTCCGCGATACTCGTGGCCAACACATTCGACTTCGAGTCGCTCTCGAACATGCGCGAGTTCGACGCCTTTGTTAACACCGCCTGTCCTAGGATAGCAATCGACGACTGCGACCGGCTGCCCAAGCCGCTGCTGAGCGCCAATGAGCTCATGAGCCTGCTCAGTATGAAGACCGAACTCGAGGCGCTAGAGCGTGCACGCTCGCAGGCAGCGAAGCAATAAACTGCGTTAGCTGCGCAGTTATCCTCGCGTAGAGCAGCAGTTACTCGCCAGCGTACCGTAAGTCACTATATTCCAAATGTTTGGTATAATCGCACTTCCGCATGCCGCCGCGTCATACCATGCAAATCCGGCGTCGCTTTCTACAAAAGTGCCACTGGCATGATACGCCTCTGACCAGATGCAGTCCGCCTGACGTAGCCTCTGGAAAGGGTTAAAAGGCTTCCACACGATATTGGCCGTTGTGAACGGTCATAGGTCGCTCGGTAGCAACGTGGCCCCAAGCCACTACTCCATAGAGATAAGGCCGGACATGCAGAGCCACAGCTATCAGGGCTCAGAGGCGATAGACGTCTCGATAGCTAGGCCCACGAGGAGCATCAGGCTCAACGCCAAGGGCCTGTCGGTGACCGGTGCCTCGATAACGATAGACGGCACCGCCCAGCAGGCCGCGGTTAGCTACGACGAGGACAACGAGGAGCTGGTGCTCAGGTTCGACAGACCGGTGTCCGGCGATGCCAAGCTCGAGCTCAAGTTCAACGGCGAGAACAACGACAAGATGTACGGCTTCTACAGGAGCTCGTACACGGACAACGGCACACCACAGCAGATGCTCACTACACAGTTCGAGGCCGCAGATGCCAGGGCCGCTTTCCCGTGCTTCGACGAGCCCGCCTTCAAGGCGACCTTCGATCTCACGCTAGTGGTAGACAAGGGCCTTGAGGCCATTTCGAACATGCCAGTGGCCTCTCGCCGCAGCGACGGCGGCAAGGAGGTCATCACGTTCGGCACCACGCCGATGATGTCGAGTTACCTGCTCTATATGGGCGTCGGCCAGTTCGAGCGCGTCACAGAGAAGGTCGGCAACGTGGAGATAAGCGTGCTGACCACGCCCGGCAAGTCGGCCTACGCCAAGCTGCCGTTGGAGTACGCCAAGAAGGCGGTCGAGTTCTACCAGAGCTATTTCGGCATCGCCTACCCATTGCCAAAGATTGACCTTATAGCCATACCAGACTTCGCCGCAGGCGCGATGGAGAACTGGGGCGCGATAACATTCAGGGAGTCGGCTCTGCTCTGCAACGACAGTTCTTCGCAGGCGACCAAGCAGGCGGTGGCAGAGACGATAGCGCACGAGCTGGCGCACCAGTGGTTCGGGAACCTGGTCACGATGAAGTGGTGGGACGACCTCTGGCTCAACGAGAGCTTCGCTACTTACATGAGCTTCAAGGCGCTCGACGACGCTCACCCGGAGTGGGATGTCATGCTCCAATACCTGAGCGGCACTACGAGCAGGGCCATGTCGGCTGACCAGCTCAGGTCGACGCACCCGATCAACGTGAAGGTCAGCGCGCCTGCCGAGATAGACAGGATATTCGACGAGATAAGCTACCAGAAGGGCGGCAGCGTGCTGCACATGCTTGAGGACTACGTAGGCGCGGACGCCTTCAGGCGCGGCCTGGCCGAGTACTTGGGCAAGAACGCCTATAGCAACGCCACGAAGGAGGACCTCTGGCTCGCGATCGAGCACGCCAGCGGCGATGCCAACGTATCAAAAATAATGCGCCACTGGGTAAACGTGCCAGGCTATCCGGTAATAAAGGTAAAGAAGGTCCGAGGCGGCTTCGAGCTCAGGCAGAAGAGGTTCACTATAGACGGCGAGCGCAGGAGCAGACCGTGGCCCATACCTCTTGTGTTCGAGACCGAGGACGGCACGAGCAGGGTGCTCATGGATTCCAAGAAGCTCGTCATCAAGACGCAGAGCGACTGGATAAAGCTGAACGCCGGCCAGGCGGGGCTGTACAGGGCCTCATACGACGAGGCGACGCTGGAGCGGCTCGGCAAACTCGTCGAGGCGGGCAGGCTCGGCGGTGCGGACGCCTGGGGCATAGAGAACGACCTCTTCGCAATGGCGCGCTGCGGCCTCATCGAAGTCAGAACGTACCTTAACTTCGTAGCCTCGCACTGCAATGACCCGGATTACCCATTGAGCGAGAGCACCATCGGGCACCTCAGCTGGCTGGCCGCGCTCCTCCGCGGCAATCCTCTCGAGAGCGAGGT
Source organism: Microcaldota archaeon (assembly GCA_021827995.1). Classification (GTDB taxonomy): domain Archaea; phylum Micrarchaeota; class Micrarchaeia; order Micrarchaeales; family Micrarchaeaceae; genus JAKATK01. Next base: position 42,403 of record JAKATK010000004.1, on the reverse strand, counting down.
TGACGCGGTCATCGAGAAGCTCGCGGCTCCGATACTGGCTGAGCTGGGCTGGTCGAAGAGGCCTGGCGAGCGCGACGTGGACACTCTGCTGCGCGGCCAGGTGATAAGCGCCCTTGGCGAGGCCGGCGACCCGCAGGTCATAGACATGGCCGACGATATATTCAGGAACTCGTTCACGCAGGGCATGGTGGACGCCAACCTCAGGTCAGCGATCTACAAGATAGTCGCAATGAACGGCGACGGGCAGGTCTTCGACTCATTCGTTTCGCGCTACAAGGCAGAGTCCGACCCGGAGGAGAGGCTGAAGCTGCTCTCTGCGCTGGGGCATTTCAGGGATCCGGCGCTGGTCGATAAGGCTCTCGAAATTACGCTGACGGAGGCTGTGAGGCTGCAAGACTCCACAATCATACCATCGGTAGTCGGCGGCAACGAGGCGGCGATTAGAGGCCTCATGCTCTGGACCGAATCCCACTGGCAGGAGTTCATGGCGCGATACCCAAGCGGCACCCACCTGCTCGAGGACTTCGTGGACAGCATGGGCATGGCCTATGGCCGCGACACCCTCGCAGAGCTAAAGGCGTTCTTCTCCAAGCCGGAGAACAGGCGTGACGACATAGAGGTAGCGGTCAAGCACCTTCTCGAGAGGGTGGCTGCCAACACGCGCGTCATCGAGCGCAACGGGCAGGCAGAGACAACGCAAAAGAGCAAGAGCAAGAACGCGCACTGAGCCACGCCCTGCATACCATGCCGCTAACTCGTTGTAGACCTTTTACCGCGCGCCACTTTCAGCGGGTTTCCCCGCCTTCGAGAGCGATGACGTATCTGGTTTGCGCTTGTAGCCAAGTTGCGCAGCGATGCAGTCCTATCAGATGCTGTCTACGGTTTTCTTGCCGCTCTTGTACCAGAACAACTGCTTTATGGCGATGGCGATCCAGTACTTTGCCAGCGTGAGCCGTTCTTGTAGAAGTGCCCGTAGACCCTCGCAATCCGCGCCACGAGCGGAAGCAGCACAGGTATTATTTCGATATTTCAAGCTTTGTCCTAGATGGCAGGTCGCCGTTCGTGCACAACGGGCGGCACCTACGTTAACGTTTGTAGAAGTCAACTCTGCAAAGGTCGTTGCAGAAGGTCTGTCCACCCACTAGTATCACGACGTAAAAATGTAAGGCGCTTTCGGATTCGACAAGGCAGTCATTAAATTTTCAGCGTCCTAAAGTATCCGGCGTCCAGCAACTAATAAAAACAGTGTAGACGATAAGGATAGGGCAACCAGGGATTACGATGCTCCACATAGACCGGCTCACACTCCACAACTTTAAGTCCTTCAAGCACGCCAACGTAAGGCTCGGCCCGGGCTTCAACTGCATACTGGGCCCGAACACGTCCGGCAAGTCCAACATCTGCGACGCGCTCCTCTTCGTGCTTGGCGAGACCTCCCTGCGCAGGCTGCGCATAGGGTCGTTCGCCGAGGCCATAAACATGGGCGCCAAGCCGAAGGAGGATGGCACCAAGCGCGCCTACGTGCAGGTTATGCTCACCGGCGAGACCCCGATAGAGATCGCTCGCATAATAAAATCGAACAACAAGATCGGTTACAGGCTCAACGGCAAGCGGGCCACGAGGCAGGAGGTGCTCGACGCGCTGAGGGCATACAGCAGCGGCATAAGCGAGGTCAACACGATAACGCAGGACGAGATACGTACGCTCACGAACCTCAACGCCAAGGAGCGCAGGGAGCTCATAGACGTGGCTGCCGGCATAAAGGACTTCGAGGAGAAGAAGAAGGCGGCCGAGGCGGAGCTGGAGAAGGTGCACGAGAAGATCGGCAGCGCCAACAACCTTCTGGGCGAGCGCCTTGGCTACCTGAAGGAGCTGGAGAGGCAGAAGCAGGACGCCGAGAAGTACATAGCGCTCGACAAGCTCATACGCTCCTCGGAATACACGATAGTTACGCTGAGGCAGGGCGAGGTTGAGGCCCAGTTCAAGGCGTCGATAGACGCACTCGAGGCCAAGCAGGCAAAGAGGGCGGAACTGGATTCGCACAAGCGCGAGCTTGAGGACGGCGCCGCGTCGCTGGAAAAGGAGCGCTCCGCGCTCACGAAGGAAATGACCGCGCGTTCTGCCGAAATCAGCGCGGTGAACAGTCGACGCGAGAGCGTCGAGAGCGCCCTGGCCGTGGCCGAGACGAAGCTGAAGGTAGCGGAGGAGAGCGCCGCCTCGTTCGAGTCCCGCGCCTCATCGCTCAAGAAGGAAATAGACGAAAAGTCTGCAAGCCTGGCCTCCGACGCGTCCAGGCTGTCGGAACAGCGCTCGCGCCTTGGGGGGCTCGAGGCGGAGCTGCGCCGCACCGATACCAGTACGGACGCCGGCATGGCAAAGCTGGTCAGCGATTACGGCGCGCTGCAGGCAGAGCTCGAGAAGCGGCGCCGCGAGCACGCAGAAGCTGAGAAGCAGGCCACGCAGGCCGAGCTCAGGGCTACGGAATTGACGCGCACGATCGAGTCCAGACGCCAGGCGCTGGAGCAGCTGAAGTCCAGGCTTGCGGATCTAGATGGCAAGATTAGCGAGAAGTCCGCGGCGTCCAAGGAGGCTTCGAAGTCGGTATCCGAAGCCAAGGCCGCGCTTGCCGGCGCGCAGAAAGAGCTCGAGAGCGCTAGGGTCGCGCTGTCAAAACTCGGTGCCGAAATCTCGTCCGTGCGCGCCGAACTTGCCTCAAGGCAGGAGGGTTCCGATGCCGCCGCACGGACATTGAAGAGGGAGCTTGGTCAAGGCTTCTACGGCAGGGCCGCGGACCTGTGCGCGTACGATGACAAGTATGCGACCGCTGTGCAGGCCTCGGCAGGTGCCAGGCTCAACTACTTCATCGTGGACTCGATAGACGTGGCAGACCGCGCCGTCGGCGTGCTAAAGGCCAAGGGCCTTGGCAGGGCGTCGTTCATACCAATAAAAGAGATAAGGAGCCAGGGCGGCGGCGCAGAGGAGGGCATGGTGCCGCTGATAAGCCTGGTGCAGTTCGACAGCCGGTTCAGGAGCGCGTTCGAGTACATATTCTCTAACACGTACCTTGTAGACAGCATAACCGGTTCAAAGGGCAAGGCCCTCGGCAGGTCCAGGCTGGTTACGATTGACGGCGAGCTGCTGGAGCAGTCCGGGCTGGTCACAGGTGGCACGTTCAGGGCAGCGAAGCCTATAGGCATGCTGGAGAAGAGGCGCAAGGAGCTCGAGGCTGAGATGTCATCGCTGCAGCAGCGCCTATCAACTGCAGAGGACGCGGAATCTAAGGCCAGGGCCACGCTGGGCCGGCTCGAGGTGTCCGAGCTCGAGGCTTCCATAACCCTCAAGGGCATGGGCGCAGAGGCCGAGTCCATGCGCGCGTCGATCGCGAAGGAATCGGCCGAGCTCGTCAGGCTCGAGACGGAGCGCGACCAGGCCGCTGCATCGTACAAGGGCCTGGCCGCAAAGGCGTCCGAGCTTGCGAAGGGCGTGGCCGACCTCGCGCCTAGGTCCGACTCGCTGTACGCGATGATCAACAGCGTCTCTGCCGCAGCTGGGGGGGCCGCCAAGCTTGACATGAAGGCAGACACGAAGGGCCTGCGCGACGAGGTGTCGCGCACCAGGGAGGCCATCGCGTCTCTGTCCACCCAGTGCGAGATGACTGAGCGTCGGCTTGTGGAGCTCAAGCAGGAACTGGAGAGCGCGCTGTCAGGGGCCAGGGCCCAGAAGGAGCTTGCGTCCCGTCTGCGCGAGGAGATGGAGCAGGACCGCGTTGCGCAGAGGGAGCTGCAGACCCAGATAGAAAGCCACGACAAGAGATCAAGCGACATGCTCAAGAAGGTGCGCGCCCTCGAGGAGCAGGCCTCGCAGCTGTCTGAAGAAAAGGGCAAGACCATGGCTGCCCTAGAGCGCATCGTGTCCGACATAGCCGAGATAAACGCGACCAGGGGCCAGCTGAGCACAAGGCTCGCAGACATAAAGGCGCAGCTGGCGTCGTACGCGAGCACCGAGAGCCCAGGAACAATGTCCGGCAAGACCGTGAAGGAGCTCGAGGCCGAGCGCGACAGGGCGAGGGCCGAGCAGGCGGCCCTGGGCACGGTCAACCTCAAGGCCATAGAGATGTACGAGGAGAAGAGCCGTGACGTTACCGAGGCGAAGGAGCGCCTTGAGACCCTCGAGCGCGAGCGCACGGCCGTGCTGCAGATGATAGGCGAGATAGACACGAAGAGGGAGCAGATATTCAGGGAGACGTTCGACAAGGTTAACGAGAACTTCAAGGCGCTGTACGCGCACATCTCTACCGAGGGCGTGACGCTGGCCCTCGAGGACCAGACCAAGCCGTTCGAGTCCGGCCTGGTGATCAAATCGGATACCGGCAAGCCGCTGGCCCCGCCGTTCACTACGAGGAGCGGCGGCGAGAAGGCGCTATTCCTGCTTACGCTGCTCTTCGCGATACAGATGATGAGGCCGATGGCCTTCTACATATTCGACGAGATAGACTCGTCGCTCGACAAGGTCAACTCTAAGAAGCTCTCGAGCATGATAAGGGAGATGGGCAAGAGCTCGCAGTTCGTCGTAGTCAGCCACAACGACACGCTGATCACGTCTGCGGACACCGCAATAGGCGTTTCGAAGCAGGGCGGCGTATCGAGCGTCGTCGGGCTGCAGATAGCGCCCAAGGGCGCATGAGCGGTGCGTCCATGCGTACGTCGAAGAAGGCCGCCAAGTCGCGCGCTGCAAAGCGCCTTCATATAAACACCACGCCGCTGTACATACTGCTCGTGGTGCTGCTCGCGGCATACATTCTCTCGCAGGGCTCGCCAGCCATCGCATCGCTCGCAGGCGGCGCCGTCTTCATGCTCATCATAGTGCTCCTTGCCATAGAGTTCATAAACGGCTACAGGGAGACCGGCTTCATCAGGAGCATAGCCGAGATAGCCATAGCGATAATAATAGTCATAGCGTTCTGGTACGCGCTCGGCGCACTGCTCCGCACCTCTGACCCGATTGACGTCGTACCGAGCTGCAGCATGCTACCCGCGCTGCAGAGGGGCGACCTAATAATCCTGCAGGGCACGGACCAGTCGCTGAGCGGCATCAAGGCGCCCGTGATAGATATGACCAAGGCGCAGTTCGCCGGCCTGTTGGGCGAAATAAGCGCCGGGCCGCTTGAGTGCATAGCATACAAGCGCGCAGGCAGCTCGGTGTACCTGTCGCAGTACGTCGGTACGGGCTATTCGGTTGGCCTGTACAGGAGCTCGCCCTCAGGCGGCGGCGTGCTGATGCAGAACTCGAGCCAGTCCGGCGGCGTGATAGGCTACGAGTGCGGCACCGCGCAGGTCAGGTTCCAGAACGGCACAGTCCTAACCGAGGCATACACCACCGCGATCAGGGTGCTCAACACAACTATAAGCGGCGACCAGAACAACACCATCGTGGTATACGAGACTACGCCCCAGGACTCGTTCTACAGGCAGGGCGACAGCCTCATAGTGCACAGGCTCTACGCTGTGCTTAACGTGAGCGGCTCGTACTACTTCCTCACCAAGGGCGACAACAACCCGGGCCTTGATATACAGTACGGCAACTACCCGCCGAACTCAACGCAGATAGAGGGCCGCGTGGTGCTGAGCGTGCCGTACCTTGGCTTCGTGAAGCTCGCGTTCAGCGGCGGCGCGCAGCCGCAGGGCTGCAATTCTACTGTGCTGCACTGAGCGCGCATGCTGCCGTGCAAAACAGCACCGCGCGCTGGACGATGCGCAATACGACACGATACCGGCCACGATAGTGGCGTTAGCGGCGCGTCCTAGTGCGCGGTTCCACTACTATAGGCACGTACCATATATTTACGTTTTACCCTGGTCTGGGCTTTGTGTCTTATCCCGAAATAAGTTCCTCACGACAAGAAAGATATTGGCCCTCAGAGACAAAGAAATCATGAGAAAATTGAATCTGAGGAAGGTACGGTGGATAGTGAGGGAGATGAAAAAGAGGGAGTCCGAAATAATACTCTTTCATCCAAAACACCGGTCAAATGTCAACCGATGCTCCTTAAGGACTAGTTCTCATACCCTCACTTCATGGACTGACGACAAAATTTTAATGTAGGAGATGCACGGGTTTCCCCTAGTGGTAACCAGGTGCCGTAAAGTTGGCAGCGACATGCAATCTCATGGTGCAGCTATAACTATGCAGATGTGATGTCCAAGATTTTCAGCGTCCTAAAAGCCATGCAGATAGAAGCGTTTATATATTTAATCAATGTCTATCTCTAACCTAGGTTATTGCATGGCGCAGAAACAAGTGAACAACGACGACTACAAGGTTCTTGAGAGCAAGTTTGACGGCAGCCTGAAGATACTGCGCGACATGAGGAAGCTGGATCCAGACATGATAACGGCCTTTACAAAGGGGATCGCTACCCTTGCACTCGACGAGGCAGCGTTCACAGAGCTAGAAAAGGGCATTGAGGAGCTGGTCGCGCTGATGAAAAATCCCACGATAACTATACGCCTAGCATTTGACACACAGCGGGTAGGACCGAAGATGCAGGCTGCGCTGATGAATTTGCAGCTCTCCGGAAAGAGCCCTCTGGATGCTGACTATTTCGATGAGGCGTACAAGGCCATAGACGGCAGCCAGATGACGGACGAAGAGAAACTCACTTCTAGGGTTTACCTTAAGATGATGGAGTGGGCTACGTATTTCTCGGTCATTGCGGTGTTGATGGACGGCTTTGAGGATGAGCCTGCAGGCGCCGGGGGGCCTACGGACTTAGGGCACACCTACACCAATATGCGCAGATAAGGTGCTTAGGGGCAGCGGCCATTTATAATGGCCTTCTTCCCCACGTAAAGTTGGGGTTTAGGACATGTTTATGCAAGACGTAGCCGGAGCAGGGCGTTGCCTTCTCGTACATACACCATTACCGTTTCGTCGTTTACGTCGCTCACAGGACGATAGAAGTAACCACGGTTCCAGAAATGTCCCCTCAGAAATTGCAGTCGGAATTTTGGATGCAGACTTGAATAGTTCGTGTGCACTGTACCAATTCAACAGCCCGTCTCAAACACCCAATATTAGTTTATACTGGGAAATCGATAATACCTTTGCGATGGGAGGGTACTCCAGTAAGTAGAACAATGGGAGGAGTACAGGTAGAAATTGCGAAAGTACTTTCCGAATAAAATGTATCATAGAAGGAGCAAGGTAGAAACGGTAAACTTTGTGGAGAAGACTAAAATGGGCGAGGAACTCACCAGTAAAAAGTGGTGGATGAAGAAAAAGGAGCAGAGACTGAAGGACATAGCTTACAACATATACAGGTACATGAGGGTAAGTGGTAATGCGTTACTGTCCCGACGACATATTTTCTGCGCTTTTTCATACCTAACCATGTATCGACGAAAATCCTATGGAATGATTTCTGCAAGGCTCTTTTTAAACAGATTTTGACTTATTAAACAAAGCCATCCGCAGCGGCGTTGGGACAAAATTCTTATTTACGGATAATAATGTAAACGCGCCGGCCAATATACTCCCTAGGACACCCGACCTTTGCGCCATTCCCGATTGGCGTAACTTTTCCTTCAAAGAATCCAACTATGCCACTGACCTTTAGCTCTGCTTTCTCCCTTATTTTCACGGTGCGCATAAACATCACAATATCATTATTCCCGTTGCTATTTTTATTCCCAGGTGATTAATAATAGTTTATACAAAGTATAAACATAAATACCTTCTGTTACATACACCACCGGTATTATCATGGCTAAAAATATTGGTGGTGGGATGAGGAGGCTCTGGAGTAGGGACCTCAAGAACATTGTGACCGCAATCGGGAGCGGCGAATTCAAGTATGCTGTTCCAGTGTTGCCTATCAAGACCCCGCCTAAGAGTATCGTCGGCCAACCGCTCAGAGTAGTAGCATGCACTGCAGTGTGACTCAGAAAGGCATAAATTGAAAGCATGAACAATTGGCACGATGATAATCCTAGGGGTCAATGGTGGCGGCACCGGCACGGAGGCCATCGCGTGCGATGAGCATGGCAGCCTTATAGGTACTGGTTCTGCAGGGGGCTCCAACTACTACAACGCAGGTCTGGCCGCTGCGGCTGCCAGCATCAGGCGCGCCGCCCGCGCGGCAGGAGTGCGTCGCGCCGACGCGGCCTGCTTCGCCCTGGCTAGTGTCGATACCAAGAGCAGCGTCAGGAAAATGACGTCAGCGTTGCGCAGCCTCGCCAGGAGCGTGATTGTTGACCAGGACGCCTTCGGCGAGCTTTATGGCGAGACCGGCGGTGGACCCGGTGTAATGGTTGTAGCCGGTACCGGCAGTGTAGTTCTAGGTTACGACGGCAGGCGCAGGTACAGGGCATCAGGCTGCGGCTATCTGCTCGGCGATGACGGCTCCGGCTACTCGATAGGCAGGGAGGGCCTTCGCGCAGCATTCAGGGTGCTCAACGCTGGCAGCAGGAAGACCGTGCTGACACGCGCAATCATGGCCAGCATAAGCGCAGACGTTCTCGATGACATGGTGGCATGGGCGTACGCGAACGCCCATGCGATAGATAAGATAGCGGCGCTGCAGGTTGCGGTCGACCGCGCCTGCGCGAAGGGCGACCGCGAGGCCGAGAAAATAATGGATGACGCGAGCACGCGCCTGGCCGGGTACGCTGTCGGCATAGCCGGTCGAGCCGGCGTCAGGCTGGTCCACGTGACCGGTGGCGTATTCAAATCCGACAGATTCAAGCGCTCGTTTTTCTCCGCGATACGCGCGGCGAATATGCGCGTCGCTGTTGCGCAAAAACCAAAGGCCTTCGGCGCGCTACTCATGGCCGCCCATTCAATTGGCATCGACACGTCATCGTGGTCGCCGTGGCCATAAGCTACCTTCGTGCCTAAAGCCGTATTCTTTCAGATGCGTCCAAGAGCGTCCCTGGCCCGCTCGGCTATGTCACTGAAGTACTTCGCCATGGCCTCGTACCTGGCCTTTAGCTCCGCATCGTTTGCCGCTGGTTGCACGTTCAGCGTGCCATCCCGGTTCCACGTTCGTGCGCCCAGCGCTTCCTGCACGCCTGTCAGATCGCCACCCTCACCAAGCACATACCTGCCTATCTGGCCGTGCATGGTCATGCAGCCTGACAGTACCTCCTTTATGAAAGCGGCGAGCGTCTCATTGGCCATGTCTGCTAGCGCCGACGCCATGCCGAGCTCCGGGTAGTTGTAAATGGCTATGCTCTCGGCAGCCCCCTCTACTAACGCGTCTATGTCTGCCTGGCTGAGCCCCAGCTCGTCCGCTGTTTTGCCCTTGGCGAGCATCCGCGCTAGGAGCGCGTACCCGCCCGCCTCCCGCGCCCTGTTCTCGAGCATAATCCTGGCTATCTCGCGGGAGTCAGTGCCATGGTTGTTGGCCGCCTGAGAGGCGTAGACGCCGATGAGCTCGGCCATCGACTCCATGAGCCTCCTTATGCCCATCACGTCGTAGTTGGAGGCCAGTGCATTGATTGAATTGTCTGGGAACTCGCCCGCCCCGGTCAATGATATGGCGTTGTCCACCAGTTCATGCCCTAGTTCGTGCCCGATCACGGTGTCCAGTACCAAGGCCAGCGAGCTCCTGTAATCCTTGTCGCTGGTTTTTGCCATCTCCTCGAAAATGTCGTATGCAGGCCTGCAGAAGATTATGTGTTCCGGAGGCGCATCCGTACCATTCTCCGGATAATCCCTGTACTCCGCAGTCGCGTCCATCCTTCTCATGTCGAACTCTACGCGCGGTTTGGCCAGCGAGCCGACCCTGCCGGTATAAGCCATGGATACCTCGCCGTAGAGCCTGTTTATCGCCTTGTCGAAGATTTCGCCGGCTCTGGCAGTCATGTAAACCTTGAAATCCTTGTAGAGCTCTTGATCCATGGGCCTCTCCGCTGGCTGTGGAGTCGGGGTCTGGGCCGCGCCTCTTGTTTCGATTCTCAATTCTGCCATGCGACCACGTCATTTCATGCGCTCTCCGACAGCGCTCGCGATGTGTATGCCAAAACCGCTGCCCAATAGCAGCTTAGTTATCCTGACCCTGATCCGCTCCCCCGGATGCGCCCCCTCGACGAATATGACGCCCCCCTTGTACATGCCCACGCCCACGCCCCTGTCGGCCGGATCGATCTCGTCTATCTCGACCTCTATCTCGTCACCGGTCTTTACCGGCCAGTCTCGCGGCATCACACGCGATGCTGGTTCGGCAAACGCCATATGCATGAGAATATCGCTCACCGAATGTTGTCCCGGTGCCTCCGTAGCACCGTCACCGCGCGCCATCGTTCCACCAAAAGAAATCTGGCATGGCATATATTTATAACCGCAGAAATGTGCCCGTAAGCTTCTTGTGGCGGCTTGCCGTTCGTACCATCCTTTAAAAATCTTGTGCTGCCGGTGTGCCAATGTATAAATATAAAGTTAGCCGCTACTCAACCCGACCACGCGCACGCTTATATAGCTGGTCGCGAAAGTAATCGCTGGCAGGGATGGCGGAGCCTGGTCAAACGCGACGGACTCAAGATCCGTTGGCTTAGGCCTGCGGGAGTTCAAACGAGCGAACAAATCTCCCTCCCTGCATAATTGCGCTTATCTAGGTGAAGCAATGCCGAGCAAGAAAAAAACCAATGCGACCAAGACGGTTTCGAGGACACAGGCAGAGAGCAGGCGGAAGCACGCCACACTGAAGCCGAAGAGGGCCGCGCAGAGCAAGAAGGTGCAGCCAGCTCTCAGGGACTCCAGGATGTTCGACATACCGACATACGCGCAGAGCGAGGAGTTCACCAGCGCTGCAGCATGCGCAATAATGGTGCTCAAGTACTCCAAGCGGGGCTTCAAGGGCACCAGGGAGGACGAGTTCGGGATATGGCAGGACGCGGTCAACGGCAGCGTCTGGCACGGTTCGCGCTACGGCCTCGCGTACGCGCTGGCTAAGAGGGGCCTCAAGCCAATGATAGTGAGCAACTTCAAGGACGAGGGCTACGAAAGGAGGCTCGCAGTCTACGACGGCGTGAAGCTGGAAACCCTCATGGCTTCGTTCGCAGAGATCAAGAAGAAGGCAGCGGCTCTCAGGGTCAGGGAGGTCTGCATGCAGACATCAGCGAACCTGCTGAAGAAGCAGATAAGCAGCGGCAGGATACCGATAGCGCTAGTCAACATCAGCGCGATAAACCCGTCGCTGGAGCCGTCGCCGCACTGGGTCGTTGTCAAGGGCTACGACAAGGACGCCTTCTACATAAACGATCCATACTCCGATAGCACCGTCGCGATGCAACCCGAGGTCTTCAAGAACGCCCTTGGCTTCGACAACGAGTGCTGCATCGTATCGGTCAGCGCGAAGAAGCGCTAGGCTTGTCATAGCGGTGTACTCATGGTCACGAACAAGGACGTCATAGATGCCCTGGTCGGCTGCACCGATCCGGAACTGAACGCCAACATAATAGACTTGGGCCTTATCTACGGGATAAAGATATCCGAGGGCAATGACGTCAAGGTAACGATCACGATGACCTCGCCGATGTGCCCGGTCACCAGCGTGATACTCGCAGACGCGCAACTAAGGCTAGAGGCCATAAACGGCATCGGCAAGGTCGAACTCAATCTTGTCTGGGAGCCCATGTGGAGCCCGGAGATGATGAGCGACGAGCTGAAGTACAGGGAGTAGCCAGCTACGCGCCCTGCTGCTTCGGCAGCACCTGCGCATCCACCAGTCTAGTCGATGCATCCACGCGCATGAGCCGCACCCCCGCGGCAGCCCTGCCGGTTATCCTGACATCGTCGATACCGAACATTATGGAGACGCCCCTGGAGTTTATCAGCACTACATTGCTGTCCTTATGCGCCTTCAGCACCTTCACCACCTTGCCGTTCTTGTCCCTGATGCGCATGTTGATGACCCCCTTGCCGCCCCTGTGGGCGACACGGTACGATTCTATCGGCGTGGCCTTACCGAAGCCGCGCTCCGTGACCGACAATATCATGTCGCCGCTCTTCGCCGCGACCGCATTGACCACCGAGTCGTCCCCCACCAGGCGCACGCCGCGAACGCCGTGTGCGAGCCTGCCAGAGAGCCTCACCTCCTTCTCGCCGAAGCGTATCGCCCTGCCGTTTCTCGTCGCTATCAGCACGTCAGATGCGCCATCGGTCAACAGCGCGTCCGCCAGCGCGTCGCCCTGCCTGAGCGGCATAGCCGTCGTCCCGTTGGACCGCGGTTTCGAGAACCGCGCGGCGTCAACCCTCTTTATGTTGCCCCTCTTTGTCACGAACACCAGGTTCCTTCCAGCGAATTCCCTAGTGTTGGCGATGACGGCCACGCCCTCGCCGTCGTGCAACTTGACCAGGTTAACCATCGCCTTGCCGTAGCCATACCTCTGCGCTTCCGGCACCACGTAGGCCTTGAGCCAGTAGAGCCTGCCCAGGGTCGATATTACGAGCAGGTAGTCCTTGAGCCTGCATGAGACGAGGCCCTTAGCGTAGTCGTCCTCGTTGAGGCCTATGCTTATGACGCCCTTCCCGCCTCGCGACTGCAGCTTGAAGGCCTCGAGCGCCATGCGCTTGACATAGTTGTTCCTGGTGAGTATCACCATTGCATCGGTATCGCTTATCAGCTCCTCCGGCTCTACGAGCTCTACGCCCTCCCGCTGCTCGAGCACAGTCTTCCTCGGTCTGGCGTACCTCTTCTTGACATCGATGGTCTCCTCCCTGACTATGGCGTACACCCTCGTTTCGTCCGCTAATACGTCGGAGTAGCTCTTGATCCTCTGGACCAAGTCGTCGCGTTCGCTCTTCAGCGAGCCGCTCTCCAGGCTTGTGAGCCTGCTGAGCTTCATCTCCAGTATCGCCGTAGTCTGCTTCTCCGAGAGCTTGTATCTTTCGGTCAGGCGCGCCCTCGCCTCGCCGGCGTCCTTGCTGCCCCTTATCATAGCGACCACGGCGTCTATGTCGCCTATGGCCGTGAGCAGGCCATCGACTATGTGCAGCCTATCGGATGCCACCTGCAGGTCGTAGCCCGTGCGGTTCTTTATGACCTCAATCCTATGGTCGACGAACGCCTTGATGAACTGCCTTATGTTCATCGTCATGAGGCTGTTGCCCATCACCGCTATGTTCATTACCGGAACGGTCATCTGCAGCTGCGTGTGCTTGAACAGCGCGTTGAGCACTGCATCAGGATTCGCATCGCGCTTGAGTTCTACTACAATCCTGATGCCCTCCTTGCCGGACTCGTCCCTCAGGTCGGATACGCCCGTAAGCACCCTGTCCTTGACCAGTTCAGCTATCTTCTGCACGAGCGAGGCCTTGTTCACCCCATACGGTATCTCCGTCGCTACTATGACCGCCCTGTCGCCCCTGTCCTCGCGCACAGTCTTGCCCCTTATGGTGCACGATCCCTTGCCGGCCAGGTATGACGATGCCAGTGCCTGGTTGTAGAACACCGTGCCGCCCGTCGGGAAATCCGGCCCCTTTATGAGCTGCATGAGCTCCTGCGGAGTTATGTCCCTCTTGTCAACGTAAGCTATTACCGCGTCGCATACCTCGCCTAGGTTGTGCTGCAGTATGTTCGTGGCGACGCCGACCGCGATTCCAGCGGCGCCGTTCACGAGAAGGTTCGGTATCTTAGAAGGCAGCACCACCGGCTCCTCTTCAGTATTGTCGAAGTTAGGGACGAAAGGCACGGCCTTCTTCTCCAGGTCCGCCAGCATCTCCTCCGCTAGCTTAGTGAGCCTGACCTCAGTGTACCTCTGCGCCGCCGGCGGATCACCGTCAATAGACCCCATGTTGCCCTGTCCCTCTACGAGGGTATGGTTCATAGAGAAGTCCTGCGCCATCCTCACCAGCGTGTCATAGGCCGCGAGATCGCCGTGGGGATGGTACCGTCCTATGACAGTTCCGACCACCCTGGCGCTCTTTACAGTAGGTTTGTCGTGCGTGTTGCCCAGCTGCTGCATGGCGTACAGGGTCCTCCTCTGCGCCGGCTTGAGGCCGTCCCTGGCGTCGGGCAAGGCCCTGCCTATTATCACGCTCATCGCGTAGTCCAGGTAACTGGACTGCATCTCCTTCTCTATTGGTGAGTCGATTACCTCTTGCGCCATGCGACCACTCACACGTCGAGGAACTTGACCTCGCCAGCATGCTCCTCAAGGAAGCGGCGCCTCTGCTCCACATCAAGGCCCATAAGTATCGTGAACATCGTGTTCGCCATCTCCGCGTCGGCTATTGTTATCCGCTTAAGCAATCTCCTCTTAGGGTCCATCGTAGTGTCCCAGAGCTGCTCTGGGTTCATCTCGCCCAGGCCCTTGTACCTCTGCACCGCACTCTTGCCGTCATGCCCCTTGAGCGCCTCGTTCAGCTCAGCGTCCGTGTACGCGTACCTTACCTCACGCCCTCGTGCTATCCTGTACAGCGGCGGCTGTCCTATGTACACATAGCCGCGCTCGATCAGCGGCTTCATGAACCTGTAGAAGAACGTGAGCAGCAGCGTTCGTATGTGGCTGCCGTCGACGTCTGCATCCGTCAGTAATATCACCTTCTTGTACCTGACGTTCTCTGCGTTGAACGTCTCCCTTATGCCAGTGCCAAGGGCCGTTACCATGGTGTGCAATTGCTCGTTAGCGAATATCTTGTCCTCGCTGGCCTTCTCTATGTTGAGTATCTTGCCGCGCAGAGGCAGTATCGCCTGGTAGAACCGGTCGCGCGCCTGCTTGCTCGAACCTGCAGCGCTCTCACCCTCGACTATGAAAATCTCTGACTTCTCCGGGTCGGATTCCGTGCAGTCTGCTAGCTTGCCGGGCAGCACCGCACCCTCGAATAGCCCCTTCTTCCTTGCCAGTTCCCTCGCCCTGCGCGCCGACTCCCTGGCCTCGGCTGCGGTGTAGACCTTGTCGAGTATGATCGCCGCGTCTGCGGGGTTCTCCTCGAGGAACCTGGAAAACTCGCTATAGAAGGCGTTCTCTACCACGGTCTTTATCTGCGCGTTGCCGAGCTTCTCCTTGGTCTGGCCCTCGAATTCAGGGTTCTGCATGAGAACAGATATTATGGCGACGAGGCCCTCCCTCGTGTCATCCCCCTCGAGCGCTATCGTCTTCTTCCTCTGGTTCTTGGCGTTGTAGTTGCTTATGGCTCTCGTCAGAGCGGCGTGGAAGCCTGTCACGTGCGTGCCGCCCTCGGCAGTCTTTATCTTGTTGACAAAGGCTACGAGCTCCTCGGAATAGGTCTCAGCGTACTGCATCGTTATGTCGAGCCTTACTGAATCTAGCTCCTTCGATATCGCTATCGGCTTCGTGAGCGCCTTCTTGTCGCCCCTCAAGTAGTCCAGGAAGTCAGGCAGGCCGTTCTTAGATAAGTACTCGGCCATCTTAGGCTCACCAGACCTCTCGTCAATCAGGCTTATCCTCAGGCCCGGGTTGAGGTACGCCAGGTCGCGCAGCCTTTCGGTCAGTTCTATCGTGTCGAAGCTGCTGACCTGGAAGATCTCGGCGTCGGGCTTGAACCTTATCGTAGTCCCGCTCTCGCCCTCGGCAGCGCTGCCGGTCTTCTCGAGAGCGGACACTGGCACGCCCCTGCTGAAGCGCTGCACGTAAACGCCGCCAGCTTTCTTTACTGTTACCTCGGTCTGCTCCGAGAGCGAGTTGACCACTGTCAGGCCGACGCCGTGCAGGCCACCGGATACCTTGTACGCCTTGCTGCCGAACTTGGCCCCAGCGTGCAGCGACGTCATTATGACCTCTAGCGCCGGCTTGCCCATCTTGGGTATCACGTCTATCGGTATGCCGCGGCCGTCGTCGCTGACCTCGGCCAGGTCGCGCCCATCCTCCCTAAGCAGCTTCACTGTTATGTTCTTGCAGTAGCCAGCTATGGCCTCGTCTATCGAGTTGTCCAGCACCTCGAATAGCAGGTGCAGCATGCCAGCGCTACCGGTAGAGCCTATGTACATCGCCGGCCGCTTCCTTACGCCCTGGGGCCCGGAAAGAACGACGATATCTCTGGCTGTGTACTCATCCGCCATCGAATCATTTTTCGCCTGCGCAATGATTCTGATTTCAACTTTAAAGCACTTTTGGTGCGCGCTTTTTGCCGCAAGAATCAGCCGGAAGATGTCACAACCGTAGTAGTGTGTGTAAAGGTTTTTAAACCGGAGCATACAAGTCTTAACGAGGGTGTTGAAAATCCTATCGTAACCTCCTCCTTGTCTTAAGGCTACGGATGAAGCGTACTGCAGGATTGTTGGTTTTAAACACGTTGTGGGTTCAACATCTTTATTGGATGGAAAAAAGTAGAACCTTCCGAAATAGTGGAACTGTCAGAGCTTATATATTTTCAACACCCTCTGGAAGTGTCAGGGTTTATAGATTTTCAACACCCTCGCCTTAGCGTGATACGATGGCGGACCGAGGAGCTTTTGGTGCTGGCGTGGGCAAGCTGCGCATGTCGATGATCCTATATCTTGTAGGGACCATTGTCGTGCTCGTGGGCTTCTTCCTGGGGCTTTCAACTTACTGTCTCTGGGCAACGTGGCGGGTTCGCCGGGCAGCAGCTACCCAGGCTATACGGGCGGCTCCTCTTATCCAGGCTTCCCTAACTATACAAACGCCTCGGCCATAATCTCCGGTACTGCCGGCCATGCTATTGGCGCAACCATAGGGTCCATCATACCTGGTGTGATCGCCGCGATAGTCGGCTTCGTTCTGTCCCTGATCGCGGTGCTCTTCCTGCGCTCTGGATTCAAGAGCATAAGCAGCAGCAACAAAGCCTACGGCCTGGGCGGTACCGGCGCTCTGCTTGAGCTCATAGGTTTCCTGCTGTTCCTGATAGGTTTCATAGTGTTCGGCGCGCTGCTACTCGCGTCGCCTAGCGCTGCGATAGCCGGCGCGCTCGGCATGTTGGCGCTCGTAGCGGTCGGCGGCATAATGTCGTTCATCGGGGTGATAATGGTGCTGGTGGGCTTCTGGCGGCTCGGTTCGGCCAACAGCAGCGGCCTCCTCAAGGTCGGCGCCATACTCTACCTTATATTCCCGTTCCTGGGCGTGATACTGCTTATGGTAGGCCTGGACCCGAACACCATAAAGAAGTAGGCTGGCTGCCATTTCTATTTCTTTATTTTTTCCCCATGCCTACCGCGAGGTCTCGCGGCTCAGGCGCCTGCCGTAGCTATGGTCGCACCGTCGACCTGCGCCCTCCTCTTGGGCGGCCTGTAGATGAAGAAGAGCAATACCGATGACAGGATATTAGTGAATAGTATGACTAGGAATATCAGGTCCAGCAACCCAGGTATCTGTATCCCAAGTGCCAGTGGTAGCGTCGCCACGACCGCCGGCGACAGGCCCCTGCCGACGTTGACTGACACTACGCCAGTCTCCGCCGCCATCGCCCTGTCGTCCTTGGTCATGAAACCATTGAGCATCGGTGCAGCTAGCGAGCGCAGGAAAAGGATGAGCGCGGTGAACATCGCAGCCGCAAGCAGGTCAACAGCGCCTAGCTGCGTGATGCTGAAGAGCAGGCCGATGTACACGAAGAAGAACGTGCTCGTGAAGAACACTATCTCCCTCTGGTAGCTGCGTATGTGCCCGACCATCGTGCCGCCTATCGAGAAGTACCTGCTCACGGTGCCGATAACAACCCTGGCGGCCCACTCGTTCCTCGCGATGTATTCGCTGCTGCGCTTGTACGAGCCCACGTTCGCGAACGCGATGCCGAACACGAATACCGCGAACAGGCCGCTCATGCCCAGCTGCTGTGCCAGGCCGTAAGTGGCTATTATCATAGTTATGGTCAGGGTCCAGCCGTACCCCTCGCTATAATCGCTGAACTTGTTCATGACCCTGAGCCAGAAGAGCGCGGAGATCACGCCCAGTATAACCGAGCCTACGATCGAACCGATTAAGAGGTCGGCCACATAACCCGCTGTCACGTTGCTGGCAGCCAGCAGGCCGAGCAGTATCGAAGGCACGACCAGCTGCACCGCGTCGCTTGTGACGCCCTCATAGAGCAGCGTGTTCTTGAGGTCGTCCGGCAGCCTGACCAGCTTGACGAGAGTGGGCACTATGATCGTGCTCGGCCCGGCTATGGCGAAGCCGAATATCAGCGCGTCCAGCAGGTTCCAGCCGTACACCACCGAAAAGACAGCGAAGGCCAAGAGGCCGCACGCTACGCCGGTCAGGAGCGCGAGAGAGAGCATGAACTTCGTGGCCTTGCGGATCACCCTGCCTAGCTCTGCCACGTCCATGTTTATGCCCACGTCGAACAGTATGAAGGCTACCGTGAGCGCAGTTATGTATGGCGTGAGCTCGGATACCACGCTGCCGGTCGATGTGCTCACGATGTGGAAGACCGGCCCTATGGCCAAGCCTATCAGCATGAGCGGCAGTATGCTCGTTATCCTGAGCCTGTCGAAGAGCGCGTTGAGTATGAAACCTAAGAAGGCTATCACGGCGACGACGATGAAGACTATGTTCACGCTGAGCATGTCACTCCACCGCAAGCCTCTTCTGGCCAGCGCCGCCGGCCGCACCGCCCATCGACGCCTTCATGCCAACTAGTATCTCCCTCATCCTGGCCTCCCTACGCCTCGACACTGCCAAGTACGCCTCGTCCTTGGTGCCCCTAGTAACAAGCACGAATACGCTGCCGAACTTGAGCCTGCCTGCGCGCCCCCTGCGCTGTATGCTCCTTATCTCGCTCGGTATAGGCTCGTAGAAGACCACTGCATCGACAGCCGGTATGTCTAGGCCCTCTTCGCCTATCGAGGTCGCGACGAGCACCCTGAACCTGCTATCGCGGAAGTCGTCTATGATACCTTTCTGCTGCGCCTGCGTTATGCCCTCGCGCCTGCCCACGAACATCCTGCAGCTGATGCCTGCCCGGTCCAGCGCAGAAACGATCGTCCTTGCCGTCGACCTGTACTGCGTGAACACTATGGCGCTCTTGTCGCGGAGCTCCGTGCCGAGTATGCCTACGAGCCTGGTAACCTTGGCGTGCTCCTCGCCTGTGGCGGTGGCGGCCCTTGCAGTCTCTATCGCGCTCACCACGGTGCCGTTGCTGAGTATGCTCCTGACTGTCCTGCCCTTTGGCTCGCGCTCCCTGAGGCCATCGAAGTACGCGACGAACGGCCCGAGGCCCTCAGTGGCAGCTAGGTCGTAGGCGTGCACCAGGTCGAGCACGTATATGTAGTTCGACAGCGCGGCGAACTTGTAGTTCCTCGCCCCTATGCCGTTTATGTTCTTGCCGATCTCTATGAGTCTGCCCTTCGGCATGCTCTCGAACCTCTTGAACGGGCTCAGGCCCATGCTGTACAGCTTGGAGAGGTGCTCGTCTATCGTCGGCTTCAGCAGCGCCACTACCCGCTCTATCGTGGGCGTCTTATCCACATAAATCACGTGGAAGTCCTTGCCGAAGACGTAGGGCGCGACGTCTGGGTCTGTAGAGACCCTGAGCTCTATGTTGCGTATGCTGAGCGCGTCGACAAGGGTGCGTATCCTCTTCCTGTCGCTGCCCGGAGAAGCTGTGAGGCCCAGGAGCTGCACGCCTAGGGCCTTGGCCTCGTCAGCTATGCGCGTGTAGGCGTACCTGCCCACAGCGCGGTGGCACTCGTCCATCACCACTATGCCGAAGCCGTTCAGCGTCATGCGCCCAGATTTGAGGTCGTTGGCTATGGTCTGCGGCGTGGCTACTATGACTCTCGCTCCAGCCTCGACCTCCGTGCGCCTGGGCCTGCCCACCGTGCCAGTGAGCAGTGCTATGCCATGGTTGTCTATGCTTAGCAGCCTGGTAAGGCTCGAGTAGTGCTGTTCGCTTAATGGCTTCGTCGGCGCCAGTATGAGCGCCCTCCTGCCCTCGTGGAGCGCCCTGGCTATGGCCAGGACAGCTATGAGCGTCTTGCCCAGGCCCGTAGGCAGCACCACGAGCGTGTTCAAGCCGCCGCTTATGCTCCTCGCTATCTCTATCTGGTACTCCCTGGGCTCGACCAGTTCGGTGCGCACAAGGCCTATCGACGGGCCTAGCTCGTCCCATGGGCTCTGCATGCTGACCGATTCTTATTGCCCAACAAGTTATTAACGTATCGCAGGCGCACGCCAGATGGCCAGCGAGACCATCTATATTTTTAAGCGTTCGATGCGATGATACGCTGCAATCCCTGCCGCAATAGCTCAGTGGGAGAGCGTCCGGCTGAAGAATCCTTTCGGTCACCGGAATGTCGCAGGTTCAAATCCTGCTTGCGGCATACTCTTGGTTTAACTCTGAAATGGACGTCGTGCGGCTTCAGGCCGTGTGAACCTGTACGCATTACGGTGTGCCGCATGCCAGGGATAAGTGTGGGCAGGCTCGCTAGCAAGCGATGGCGCGAGTACCGCGACATAAGGCTCGAAGCCCTGAGGACCGAGCCATACGCGTTCGGCAGCTCCTACGGTGAGGAGCGTGGCCAGACGGGCGCGGAATGGCGCCGGCGCATGGGCAACGTGCTGTTCGCGTTCCGCGATGGCAAGCCCGTCGGCATGCTCACACTGGTCTTCGATGCGCACCGCAAACGCAGCCATGTTGCTGACATATACGGCGTTTACGTTAGGAGCGGATCCCGCGGCCTTGGCGCTGGCGATAAGCTCATAGAGCGCGCAATAGAGCTGGGCAGGGGCCGTGGCATCCTCAAGATGGACTTGGACGTGAACCCGCGGCAGGGGGCCGCGCTGCGCCTTTACGAGAAGCACGGCTTCAGGGTGGTAGGCAGGCAAAGGAAAGAGCTTAGGATCAACGGCAGGTACAGCGACATGCTCATTATGGAAAGGTTCGCATGACACCGCGGCCACATGCTAATAGTACGGGTCTGACCATGTCTACAGAGCGCCGCGCGTAGTGCCTGGACAAGCATTTAAACATTTTGCCAACTCAATACGCGTACCGCGAGTGAGCACATGGATTCCCTTAGCCTGTACGGTAACACGAAGTTAAAGGTCGGGATCGCCGCTGCCATAGTAGCAGTCGTAATAATAGCGGTTGCGGTCTTCGCCTTAGGCCTGGGCAGGTCGCCGCCTACCACGTCGACGGTTTCGTTGGGCAACAAGTCTAGCACAATACCCACAATAAGCACAACTCCTATTAGCACGCCATCAATCAGCACCACGACCACCATAGCCTACAACCATGTGTTCCTGTCCAACCTGTTTAGCATAACGAACACAAGCGCAGTTTTCGGTGCCAACTACACGGTGGCGAGCTCGTTCAGTGCGGGCAACTTCACGAGCAACACAGTCGCAAGGATGAGCATACAGCGGTACTTCAACGACTCTAGGTTGGAACTGACCGTCCTATCACGGTCAGGCAGCGTCAGCAATACTGAAGTGTACGTAAAGAAGAGCGGCGATTACTACGCATGCTCAATCAACCCAAACGTGTCCAGATGCTACCAAATAAACGCGTCTGCGGTGAACTTCTCGGCGACGCTCGGTAGGGAAATAATAAGCACCAGCAGCAACCTGAGCTTCAGCAACACCAGCTACACGCAGGCTCTGTTCAATGGCCATCCATGCACCCTTGCATTCGGCACGCTGGCGTCCATTGCTGGCAGCACAATAGCGGCGTGCGTGTCCAACTCGACCGGTATGGTGTACAACTTCACCCTGGACTCGACCTCGTCACATGTAACCGGATCGCTGTCCGCACAGTTCCAGCCGTCATCTTCCAGCGGCCTGATAAGTCTGCCAAACTCTACGCTGTCATCGCAGCCTGCCAACGTAACCATAAATGTACTGGCCATACCGGTATTCGTCATAAACAACTTCAACCCGCTGTACGGCCCAACCCTAATCGTATCGTTGCCTAGCGGCACCCCTTCCAGGCTGGCATCCTAATGACTGCGTCGCGCTAGAGGAACCGCCCCCGGCCTGTCCATGACCATGTCCCTAGCCGTTACCGGAGCGGTGTTCGGCGGCCTCGTCAACCCAATAGGAGTATCCCGCGGCGTGCTCAAGTCATCGGTTACTGCAGCAGAGACCGCAGCTTACGTAGCAGGGCAGACAGCCAAAGTTGGGCTGACGATGGGCGGGTTTTATTTGGCTGTGAATACTGGGTTGATGGTGTATAACCAAATATCGGCCATTTCCACACAGAATACAGGAACACAACAGCCCCTATCGCAGTCAAGAGTATCCCAGTCAACAGTCCCAGTAATCAAACATCCAATCAATACAACTATACGCCGACAGATTATATAAACGGTGCGGTCGGCTCTTTTGCGCAGGGCTTCACCTTCGGTACGGAATACGGCGGTGCGTTTGATTTGGCAGGCGCCGCCCTATCTGCGTCCTCGCGGTCGCCATCTGTGCTAGTAGTCATTGCCAGCCCGGCAGCCCATGTAGCGTTCTTGTCAATCACGGTGATTCATTGCTGCGCATAGGTCGTCACGTTTCTATAGCTGGTGGTCTCAGTCTCTCGCTCGACAGGGCGTCAGCGTTGGGCTGCACCGCCATGCAGATATTTGTGGCTAACGCTAGGTCGTGGGGCAATGGTTCACTGAGCGCCTCTGCAGGAGAGGCCGCAGCCTTCAGAAAGAAGCGCTCGGTAGTGGACATAAGGCCTGTGTGCGCCCACATGCCGTACCTGCCAAACCTGGCGTCGCCTAACTACGCGATATTCAAGAAGTCGGTGCGTGCACTAAAGGAAAACCTGGCCGTGTGCAACAGCCTCGGCATAGAGTATCTAATCGCGCACATGGGCAGCCACATGGGTCGCGGAAGGGAGAACGGCGCCAGGCGCATACTAGCTGCCATCGACAGCGTTGCAGAAGTTATCGGCAACGTCACGATACTGCTGGAGAACCAGGCTGGCCATGCGAACAGCACAGGCTCGTCCATGGAGGAGCTCGCTTCCGTGTATGACGCATCCGCGCTAGCCGCGGCAGGCGGCCTGGGTCTCTGCATAGACACGTGCCATGCGTTCGCTGCCGGCTACGACATAGGCGACCGGAACGTGCTGCGCCACATCGACAGGGTTCTGGGCTTTAGCAAGGTGCCAGTACTCCACGTCAACGATGCCAAGTTCGGCCTCGGCTCCCATAGGGACAGGCACGACAACATAGGCATGGGCCAGATAGGCATCGAGAGGTTCCGCACGCTCCTCAACTATCATGGCATAGCGTCCAAGGCCCTGATACTCGAGACCGCGCCGAACCCGGCTGTCAGCGAGTCATGGGAGATAAACACCCTGCGTGCCCTCGTAAGGGACTGAAACGCCGCGCGCCGTCGTAACGTTATTTAACCTTTACAAAGAAATCTGCTGCAGGCCTTTGGTGAGTAAAATGAAGATTGTAGTACTGGGTGGCTACGGAGAGATAGGCGCGTGCACATCAGCGGACCTGGCCGCCACAGCTAAGGATTTCGATGTCGTCGTCGCAGGAAGGGACGTCGAGAAGGCAGAGCGGCTCGTTTCTAAACTGCACTCTAAGAACCTGTCCGCCGCGCGCGCCGATGCCCACGACAAGGAGCAGATGAAGGGGGTCCTTAAGGGCGCTGACGTGCTGGTAAACGCCACCAACTACTACGCGAACATAGATGTCATGAAGGCCTGCTTGGCCAGCGGCGTCGACTACATCGACCTGGGTGGCCTGTATCACATGACGCTCAAGCAGCTCAAGCTAGACGCTCTGTTCAGGAGGCGTGGCCTTACTGCGGTTCTCGGCTTCGGCTCCACGCCAGGCATAACGAACGTCCTAGCCCTAGCGGGGTCGAGCGCCTTTGACAGCCTGTCATCGATACACATACAGTTCGGCGACAAGGACAACACGAAGTACAACACGCCGTTCGTCGTGCCATACTCGATGCACACCGTCTTCGACGAATTCACTGAGAAGGCCCCGGTGTTCAGCGGCGGCGCCATGAAATTCGTGGCGCCCCTGAGCGGCGAGGTGAATGTTAACTTCCCGGCGCCACTCGGCAGGGTGAAGTGCATGTACGCGATCCACTCCGAGCTAGCTACCATGCCCGCATCTTTCAGGACCAACGGCCTTCGTGCCTGCAGCTTCCGCGGAGGCTGGGACGAGGACTTCATAAGGAAGACTAAATTCCTGATAGAAGCCGGCTTCGCGTCCAGTGACCGGGTCGCTGTCAATGGTACTTCGGTCACGCCCAAGAACTTCACCGTGAGCCTGATGAACAGGTTCATACCCACTGGCGACGTCAGGATAAACGATATGGAGTTCCTAAGGGTGGAGCTGAGCGGCAGGAAATCCGGCAAGCAGAAGACCGTCGCCTGGTACTGCAAGACAATGGCCAACAAGAAGCTGAACCTGTCTGCTGGCGTGTGGGACACTGGTGTGCCGCCATCGATACTGGCCCAGATGATGGCAAGGGGAGAGGTCACCACAGTTGGCGCGAAGGCGCCGGAGTCCCTAGATATAGACACCGGTATGTTCTTCGATGAGCTCGGCCGCAGGGGAATAGAGATATCGAAGCGGGATGAGCCAAGTGCTGAGCGTGGCTGACTGGCCTTCCACGGGTTGTAGTCGATGCTGGAGAACGGTCACGGCATGAGCGGCTTCATCGGGGCCCTGCCAAAGGCTGAGTTGCACCTGCACATAGAGGGCACGCTAGAGCCGGAGCTGATGTTCAAGCTGGCCGAGAGGAATTGCGTGAAGCTCAACCAGCGTTCGGTCGGCGAGATAAAGAAGGCCTACAACTTCCACAACCTGCAGGACTTCCTGGACATATACTACGAGGGCACAGGCGTGCTCGCCACCGAGCGCGATTTCTACGAGCTGTGCATGGCCTATCTAGACAGGGCGAAACTGCAGAACATAGTGCATGTCGAAATATTCTTCGATCCGCAGACCCACATGCGCAACGGCGTGCCGTTCGACATTGTAGTCAAAGGTCTGCACAGGGCGCTCTCCGAAGCGCGCGAACGCTACGGCATATCGAGCAGCATAATAATGTGCTTCCTTAGGCATCTGGACGAGGGCCAGGCTCTCGAGGTACTGGAGGAGGCCGCGCGCTTCAAGAGGTGGATAAGGGCGGTAGGCCTGGACTCGTCGGAGGTCGGCAACCCGCCGTCGAAGTTCAGGAAGGTCTTCGATGCGGCACGAAGCGAGGGCTTCCTCGCGGTCGCCCACGCAGGGGAGGAGGGCCCCGCATCGTACGTGCGCCAGGCCATAAAGCTTCTGGGCGTGTCGCGGATAGACCATGGCAACAACGCGGTCAAAGACCCTGCTCTTATGGCCGAACTAGCCCGCAGGCGCGTGCCGCTGACTATGTGCCCGATCTCGAACCTAAAGCTGCGTGTCGTCAAGAACCTAAAGGATTACCCGCTGAGGCGGCTCATGAGCAGTGGCGTGGTGGTCACGCTCAACTCGGACGACCCAGCTTACTTCGGCGGTTACCTGAACGATAACTACATTGCGCTATCGGATGCGCTGCGCCTCATACCGGATGAGCTATACACCCTAGCAAGGAACTCTTTCGAGGCGTCGTTCCTGAGCGATCGCGATAAGGCCGGCTTGGTGAGGCGCCTGGATTCTGCCATCAGCGATTATGCCCTCTCAAACCCTACAGACGGCATAGTCCGCAGATAGCAGACGCTTTTTATATTCAAAGCGCAATTATACTATATGTGATGAAATTGACTGAATCTGGTCTGGTAACTTGACCGGTACTAGGGCCAAAAAGGGCCGCGTCGCGCATGAGAGGGGATTTGCTCCTGCTCATCAGCGTGCACGCTACGGCAGTGCATACAACCCTGCTGCGCAGTCGGCCATGGAGTTCTTCATGACCTACGGTTGGGCGATCCTTATTGTGGCAGTGGTTCTCGCTGCGCTCTTCGAGCTCGGGATCTTCAACCACGGCTTCGCGGCCAGCACCTGCATACCAATTCCTGGCTTCGTGTGCAAGAATCCAATTTACACATCGAACGCGATAGGCTTCACCTTTGGCCAGAACACCGGCAGGTATACCTACGGGAATTGGGTATTCATCGCATCGCAGGGAGAGCCGCTGAACGTGCAGGGCATACCGGTAAACTTCACGAACCCCGCCAACGGCCTTCCAGTCGGCATAGGGCCTAACAGCCAGCTCATACCGGGCCAGACCGTCTTTGTCGATTTCACGAACTTCGCTGCAGGCGCCATACCACCAGGCATACCTACAGGAACGAACTTCGCAGGTTATGTCTGGCTGGGCTACTGCACCTCGACCCCGTGCGCCGCGCCTACAAACTACGAGAAGGTCGCGACCATGACGCTCGTATCCGTCAGTGGCGTTATCCTACAATCGGTGGGACCTCTGGGTAGCCCATCCAATCCGTTCCCGTTCGGCGGTGGCTGGCAGGGCTCCGGTTACTACAACAACGTACCTGGCCACCTGCCTGGCGCAGTGATACAGATAATGTCGCAATCTGCGTATGATACCTACATTACTACCACAACTACAACCACAACAACCACTATTACAACAACCACATCGACGACCGTGACGACCACCACGTCAACCACATCCACCTCATCCACAACGGTCACCTCTACAACCACGACCACGTCTACAACGAGCACAACCACTACAACGACCACCGTACCAGTGACATACAACCCAACTGGCGGCTACAGCGGATCGGATAACGTGGAGTTCTCTAGTAGTGGCACTCTGTCTGGCGACATAACTACAACCGGTGACATAACCATAGACAGTGGAGTGACCATAACAACAAACGGCTACGGCTTCATCGCCGGCGGCACCTTCAACAACATGGGAACTATAAACACCGGTAGCCAGCCGAATACCGGTGGGGATGGCTGCTGCGGTGTTGATGGCGGGAATAATGCATACGGTCTTTACATACAGGCCAACAGCGTGACGGTGGGCACCGTGAACGCGCAGGGCCAGCCTGGTGGCAATTGCGGGGCAGTCGCTTGCGGCGGCGGCGGCGGCGGTGGCTCCGTACTTGTGGAGTATGGGTCTAGCTATACGCCTGGTAGCTGTAACCTCAGTGGCGGTTCCGGCGGCCACAATACCGGCAGCGGCGGTTGCTTCTGCGCTGCTGCGTCCGGTGCCAATGGTGGCAATACCGAGATCCAGGGCGGCAACGGTGGTTCCGGTAGTCCGGGATCGACGCCACCAGAACCATCGCAGTCGCAGGTTCTATCGGCCATAAGCGCCTGGGGCGGTAGCGGCACCGGGATACAGTCGTATCTTGAGTCCGGCGGCGGAGGCGGCGGCAGCGGTTGCTATACCGGTGGTCTGGGCCCTGGCACCTCTTTCGGTAGTTCATATGCAGGTAGCGGCGGAGGCGGCGGCACCTTTAATGGCTGCGGCTACGGTACCAATGGCGGTAACGGAGGAGCCGGTCAGGTTATAGCATATCAGTACTCTACCCCGCCGATAAACCCGTGACTTGGTGCTAGCTAGGCAGCTTGGATAACCCAGAGTAACCATACAAATAAAGCCACAGGTTGTTAGTTTTGGCAATTGGCTAAAAACTGGAAAACAAGATGATGTGTTGCGTGATTGGCCGTGGTCGATAGGTTATGAAGCTTCACGCCCACGCATAGTGCTTCTTCTTGCAGTTTTTGCTCTAATAATAGCTGTTGTAATAATAGCACTGGTCACCGTCCATGCGCCGGCAAACGGCACCACCACTGCCTCAATCGCCGTGCCATACACACACGCGTTCCTTAGCGGCATTCTGAGCATATCGAACAACAGCCCTGCCTTTGGTGCCAACTACACGATTGTTAGCTCAATGAGCGTAGAAAACAGGACCGTGGTCACGGAAATAAACGTGAGCATGGAGCGCTACGGAAACGACTCCGGTCTTCTGCTCACCATAAGCACACCATCGAAGAGCCAGGCACCTACTCTCACTAGATCGTTCGTCAGGTCAGGTGCGAATTACTTTTATTGCCAGATCGTAATTGGCACGTCAAGGTGCTACCTGATCAATGCCTCCGTGCTCGGGTACGCGGCCTCTTTCGGCAGTGTGCTGTACAACGCCAGCAGGTCTGTGAACTTTACCGTTGTGAACAATTCAACGGCTGTATTTGAAGGGCATGCATGCACAATAGTATCCGGAGAATACGCCTTCCTGGGCTCCGGCGTCAACGTGACAGCGTGCGTGTCAAGGCAACTCGGCGTCATATACAATTTCACAATACGCTCGTCTGTACGGCACACGGTGATAGCCGGATCGCTGACATCCATGCGGACATTGGATGCTGCAAGTGCGGTCTCCATCCTACTACAGAATGCTACGCTCTCGAAACTACCACAGGGCGCTTCGTCCGAGTATCTGGGCACGTACGTATACTTCCTGGACAACTTCAACCCACTGTATCTGGCCGCGCTCCTGCCCACGCCCACAGGCTCGGATTCAAATACCGTGCCGTCATAGCGGCGCGGGCAGTTGCAAACAGTTATACCGCGCCCGCAATGCAACTCCCAGACGCTAGGTAGGCAGGCTGACAGCTGTCAGGCCTGTGCGTGGCGGTGCTAGACACCAGCTGCGACGCAGTGACCGAACAGTTACCGAGCTCCAGCTGCGCGCTGCCATTTCCGATAAGCTACGCCCCGGCGACCATGCCCTTGGTCCGCTGCGCGCTCACAA
Organism: Microcaldota archaeon; assembly: GCA_021827995.1. Classification (GTDB taxonomy): domain Archaea; phylum Micrarchaeota; class Micrarchaeia; order Micrarchaeales; family Micrarchaeaceae; genus JAKATK01. The sequence continues at coordinate 13,816 of JAKATK010000004.1, read as the reverse complement.
CTTCAGTTGTGCCATTGACTGCTTGATCTTCGCTGCCGAGTCGGCCAGCGCCTTCCGCTCCTCCTCAGGCAGCGCAAGTTCAACGACCTTCTCGGCGCCCCCCTTGCCCAGCATGACCGGCACGCCGGCGAAGACGCCGCTGATGCCGTACTCGCCCTCGAGATATACCGAGCACGGTATGACGCGCTTCCTGTCGTTGAGTATCGCGTCGACCATGCTGACCGCGGCTGACGCCGGTGCGTAATAAGCGCTCGATCCCTCGAGCTTTATTATCTCTGCGCCGCCGTCGCGAGTCCTCGCCACTATCTTCGACAGCTTCTCCTTCTCTATGAGCTTTGCCACCGGAGTGCCGTGCACTGTCGTAGTTGACAGCGCAGCAACCATGCTGTCGCCGTGGCTACCCAGCACCATGGGCCTTATGTCATTGACGCTCACTCCGAGCTCCTCGCCTATGAAGGCGCCGAACCTAGCGGAGTCTAGAGCTCCGGCCATGCCTATGACGCGCTCCCTACCGAAGCCCGTCCTGGCCTTTGTCAGCTGCGCCATCGCGTCAAGCGGGTTGGTCACAACTATTACTATGCTCTGCGGCGCGTTCTTCTTTATCTCGTCAGCAACGCCACCTATTATGTCCGAGTTCACCCTGAGCAGGTCGTCCCTTGTCATGCCCTCCTTCCTCTGGGCTCCTGCAGTCACGACCACGATATCGCTGCCGGCCATCTGGCCGTAGTCGCTGGTTCCTATCACGTTCACATCCGAGTCCTCTATGTGCAGGCTCTGCTTGATATCGAGCGCTATGCCCTGCGCGGTCCCTACAGTCCTGTTCACTATGACCACGTCCGCCATGTGCTTCAGCGCCAGTATGTGCGCCACTGTAGAACCGACCTTTCCCGCTCCAACGACTGAGACCTTCCTTCGCATTCAATACACCAGAAGTAGATTGTACTTCAAGCTAAGCATAGCTCAGCATATATTTAAATTTTTGTCCTGCCAATCATCATGGGTGCTTTTTTATGGCAGATGTACAAACACCACAGGTTAGCAAGGGCCTTGAAGGCATATACATAGACGAGAGCAGCATATGCAAGGTCGATGGGCAGGCGGGCAAGCTCTACTACAGGGGCTATCCGATAGAAGCGGTGTGCAAGAACGCCAGTTACGAGGAAGTGGCATTCCTGCTCCTCAACGGCAGGCTGCCGAACAAAGCCGAACTCGATGACATAACTAAGACTATGGCCAAGGAGCGCGACCTGCCAGACGGCGTGATACAGATAATAAAGGAGATGAACGGCAAGGCCCACCCTATGGACACGCTGAGGTCGGCTTTCTCAGCGCTGTCAGCGTACGACAAGGAGGTCACTGACCAGTCTAGCGAAGCGAACATGAGGAAGGCCATACGCATAATATCGAAGGTTTCGAGCATAGTGGCCGCGATAGGCCGTCTGCAGAAGGGCCAGCCCTACATAAAGCCGGACACGACCCTCGACCACGTTACGAACTTCCTATACATGCTAAATGGCAGGAAGCCCACGCAGCTCGAGTACAACATCGTCAAGGACATGTTCATCCTGCACGCGGAGCACAGCTCGAACGCGTCCACCTTCGGCACGCTTGTCGCCGCGTCTACGATGGCCGACATGTATGCCGCGGTCACAGCCGGCATAGCCACTCTCAAGGGACCTCTCCACGGCGGCGCCGACGAGGCCGCGCTCAAGATGATGGGGCAGATCGGCAATCCCAACAACACCGAGCAGTACATAGAGGACGCGCTAGCTGGCAAGCAGAAGATCATGGGCTTCGGCCATAGGGTGTACAAGACATACGACCCGAGGGCCAGGATCGTCAGGGACTACCTGCTGCAGATAAAGGACAGCTCCTCTCCTGAGGTCAGGACCTACACTGAGATAGCGCTCAGGGCAGAGAAGCTCATGATAGACAAGCTCGGCGCATCCAAGGGCATATGGCCAAACATAGACTTCTTCGCTGGCCCGATATACCTGGCGGCCGGCGTACCGGCTGATCTCTTCACGCCCATATTCGCTGCCAGCAGGTCGGTTGGTTGGACCGCGCACGTTCTCGAGTACTGGCAGAACAACAGGATATTCAGGCCGCTAGAGATATACACCGGCAAGGTGGACCTGCAGTACGTGCCGATAGATAAGAGAGCCTAGGCCGGCACTCCAAGTTCGGCCGCGCACCTGTCGGCGTGGAACTCCCTGTCTAGAGCCGAGGCTATCCGCTTGGCGTCCTCGACGGCCATGGTGAGGCACATCGTGGCGCCAGGGGACGGCGTCAGGTTGAAGATGATGTTCTCCCTGCCGATTATCTGCATCTCGCCCAGTATAAGCCCGCGCTTCTTAACGTCTATGGCCTGCATCCTAACGCCGCCTATGCCCTTCCCGAACTTTATGTCGTCGATGCCCATAGACGGCACTATGCGTCGTACCTCGCGCTCAAGGAACGCGCGCTTACCTATCAAAGGCGTCAGGTACAGTGCGTTGTCCTTCATTATGCGCCACATATCCTTATCCTTCACGAAAGCCCTGTTCATGCCGGCGAACGTCTGTATGCTAGGAGATAGCGCCTTCATAAAGGCAGATCTCGTGCCTGGAGTGTAGCGCTCCAGCCTCGCGGCCAGAGACACTGTCGGGCCGAAGCGCGTTATGCCCTTGTTCCTTATGTCAGGATCGCCGTGTACGGTCACGAACGGTATGCCGCCTATCTGCACCCTGTATACCTTGCCGTTAAGGACGCGCCTCGAGGTATAGAAGTTGCCACCCACCGCCAGCGCAGCCATGTCCTTGGCGTAGCCGGCCGCCTTTGCGAAAACGAGGGTGTGCATGCCGGCTGCGATATCGACAAAGCCTGCCCTGTAAGTATCGTTCCTCGTTCTCACTACGCTGCCACCACTACCGGTCTCGACGGAGAGCACCTCAGAATTGAAGAGCACATCTACAGTTTTGCCGCCGACCGTCTGCGCGCGCTTCACCATCGCATGGGCCAGCGCTCCGAAGTCGACCATGTAGCCCGAATCCGAGAGTATGGCGGCCACCTTGTCGTCCGGATCCCTACCCTTCATCGTGTTCGGCTCTACGCGGGCCAGTTCCTCCCTGCCTATGAACTTCGCGCCAGGAAAGAGCTCCCTGAACGCATCAGAGTAAGTGCGCTCGAGAAGCTCTACCTCGCGCTCATTCGTTGCAAGCACCATCTTCTGGCATTTCTGGACGATGTAGTCGCGCTCCTCCTTGTCTAGCTTGGACGCAAATCCGAGCAACCGTCTGGACGCGTCCCTCGCCCTCTTCGCCTTCTCTATGGTGTAGTTCGTCTCGACATCGCCCCAATGGAGCGTCTGGGAATTGCTATTGCTGTTCGAGTTCAACGTCGCCAGGTCGCCGTACTTCTCTAGCAGCAGCACGCTCTTTATGTCGGTGAACGAGCTTATCGCATACAGCAGTGCAGAGCCTATGACGCCGCCTCCTACTATTACCACGTCGTACTCTTTTTCCATGCTGACCAATCAATCCGCGCATGCGCCGGTGCCTAGCGGACAAGCCTCCTGGCTACGTAGTTAAGTATGCCGCCGCTCTTGTAGTACTCCAACTCTATCGCCGAGTCTATCCTGCTCTTGACCATCGTGCTAGCCGTCCCGCCGTCATTCTTGTGGTACGTCACCCTTATCTGCTGGCCTGGCTTCATGTCCTTCGGCAGCTCTATGTCGATGGTCTTCGTCGGGTCTATCCCTAGGCTCTTGACGTCCTCGCCGTTCATGAACTGCAGCGGCACTATGCCCATGCCGACCAGGTTGCTCCTGTGTATCCTCTCGAAGCTCTTCGCGATGACTGCCTTGACGCCAAGAAGGGCTGGGCCCTTCGCTGCCCAATCCCTTGAGCTGCCAGAGCCGTACTCTATGCCGGCTAGAACGACCAGCGGGACGCCCTCACTCTTGTACTTCATCGCTGCGTCGTATATGCTCATGCGCTCGTTGTCCGGCAGGTGCACCGTGAAGCCGCCTTCCACTCCAGGCAGCATGAGGTTCTTTATCCTGTTGTTCGCGAACGTGCCGCGCATCATCACCTCATGGTTGCCTCGCCTGGAGCCGTAGGTGTTGAAGTTCGATGAGTTTACGCCATGCTCTATCAGGTACTTCCCGGCAGGGCTGTCCGTGCCTATGGCGCCAGCCGGCGAGATGTGATCCGTAGATATAGAATCACCGAAGACCGCTAGCACCCTAGCCCCGTTTATGCCTGTCGCGGTCCCGCCGACGGCAGCCCCATCGAAGAACGGCGGCGATCTTATGTATGAGCTCTTCGGATCCCAGCCGTACATCTTACCTGTCGGCGCGTCCAGCTTGTTCCAGTACGGGTTCACGTCGTATATGTTGGCACCGTATTCCTTGTCGAACAGGTCAGCGCTGACAACCTTCCTGACGGCTTCGTTTATCTCCGCGCTGCTAGGCCATATATCCTTAAGATAAATGTCCTGGCCCTTGTCGTTCCTTGCCAGCGGTTCCCGCGTGAGATCCTTGAGCACGGTGCCTGCTATCGCGAAGGCGACCACGAGTGGCGGAGACATCAGATAGTTTGCCCTTATGTCGCGGTGTATCCTAGCCTCGTAATTCCTGTTGCCGGATAGCACCGACACGGCCACGAGGTCGTTCGCGTTTATGGCCTCGCTCTGCTTCTCTATGAGCTTGCCGCTGTTGCCTATGCACGTTATGCAGCCATAGCCGACCAACTCGAAGCCCAGCCTTTCCAGCGGCTTTATGAGGTCGGCCCTCTCTAAGTAGCGCGTCACCACTCTAGAGCCCGGGCCCATGCTCGTCTTGACCTTCCTGGTGTCTACGCGAAGGCCATGCTCTAGCGCCTTCTTAGCCAGAAGGCCTGCGGCTATCATCACGTACGGGTTGCTAGTGTTCGTACAGCTTGTTATCGATGCTATCACTACATCGCCGTCCGACAGCGCGGTCTTGTGGCCGTCATCGTACGCTATCTCCACGTGCTTGATGGCCCGCCTTGGCTTCTCGTCCTTGTGCTCCGGCGTGCCGTCTAGCGGGCTCTCCGTGCTCCACCGCGTGAAATCCTTTTTGTTCAGCGTATGCTCGCCAGAGTACGGTCCAGCCTTGAGCATGAACGAATCGTTGAAGTCCTCAGTTATCGCCTCGAGCGGCACCTGCTGCTTTGGCTGCGAGGGCCCCGATACGCTCGGCACTATGGAGCCTAGGTCGACCTCGATAGTCTCGCTGTACTCCACCTTGCTGTAGTCTAAGTTGAGCATCTGCTGTGCCTCGTAATACTTCTTCACGAGCTCCAGCTGCTCCTCGCTCCTGCCGGTGCTCTTCATATAGCGCAGCGTCTCTTCATCGACAGGGAAGAACGCGATCGTGGCGCCGTACTCCGGGCACATGTTCGAGAGCGTGGCGCGGTCTGGCAGCGACAGGCTCTTGAGCCCGTCGCCGAAGAACTCTACGAACATGCTCACTACTCCATGTTCCCTGAGTATCCTGGTCAGCGTGAGCGCGAAGTCCGTGGCGGTGGTGCCCTCCCTGAGTTTCCCGGTGAGGTGCACGCCCAGAACCTTCGGCGTCTCGAACGATACCGGCTGGCCGAGCGCCGCAGCCTCGGCCTCTATGCCGCCGACGCCAAAACCGACGACGCCAAGGCCGTTTATCATTGTGGTGTGCGAGTCTGTGCCCACGAGCGTGTCGGGCATTGCAATAGTCTTCCCATCGACCGTCCTGGTAGCCACGCATGTTGCGAGGTATTCGAGGTTCACCTGGTGGCATATACCCGCAGAAGGCGGGAACACCCTCAGGTTGTCGAAGGCATGGTGCGCCCATTTGAGCAGCAGATAGCGTTCCCTGTTGCGCTCCATCTCCTTCTCCTGGTTTATCTCTATGGCGTTGGCGGTGTTGAACGCGTCCACCTGCACCGAGTGGTCTATGATAAGGTCGATCGGCACTCCAGGCTGCACCGTGTCGGGCTTGCCCCCGTGTGCGACCGCATAATCACGCATGGCCGCGAGATCAACGACCGCAGGCACCCCGGTGAAATCCTGCATGAGTATCCTGGAGACCTTGAACGGTATGTCCGCATCCGCCGGCTTCTTGGCGTTCCAGTTGGCCAGGGCCTCGACATCACGGCGCGCGACCGCCCCGCCATCCGCGTTCCTGAGCAGCGATTCCAGCACAACGCGCATCGAAAACGGGAGACGCGAGACCTTGCCGATGCCAGCCGTTTCTAGGTACGGCAGCGAATGGTAATATACCATTTTGCCGCTGGAAAGCTTGAAACTCGAAAGACTCGCTTCTCTTATATCGCTTGCATTGTTCGCCATTTAACCACCGGTTAGCGCTACACCACGAATACTGGATAACATTTCTTTATAGATTTTGATACAGCTATATACGCGTTCTCATCCAAAAGGAAGCGTCACGCAGCTCGACCTTGCAGTAATATGGTCCTCGGCGTCCATCGATGCTGGTGACGCGCGGAAGCCGCACGCGCAGTTCACGACGCCTGCTTCGAGTGCCTCGCCCAGCATGTATTCGACACGCGGCCATTCCGTGCGCACGCGCTTCGGACCTGCGCAGTCTAAGTGCACTGCCGCCTCGTTACCATAATCTCTCTGCGTTATCAAGAATATGGCGTGCGCAGCTTTCGCTGCTTCGCTCTCGTTGTACGGATTTCCGGATACTACGAATGCGTTGACCGTGTGCTCACGTGCAGGCATACAAAGCATGGTACGGCAAATCCTTTAACCCTTTTTGCGGTCAAGGCGGATGCCTATGCGATAATCGCGCCGTTCTGCAGTGTGGCGCGCGCTGGCACAGGAATATAAACAGCTACTTGGATATCTACCGCGTTTGCTATATGCTTCGGTGCTAAAATGCCAGAGAGGATTGATGACTGCAGGCTTATTGTGCGGAGGGATACCAACAGGGGTATGAACACGAATGTGCGGATATACGCCAACGAGTACATAGCCAAGTACATGGAGAGAGACCGGACGCTGCAGCAGGCCGTGAATGCGACAACGCTGCCAGGCATAGTCGGCGACATGCTGGTAATGCCTGACGGCCACGAGGGCTACGGCTTTCCGGTAGGCGGCGTCATAGCCTTCGATGCGGTCGGCGGCATAGTATCGCCTGGCATCTGCGGTTTTGACATAAACTGCGGCGTCAGGATAATAAAAACAAATCTTGACGAGAAGGACCTCAAGCCCAATATAAGGCAGTTGGCCGATGCGCTGTTCAAGAGCGTGCCCAGCGGTGTGGGCAGCAGGATGAACACCGGCATGGGGGCATCGGATCTCGATAGAATCGCATTAGAGGGCGCACCGTTCGCGATAAGCAAGGGCTACGGTTTTGCGAAGGACGCTGAGCACATGGAGGAGAGCGGTTGCATCAGCGGCTCTGATCCTGACATGGTGAGCGACTTCGCGAAGAAGCGCGGCCTGCACGAGGTGGGCACCCTGGGCGCGGGCAACCACTTCCTAGAGGTGCAGAAGGTAGAGAAGGTCGCGGACCAGTCAATGGCAAAGGCATTCGGCCTCCACGAGGGCATGGTCGTCGTGATGCTGCATAGCGGTTCGCGCGGCTACGGGCACCAGATATGCAGCGATTACCTTGAGCGCCTGTCTGAGTACCAGAGGAAGAACGGCATAAAGCTCGTGGATCCCGAGCTGAGCTACGCGCCCATAGGGTCGAGAGAAGCCGACGATTATCTGGCCGCAATGCGATGCGCGGTCAACTTCGCCTTCACGAACAGGCAGGTGATGACCGACTCGATACGCAAGGCTTTCGAGCAGACATTCAGTAAGAGCGCGGACGCCCTCGGCATGGAACTCCTGTACGACCTAGCCCACAACATAGTGAAGGAAGAGGAGCACGTGGTCGATGGCGCGAGGCACAAGCTTCTTGTGCACAGGAAAGGTGCCACCAGGGCCTTCGGTCCGGGCAGGGACGAGATACCAAGGGCATATAGGGACCACGGGCAGCCGGTGCTCATACCCGGGAGCATGGGGACCGCCAGCTACGTGTTGTCCGGCAGGTCTGAGTCGCTGGCCGAGACCTTCGGGTCGTCGTGCCACGGGTCTGGCAGGCTCATGTCAAGGCACCAGGCGATAAGGGAAATACCGGCAGCGAAGACTCTCGGATCCATGTCCAGCAAAGGCGTAGAGCTGAGGGTGCACAACCGCAGCCTTGTCAGCGAGGAAGCGGAGTGGGCCTACAAGGATGTCGACGAGGTGGTCGCCTGCGTAGCTGGCGCCAAGATATCCAACATAGTAGCCAGGTTGGTACCACTCGCAGTTGCTAAGGGCTGAAGGACCAAGCATATTGTTAAAAGGAGGAGAAATCCCACGAGCGTTTGCGCGACTACGCGGTGCAACCCAACTATTCTAGTAGCCGTCTGAGCGCGTAATGCTGCCAGGTCTTACAAGAAAAGCACTGACGCCGCGCCGCCTAATGCCGTTCAAAATGTACGCTATGTTGTCCTTTTTGTCCTCGTACAGCTCTACTGTTTCGAAGCCCCTTGACAAGCTCCTTATTCTTTCTAGCTTCCAGCCCTCGTCGCTCTTCGATAGTTCTCTCTTCGGTCTCAGTATCATCCTGTCATATCTGACGTCGTACTTCCTCAACAGGCGCAGCACAGTTGGCTCTGACTCACGGCTCTTTGCAGTCAGTATTATTATCTTTGCCGTGTTCTCAGCCCTTAAGGCACGAACCAGTTTCGCATTCGGTATGCAGAGGTGCGCATACTTGGAAAACGACAGTGCATAGACCCTGCTCTTGTCTGCCCGCTGCAGAGCCCTGATCTCTTTCAGGCTCATGGCCCTACCAAAAAGCTCCTTCGAGGCCATGGCGTTGCACCTGTCGGTAAAGAAGAGGGTGTTGTCGAAGTCGACAATCACGAGCTTGCCATTTCTTTGTGGCGCAGTGCGTGGCATAGCGTTCACGGCCCATTTTGTAAGTCAGCAGCCCCTTCCTAGCCCTTGGGTTAATGCCGGAATAAAATACTTACTCTGTTGCGCCAGCGCTGTCGGTTCGAACGGCACTGCGCGCTGCCGATGAAAAGTGTTAAAATTGCTGATGAGAGATATCACAACGATAACAATGGATTCCAAAGAGCTCAGGGCCAAGGCCGTTCTTGTAGAGAGGCGCAAGGAGGAGGGCGTTCGTCTCTGCCTAGACAGGCCTGTGCAGGCCAGGAAAGGCTCAACTCTTTTCGGCGACGTGCGCCTTGTACACAATGCGTTGCCAGAGATAGATTTCGATGACATAGACGCGTCCACGAAGTTCCTGGGCCACAAGTTCTCCGCGCCCATAATGATAGGCGCCATGACCGGCGGCGCGCAGATATCAAAAAAGATAAACAGGAACCTCGCCGAGGCTGCCGAGGAGCTGGGCATAGGCATGTCGGTCGGCAGCCAGCGTGCAGGCTTACTGACAAAGTCTCTAGCGGATACCTATTCTGTGGCGAGGCAGGCAGGCCCGCACATATTCCTTGGTTCAAACATAGGCGGCGCGCAGCTCTCTCACGGGCTTGGCCTGGGCGAGGCCAAGAAGCTCATAACCATGCTGGACGCGGATGCACTGTACGTGCACCTTAATCCGCTGCAGGAGCTGATTCAGCCTGAGGGCGAACCTGAATACAACGGTGTCCTAGCTAAGATAAAGGATTTAATAGCGGGGCTCGACAAGCCGGTGGTGGTAAAGGAGGTCGGCAGCGGCATATCCGACCAGGTCGCGAGGCGCCTCGAGGCTGTGGGCGCTAGCGCCATCGAGGTAGCTGGCTCGGGTGGGACCAGCTGGCCAGGCGTTGAGTCCTACAGGGCCAAGGAAGCCGGTGACACGCTCAGGTTCGCTGCTGGCAATATGCTCTGGGACTGGGGCATACCGACCGCGGCCGCGCTTTACGGCGTCAGGAGGTCCGTAAAGATCCCTGTAGTCGCTTCCGGCGGGCTGCGCACAGGCCTTGACGTAGCTAAGGCCATGGCTATGGGCGCAGACCTGTGCGCGATGGCGTGGCCCCTGCTGCGCCCGGCCACAGTGTCAAGCGCGAAGGTCAGGGAGTACCTGGAAAACGTGATCTTCGTGCTCAAGAGCGTGATGTTCGTGACCGGCTGCAGGAACGTGGCAGAGCTGAGGAAGTCACGCTACATCGTGACCAGCGAGCTCAAGGACTGGTGCGCACTATTCGACAAGGCCTAGTACCAGCCCCTGGCTTTCATCGCCCTGGCCACGCGGTCTACTGCTATCACGTATGCTGCCATCCTCTCCGGTATCTTCTTGCCCTTCGATGCGTAGTCCTTCTGCATGTCCATCGTGTCCCTGAACGATTTGGTTATGAAGCGGTCCAGTTCAGAGTGGAACCTCTCCGTGTCCCAGTAGTAGCCGCTCACGTTCTGCTGCCATTCGAAATAAGACCCTATGACCCCGCCGCTGTTTACAAGGAAGTCTGGCATGTCCACTACGCCGCGCTCGAAGAGTATCCTAGTCGCGTCAGGCGTTACCGGGCCGTTGGCCAGCTCAAGGAGCAGCTTAGCTTCGATCTTGTCTGCGTTGTCACCCCTTACCTGATTCTCAATCGCGGCCGGTATTAGTATATCGACGTCGAGCTTCAGCAGCTCGTCGTTGCTGACCTTCCTGGAGTTCTTGCCTTCGTAGCTGTCCACGCTGCCTGTCGCCTTCTTCGCCTTCTCCAACTTGTCCAGGTCGAGCCCCTCCGGGTCGTAAACGCCTCCCTGCGAGTCGCTTATCGCAACGACGTTTGATCCGAACAGCTCCTTCGACAGCTCGTAAGCGTACTTGCCCGCGTTGCCGAAGCCCTGCACCGCTATCGTAGCCCTCTTCAAGTTTATCTTCATGCGCTTCGCGGCCTCCCTCATTACGAACATGCCGCCAAGTGCCGTCGAGTCTACCCTGCCCTCAGAACCCCACAGGTCAACCGGCTTGCCGGTTATCATGGCAAATTCGTTGTGGCCTTTTATCGTCGCATACTCGTCTAACATCCAGGCCATTATCTGCGGGTTGGTGTACACATCAGGCGCAGGCACATCCTTCTCAGAGCCTATGAACTGCGCAATAGACCTTATGTAAGCCCTAGATAGGGCCTCTAGCTCGGCCTCGTTCATCTTCTTGGTGTCGCATATGACGCCTCCCTTCCCGCCGCCGAACGGTATGTTCGCTAGGGAGCACTTCCATGTCATCCAGGCCGCAAGCGCCTTCACCGTGTCCAGGGTCTCCTGCGGGTGGAACCTTATGCCGCCCTTCGCTGGTCCCCTGGCATCGTTGTACTGCACCCTGAAGCCCTGGAAGACCTCTGTGTGGCCGTCGCGCATCTTGACCGGTATGTTGGTCATTATAGTGCGTCTTGGCTCTTTGAGCAGCGCATGAGCCTCCCTGTCGAGGTTCATTATCTCCGCAGCCTCGTCGAGCTGCTGCTGTGCCTCCTTAAACGGATTCAACTCTTCAGGCATAGAAACCATCCCTTAAGATCTTAGCGTAACCGGAGCGGTGCGCGCAAACAGCGCATGTCATGCAACGCGCAACCGCGTCTAAACTCGCAATCAACATATTTATACCATTTGGTGCTCATGCAGCATGATTCTTGACGTGCCGCGCTCACGCTCATGGTTCGGCGCGATACACCGCAAGTCCTGTCGGTAGATCAGCCAGGAGCCGCTACAGAGCAGGCCATCATACCTCGCCCACTCTGCGCTTCTGTGCTCTTTTCAGCCTTTTCCTGCGCTTCTTCTTCCACTTCCAGCGCATCCTTCCTCTCTTCTTCCACTTGCGTGGGATGCTTCCCAACAACACACCTCAGGTAACGATAAGCTTTAGTTCAAAACCTTTTTAACAGTGCGGTTGTTTCTCGCGAGCCAGTCCGATGCCGCGCAGCTGTAAGCGCGCATAAGCTCGCGTTCGGTCTTGCGCGGGCGCGGTACACCGCTTTCAGTGCATGCGATAAAAATCAAGGCGTTATCGGGGTATTGCTACCGTAATAAAACACCGGCGGAGCATTACCATTCCCCCCGTTGCCTCCCCAATTATATGTTTGACCAGCCGCACCGCCACTGCCACCATTAACCTCCTCCGTACCAGGAGTGTATTCTGCGCTTGAATACGCCGCCAACAATATAACTCCCCCGCCGCCTCCACCACTCCCCGCCCAACCCGTGGTTGGATTTGGAGCGCCATTTTGGCCATTTGCATAAATATTACCCACTATCAAGTCATGGGCTTGAATGTATACCCCATAAGCACCATTGCCGCCCGCCGCGCTATCCGATGTGTACCACTGATTGGTTCCACCGCTTCCGCCCCCAGCCCCTACAAGATAAGTGTCCATACTTGCCGTCCATGTTAAAATATCGCTTCTGGTCATACTTGGCATGGCCGTGGAAGTGCCTGGTTCGCCACAGAAGTTGGGGCATCCGTATACTGAAGTCTGGCCACCCGCACCAAAATCTAAAGAATTAGCCGTATAGCCCCCGTTTCCTCCATTATTTTGACTAAAGACAGAGCAGCACATATTACTACCGCCTCCCCCGCCGCCTCCGCCGCCAAAGGAATTCGGATAGTTTGTTCCTGGGTTGCCCGTGCTGTCGCTTCCGCCAGAAAGTGCCGCTCCGCCGCTACTAGGAATATACCCAGTAATCACGGTGCCACCGTTGCCATTGTTGAATGTGCCGCCCGCGACTATATAAAATCCATTTGTATAAAGTGTTGCGCCACTTTCTATAACTACATTTCCCGTCGTTACAATATCGCCAGTGAGCCCACTGGACGGCATACTGCCATCAAACACTATGTCACCGGTGCAACTTGAGCAGAATGCAGGATCCGTGTATATAGTAGATGTGCTTGATGTAGAGGTGCTGGTTGTTGAGGTACTGGTAGGTCCAGATAATCCTGCCGTAGACTTAATCGTTACCGTGGCGACCTTCGAGTACGCTGTTGGAGATGTGCACGGGTTAAGGCAGTAGCCTAGCCAGACGTATCCGGCGAACGGAGTGCCTATCGTCGGGTTGTCCGGTACGTTGCCCGTTTGGAAGTCGTTCGCAGGGAAGTCAACCTGGACCGTCTGGCCGGGTATAAGTACGTCGGAGGGGCCGCCGACCTGCACCGCGGTGTTCGTAGAGAAACCGGCAGGAACGCCATTGGAATTTAGAGCCTCGCCCTGCGAGGCCACGAAGACCCAGTTGCCGTAGTAGTCCCTGCCAGTGGTCTGGCCGAACGCGAACGTTATGCCGTTGGAGGTGTATACGGGGTTCCTGCATACGAAGCCGGCCTGCGCGATGCAGGCCTGTGGTGAGAGGTTCGAGCCGTTGAAGACTCCGAGTTCGAAGAGCGCTGCGAGGACTACAGCTATGATCAGGATGGCCCAGCCGTAGGTCATGAGATACTCCATTGCCGACTGCGCTTTGTGCACGTCCGCTGTCCTTGACCGGCAATTGCGAACCTGCGAGCTTCCAATCCCCATCATGAGAAGATTGGGAATGTAAGAGTTTAATAACTTAAGGGTGTTTCCAATTGACCCGATAGGATGCTGAAAATTTAATACCGCGCCCGTACACCCGAAAGCGCCTTACGTTTTCCCATCATAATACTTGTGGGCGGGCAGACCTTCTACAGGCGACTGTCTGTTTGGTAGATATCTACAATCCTTAGCGGAGGCGCCGCCCGTTGTGTGCGGACGGCGACCTCCCGCCTAGTCGACAAACATGGAAATATCGAAACTGAAGGATAAAATACCTGTGCTGCTTCCGCGCGTGGCGCGGATTGCAAGAGCGTACGGGCACCCGTACAAGAACGGCC
>JAKATK010000003.1 GCA_021827995.1 Microcaldota archaeon | reverse complement strand
TCGCAATGAAGTTGAGTTGGTTCGTGCGGCGTCTGAAACCCGATGTGGTGAAACGCGTTGCCTCCCTAATCCCTATAGAGGCGTTATTAAGCTTCCAAGTCTAATTACTTTTGCGGTTGGCTATAATATGCGGATGTTTCAAATTGACCTGACTTTCAATTGGAAACACCCATCCTGGTTTCTCTAGTTGGTGTCAAAAATTAATACTTTCTTATCTTATCATCCCTCATGCCACCCAAAATACCACCTAATAACACCCTCATCGTCGCCAACCCTGGCACCGGCAAGACGACCGCGCTCGCCAACAGGGTAGTGGAGCTGTTAAAGGCTGGCGTGCCAGAAAAGGACATACTCTGCATAACCTTCACCAACAAGGCCGCGCAGGAGATGCGCGACAAGATCAATACCAGGATAAAGGAGGCCGGACTCAAGGACGTAAAGGCGCAGGAGATAAGCGTACACACGTTCCACAGCTACGCCCTAGACTACCTGCAGGAAGTCGAAGGGGAATACCAAATCATAGGCAACAACGCTGTCCGGTATTCCATATACAAGAGCTTCGAGCGGAACAGGGCGCTCAACTACGGCAACGACTACATCATAGAGGAGATAGTGCCCAAGACCGAGAACGCCATAAGGTACCTGAAGAGCTTCGGCATACTGCCAATGAAAATAGACCAGCAAAAGGTGCTGCCGGAGCTCAGGAGGATATACGAAGAAGAGGGGATAACCAACGTCACCCTCGAGGAGAACGAGAAGTTCCTCGGCTACTTCGTCATGGCCTTCGATGATTACGAAAGGTCGAAGCCTGATGGCTACATAGACTACAACGACCTGCTCATCAAGTTCGTGGAAAGCCACGACAGGAGCAAGAGGCACTATGGTCATGTTCTTGTAGACGAACTGCAGGACGTTAACGACCTCGAAGCCCGTATCGCCAGCAAGAGCGGCGACAGCTTGTTCCTCGTCGGCGACAGGAAGCAGGCAATATTCGGCTTCCAGGGCGGCAGCGTGGGCAACTTCGCCAGGTTCAGCGCTGCCAGCGCCGATAGGAAGACGCTTCTCACGAATTACAGGAGCCCGCAGCAGGTGCTCGACTACGCAAAGGCGCACTTCCTGTCCAACACCGTTGATGGGAGTTACGAGGCGGAGCTGAGGGGCCTGAAGAGCGAGAGGAAGGAAAGGGGCGAGGTCCAGGTGATAGTCACGGACAACCAGGAGAACGCCTGCGTCAGGAAGGCGCTCTCCCTCCTCAAGTCCGGCGGGGCCGGCTCTGTGGCCATAATAACCAGGACCAACGGCCAACTGCTCAGGATGTCTCGCATACTCGACTCCAAGGGCGTAGAGTACACGAGCACGGTGAGCAACGCCACCTCGAGCAACGCAAGGGACGAGGTGATCAGGTTCCTCAGGGGCATCCTCTACGATGACCCGGAGAGGGTGATCGCGGCGCTGTTCACGCCTTTCTCGGGGGTGCCGCTGAAGGAGGCCTTCGCAGTGTCCGAGAAGCACAGCGAGGAGGCGCTTTCCATCAGCGAAATGAGGAAGATGGCGCCGGCGTTCTTCCGCATCAGGGACAACTGTCCTGACGTCGCGTCGGTGCGGAGGCTCTTCCCGGATGTGATACTGCCGGTAAGTGTGTCGATGGGCAGGGACGGCTTCATAACCGCGTCGGCGCTGCAGAGGAACATAGCTGAGTTCTTCGAGACGGTGCAGAGGCCCACCAGGGACGACCTCTTCAACTACCTCGCGGTGACGGAGGAGAGCTACGAGCCGATAGGCAGGCATGCCAGGCTGGTTCTCACGACGGTCCACAAGGCCAAGGGCCTGGAGTTCGGCGATGTCGTATACGCGCCCAAGAAGACCAGGGACAGCTTCAGCTTCATAGACGCTGTAGTCTATGCGATAATAAAGTCGGTCACCGGCAAGGACGTGAGGGAGGAGCTTGAGGAGGAGAAGCTCAGGGTGGACTTTGTGGCCTTCACCAGGACCAGGGGCAGCCTGTACATAATCACCAACGCCAAGAACCAGGCAGAATACGCCATCGACGGCCTGTCCACATCCGTGGCCGATGCCGCGGACGACGAACCTGAGCCTGTAGCGGACGGCTACAGCGGCGCCTATAGCATGTTCGTTGCAGGTGATTACGAGAGGGCCAAGGAGGCGCTGAGGAGGAAGGACGACTGGCTGATGGAGCTCATAGCGGCGTACTTCGGGGACGTGGGCAAGCTGTCGTACTCACTCGTAAGCGATTCGAAGGATCCGTACGGATTCCTGAAGGACCGCATCCTGAAGGTGCCTAGGTTCGCAGCTGCGCTGACAATCGGTAGCAGGATACATGAGATGGCTGAATCCAGGTTCAGGGGCACTCTGAGGACTGAGCATGTCGCAGGTGAGGACAAGGGGTATCTAAGCAACATAGCCGCAATAGACCGGCAGATAAAGGATACCTACAAGGCGCAGCAGATAGCTGCAGAGGAGAGTATAACCATGCCGCTGCATGATGTTTTCGCCGTGACTGACGGCGACGGCATGGAGTTCAAGGGCACCATCGACGCGGTGTACAGGTGCGACGATGGCAGGTGCCTGCTTGTGGACTACAAGACCGACAGGACTATTGACTACGCAACGGAGCACAGGAAGCAGCTCGCTGTGTACAAGCGGCTTTATTCGAGGCATCACGGTGTCGATGAGGGCAAGATAGACGTGGCGATAGCCTACCTGGGGCTCAAGGGGAAGATAAACACCGGCAGGCTGGACTTCGAGCTTGATGCGAAGCAGCCTGGCGCTGTGCTGCTGAAGAATTTCGAGAAGGACATCGGGCAGTTCATCGGCTACATAAAGGACCCGAAGGCGTTTGCCAGGGCCGTGCTCGACAAGGAGAGCGACGAGATGCTGTTCGCAGCGATCAGGAAGGAGCTGGGATGAGCTGCCATACTGCAAAGGATCCGAATGTAGCACCTGGTACTGCTTATCAGCGCATTCTACGCTTCCTCCATGATAATCGGCTTGTCAAACGGAGAATTGGCGCTGGTATAACAAAGCGTATACTTGCCAGCAAACGGTTCTGCACACTTGAGCATAGCGATCTGGTTTGCGAACGGTAAGCCGATAGAACCAATGGTGCCGAGAGGCATAAGCGTCTGCAGCGCACCGACATTGGGTTGGTCTGGCGACGATACAGACGTACAGCGATGCCAACGCTGCCGTTACGAGGCGGCAGCATTGCACCATAGAGTTCATCAAGCTGCCAGAGGACAGGAATGTTAGTTTGCGTGTGTTGACGTACGAAGTCAACTATCGTTTGCGCGCCTTCGAGAGTGTGTTTTGGTATGCGTTCACTACGTAGTTCGGCGGTGCGAAGTTCGCCCACGGGTTTTGAGAGTTTATTTTAAGAACGGCATTAACAAAATCATAGACAGGGGAAACTATATTGGCGTTCGCAGTATTCGTAAAACCGAGCAGCTGCGCCAGCGATGGGTTAGTCTTATATAACTGGTTCCAGTATATATCATCGACGAATTGCTGTTCAATATTCTGCATCCGTTGCGTGGGTGATAATGGTGTTTGACTGGCTGCGGTCGAAGTGGGTTGCTGCGTTCCTTGTCATGTGGCTGTTCCCGATTGGCCCGTTGATTGTAGCAATTGGTACAAAAGCGTTCTTTGTAGGTCTTGTAGAGGGAGTGTGGATCCTTTTTGTGATAGCGACGATAGCGGCGCACCTGCACCACCACTTCCTGAGCCGAAAGAAGGGACGAATGGCGACATTGCAAGCTGCCCCAACTCGGTAAGACCGGAACCGACGGCTGCGGCTGCAGGCGCGATATACTGTTGGTAAAGACTAGGTCCGCTGACCGGCACAGGATAATTTGGGCCCATGTAGACCGATTGCGAATTCGATTGGAACGGCGCGCCAGGTGATGTAGTTACCGTGAAATATGGTACATTGCCGTAAGGTTGCGTTACCGTTGACGCGGAAGCGAATTGCGATGAATTCGTTACGTTGGTTTTGTCACTCATAAGTTCGTTGTAATATGCTACCATTGTAGCTGAAGACGAAGAATGATTGGTATACAAGTTGGCAGATGCGGCCGCCATATTGGTAAGATCTGGGAATTAGGTTAACATTTGGTTAGTCTTATATAACTCGTTCCGGTATATATTATTGACGAACTGTTGTTCGATGTTCTGCGCTTGCTGCGTGGGTGATAATGGTGTTTGACTGGCTGCGGTCGAAATGGGTTGCTGCGTTCCTTGTCCTGTGGCTGTTCCCGATTGGGCCAATATTTGATATAAATTTTCCAGCTCTTGAAGGTTTTGAAGCGGCTGTGTGGATCCTTTTTGTGATAGCAACGATAGCGGCGCACCTGCACCACCACTTCCTGAGCCGAAAGAAGGGACGAATGGCGACATTGCAAGCTGCCCCAACTCGGTAAGACCGGAACCGACGGCTGCGGCTGCGGGCGCGATATACTGTTGGTAAAGACTAGGTCCGCTGACCGGCACAGGATAATTTGGGCCCATGTAGACCGATTGCGAATTCGATTGGAACGGCGCGCCAGGTGATGTAGTTACCGTGAAATATGGTACATTGCCGTAAGGTTGCGTTACCGTTGACGCGGAAGCGAATTGCGATGAATTCGTTACGTTGGTGTTGTCACTCATAAGTTCGTTGTAATATGCTACCATTGTAGCTGAAGACGAAGAATGATTGGTATACAAGTTGGCAGATGCGGCCGCCATATCGGTAAGATCTGGGAATTGGGTTAACATTTGGTTAGTCTTATATAACTCGTTCCGGTATATATCATCGACGAATTGCTGTTCAATATTCTGCATCCGTTGCGTAGGTGATAATGGTGTTTGACTGGCTGCGGTCGAAATGGGTTGCTGCGTTCCTTGTCCTGTGGCTGTTCCCGATTGGTCCACTATTGTACGTGAAGGCACCGGTTCTAGAAGGTTTTGTAGGAGCTGTGTGGATCCTTTTTGTGATAGCGACGATAGCGGCGCACCTGCACCACCACTTCCTGAGCCGAAGGGGGCAGCGAGCGGCTATACGACATTCTACCCCAGCCAATTAAAACCCGATAGATGTGATCATTTCGACACGCTAGCCGACGCGTGCGCCGAAGACCAACCGGCAGGCTATCATAATGGCATATCCTACAGCAGCGCCAGCTTCCCCGCATCGGTCACCGCGAAGCTCTCGTCGACATAGCCATCGTCCCGCATCTCCCTCAGGTATGCGTACGTCATAGCCCTCGATCTGTGCAGCTCGCTCGCTATCTCTGCTATCGACTTGCTCCCCCTGCCAGCCACCTTCATCAGGATGGCCTTCTTCGCAGGCGTGAGGTTGTAGCTCAGCCTGGGCAGCTCTATCACGCCGTCCAGGTTCTTCGTGTTGCTGACTATCCGGTACACCCTCTGCGGCCTCGCGTAGCAACCGTAGAGGACGCCGTTGGTGAGCGTTTTCCAGCCGCCACCCACGCTCACAACGACAAGATTTTCTGGGGTGGCCTCCCTGTCTATCAACTCTACTGTCTTCTTCGCCTGCTCATAGATGTCGTCCATCGGCATCCTCACCTTTTCGAGAGCGAACGTGTCCTTGAACGTGGTCCTGACCGCGTCGAGGTTGGCCTCCATGCTCTTGTCGTCGGGCCCTGCAATCAGTAGTATGACCTTCCTGGGCGCGAACTTCAGAACAGCGGGCAGGAACGGCTTCACGTTCCAGAAAGTCGCGATGAGCGTGGCTGTTTTTTCCATAGTAGCTATTCTGAACAGTAAAGCTTAAATATCACCTAGTCAATAAAAAACTTAACTGTATGTAAATATATGATACAGTATAATTTTATATGATACTCCAGATCGCGATAAAATGGTGGAAAAATGGCAACGATGTACAGGCAGGGCGACGTGCTGCTGGTGGCCAAGGAGATACCGCTGGCCGGGCTGAAGGAGAAGGACAACGTGCTGGCTAGGGGCGAGGCCACGGGACACAGCCACAGGATCGAGGGCGCGAAGGTGTACGTGACCGAGGATGGCATGCAGGTAGTGCAGGTAGAGAGGGAGGGCAGGCTGGTCCACGAGGAGCACGGCGAGATGGTCATCCCGCAGGGCACCTACGAGGTCGTGCTGCAGCAGGAGTACTTGCCAGGGAGCAGGGAGGCTGCAGGGGACTAGCTGCACCGGTGTGATTCGAATGGCGGCCAGGAAGCTATCAGAAGAGGAGGTCAACGCGCTTGCAGCGGAGGTAGCGAGGTCCTACAGTAGTCAGAGCTGCCGCGGAAAGCGGTTGCACGACTACGAGATAATGCAGTGCGTGACTGATCTTTACCAGGCGCGCCCAGATGCGGGATCTCGTGCCGCCTTTGGCTACGAAAAGGTGGTGCAGCCTGCCGTCATCATGTGCGACAGCCCATATCAGATGCAGGACAGGTTGGATGAGCTCTGGAGGCGCGAGCTACTGCCAACGAGCATAACCAACCTGAGCGACGTTGATTACGCATTCCCGCAGGAATACGATGGTGGGCTTGCGTACCTGCGCGGATATGCGGACTATCTTGGAGCGCTCTACCTTCTGTGCGGCGGCAGGCGCGTGATCCAGAAGCTAGCAGAAGAGTTGCGGCACAACGTGCTTGCCAAAATTATCGGGCAGATAGTGGAACGCGACGTGCGGAAATATGTGCATGACAATGGCATGCGGTATTTCATGGCAGGCTCGGGTTACGCACCGCTCAGCATGTTGGATGTCGCCAGCATAAAGTTGCTGCGCAGAGTGATTAGCCTAGTCGATCCTGAAAACGAGGTGCTGCCGAAGCTCAACGTCTCCACCTCTGGGTTGGGGTCATACCTAAGGCTGTTCGAGGCCGACCTGTGGTCCGTGCTGTTCCTGCAGTCTGCGGTAGTGGCGTGCAGGGCGCCCACCGTAGCGCTGTTCGACGACCGAAACAGGCTGCAATCGGTAGAGGGCCCGGCACTGATGTGGGGCGATGGCAGGAAGCAGTACCGCGTACACGGCGTGCCGTTCGACGAGGGTATGTGGAAGAAGGTGTTCAGGGAACGCTCTGCAACAGCGCAGGAGGTTATGGCGCTCAAGGATCGCACCACAATCAGTGTGGCCATGCGGTACATTGGCTGGGAGAGGGTGCTGAAGCAGGTTGGTTACGTAGTCCTGGACGAGACGCACACGAAGAACAGTATGGGAGAGCCGCTGACTTACCAGCTCATCGAGGCGCGTCTTGGCGATGATATGGCCTACAGCGAGAGAGCCGGAAGGGCCGTGCCACTGGCAGCCAGATTCGTGAGGGTCCAGTGCCCAACAACCATGAAGACTAGCGTGCTTAGGGTAAATCCGATGGACCCTATGACGCGCACATGCAAAGGCGCGATAGCATGGACCTTTGGCATGGCCGAGGACGAGTATGCGCCAGTGACTGAGGCTTGATGGGCTGGTGGATTTTGGTACTGCATGAAAATGGTGGTTAAATCGACTGGCATCGGCCGCGTGTTCCGGAGACTGGCTGCCTGTGGGCGATACATGCTGATGGTGGTTTGATGTACACTAGAACATTTTTGGAACTGGCGACTGTTGGAGAAGATGGCGATGCAGCGACGGTATTGCGAGTGATGTGCTAGCCGGATGCTGGTGATTCGATGGGCAAATACGACGATGCTGGTGGGGCGGACCGAACCGTGGAGGCTGACGAAATCGTCTATGCGGAGCGGCCAAATGGGCTTACGCAACGGGAAGAAGCGTTGTACAGGATCATAATGCTCACGTTGTATGTGGCTGCTAAAGCCGTTATCGTGCTCGCGGCTGTGTTCTTGTACATATTCTTGAACATTCTCTCCGGGTCCAACGAGAAGGGTGAGGGGGGTGCCGATAGAGGCGAACCGGAGCGCTGCGACGACTACGGCGCGCACTGCCGTCCAGTTGTTATCTACATACAGTCAGGCACGGATACGGATACGCAAGATTTGGATCAGTGAGCTATTGAGTAGGTGTTGGTATGACAAACAAAAATGTTGTCGCCGTGGAGGCGGCTGATCACGGGAGGGATCGGCATGGCGTCTTGCCAGTCATGGAGGATGCTGTAGCAGCCGGATTCGGGGACCTGCACGCGCTGTACAAACTAGCAAAGGCCAGGAACCCTGCGGCGCAGGACTTTTTCAAGAAGCGTGCAATGAACGCAGACCATTATGCCGAGTTCAGGATGGCAGCAATTGCATCGGCTATGACAGACGTGACGATGACCAAGAGTTATCTGGTGATATCGTCGCTCAATGCGGACCGCTCCTTCTCTTACTTCATAGTTGGAGTGGACGATACCAAGGGCAGGCTGTTCTGCCACAGGCTGCCATCAGACGACCGTATGCGGCTTGGCACCGACGCTGCAGTCAGGGCTGCAATGGGTTTTGACACCGAGTGCATGGAGCCGTACAAGGTAATAAGGGTGCAGGGCGACCTGACGATGGCAATCCTTGGGCAGGCGGATACGCCAGAGGAACTCCTTGAGGGCAGGGTGCTCGCAGCGCTAAGAAGGCAAATCATCTTATCCGGATCAGGGCGCTTGATGGAGTATTGGCGGCTGCAACGGATATCGGAATCGGCGATGGCGGGGAACACGAGGCTGAGTGACCAGGATTTTGACTACTTGGAAAGGCTGTTCACAGAAAACGGGATGCATAACCAGGCCAAGTGGCTTCGGGACAACCATGGCAGGGAGGTGGACTGCAACGACATTTACAGTGCCGTGTGCAACCTGGTGTCCAATATAAGGTGCACAAGGGAGCTGGATCTGCTAAATAAAAGGCGCGAGCGAATAATTAGCCGCATATATGCCGGTGTCGCGCGCGCAGAGCACAGGTACACCTTCAGGCTGGGCCACCACACAGTGACGCTCACCGGTACACATTACGGCGAGCCATATATCCGCCAGCAGCTGTTCCTCGTTCTCAGGCCGTCAGTGATAACGCTGAGGCACAGGGAGCACGGCAAGAGGGAGTTGATGATAACGAAGCCTTCGAAAATCTCTTTCGGCTTGCTCAACCGCTACGATTCCGATCGCGATAGGAACGAGCTTGCCCAGACTAGGCACGAGCCGTGGGCCCTTGCGGGCGAACGCGATATCCTGTGGCGGCATTTTGGACACGGTAACAATGAGCATAACTTGCCGAGGCTTTTCCGGCATGCTGAGATGATAGCGTGACTCGTGGCAAGAAGGCAGCGCAGTGGCCAGCATGCATGGCATAGCCGGGCTTGGACGTATGATAATGGGTGAAAACCATGGAAGAAACGCAAATGGAAGTGGAAGAGCAGAGGAACAGTGTAGAGAAAAAGGGCAGCGCGAAAATCAACCTGAAGAAGGCCTCCAGCATAGGAGCGAAGCACCTCAAGGTGCCAGACACGGCCGAGTGCGACTGAGCCTACATGCGGGCGCTGGCGGCCAACCTGCCATGGGCCGCATTTTGAATATTTTTACGGCCCATGGGGGTACATAATCGAACAAACTAGACGCACTTGACGCGTATCACCTACTAGCGCTTTCGTACGACTGAAACGGCACGGTACCGCGAGGGCGCCTAGGCCAGCAAGAGGAGCCGCTTGGGGCGCGGCTGGCTTGGTTTCCAAACCAGTGTTACCTTACCTGATGGCCCTTAGACCTGCAAAGAGGTTGCGGCAGGATTTCCAACGGCATCCAGCAGCCTGTTGTCGTGGTACTCCTTCGGACCTCTCGATTCTTTGCGGCTATTCAAGAGCTGGCGTGCTACCGATATGATGACAGGCAAGAACATTGTTGCACCGAGCACTGCGATCGTGGCAGATGGTCCCAGTATACCGAGCAGGTTGAACGCCGGATAAAGATGCGCTAGAGTCATAGCGTTGTTTATGGAACCTATGGATTCTGTTCCGGCGATGCCGTAAAAGAGGGCCCGCGCCACAGAATTCCTTTTTATCCTGTCCTTAAGCGGCGGATAGCGTTCTATCAAGAAGCTTGCTGCAAGCACGGCGCCGATCACAATCGCGCCGCTGAACACTAGGCCGCCAGTCAGGCCGAGGGTTGATACCGCCCCCGCGACCAATGGATTCACTTCTGCAAACCCGCTGCCCAACGCGATGTACGTCAGCACCCTGTCGGCTGCTAGGGCCATGGTACAGATTGCCATGGGGACCTTCAGGGCCTTCAATGTCAATACCAGTCCTGAATGTCGCGTATCCTCTTCCGGTCCATTGTTATTCTTTTTTGGCGATTCGATGGTCTTGCTCGCGTCGCGCCTTATGCTATTTACTCTGTCTATGGCATGGTCGCTTGTGCTGGCCGCCTCCTGCCACGCGGCCTTTGATGCGCCTGCAGCCTTCACGGTCTTCTCTTCTTTGGCGCGTGAGTCCCTTAGCTTTGTCTTGTACGCTTCAACCTCTTGGCTTTCGTTTTTTGTGATGGTCTCTGCCGCGACCACGGCACGGTTCTCGGCCAAGCTCGTTCTTACTCCCCTATCCGCTGCTTTTGTTGCCATCCCATCTCTCCACTACACAGTGTGCACCGACCTCCGGAAAGCTTCTGGAAACCCAGATTTATTAGGGCGCAGTAGCTCTTTAAACGTTGCCTTCAGACTTGCCATAGAACGATTGGTAGCTGTACTGGTACTTTCCCATCGGCACCTTGGTCATGCCCAGAATCTCGAACAAATTCGAAGGATACTTTGGCGGTATCTGGTGCACAGACACCGATTCGTTCAGTCTGTTGTAGGAGAGAAGGTTCGCTTACACTAGAAAGTCCCTCCTGCCTAGCCTGCACAGTGCCGAACATTCCATAGAGGGGATGGTATCCATTCTCCGCCTTTTGCAGCACGCGGATGCTGCCGGCCAAAACTCATATTAATGAGCGACACTACATTATCGACATCTGGCGTTGTTATGTTTATCGAATGGATCGACATACCAAGTATATGATCGCTTAACCTGTAAGTTAATATATTAAAGAGCTGTACGGCTGAGAAATAACGGTGGCGTAATGGTCGAACTTGATGGCAAGACGCTCACGATAGAGAAGCTTGTCGAGATTGCGAGGGGCAAGTCTAGGATTATTATCTCAGAAAAATCCAAGGCAGGCATCGTGGAAAGCAGGAAGATCGTGGAGAGGATGTTCAAGAACAAGGAAGTAGCGTACGGCACCACCACTGGTATAGGGGAGCTTGCGCGGGTGATTCTGACACCGGAGCAGGCGAAGGAGTTCTCCAGGTACATCATCTACAGCCATGCAGGCGGCTATGGCGATCCACTCAGCGACGATGTGGTCCGCGCAACAATCGCGTCCAGGCTGAACGTGCTGAGCAAGGGCGTCTCAGGCGTCAGGCTGGAAGTGGTCGAGTTCGTTGCCGATATGCTGAACCGCGGCGTGACGCCTGTCATGTACCCTGCATCTGTGGGGGCCTGTGGCGACCTAGCGCCGCAGGCGCAGGCGATGCTTGTGCCGATCGGTGAGGGCGAGGCATTCTATCGTGGCGAGAGGCTACCCGGCAGGGAGGCGCTAGCCAGGGCTGGATTGGAACCTATCAGCTACGCGATAAGGGACGGCCTGGCCATGATAAACGGGTCGAACCTCATAGCAGGGCTCGGAGCGCTTGAGGTGCATGACGCCGACGTGCTCGTGAAGACCGCTGAGGTAACGGCTGCGATGTCGTTCGAGGCGCTCAGGGCGGTCACGGCCGCCTTCGACCACGAGCTGCTGAGCCTGCGCGGCTTCGATGGCGGCATCGAGTGCGCTGACAACATCAGGAGGCTCATAAACGGCTCAGAAATACTCGTCAAGCAGGAGAGGGTCCAGGACGCCTACAGCATAAGGTCCACGCCGCAGGTCATCGGCGCGGTCAAGGACGCGCTCAAGTGGATCAGGAAGCAGGTAGAGATAGAGCTGAACGCTGGAGCTGACAACCCGCTCTTCATACCCAACGAGCACGGCGGCAGGTACATAGCAGGAGCGAACTTCCAGGGCACGCCGGTGGCGCTGCCCCTGGAGATGCTGTGCACGTCGATAACGACGCTCTCTGTGCTGTCTGAGAGGCGTCTCAACAGGCTGGAGAACCAGAACCTCAGCGCAGGTCTGCCGGCCTTCCTGATAAACGGCGCCGGCATATACACCGGCATGATGATCCCGCAGTACACCGCCGGTTCGCTGGTCACTGAGAACAGGATGCTCTCGACGCCCACGGCGGTGGGCTCCATACCGGCCGCTGCGGACCAGGAGGACTTCGTTTCGATGGGCACCAACACGGCCATCAAGGCCAGGAAGATAATCGATAATACTGCGGCAGTGGTGGCCATAGAGCTCATGGCAGCGGCCCAGGCGCTCGACCTGCGCGGAGGCAAGCCAGGCGCTGGCGTAGCGGCAGCACATGCGTTGGTAAGGGATCACGTTAAGTTCCTCGACAAGGACAGGCCGCTATATCCAGATATCGAGAGGCTGGCCAAGCTTGTGAAGTCCGGCGCGGTGCTCGAGGCCGCCGAGGGTAGGATAGGCCGCTTGAGATAGGGCAAGCTGGCGCGCGGCCAGGAAAGAGATTAAATTGCAGCAGTGCAAACTTGATTGATTCGATGGGGACCAACGCAACGGCACATGCACAAGCCGGCACGCAACCTAGGCCGGAGGCATCGGAGCGCAGGACGAAGTCGGTGATGATGCTGGTCGCGGTAGTTGCGGCCGTGGTCGTAATAATAGGCGTCTACGTGGCGCTGGGCTACACAGCACCCGCTACGGTGCAGGTGGGCGACAACGTGAGCGCGTATTACACGCTGAGGTTCCAGAACGGAACTTACTTCGACAACGTGAGCTACTTGGGCGGCAACCCACCGGTCAACTTCACGGTGTACGACCCGAACAACACCTCGGCGACACGATCGATAATCCCGGGCTTCGACCAGGCCGTCATAGGCATGCAGCTGCACCAGATCAGGAATGTGACGCTGCCACCGGCCGAGGCCTACGGTGAGGTCAACGCATCGCTCATAATCACAATATCCAGGTCGCGATTCGGAAACAGGACCATAGCATCTGGCGACACGGTATACACATCCAGCGGGCTGCCTGGCGTGATACGCGCCGTGAACGCCACTAATGGTCACTGTAGACTTCAACCCGCGCTATGCGGGCCAGACGCTTACGTTCGGGATAGAGGTAATCCGGATAGGCAAATGAAGCCAGCTACAGCATGCGCATCGTTATTAAAGACTTTCCAGCAACTAATCTACGAAGTGACCACGTGTCAATAGCCAATGAACTAAAGTTCATGTGGAGCCTAGTCTGGGATCCGGGCAGACACGCGAAGCGGCAGCTCGACCTGGGCGGGGCGCTCAAGCTCTACTACACGCTCGCGGTGTTCGCGTTCATAGCCTATGCTGTGGTAGGCTCCATAGCGGTCACGCTGGGCTTAGGCTTCAGGTCTGCACCGGTATCTTCGATGACTGTGCTGCAGGCGTTCGCCACGTCTTTCGGCTACCTTGTCATCGTAGGCGGAGGCGTACTGCTGTTGTTCATAGCGATACCGCTCAGCCTGCTCATAGACGCGCTCCTCTATCAGATAGTGGCGAAATTCTTCCTGAAACTGTGGAACGGCCCATACGAAAGGACCTTCACCGCGCTAGTGTTCAGCATATTCCCGGTACTGCTGCTCTACTGGCTAGTGCCGATACCTATAGTGGACGGCATCTTCATAGTGCTCGCGCCTATCTGGAGCTTGGTGATACTGGTAATAGCATTGGCCGCGCAGCAGAGGATAAGGCGCATGGACGCGCTGCTGATACTGCTGCTCAAGTCGTTCCTGATAGCCATGGTTCTCCTGCTTGTCGGCCTGTCTGTGACCAGCGCGATCGCCTACCTGGTTGGCAGCGTGACCCACGCCGGCATAATATCGTTCCCGTGGCATAGCCTGCGCTACCCGTTTTGGAACGTCACTGCGTCGGGGCAGGTCAAGTGACCGGATATGTCCCGCAGACCGGCTGGCGCGGCATCGCGCTGCGGCGCGGCATCATGTTACACGATAATCGGTGGCTTGGATGAGGCTCGTTAGGCACGATAGGAACCACTCGTACAGGATAAAACTCAAGGACCTGCCTGGAATCGACAGGCTCACCACAGACCCCGCGCTACTTGAGTACGAGTTCAAGATATGCGCCTGCGGCCTGTCGAAGAACAAGCCATTCTGCGACAGCAGCCACCACATAGCAAAGAAGGAAGAGGACGGCAAGCTCTACGTGTACGACGCCAGCAATACGGCAGTGCGGATAGACGACTCCTACGAGGGATGAGGCGGCGCCGATCAACGGGGCGCTTACTAAGGCCCTGTGCCGTAACATCTATTTGCCGATAGGCGAGATGATTGAGCTGAAGACATGGCTTACCTCGCTTCGAATCGGTTTCAGCGTTATCTATTCTATGGTAGCTGCCATATGCTTTTACTGCAGATGCCACGCGCAGGTCACTGGGCCATCCGCCTCTAAAGCATAAGCATGCGCCGAGGCGACCTTATTGTAAACCAGCGTGGCAGCAACTTATAAACAATATGCCAGGAAAGTAAAATGGCATGACGTGATGGCATGAAGGTCAGGATGGTCGGCCTCGACTTCGACGGCACGGTGGCGCACTACAAATACCCATCGGTGTGGGAGCTGATAGCCAACGAGCTCGGCTGCGTCGATGAGGACGAACGGCTCAAGAAGGCCTTCTTCAGCGGGGAGTTCGACGTCAGCACATGGTCGCGCAGGTGCGTCGAGCTCTACAAGCGCTACGGCCTGACGGAACAGGGGCTCAACGACATGCTCAGTAGGGACATGAGGCCAGCCAACGGTACCGATAGGCTGCTATCCGGGTTGCGCGAACGCGGGATGAAGGTCGCTGTGGTGTCAGGCTCGATAAGGAACGCGTACGACATCTTCGCGGCCAAATTCGGCCTGCACTTCGATTTCGTCAGTATCGCGCACGGGCTGGAGTTCGACGGTACCGGCGCGCTGACAGGCGGCGTGTTCACGAATAGGGATTTCCACGGCAAGGTCGAGGCCATGAGGGAGATGTGCAGCGCCTCTGGGATAGGCATGGACGAGTGCGCGTTCATCGGCAACGACACGAACGACATACCTGTGTTCAGGAGCGTGGGCCGCTCCTTCGCGTTCAACACTGACAAGCGCGACGTGATCGATAGCGCGAGCGTAAACATAGATGGCGGTGACATAAGCGCGGTGCTCGGCTACCTGGATTAGTGGGGCGGCCGCGTCCTCGCAACCGCATGCCTGGCAGATTGGCCGTACCAATACCAGGACTCTCGATGCTGGCACGGCAGCGCGGTGCCCATTGCGGCCCGCCTCGGGGTCTGCGACTGGATAAACGGGGTTGCCCGTCGTCTGGAGCTGGAAGCAGACAGTAGATACCCCACGTAAAGGTAGGCAGTGCAATGTCGCTCTCTGAAGGCCGGATGGCACAACTCGATGGGGATTCCGGCTAACAGAGATTATTCCGATCATTACTGCTATGCCGCTAGTGGCCGCTTTGTGGCTATGTATCAGGGAGGCGTTTGAACAGCCTACACGCGTGCTGCAATGGCTGCGACATAGCCCGAGAACGCGCCCGGCGCGATGGCCTTCATGCACGGCCTGCGGGAAGCTGCGATCACTTGAAAGACAGCACGACTATGTCCTCGAAGAAGAAGTGCGCCTTCGCGGCTATCTCAGCACCAAGGCGCTTGACATCGGCCATGTAGCCGTTGAACGAGCTCTCTACCATGAGCACAAGGTGGTCGTCCAGAACATAATCTTGGTACTTAGATAGGAACCTGTCTATGACCTCCCGTCCGCGCGTCCCGCCGTCGAGCGCGGTGTAGACCCTCTTCGATTTGTTTATGCCCAGGAGTCTGAATGGCGCCAACGCGCTGTGCATGTTGTACCTGCCCTTGGCCAATGGGGCGGATGGCACGTACGGCGGGTTGAAGATTAGGGTGTTGAACTTGCCGTGCACACCGGAAAACAGGTCCGTGCGCACGAAATCGCCGCTCACGCCGTTGAGCTCAGCGTTTCGCTTCGCGAGGTCGAGAGCGTCATGGCTTATGTCGGCGAACGTGACCGAGCAGCCCTTCATGGCGGCGGCTATGCCCTGTATGCCGGTGCCAGTGCCAAGGTCGAGCGTCCTGCCGAACGCGCGCTCAACGACAACCCTGGCCAGCATGTCGGAATCCTCAGCCGGCGCGTAGACGAGATCCGAACACTCTATGCGCGGCCAATCGCCAGATGCCATACCGATAGGCTTGCGTTAACTTATTTAATTGTTGGTGCTTGTCGCGGGCTGGCGCTGCGGGATGTCATTTGGGAAGAAGAACTTCATTCACGTACAGATTTCTAGTGCCTAAATCCCTGGGACACTCGAGCATCTCATAGGATTGCTATGAGACGCACAGATTCGGCGCGTGTCCTATTCACTCGACTTAGGATAAGACTTACTCACTGTTGCATCTTATCTGACATTTCTTCTTCACACTGCTTTATGTGCTCAACGTATATAAAGCTTGCTATAAGTGCTGCGCGGGCCCATGGGCAATGGTCCATGCAGGGATTTTCTCTGTTGGCCCGTTGCTACGCGGGGGTGAGCCCAAGAGGCTGACTTGAAATAAGCAAGCCGCTATCCTCTAAGGCGCATGCGCTGTTCATGGGGCTTTCTCCGAGCATGTCATCTGTATGATTGCTGTTCCCCGCGCTCTTCACCGTGTTTGGGCATCAATCTGGACAGGTCTTTCGACCTCAGAAACTCGTCGAATTTTGTTATGGTCTCGTTCAGCGCATTCCTGAGCTCCTCTGCCGTTTGCCTGTCGAAGATGAAGACGCCCAGGGGTTGCTGCTTGCTGTTATCAACAAAGACCATCTCAATCAAACCGCCCACGATATCGAGGTTGCTTGGGTCCACCGGCTCTTTGGAGCTGATTCCGCTCTTTGTTTTTGTCCTGAGCCTCAGGCCGACCATAACGCCATCGGTAAAGATCGGCGCCATCCCCCTTCTTTTTATTTCGGCATTCACTTCGCTTGCGTCAATCATCGTTACACCGCGATAGAATCTTCTGGTCGGATATTTAAGACTCGGTGGTTTGGAGGGGCAAGAAATCTGACCGCGCTTCAGCGCGGAGATGAATCGCCCCTCCAACGCAACAGGCGTAAATATCTGGAAACGCATACCTGTATAGATAAACATGGACCGCGTACTGGCTTATAAGTTCAGGATCTATCCTGATGCAAAAAGGCAGAGCGAGATAGAGTCGCAGTTGGTACTTGCGAAAGAATTCTACAACCTCCTTCTCGAGAAGTCGATGGATTCGTACAAAGAGGGGCATGGGTCGGTATCCATGGCATCCCTGAACGCATTCGCGAAGGGGATAGAGAAGGACACGAAATATCTGCAGCTATACTCCCAGGTGCGCTGCGAAATAAAGTACAGGTTACTGAAGGCGTACCAGAACTTCTTCAGGAGAGTAAGAGAAAGGCAGGCAGGGAAGAAGGTTAGGGCAGGGTTCCCGAGGTTCAAGTCCGCGGATAGGTACAGGTCTTTGACGTACCCGCAGGATAACGGCGCGTTCTCGATCGAGACGGAAAGGAAAACGGACATGCTCAGGGTATCGAGGATAGGCCGGATGAAGATAGACCTCCACAGAGAACTCTGGGGAAAGATAAAGACGATGACGATAAAGAGAGAGGGGAAGTACTATTACGCGATATTCACCACTGCGACAGAAACGTTCCCACCGAAGATCGAGGACACGAACACGGTAGGTATCGACATAGGACTGCACAACTTCATCGCCCTGTCCGATGGCACGACGGTGCAGAAGCCGAAGTTCTTCAAGAAAAGAGCAAAGAGGATAGCGAAATGGCAGAGGACGATTGCGAGAAGGAGAAAGGGCTCGAAGAGGAGGCAGGCCGCGAGATATAAACTGCAGAGGGAATGGGCCCGCGTGACGAACCAGTCGAACGACTTCATGCACAAGCTCTCAAACGAATTGGTCCACGGAAGTTATACCTCATTCGCGGTCGAGGCGTTGAACATCCAGAATATGGAGAGGGACCACCGGCTCGCGCAGTCGATACAGAACGCTTCATGGAACAGTTTCGTGCAGATGCTTTCATACAAGGCCGAAAACGCTGGCATGGAAGTGATAAAGGTCGATGCACGGGACACGACGAGGACGTGCAGCAACTGTGGCAACATCATGGAGATGCCGCTGTCCGCCAGGGAATACATATGCGACAGGTGCGGTGCGCAGATTGGCAGGGACGTGAACTCCGCGATAAACGTGCGCGAACGCGCTAGGGCAGGGCATGCCCGAAGTCACGCTCGGGGAGATACTAACCTCTACGGCGCAAGGGGCGCCGCAAGCTGTGTCAAGGAACCGAGAACATACCCTGGGTCAAACTCCGGGGGAAGCCTCGGGCTTTAGCCCGAGGAGGATGTCACTCCTGTTATCAAGGTTTGTTTCTATGGCTGGATATTCCTAAAGGTGAAGCCGGCTAATAAGCTGGGACGCGGGCTCGCGCGCCATGCCCACCAAACCATCCACCAAGCACGCCGCGCGATCGGGTAGCCGACAATATGCGCTGGTCTTATCGCACGCCACGCAGAACCACGGCCGCACCCCCGGCGAACGCGTCTCTGCCCTGCGACGTTAATTCGGTAGCGCATCGTTTTCTATTGATAGGGGCCGCCGGAGCGCCCAACACCGCGTACGTGACGGCAGTACTTGATGGTCGATGGGCCCAGTGTACGATGGCGTTGCCCGGCATGCCATGCAATACGCATTTTCATGTTGGCAGGGCCTTGAGCTCAGAGCGCGGCAATTGTAGCGGCGTAACTCGCCGATGTTGTCGTGGTAGTTGGTATAGCTTGGCTAGTCGATGTGGCCGACGCCGTAGTCGCTGTAGCGCCCAGGCCTGCACTGGACGTGCGCTTACCCAAGTGGGCGCAGCGGTAGACGGCGAGGCCTCAGGCGCCGTGGATCTGCTTCCCAGGGCCGTCATTGATACCGATGCTAGATGCGCTACCAGACCCCTACACGCGGCATGGGCTGCGGGTCGCCACCGTTGCTTGGCGGGAAGGCGCTGTCGAACTTGGGGTCGCTCTCCGCTGGTATCACTGCCCTCACCTTGTCAGGCGCGTGCGGGTCCATCGTGAGGCGCCTGCGGGCTTCAGCGTCCCTGACGTTGTATCGCCACGCCTGCGCGTACGCTATGAAGAAGCGCTGCTCTGGCGTCAGGCCATCGACGCTCACGCGCCCTGACGGTTCCTGCGCGAGGCGCTTCTGCAGCGCGTCGTAGGCTATCGCCACTCCGCCAAGGTCGGCTATGTTCTCGCCGAGGGTGAGCTCTCCGTTCACGAAAGCGCCCGGGAGCACTTCCTGTTTGCTGTACTCCTGAACGACCGCATGCGCCTTAGCATCGAATGCCTTCGTGTCCGCGTCGGTCCACCAGCTGTTGAGATTGCCGTCGCCGTCGTAGAGCCTGCCCTGGTCGTCGAAGCCGTGGGTTA
The DNA here is from genome assembly GCA_021827995.1 of Microcaldota archaeon. GTDB lineage: Archaea > Micrarchaeota > Micrarchaeia > Micrarchaeales > Micrarchaeaceae > JAKATK01. The sequence continues at coordinate 84,075 of JAKATK010000003.1, read as the reverse complement.
TCTCGTGCCCTATTATGGCTCCTATCGCGCCGTAATTGACCGCGTCGTCCATCGTCGGGTCGAAGAACGGCGGCTGGAGTATGCCTGCGGGGAAGACTATCTCGTTCTGCGTCGGCTCATAGTACGCGTTGACCGTCGGCGGGGTCATCTGCCACTCCTTCCTGTCCACGGACTGGCCCACCCGCGACGTCTGCCTTTTGAGCTCGAACGCCACGGAGCGGCGCAGGTTGCCAACGTAGTCATCATCGCTTATGACCAGGCCGCTGTAGTCGCGGAACTTGTCCGGGTAGCCTATCTTGACGCTGAACTTGTCGAGCTTGGCCAGGGCCTTCTGGCGCGTGGGCTCGGACATCCACTGCAGATTCATAAGGCGCTCCCTGAACGCGCCGATGAGATCGCCAACGAGCTGCTCCGCCTTGTGCCGCGCGGCCTCGTCGAAGTGCCTCTCTACGTATATCTTGCCGAGGGCTTCACCGATGCTACCGTCGATGGCGTATATGGAGCGCTTCCATCTTGGTTCCTGCTGCTGCTGACCACGGAGCTTGCGCCCGAAGAAATCGAAGTCCTCCTCCTCGACCTCGGCGTGCAGAGCGCTGGCGTAAGAGCTCAGGACGTGCCAGTATAGGTAGACCTTCCAATCGTCTATGCTGCGAGTGCCGAGTAGGGCGTTGATGGCATCGAAGAACTCCGGCTGGCCCACGACAACATACTGCGTGGACTGCGGCACGCCGAGGTCCTTGAGGTATCTCGTGGGCGCCAACGCGCCGTACCTGCCGTCGAGCTGTGCCGTGTCTATCCTATTGTAGTTCTTCTCAGCGTCGCGCAGCTCGGTGCTGGTCCTGCTCGCGCCGGCCATCTCGGTCTCTATCGACATGACAGTATCGGCCCACTGGCGCGCCTGCGCCTCGGGTATGCCCTTGAGCATGAACATCCTCGCGACGTGCTCCCTGAACTCGTCGCGTGTCTTGGCGAACTCCGGCTTGAAATAGTAATCGCGGTCTGGCAGCGACAGCCCGCCCTGCATCAGGTACATCGCGTATATGGCGCTGTTCTTCTGGTCTGCCATAGAACCGGCCACGAAGAAGGCGGATACGCCGGCGGCGTGCAACTCCGTTATGCTCTTGGTGACATCGTCCACGGAACCGATGTTGGAGACGCGCTGCCAGAGGTCGTCTATAGGCGCGAAGCGCAGCCGCTCTATGCTGGCAGTGTCCATCGCAGACGCATAGAAATCTCCGACAAGCCTGGCGGGCGAACCGGCCGGCGCGGTCTTGTCGGCCGCGCTGTCCTCGGCTATCCGATGCAGAAGGTCCATGTTGTGCTCCTGCAGCTCGTCGCTGCCGCGCCAGATGGCCTTGTCCGGCGGCACAGGGTTGTTGCGCACCCACGTGCCGTTGGCGTACGTATAAAAGTCCTTCCTAGGGTCTACAGATGCGTCCATGTTGCCTGTAGAAAAACGCGGTGCCTTACTCTCCTCGCCCATCTGATCAGCCTTCTCATCCGAATTGTCTGCATGCCCCTTCGTAGCCACGGCCAACTCCTCACCGCAGATATTTTTGCTGCATGCTATTTATTCTTTGCATCGTTCTAAGAATAAAAGGTCACGAGCGCGAACCGATGTGGAAGGCCATGAATACGGCAGTTATCGCTTGTTCGGCATGCGAAAATGGCGTAAAATGCGGCGCACAGAATGGAGCTGCGGTGCAGGCATCGCCGGGTGAGGCTTAAAAACCATTTCATCCAATTCCTTGCGGTGCGATAATGGCAACCAAGCAGATAGTCGGCATAGTAATCGTGTTGGTGATAGTTGCCGCGATTGCGGTCTTGCTCTCAAGCAACTCGCGATCTGGCCCGAGCACGACAACGGCACCTGGAGTTTCGACGATACAACAGGCGTCGTCTACTGTGTCTTCGACATCTGGCCAGAACGTGCCTACACCGGTGCTGGCCACAGATCCGGAACACGTCCCTGCCGGCACGCAAGCCGTCCTTGTGACGTACTCCTCGGTGCAGGCGCACACTACCGGTACCGCGGGCTCTGGATGGGTAAGCGCAGCCGGTAGCGGCACGCTCAACCTAACTGCGATAACAAACGTGAGCAGGGTCATAGCTACGGCCAACGTATCAGCCAACGCCACGATAAACCTGGTCAGGTTCAACATAACATCTGCACGCATAGTCGTCAATGGCACGTCGTACAACGTCACGCTGCCGAGCAGCAACCTCACCGTCGCAGTGACGAGCAGCGCCAAGATCAACCAGAGCACTGGCGCGGCGATCCTAATCGACATAACACCGACGATAGCAGCGGTGTTCAGCAATAACTCAGAGAGCTTCGTGATGGCGCCGGCCGCTAGGGCCACGGTCGTCACCAACGTCAGCGCAGAGGCTAGCACTGGCGTGGGCGCGTCGGTCAGCCTGAACGCAGAGGCGAGGGCGAACCTGGCCGCGGCAGCACCCAGCATAAGCATAACCAACGCATCCCTGGGCGTGTATGGCAACGTGACCACGCTGAGCCTAACTGTGACGGACAACTCGAACGCCAGCGCAGGACTCAACAACATATTCATATACGGGAAACAGCAGGCTGAGGTGAACGCGTCGGTGGCCGCGCAGGCATCTGGCGGTGCCAACACGTCCGGCATCATCCCTGTCAATGCTGGCGGTCACGGTAAGATAGGCCTGGGCCTGAACGTAAGCGGCAGCATACTGGCTAACATAACTGCGCATCTGGCCCTGCACGTCCAAACTCTGAACGCGCTAGACTTCGCCGTTTCGGGCAGCGGCACCCTGTCGCTGCCGTCTAGCGGCGCCAGCTTCAGGAGCAGCGGCGTCGCGATAGCTGCGGGCTCTAGCGCTAAGCTGACCTTCAGCGGCGTGGTGGCGTACAACTCAGGCACGCTGATAGTGAAGCCGGAAGCCGGCGAGCAGTACCAGGTGACCGTCACCGGCCCTGAAGGCGCGGAGGCGTCAACTGTCGTGACCGCAACCTGATCATCCAATTCTTTTTCTTCTTTTTTCCTTTGAACGCGCCCACCGTGAGGTAGCGCGTGCACGGCGGGAAAGGGCTTTAAGGTTTAGTTGCGAACCGGTAGCATGGCATTCATAGAGGTCACTACAACGAGCGACAGTGCGGAGGTGCTCGAGGGAATCGCCGACGCGCTGGTCAGGAAGAGGCTTGCCGCATGTGTGCAGGTGTCCGGACCTGTGCGTAGCGTTTACAGGTGGCGCGGCAGAATCGTGCACGCGACGGAGTGGAAGTGCACGATCAAGACGACAAAATCGGCTTACAGGAACGTCGAGGCCGAGATACTGAAAAGGCACAACTACTCTCTGCCCCAAGTGACTGCCATCGATATAGCCGGTGGCTCGAAGGACTACCTGGGCTGGATGGGTGAGGGAGTCGCATAAGGCGCGGTCAGACCATGTTTTGGCCGTGACCCGTGCGCGCTCCGATAGGCGCCGAGTAGGCCTATTACTTCCTTGTCGGTGACCTCCGGAAATTCCCGATAGAACTGACTAACGGCCATGAAGGACTCTGGCATGCCGATGCACACCAGCTCGTCGCACTCGTTTCGCACCAGTCTTGCCGTCTCGCTCGGCACGAAAGGTACGGCTATGACCACCCTTGCCGCACCCTCATTGCGCACCCATCGCGCTGCTGCTATTATAGTGGCGCCGGTAGCTATACCATCGTCTACAAGCAGAACGAGGCGGCCCCTTATTTCAGGGTGGGGCATGCCGCCGCGGTACTCACGGAGCCTGCGTATGGCTTCCTTCATGCACCTCGCCCTTTCCTCGCTTACGTATTTGTCCTGGATCTTCCTGGCCGCTATCACTGCTTCGTTGATGAACACCGTTCCGTCAGGCATCACGGCACCGATAGCCAGCTCCGGCTCGTACGGGTCGACCAGCTTCCTGGGCGTCACTATGTCCAGCTCTGCACCGATGGTTTCCGCTATCTCATAACCAAGCACCACACCGCCCCGCGGTATTGCCAGCACAAACGCGTCACGCAGACTGCGGCCCCGGAGTTTCTGCGCAATAAGGCGACCGGCCTCTAGCCTATCATTTATGATGAACTGATTGCCATACTCTGTGGACTCAGGCTCGTTCATGCGATCACTGGAAACAGGCGCGGCGCCGCACACTGTACCAATCGTTTTGTAGATATAAAATAAGAACCTGCGCCATGTTTATGTATCTTCGTTGCGAACTTTGATCATGGCTGGGACGGGCGTGAGAATCAGCGTCGACAATGCCGTGCTCAGCGGCGACCTGTCCGTACCTATTGGCGCTAGGGACAACGCTGCTGACAAAGAGGCTCGTGGGCGCAACCGATTGGGTGCTTGGAGAGCAGCGCGCCAGGGGCCCGAGAATCGGCTATTTCGGCGCGAGTACTGGCGCAGCTGCAGCGCCGATGGCGGCGCCGGAGCGGGAGAAGGCAGTCGGGGCGATGGTGTCCAGGGCGGCAGGCCAGACCTAACAGGCGGCTGGCTCGGCAAGGTGAAGCGCCCCACCATTCTTATAGTCGGAGGCAACGATGAAGAAGCCATAAGGCTGAACAAACTAGCGTTCGATGGGCTCGGCTGCAAGAAGCGCCTTGTCGTAGTGGAGGGCGCGACGCACCTGTTCGAGGAACCTGTGAAGCTCGGGAGGGTGGCTACGCTGGCTCGTGACTGGTTCATAGAGAACCTGTGAATTGGCGATTGCACGAGGAAGTCGGAACTGATTAGTGGCTACGGCCTGCTCTACAGCGAGGAGTTGGGCATAGACCTCGACCGGGGCGGGGGCGAGATATTCAAGTGGTTCCTCGCCAGCGTGCTCTTCGGAGCCCCGATAAGCGAGGCTGCCGCGAAGAAGACATACCGCCTGCTTGTTGCATCTGGTGCCAGAACGCCTAATGGGATACGAAAGAAGGGATGGCGCGACCTGGTTTCGATACTAGACAGCGGCGGCTACACCAGGTATGACTTCAAGACGGCGGACAAACTGCTGGAGCTCTCTAGGAACCTTATGGATGAGTACGGCGGCGATCTGGAGAGGCTGCACGCAGCTTCTGGTTCGCAGGATGAACTGGAGCTCAGGCTCAAGGCCCTGGCCAAGGGGATCGGCGACACGACAGTGGGCATATTCCTCAGGGAGATGCCAGGCACGTGGGACGTGAGGCCCAAGCACTCCAGGCAGGTAATGGCCGCGGCCAGCAGGCTCGGCGTGAGCCTAGGCGGCGAGTTCGACATGAGACTCGACGCTGCGCTGGTCAGATACGCGCATAGGAAGCGCGGTTCAGGCTCGCGCGGTTAGGCGCTGTGGTTCATGCGCTCTCTGAAATGGAGAAGCCCTCGTACCGCTCGTCCTTGAAGTCGTCGAGGCGATCTGCGCCAATCTCGATCCTGAATACCCTCGGGCCGTGCTCGGTATCGACGTTTATCTCTCGTACAAACTTGTCGATCGCGTCCTTTTCTGCCTCGCATAGTATCTCGACGCTGCCGTCCTCGGCATTCCTGACGAAACCCCTGATGCCGCACCTGGCAGCGCATCCCGACACGAGAGCCCTGTAGCCGACGCCCTGCACTATGCCGTGCACGATTAGGAAAACTCTGGGCATGGCGATACGCTCCCCAGCAGACATTCGAATCAATGTTGTGATTACGCGCCAAAACGCTTTATGGCTGCAGGCTTGTTCACGCAGAAGCAGGACGCGGGCCTCAGCGCCTCAGCATGCTCTGGAGCAGCAGCTTCTCGGCCTCGCCCCACTCGTCTATCAACGTGACGTTGCGCGGCGTGTGGATCTTCGCCAGTCCCTCGTTCCATGGCTGCTTGACCAAGAGCACCCTCTTGTTCCTAGCCGATATCTCAGCCGCGACTACGTAATTGTCGTCTATGAAAACGTCTGCAGTGTAGTCCTTCTTATCTGTCTCCAGCGGCACGTGGACGTACTTGTCGTAGGGCACGTTGTGATCAGCAAGCCACTGCCTTACCGTCGCCTCGTCGCCTAGCGTCGCGGTTAGTATGTGTATCTCGTACTTGCTCTGCAGCGCCGCCAGAATCCTTGGTATGTCAGGATCCACGAGCGGTATGCTGTCCGGGTCGGCCCAAACGAGCTCGCGCAGCCTGTGCAGCTTGTCCGGATCGCCTACAAGCTCCTCCACGCCGCGCTGCGCCATCTCCTCCTTAGCTACGTTCTTGCCCAGATCCCTCCTTATCAGGTCGAGCAGCGGCGTCGTTATATCTGCTATCGTGCTGTCTATGTCGACAGCCAGTATCGGCTTCTGGACCGCTGCAACCTTCTTCCCAATCATCCAACCACTGGCAAGTAGATTCTGTACGGCACATATTTAGTAGTTTTTACCCTCAGTACGCACGACAGCTCGAAGAAAGGAATAAATTGACGCCTTGCCAAGCGTGCAGAAGCGGATTATACCAGCGTCACGGCGTATCGCATGCGGACCAGAGTGGTTATATTGCGCATAGAGCATCTGCTGCCACACGAGAGAGTCGGTAAGAGGCGTGTGGCAGAGTTGAAGAACGAGATACGCAGGGATGGCGTCCTCAAGAGACCAATCGCGGTGCACATGCTCGGTGGCGCAAACAAGGGCAAGTACATGATAATAGACGGCCACCACAGGGTGGAGGCGCTCAAGTCACTCGGCCTTACGCGCGCTCCGGCCAGCGTAGTCGACTATTTCGACAGCAGGATAACTGTGAGGAGCTGGCGCAGCGGGAAGGTCTGGGACAAGAGGAGCGTCATCAGGATAGCCACAATAGGCAGACTTCTAGAGCCCAAGACCACTAGGCACACAATCCGCATAGCAGACGTGGAGAGGTCGTTACACGACAACGATGTGGTCGAACCGGAGATGGATTACCCGTTGGAAGAACTGAAATGAGCAGAACCGCAAAATCTACGGCGTTACAGGTGGATTCGACCCGTAGGAGAAGTACTGCGTCGCGCCATTGCCCCCCGAGCCGCCGTTGAAGCCGCGCCCTCCGGAGTAGCCGCAGAAGATTCCGCCATCGTTGTTGACGCCGCCAGTGCTGCCGAGGGTGCCGGTGCCGTATGCCAGAACCACGGCGCCGCCACCGCCGCCGCCGGACTTTCCATCTCTGAAATTCATGATGCCGCAGCCACCATACGCATTAATGATACCGGGCATTATGCTCGTAGCCTGTATGTAAACGCCGTATGCACCTGTGCCGCCGGCCTCGCCAGTCGTGACGCTGCCACCAAAGCCGCCTTCCAGATACTGTGGTATACCGTTGGCAATCCATGTCGCAGCGTTGCTCTGCACTGTCGATGCGGACAGCACCATCGAGCCGCCGTTACCGCCACTTCGCGTGCATCCGGCGCCACAGTTGTTGTTATTGGAGGCTGCGCCGCCGGACACCATGGTGGAGAAGCCTGCAATCGCGTTACCGGAGAGACTGCCGCGGTCGCTGCCGAAGTGAGCGCCGCCGCCCGAACCGCCGTAGGAGTTTGGCAGGTTAGTACCGCTCACTGGTGAACCGGTGTCTATAATGCCGTTGTTGGTGAAGGTGCCGCCAGCTATGAATGCGTAGCCGTCAGACGTGACCGTTACACCGTTGTACACGAGTATGTTGCCGGTTGTTACTATGTCGCCGGTGAGCTGCGAGCTTGAGGTGAAGACGACGTTGCTGTGGCCAGAATAGCTAGCAGGGTTCACGACAGAGTTGATTGTGACTGACGGTGTCGGCGGCGACGAGGGCGATATTGGCGGGTTTGTGCCGAAAGAGAAGTACGTCAGCGCACCAGGGCCACCTGCACCACCTAACCCGCTACCACAGCACGAGAACGATAGGCCGCCATCGTTGTTGACGCCGCCAGTGCTGCCGAGGGTGCCGGTGCCGTATGCCAGAACCACGGCGCCGCCGCCACCGCCGCCCGACTTGCCCCTGCCGGCGCCCTGCGGCCCGTTACTTCCGTAAGCATTGATAGTGCCCGGTATAATGCTGTTGGCCTGTATGTAGATGCCGTACGCGCCGGCACCGCCCGGCGAGCCGCCGGTTACGCTGCCACCGTGAGCACCAGCTAGGTACAGCTGTACGCCGTTAGAGAACCATGAAACGGCAGAGCTCTCCACGGTTGATTGGGATAGTGCGGTGGAGCCGCCGCCACCAGCCACACATTTTGAGGTGTTGCAGCCGCTGCCGCCTGCAGCCATGGTCGATAATCCAGAATTGGCACCTGTGCGGCCAATGCCGCCGCCGCCGTCATGGGCGCCGCCGCCAGAGCCACCGTACGAGTCCGGATAGTTAATCTGGCTGGAGGGGCCGGTGTCTATAATGCCGTTGTTGGTGAAGGTGCCACCTGCGATAAAACTACGCCCGTTGGATGTTACGGTGGCGCCAAGGTCTATTAGTATGTTGCCGGTCGTGACTATGTCGCCAGAGAGTTGTGTGCTGGATGTGAACTCAACGTTCTCGCTACCTGAATAGCTTCCCGGGTTCAAGACGGTGTTGATTGGCGCCGGGGGAGTTGGAGGCGATGATACCGAAGCAGGTGGGCTAGAGCCATAAGAGAAGAAAGTGGTCGCGCCCGCACCGCCAGCACCGCCAGAAGAGCCGCTACCGGCGCCGCCGCAGTATATGCCGCCATCGTTGTTGACGCCGCCAGTGCTGCCGAGGGTGCCAGTGCCGTATGCCAGAACCACGGCGCCGCCGCCACCGCCGCCCGACTTGCCCTGACCAAAGCCGCCGGCGCCGCAGCCGCCGTATGCGTTAATCGTGCCAGGCACTATGCTATCCGCTTGCACGTATAAGCCATAGGCTCCATTGCCACCGGAACTGCCTGTGTTTCCACCGCCACCAGATGCGCCGGACAGGTACTGCCACACCCCGCTGGCCAGCCATGCGGCCATGTTGTTAGCTACAATTGATTGGGTGAGTGTAGGAGTACTACCCGGAGTGCCAACGCAGCGGCTTCTGCTGCATGCACTGCCTCCGACGGCGAGCGTCGAGAAGCCGTTGCTTGCGCTGCCCCCGCCGCCGTTATGGGCGCCGCCGCCCGAACCGCCATAAGAGTTAGGGAAGTTAGTGTCGACTGGCGCTGAGCCAGTGTCTACCACGCCGTTGTTGGTGAAGGCACCACCGGAGAGGAATGCCTCTCCGTTAGATACCACAGTAGCGCCGCTGTCAATCGTTATGTTGCCAGTAGTGACTATAGCGCCTGCGAGCGCAGTGCTGCCTGACGTGTATACCACATCGCAGCTTCCGGAGTATATGGTCGGATCTACCACTGGGCAGCCGCTAGAGAACGATCCTGCACCTGCGGCACGCACCACAAGAGTGGCGACCTTAGCGTACGCAGTGGGGCTTGAACATGGACCAGTGCAGTAGCCGAGCCAGACGTAGCCAGCGAACGGTGTCCCGACCGGTGGATTGCTAGGTATTGCGCCGTACTGGAAATCGCTGGAAGGGAAGACAACGTTAGTAAGCTGGCCAGATACAAGGGCGAAATTGGTGCCAAAGCCTACCTGCACCGCATGGGGCGGCGGCGATCCTGCGAAGTTTACTGGCACACCGCTGGAGTTGAGCGCCTCGCCCTGCGAGGCCACGAAGATCCAATTACCATAGTAGTACTTGTTTGTAGCCTGACCGAAGGTAAAGGTGATGTCGCTTGCCGTATATATCGGGTTCTTGCACACGAAGCCGGCCTGCGCGATGCAGGCAGTCGGTCCCAAGTTAGAACCATTGAATGTACCGAGTTCGAAAAGAGCAGCCAGGGCGACGGCTATTATCAGGATAGCCCAACCGTAGGTCATCAAGTACTCCATAGCGGATTGTGCCGCGTTGCTACGATTAGCATGCTTGCGACACACCCTAAAGGTACATTGCGTCTTTTTGACGGGAACACCCATTAGTAAATCCGCACCCTATGTAAGCTTATGCTAAATAATACTGTCGCAATATATTTAATGGTTGAAACTGGCATCGTCAGTTGCCGATGGCTCACAGCAAAATAGATTGGTGACTGCGGTTCTGCCCACCGAATGGCTTAAATTTGACTGCTACGATTTAGTTATGGTGGCGGCATGCGCATAACCGTCAAGGCATTCGGGCATGGAAGCACAATACCGAGAAGGCACACGTGCGACGGGGAGGACGTCTCACCGGAGATAGTTATAGATGACGTGCCATCCGGTGCAAAATCACTCGCGCTGATAATGGACGACCCTGATGCGCCGATGGGGCTCTTCACGCACTGGATTGCGTTCAATATACCGGCGAACTCGAAAGTGATTCAGGAGGGCGCGGGTAACGATGGCTCTCTCGAGCAGGGGGTCAACGACTTCGGGAGGAGCGGTTACGGTGGCCCGTGCCCGCCCCGGGGTAAGCCACACAGGTATTACTTCACGTTATATGCATTGAGCGTCGACAGTATTGATGCTAGCGGCGGCCGCGCGGTTATCGACAGGGCGCTCAAGGGCATAACCATGGAGAAGGCGAGCTATATGGGCACATACAGCAGGGCCAGATGAGCCCACAGCACTATTAGGGGATTCGATGGCGCATAATAAGGTTGTTCCTACGATACACCAGGCAACTGGCATGGAATGGGATGCGGTATACCGCAGCAACAAGGTCGAGGAGCTGCCGTGGTACACTCCAGGGCTTGATAGAGACATAGCCGGAGCGATCAAGAAGCTCGGCCTCAAGACCGGCAGGGTTCTCGACGTAGGCAGCGGTCCCGGAACGCAGGCGATAGGCATGGCCAGGCTCGGCTTCGATGTCACTGGCCTAGACATAGCGAGCATAGCGGTCGCGAAGGCGAGGGCCAGGGCCAGAAGCGAGGGCGTGAGGGTCAAGTTCGTTGTGGGCGATGTCATCGGGACCAGGCTCAGGCCAGCACAGTTCGACCTGATAAACGATAGGGGCGTATTCCACACTATAGACCCTGAGCGCAGGCAGGCTTTCGTGCATGCGATAAGGCGGTTGCTCAAGGACGACGGCGTGTACCTTATGAAATGCTTCTCGACCAAGACACCTGGCGACTGGGGGCCACACAGGTTCACTATGGGGCAGGTCAGGGACTACTTCGGCGGCGACTTCGACATAAAGTCTATGAGGGAGTCCGTGTTCCAGGGTACGCTTAAACAATCGCCGATAACGATATTCTGCGTGATGAGGGCCAGGAAGCGGTACAAGACGCGGTGACAGGTGCTCAGATGCCTTCGAGATTCGACGGCGCTGCTGGGGCGCCAAAGCCTATGGGGCCATACTCTGCATGCGTAGAGACTGATGGCTTAGTGCTATGCTCCGGCCAGATCGGCAGGGATCCTGAGACCAATGCGCTGGCTCTCGGCATGGCAGGCCAGACCAGCATGGCGCTGCTGAACCTGGAAGCGGTGCTCAAGTCCGTGGGCCTCGGTCTAGATAGCGTGGTGAAGACCACGGTGTTCATCACTGACATGACAAAATTCCAGCAGATGAACGACGAATACGCGAAACACTTTGGGCAGCCGTACCCGGCAAGGAGCACAGTGCAGGTTGCGGCACTGCCAAGCGGCGCGGAGGTCGAGATAGAGGCGATAGCAGTCAGAGGTACGGGCCGGGGGCATTCGCGCCTCTGACGGCCTGCGCTGGGCTATGCACGAAGAGGCGCCATGACAAAGACTGGGCTCTTCATGCGCCTGAACCCGACCGCGCGGTAGAACCTTTTGGCCGCGGTCGAGTGCGAACCGGTGAACACGAAAACAACGATGGCGCCCTCTCTTTTAAGGAAGCGAAGGCCCTCTCTCACTAGCGCAGACCCAATCCCGCTTCGCCTGTAGCGCCTCTCCACGAAAAGCTCCTCGATGTAACCGCTGCCTTTGTTCCTTATGTGCTCATAGTAAACGCACCAGCAAAAGCCAACGATCCTGCCACTCTCGATTGCGACAAAGACCTTGCTGGCAGCCATAAACCTTACTGGATTTGCGACCGAGCGGTAAAAGGTTAGGCCCTCGTCACCCTCGTAAAGTTTCCGGTAGAGCCCGGTTATCTGCCCGGTATCAGCCCTGCTTGCGGCCCTTATCACAGTTATAGCAACACCAGGAAACGATGCACTTCCACAGCCATAAACTTTGCTTTCGTTTTTGGTAATTGGGCAAACGCCTTTAAAAACGCTGGTATTATAGCTCTTCAGTGCATCCTACTGTATCACGAATGCGCCCGGTGCTTCGGAATGAGTAACCACCTGAAAGGCCAGACGAGCCCTTATCTCATGGAACACGCCGACGACCCAGTGGACTGGTACCCTTGGTCCGAAGAAGCGTTCGCCGAGGCGGCCAGATCCAGGAAGCCGATATTCCTGTCTATAGGTTATTCTACATGCCACTGGTGCCACGTGATGCAGGGCGAGTCGTTCAAGGACCCGGACACCGCGAAGGCGCTCAACGACACGTTCGTGTGCATAAAGGTAGACCGGGAGGAACGTCCGGATATAGACAGGACATACATGAGCGTCTGCCAGATGATGACTGGCAGGGGAGGCTGGCCACTGACGATATTCATGACGCCGAACAAGAAGCCGTTCTTCGCTGCGTCATACTTGCCGAAGGAGAACAGGTACGGCCTGATCGGGCTCAGGGAGCTGGTTGGCAGGATAAAGGATTACATAGCGGAGCACGGGCTGGACGACCTAGAGAGCTTCGGTGACTCGGTGATGGACGATTTAGCGAAGCAAGGCGAGAACGCTGAACCTGGCGAAATGAGGCGCGAGGCGGTGGAGGACGCGTTCTCCGAGCTCGAGGAGGCGTTCGATGACAAGTATGGCGGTTTCGGTATCGCGCCGAAGTTCCCGATGCCGACATACCTGCTCTTCTTGATAAACCACGCCAATTGTGTTGGCAGCGTGGGCGCGCTGAGGATTGTAACAAGCACGCTCAAGTCGATGGGTCGCGGTGGCATATACGACCAGGTCGGCTTCGGTTTCTTCAGGTACTCGACCGACAGGGAGTGGCTCCTGCCACACTTCGAGAAGATGCTCTATGACCAGGCCCTGCTAGCGATGGTTTACACCAGGGCTTATAAGCTGACCAACGACGCTGGGTTCGCAGGCATAGCGAAGCAGACCCTGGAACTGGCGCGAAGGGAGCTGGGTCGTGATGACCATATGTTCAGTACAGCGATAGACGCAGACACGGAAGGTGGCGAAGGGGCCTTCTATCTATGGGATTACGGCGAGCTTGAGAAGCTGCTCGGCAAGGCGGATATGGCGATCGCGTCCAGGCTCTTCGGCTTCTCAGAAGGTGGCAATATCGGCGGCCAGAGCGCAGAGATGTCGGGCAAGAACCTGCCGTACTCTGGCGCTGCGGAGCGGATGGGCCCAGAGACGGCGGCCGACATGGAGCGGATAAGGAAGTTGCTGTTCGAGGCGAGGGGATCGAGGCAGAAGCCGCGGGTCGATGACAAGGTGTTGGCCGACATGAACGGCCTCATGCTCATGGCCCTGGCCGAGGCGTACACGACCTTCGGAGATGCTGCTTATCTCGAGCGCGCAAGGGCGCAGGCCGGCGCGCTAATTGAGCGCATGGTCGTCGACGGCACGCTGTACCATTCGTATGCGAAGGGCAAGCTAGGCGCCAGGGGCTTCCTTGATGACTACGCGTTCGTGGCGATGGGTCTCGTGGAGCTCTACGAAGCGTCATTCGAGGTCGAACACCTCAGGACCGCTGTCCGCCTGGCCGACGATATGGTGCGAAAGTTCTGGGACGAGGACGAGCACTGCTTCATGTACAGCGAGTCTGGTGGGTCAGATGTACCAAGGGCGAAGGAGCTGTATGACGGCGTGCTGCCATCGGGCAACGCGGCTGCATTCGGGCTCATGTACACCCTGGACAAGCTCACCGGCAACGCCAAGTACATCGGCAAGGTCAACGGCCTGCTATCGGTTTATGGGCCGCGCATGGAGAAGAACTCCACTGACTACACCCACCTCCTCATGTGGTTTGAGACTTCGATAAGCAGGCCATACGAGGTGGTGATAGCCGGCAGGAAGGGCGCGCCCGATACCGAGGCTTTGCTGCGGGCCGCGTCGCAGGGCTACATGCCCAACAGGGTCGTGCTGCTCAAATCAGAGGGCATAGAGGACCTGGCGCCATTCACGAAGGACATGAAGATGGAAAACGGCAAAGCCACGGCGTATGTCTGCACCAACTTCGCGTGCAAGGAGCCGACAACGGAACCCGGCGAGGTATCGCGGCTTCTGGGATCGGCCTAGCGGCGTATGAGATCGTGAATAGAACCAAGAAGCCATTTTAAGGTTTTGGCGCCAAGCAGTAACCGATTTTGATGGACATCAACAATCTGCTAGCGTTCGCGAAGGGCCGGGGCTTCTTCTGGCAGAGCGCGGAGATATACGGAGGCACAGCTGGCCTTTACGACTACGGCCACATGGGCGCGCTCCTAAAGCGCAGATTCGAGACAGCATGGCTGGCGTACTTCGTAGACACGAACGACTCTTACCACCTGATAGAGGGCACTAGCGTGCTGCCAGAGAGGCCGCTCGTGGCGTCGGGCCATGCAGCCAGGTTCAATGACGTGATAGTCGGCTGCACCAAGTGCCGCACCTACTACAGGGCAGACGCGCTGCTGGCCGACATCGGCATAAAGGTATCGGAGGGCGCATCCGCGGCAGAGATCGACGAGGCCGTGGCTAAGAACGGGGTGAAGTGCCCGAAGTGCGGCGCGCCGCTATCGAACGCGAAACCGTTCAACATGATGATGGACCTCTACCTCGGCCCGGAGAAATCAGACAAGGCCTACCTCAGGCCGGAGACGGCGCAGTCATCGTATCTCAACTTCTACAGGGAGTTCAACATACTGCGCAAGTCGCTGCCCTTCGGCCTCGCCATAATAGGCAGGGCGTACAGGAACGAGATATCGCCCAGGCAGGGGCTCTACAGAATGCGCGAATTGACGCAGGCCGAACTGCAGATATTCTTCGACCCTGATGCTTGGAAGGTAGACCTCGACGCGGTGAGGCAGCACACAGTAGAGGTTGTTCGCTACGGCAAGAGCGAGATCGAGACGAAGAGCATCGGTGACCTGGTCAGCGACGGTGTACCAGGCTTCTACGCGTTCCACATGGCCATGATCGACTCTTTCTACAAGAACGTGCTCGGCGTCCCTAAGGGCAGGCTTCGCTTCCTGGAGAAGGGCGGCGACGAGAAGGCCTTCTACAACAAGGTGCACATGGACATAGAGGTGAACGTTGAGAGCTGGGGCGGCTTCAAGGAGGTCGGCGGCCTGCACTACAGGGGCGACTACGACCTGACATCCCACTCGAAGGGATCCTCGCAGGACCTGGCGGTGAACATCGATGGAAAGAGGGTGCTGCCGCACGTACTGGAGCTGAGCTTCGGCGTAGACAGGAACGTGTGGATGCTTCTTGATGTCTTCCTAACCGGCAATTCAGACAGGCGGACGCTAGGCATCAAGCCGTACTTGGCGCCTTACAACGTGGCCGTCTTCGCGCTGCAGCACGACGATGGTCTTCTCCGCACTGCCAACGCCATACGCGCAGAACTGAAACGGCACTTCAAGGTGTGGAGCGATGACTCTGGCTCTATAGGAAAGAGGTACGCCAGGGTCGATGAGATCGGCGTGCCGTTCGCGATAACGGTAGACTTCGACACGATAGGCAATGATACGCAGAACAGCGGCACCGTCACGGTTAGGTCGAGGGACGACAGGAGCCAGACAAGGATACCGATCAAGGAGTTGACAGGCTATCTGTACGGAGCGATCAGGTTCGACCCGTACAAAGCTTTCGAGGGCTTCGGATGACTGGCATGCCTGCTTTCGGCATACCAGTGCGGCACTTCTGCCTAGCCGACACGTTCCAGAGCGCGCAACCGCTGACTTTCTACGCGCGGTACGACCAGGACAGCGGCACGCTGGCTTACGCAGAGGACAGGCGCGCCCTGACGGTGAGGTTCACCGGATCAAGGGAAACCGGTAGGCTTATCGTAGAGTGCGATGACGTCAGGTTCGCCAGGGACGCAGTGGCCAACAGGTTCAGGCTGACCGACGACATGGAGCACGTGTACGAGCGCATAGGGACAGACGACTTCATGAGACGGGCGATCAGGCGCTACGACGGAATGCGCCTGACGCTGAACGACCCGTGGGAGACTACGCTGTGCTTCATAATATCGCAGTTCAACAACGTCAAGCGCATACGCGGCATAGTTAGGCGCATAGTGGAACGCTTCGGCGAGCCGGTCAATGGCGGAGGCGATGCCTCGTCGATGCGCTTCCCGAGCAGCGCAGACATGATGCGCGCTACCGTAAAGGACCTGATGGTGTGCGGTGCTGGCTTCAGGTCCAAGTACATAGCGAGCGCTGCGGACTACTGCACCAACAACCTGGACCTGTACAAACTCGTGGGCAAGCCCTACGATGAACTCAAGGAGCAGCTCATGACTATAGATGGCGTCGGCGACAAGGTCGCGGACTGCATAGCACTGATGGGTTACGGCTGCCTAGAAGCCTTCCCGATAGACGTCTGGGTCAAGCGCACCATTGAGCGCGTCTACTTCCGCGGCAGGAAGATCACGATCAGGAGGTTGCACGACTTCGCCGAAGAACGTTGGGGCGGCATGCGCGGCTACGCGCAGCAGTACCTCTTCTGGGCTGGCATGCACTATGGCAGGTGATCCTATGGGCGACATAAACTCCGAGATCGATGGCATTGCCGAAGGGCTAGCGAGGAAGCAGGATGAGCTCGATTTGATACTGCGCGATTCCAGGGCAGTGATAAGGCTGGCGGCGCAGGCCATAACGATAATGCACAACGACGGCGACGCGAAGCAGACGATGGCGGAGCTCAGTAAGAAGGTCGCGGCGCTGAAGAGCGCGGACGCTGACTTCAGGAACACTACGCTGCAGGCCTACCAGGAGTACGCGGAGGCCGCGATATTCAGCTCGATAAAGACGAGCGGCGTCATACCGGACAGGGAATCGGTCGGAGTCGACGACGAAGCGTACCTCATGGGTATGATGGACTGCGTCGGCGAGCTGAAACGGGAGGTGACGGAACGCCTGGGCGCTGGCGACCTGGAGAGCGCAGAGCGGTACTTCGGCGAGATGAGGTCGATATTCGACGCTACAAGGAGCATGAGATTCGCCGAGGCAGTGCTCCGGGGCTTCAGGAGGAAGCAGGACACGGCGCGCATACAGTTGGAGAACGCTGCCAGCGACATCCTCTCATTCAAGAACAGATTTACCAAATAGCCTGGCAGCCGCGTCCGCGACTGGCGCGCTGGTTGCCATTTCATCTATCATCGCGTTAGCATCAGAGGCGGTTGTACCGGCCTCCACGCGCTTTGCTATGCTGCCGAGTTTGTCTGACCCGGCTATTGCTGCGCTCAGCGCCCTCACGCGCGACGAGTACCTCCTGTGCAGGTACTTGCTCACGAGCGCCTGCGTTACGCCGAGCCTCTCAGCGATCTCATCCTGGCGCATGCCTACGCTGCTGAGCCTTGCCACCAGGGCAGCCCTGATCGCAGGCAGTGATATCGCGATGAGCTTTTCGCAGTTGACGCAGCGCATCATATCCCCAGGGAATCCTTCAGGGCCCTGAAAACGCCCTTCTTCTTTACATCCTTTTTGGAAACGTCCTCATTGCTTTGCGCACTGGCGGCCTCCTCTGCTTCGCCAGCATCGGCTTCATCCTCTGCGCCGTAGGTTGCCGCGCTCTGCATTATCTCTCTTGGCTCGCGCTCCGGATCGCTTGCCTTCTGATCTCGCGCTTCCTGCATGCGCTGCTCCGACACCCTTTGCACAATCGCAGCTGCATCAACCTGGGCGCCGCCGCTCGGCCGCGCCTTTCTGCGTTGGATCCGCTTCTTTTGCGCTACTGCATTGAAATTCTGCTTGACGCCTTCGATTACGGCTATGCTGTGCTTGCTTACCAGAGCGCCCACGAGGTCCGCTGTGCTGCTCTTCGTGTTCGTGTACGAGTCTATTATTGCCACGTTGAAGTACGTGCTGCTGCGGTGCAGGCGATCGATAACACCTTTGTCACTGCAGAAGACTGCCCTGCAGTTTGCCAGTCGGTTCAGGTCCATGCAGGCCTCGAACGGACGGCCGTTTAGCAGCACTATGTAATCGTAACCCTTGAGCCTAGCACCAACCTCATCTGCGAGTGCATTCTGGCCTACAACGCCAAGGTCGCTCATTATGCCGGTGTGGCCTCTTGCATTTATCGTGTTCACTGCCGCTATTACAAGTGCCGGATGGTCCCCCATTACGTATATCTTCACGCAGACACCGGTGCGCGACCGAGGAAACTGCGATGGCATCGCGATGAGGGATTGAAGCCGTAAGTTTTTATTTGTTGTGTGCCATCGGTAAGAATTTGTAATCGTTACGCTAGACGTGGCACGCGTTTACATGCTGGCGGCATGTACATGCGCCATGCATCGCCGAAAGAGCGTTCATGCTTGTCGTGGTCACGCAGTCGGATTCTGCTGCAAGCAATGTCGCGCGTGCACGGCCGCATTGAACGCGCTTACTGCACAGCTCCAAAATTCACGCTGGGCATAACACCGTTGGGCGGATACGAGCGCACCCGCGCCCACTGGTAGACAGCTGTATTACTTGTAGTCTGCAACGCCAGATAACCGCCGGTTATCGTGTAGACAGATGATGATGCTGACATGCTGCTGTAATCAAAACTCGCGAACCCTAGCGTTCCAGATGGGCTTATGCCCAAGCTTAAAACGTGAAAGTTAGAATCTTCTGGCACCCGGTAGCCAACGATCGGCCACGGGAACCCAACGCCGCCATTGTTGTAGCCGTACATTGGGGCCGCCTCATTCGGATTGCCATAGTCCATTATTGCGTAGCTTGGAGCCTGCAGATTTGCAGTGGCAGTATAAATAATCGCCGTAAGTGCTCCATTGTTGTTGGGCGTGGACTGGGACGTGTACGTCTCGAATACACTACCAGCCGGATACGTTACCTTCGTTTCTGCATAGTTGCCCCACGTCGGAATGGGCATGGTAATAGTCAAGCCATCTGAAGCAGTCGTGCTGCCGGAAACAGTGTTGAGACTCCATTGCGTGGGTATCGATGGTCCAGTGAAGTTCCAATATTCGTTGAATATGTTGGCGCCATTGTCGTATTGCCCATAATACGACTGGCCTGAAAGCTGCGGCGCCTCGCCTGCAATTGAACCGTCGAACTCCGAGCCTGCACCGCTTGTGGGCCCGAAGACCATGTACATGTTCTCACCAGGGGTCTCGCCGTTAGGCAGCTTTACCCAGAAGATCGCCTGCGACGACGATTGCGTACACGCGGTCTCTGGGCAGCCCTCGAGCCAGGAGTCAAGATAACCGGAGCTGCATGTCGGGTCGGTGCAGAACCTTATGTTGCCCAGGTCGCTGCTCTCGTATGCCGAATACGTGGATGGGTTGAAAGTGATGTTCTGCTGGAACGTGCCTGATATCGTGCTGCCAGGATTGAGCGTTATCTGCACGTAAGGTGATGTCACTGTGAGCGTATATACTGTACTGTTCGTGGCGCCAGTGAGCGCATTGGTGCCTGTCACTGTGATCGGGTAGCTGCCCGGCTGCGTCGACGCGGTGGTCCTTATCGACAGGGTGCTTGTGCACGTCGGATCAGGCGTGCATGACAACGGGTTGAACGTCTTTGATATAGGCGGCGCGGTGTCAGACAGCGTCACTACGTTGGCGTTGTTGGATATCGGCGTAGTAATCGTCACCACTGCGTTGGTCGACTGGCCTGCCGCGATCGTGTTGCTGGTAGGGCTCACCGATACGGTGAAGCTGAACTGCCGCGCCGGCTGTGGCGCGGACGATCCTGAACCCCCGCCGAAGTAGCCGCCGAACGCGGTGCTGCTCGTGCCAGACTCCTTGACATTTATCGTAGCGACCTTGGAGTATGCTGTCGGGGCCGAGCACGGGCCGAGGCAGTAGCCCAGCCAGACGTAGCCCGCGAAGGGCGTCCCTATCGGCGCGTTGGCAGGTATCTGGCCATGCGCGAACTTACTGGCGTTGAAGTCCACCCCGACTATCTGGCCCGGTACCAGTACTCCAACCGGCACGGCGTTCACGCAGCTCGTAACGGCGCAAGTGAAATTTATTGGTATGCCGTTCTGGTTCAGCGCCTCGCCCTGTGCGGCGACGAAGACCCAGTCGCCGTAGTAGTCCCTTCCGGTGGTCTGGCCGAAGGTTATGCCTATCCCGTTGGCAGTGTATATAGGGTTCTTGCAGACGAAGCCGGCCTGCGCGATGCAGGCCTGCGGCGCCAGGTTCGAGCCGTTGAAGACTCCGAGTTCGAAGAGCGCTGCGAGGACTACCGCTATGATCAGGATGGCCCAGCCGTAGGTCATGAGATACTCCATGGCCGACTGTGCTTTCATATCCATATTCTTTTTCCCAAACATTTTTCCACTTACGTCGTAAATCCGCTAATGTAAGTCTACTAATGTAAGAGTTTAATAAACTTACGAGAGGCGTTACCATTTGGGTAACGTTTTTATCGCGCATTGTTTTGTATCCTGCCCGTAAAGGTATCTTAGCAAAAGTTCATGTGACGACCTGAATACAGCTTACATATGAAGGGTTGTGTTACTGTGTTGTGGGCACATGTGTTCGGGAGGATGTGCAAGGCAATTTATGCTTCTAGCAGGCCGAGAATTACGAATAGTATGGGCAGTTTGCATTGAAACTCTGAGCCTTGTTTCTCTATCCAAAAGCTGGGAAAAGAGGACGCAGCGCATCGAAAGAACCATGGGGAGAATATGGAAACGCCTCTGGGGACTCCTGAAATCTATAGAAGACAGGAGGGGTAGTGACACGGTCAGGGTTTCCAATTGTATACGAGGATACTTCAACGACCTCTTCGCCTTCCTAGAATGCGACGGCGGCGATTCGGCGAACAACAAGGTAAAAATGGCACTGCGGCAGTTCATGGTGAACAGGAAGGTGAGCCAACAATGCAGGGCAGAGGAAAGCAGCAGGGCTACGAGAAGCAGCTCTAGCCCTTCATGAGCTCGCGTTGATGGGACAGGGTTACATCGGGAACTTACTCGATATAATCTGCGAGAAAATTGAGCCGCAATAGTGATGAGCTCTTACCGTCGTAGGCGCGCCGTCGGTGCACTGGCATGTGCGCAGTCAGGTATAAAGCATTTCGAGTGGAAATGCATCTGGTGGCGCTATGAGCGGTTCTCGCGGAAAGACTGCGATATCGGTTGCCGGCTTGACGAAGGGGTTCGGCAGCGTTACCGCGCTGCGCGACATCACCTTCAGGTCTGATCCTGGAATAAACATTGTCCTGGGCCCGAACGGGGCCGGCAAGAGCACCCTGCTTAGGTGCATGGACGGCCTTTACAGGCCAGACTCTGGCGAAGTGCGCGTCTTCGGCCTTGACCCGTACTACTCCAGCGAAGCTAGGGCGAGCATGTCCCTCGTATCGGAGAACTACGCCTTGTATGATTACCTGACCGTCAGGGACAACCTTAAGCTGTTCGGCAGGCTCAGTAGCATCGATGACAGGGCTACAATGAGCGCTGCTACGCGCATACTCGGCGAACTGGACGCCCAGCAGTACATCGGCGCCAGGGTGCACGCGCTGAGCAGGGGCACTAAACAGAAGATAGCCATATGCAGGGCCCTGTTAAGCGATCCGACGGTGCTGCTCCTGGACGAGCCCACCGCCTTCCTAGACGCGATGGCCTCCGATGCTGTCAGGTCGCTCATGCTCAGGTACGAGCATGAGGGGCGCACGGTCGTTTTCGTGACGCAGAAGCTAGACGAGGTTACCCGCTTCAACAGCCGCATAACGATAATGAGCAATGGCAGAATACTCAAGAGCGTGGACTCGGAGGACCTCTACGGCACGCTGCTGCGCGACACAAAGATAAACATAAGGCTAGCCATGCCGATGCGGGCGAGCGCCGCAAGGCGCACACCTGGCTTCGAAACCGCGAACTCCGACAGGCCCACAATGCTCACTATAAGGATAGAAGACTACCGCGGCATAAACGAGGCTCTCGGCTACTTAATAAGGCACGGCGCGTACGTGACGAGCATAGACTTCATCGGGCCGCTGATAGAGAGGCTGACGCTCGACAGGTTGTAGGATGGAAAACTCGAAGGCTTTCGCCATAGCGGTCAAGGACATGCGTGAGGTTTTCAGCAGCGTCTCGATTTATGGGCCGATGATAGGCGTGCCATCGTTCTTCGCGCTGCTGCTGCCGGCACTGACCTACTACGTGTCTTTCTTCGCCGCTCCGGCGCTGGCACAGAAGCTGACGTCGCTGGCCGCGCTACCCGCTTCCATCACCGCGGCGAACGGGCTTATCTTCATGGGGTTCTTCTCGGTCAACGTCTTAGGACCAATATTCCTGACCATGCCGATACTGACCGCTTCTGTGATAGCGGCGGACAGTTTTGCCGGAGAGAAAGAGCGCAAGACAGCGGAGGCGCTGCTGTCCAGCCCGATCAGCGTGTCCGAGCTGCTGCTTGGCAAGATACTGGCTTCGCTCATACCAACGCTGCTGCTGACCATGGGCGTCTTCGCGCTATACGGCGGCATAACCGACGCTCTGGCGGAGCACGCCTTCGGCTACGCGGTTCTGCCGACTCCGGCATGGCTCATGATGCTGGCCACGTCGCCGCTGCTCGCAATAGCTACGATAGGCGTGGTGGTTTTCATATCGGCGCACGTGAGGGGCACGAAGGAAGCGCAACAGATAAGCACGCTTCTGGTCCTTCCGGTGCTGGCGATACCTTTCGTGTCGATCCTGGGCATAGCGCCGCTGACAGTGACGTTCTTCGAGCAGATGATGGCTCTGCTGTTGCTGGTTGACTTCTTTGTGCTGTACGCCAGCGTCAGGAGCTTCAGGAAGGAGGCGCTGCTGTGAACGCAAAGTTCTAAAAGGGGCAATGCAGCATGGCGTAGGCGTTTGCATGATCGACCCGTACGACTGGGTTGGCCTCGTCGCAGGCACGCTCACCACTGGCTCGTACGTGCCGCAGTTCGTCAAGGCATGGCGCTCCAAGTCCACCCATGACCTGTCAATCGTCTGGCTTTTGATGCTGGCCATCGGCCTGGTGGTATGGGTCGCATACGGTTTCCTGATAACCTCGTTCGCTGTAGTGGCCACGAACGTAGTGCTCCTTCTGCTGGTCGTCGCTCTGATTCTGCTGAAAGCCAGTTACGAGGGTATGGATGGCTTCAGGAAGAGAGCGTAGGAAAAAGCGACAACTGACGCGGAACAGACAACGGTGTCGCGGCGCATAGACTTTTATTAGCTGCAGCAAAATAATCTGCAGCGTTCGGTGCGGCAATGACTGATACCAAAGGTGACGATGAAACCGGTGAGGATTTCGTCAGCGCAGCCGACCTTCTGGAGGACAACATAAACATAATAAAGAACTTCGGCGCCGTGCCGATAACGCAGTTGCACGAGATGCCGGATTTCTACACGTTCAGCAACGGCCTGATCTACTCGCACAGGGATTTCGACACGTTCTATGCGGCAATGAAGAACGGCGACAAATCTGCAGTTGTGTCCGGCCTCAACGCGAGCTCGCTCATGCACATAGGCCACCTGGCCGTGTTCGACACCAACCTGTTCTTCCAGAAGAAGTTCGGCCTGGAGGTCTTCGTGCCGATATCTGATGACGAGAGCTACGTATCGATGAAGGTCAAGACCCAGGAGGAGGGCGTCAAGAACGCGTTCAGGCTCGCAAAGTGCATACTGGCGCTGGGATTCGAGACATCGAAGACGCGTATAATCATAGACCACATATACACCGATATCTACAACACCGCGATAAAGCTCTCGCGCGGCATGAACATATCGAACATGAAGGCGACATACGGATACTCGAGCGATCAAAACGTTGGGCTGCACTTCTACCCTTCGATACAGGCGGCCCACATAGTACTGCCCCAGACACTCGGCATGCGAAACGTGCTTGTGCCTATAGCCTCGGACGAGGACACGCACCTCAGGATATGCCGAGACGTCGTAGAGAAGTTCGGGTACGCGAAGCCCGCAGTGCTGCACACTGTGTACCTGCCTGGCCTAGACGGCAAGAAGATGTCAAAGTCGAAGGGAAATGCGATATTCCTAAACGAGAGCGATGTGAGCATGAGGAAGAAGGTCATGGCAGCGTTCAGCGGCGGCCAGTCTAGCATAGAGGAGCACAGGCGCCTCGGTGGCAACCCGGCAGTGGACGTGGCATACATCTATCTCAAGAGCTACTTCCTGGACGTGCGCGAGGCGCAGGCGCTAGCAGAGGAGTACAGGAAGGGCAGGGTCCTCAGCGGAGAGATGAAGGGCATGCTGGTGGAGCGCCTTGAGAAACGCATAGGCGATTTCAGGGAGCGCTACGAGAGGGTCACCCCCGGCGACCTGGAAAAGGTCATCATGAGGAACGGCTCAGTAGACATAAAGGCGCTCGCCGAGAAGTACGATGGGGAGTAGGCCGCCGACGGGCGGTTTACGGCGGCGCGACGGTAGGTTTAAGGTCCCTAGCTTTTCGTTGCTATCTGGTTTCGTTTAAGGCGTCGGCAATGCGTTCTTCGACTTGCCCATTAGCGTTCTGCTTACTTAGCTGGCGACGTTATCCTTGTTGAGCGTGCGTCGCCGTGCGGATCAGACGTCGAACACAGGGTTGGGACCTTTGAAGACGTACGACCTGAAAAGCTCGTAGAATAAGAACACGTCCAGTGCGAAAGGCAGGTAGCCGAGGTAGCCCTGCAGCGGCATCTCGAAGAGCCTTATCCCTGCTATGTTGTAGATCCACTTCGGGTATGCCATGTAGTTCCAGAACTCCCAGAGAAAGCCCATTATTATGCCGGCAAGGAACATCTGTAGCAAGGCCCTCGACTCGCCGGTGCTCGCTCGTCTTACTATGCTGTCCCTGCCTAGCGCGTAGTTCAGCGGGTCGAGCAGTAGGAACATGCCCACCCAGACGAATGGCATCCCCAGAGTGTGCGACAGCAACGGCGCCATTATTGCTATGACGCCGAGCGCGGGCAGCACCATGATTATGCGGTGTGCGGCCTGCTGGGTCAGCGCGTCGGCCCTCAAAGGTATGGCGTGCGCGAAATTTATCTTGACCTTGCCGAATACGCCCATGGCCCTCACGAGCATGAATGTCTCCATGACCGCTGGCATTATGGTGGTGAAGTCCAACAGGTGTATGTACCAGATGTAGTTGATGTATGTCCAGTTGTGCGTAACAAGGTTATAGCCCTCGAATATCAGCCAGAACGGCAGAGAGATTGTTGCTAGGAAGAATGCCTCTGTCGGATGCGTCGCTATTAGAGAGCGACCCCTCGTCCTGTAGACGATGCTGTCGAGCAGCAGTATGTAGCCGAACCAGACTATGGGTATATACCAGTCTGCAAACGGCTGTATCACGAGGAAGAAGTTGGCATTACCGAAGGCGAGGAGCACAGCGCCCACATAGCCGTACCACTTCAGCACCAAAACACCGACCTACGCCTTGACCAGCACTCCTATATACATGGAGCCGCCGCGCCGGTCTATGAAGCGCTTGATGCGCCAGCCTGTGCCGGCGACTATGCGCGACATCTCGCGCTTAGATACGATTAGATAGTCGAACCAGTCACCGATGCAGTCCTCGAACCTCACGCGTATCCTGAGCTGGCCTGGCATGCGGCCCCTCCGCCTGTTCAACGAGTGGTACCTGAGGTGCACAGGGTTATCCGTCTTGTACGGGTCGTTGCTCTCGGCGAGTATCACAGCCTTGCCGGAAGTTATGCGGTGCATGTCTTTCAGTAGTTTCTTGGCCAATCTCGGTGAACCGAAGAGGCCGAAGTTGTTCCCGAACATGACCACGGCGTCGAAGGAATCCGGAGCGAACTTGCCGACCTCGGTGATAGACCTGCGCATCACCCTCTTTGCGCCGCGGAGCCTGCAGACCTTGAGGGCCAGGGGCGACACGTCTATGCCAGTGACATCTATGCCAATGCTCTGCAGGTAGAGTTCGACCCTGCCGGCGCCGCTACCTATGTCAAGCACTCTGCCCCTGGCAAGCTTTATAGCAGCCTTCTCGTACGCAGGCCAGTCCCTGTACTCCGCGAAGTAGGGGCTGCTACCGTCGCAGTACGGGTCGATCAGGCCATCGTCCCTCTCCACCACCTCAGGGATCCTGCTGCCCCTGTAGTGCGCGTATATCTCCATGCCATAGGCATCGTGGGAGCTGTTCATGCTATTAGATTGCCGCTAACTGATTAAATCCTTGCGCAGATAGCGTACACTTTTATCTCTTCCGAGACAATCTAGCATGGGCGCGGTGCGACTGCGCGCCGATGATGGCTTGAGCGAGCGCATACGCGAGCTTTTCGATGGCATATCGCCACACTACGACTTCATGAACCACTTCCTCAGCATGGGCACGGACAAGTCCTGGAGAAGGGCGGCTGCCATAGCTGCGGTCATGCCTAAGAGCGAGTACAGCGTGTTGGACGTCGCCACAGGCACTGCGGACCTTGCCATAGAAGTTTATAAGCAGGCTGCCGCGCGCGGCAAGACAGTAAGCATAACCGGTATGGACTTCAGCAATAAGATGCTCGAGATAGCGAGCAAGAAGGTATCTGCCCTGCATATAAGCTGTATAAGTCTAGAATCAGGGGATGCGCTCAGGATGAAGTACCCGGACGCGTCGTTCGACGTCGTGACCACGGCGTTCTCGCTCAGGAACTTCGACGACCTAGGCGCGTTCGTGGCCGAGGTCCACAGGGTTCTGAAGAGCGATGGCAGATTCGTCTTCCTTGAGATGGCTGCGCCCGATTCCGGAGCGCAGAGGGCCTTCTTCTCGCTCTACTCCGTGCTCATGCGCGCGGCCGGGAGGCTGGTGCGGCGCGGCGCCTACACCTGGCTAGTCTCCAGCATAAAGAGGTTCGACAAGGCCAGGCTGATGCGCATGCTCACAGATGCGGGCTTCAGGAACGTCGAGAGGAGGAACCTCGTTTCCGGGATAGCCTTCATAGCGACAGGTGAGAAACCATGACGTTTCTGCGTCGCAGCGAAGCGTATTAATTGCTGCGGTAGAAAGCAATTTGCCGGCAAGCTGGGCAGGTGCTTCTGTGGACCTAAACGCAAGGGAAGAGGAGACGATGGCGTACTGGGAGTCCAGCGGCGTCGTGGAACGGCTCAGGCAGCGCAACAGCACCGGCAGGAGGTACTACTTCCTCGACGGGCCGCCGTACGTGACGGGCGACCTGCACCCGGGGCACATCTGGGTCAAGACGCTCAAGGACCTGTTCGTAAGGTACAAGCGCTACAGGGGCTTCAACGTCATAGACCGCGCCGGCTACGATGTGCATGGCCTACCGATAGAGAACAAGGTCGAGAAGGAGCTGGGAGTGAAGTCGAAGAAGGAGATAGAGGAGCGCATAGGCGTCGATGCATTCGTGGGCAACTGCAAGAGGTACGTCGAGAAGTACGTCGGCAGGATGGACGCCGACTACGCACGCTACGGCATCTCGCTTGACTTCAAGAACCCATACCTGCCGTACACAATGGGTTACATGGAAACGGCGTGGGGCATGTTCAAGGCAGCCGCAGACAACGGTTTCCTTTACGAAGGCAAGAAGACGCTGATTTACTGCCCGCACTGCGAGACGTCGCTGTCGCAGGGCAGCATGGAGGTCGAGTACAAGGACGTCGACGACGTGTCGATTTTCGTTGCGTTCAGGGTCGACAGCGCCAGATCCAAGACCAGGATAGCGCTCAGCGGCGACACGTACCTGGCTGTCTGGACCACGACACCGTGGACCCTGCCGGCAAACGTGGCGATAGCCGCAAACCCCAAGGCACTGTACGTCATGGCCAAGTCCGATGGCAAATACCTGATACTTGCGAAGGAGAGGCTGGACGCCTTCTCGGCAGCTACTGGCATGAGCCTTACCGTGATCGGCGAGTTCAGTGGCACCGACCTTGATGGCATATTTTACACGAGTCCGTTGGAAGCGCAGGTGGAGAAGCAGGTGGCGCTTAGGGAGTACCATAAGGTAGTGTTCTCCGAGGAGCTTGTGTCGATGGGCGAGGGCACCGGCCTTGTCCATATAGCGCCTGGGCACGGCATAGACGACTACAACGTAGGCGTCAAGAACCGCATGCCGATATTCTCGCCGCTAAACCCTGACGCGACGTACAGTGGCGAGGCGGGCGTCTACGCCGGACTGAAGGTACCAGAAGGGGCCAACAGGGCCATCATACGCGACCTGCAGGGCTCTGGCGCGCTGCTGGGCAGTGGCACGATAAGGCACAGCTACCCGCACTGCTGGAGGTGCGACTCCAAGCTCATATTCATGGCTACGAGCCAGTGGTTCCTAAACGTGCAGAGGATAAAGAGGGGGCTACTGAGAGAGAACAAAAGGATAAAGTGGCACCCAGAAGAGGTGGGCGGCTGGCAGAATGACATCCTGTCGAACTCGCCGGACTGGTGCATATCGAGGCAGAGGTACTGGGGCATACCTATGCCCATATGGCGCTGCAGCAAGTGCGGCGAACCGGCAGTGATCGGATCTCTAGCAGAGCTCAAGGGCAGAGCAAAGAACCCGCAGGAGGTGGACGCACTCACGGACCTGCACAGGCCGAGCATAGACGGCATAGCGCTGGTCTGCGCATGCGGCGGCGAGATGTGGCGCATACCTGACGTGCTCGACGTCTGGTTCGACTCGAGCATAGCCTTCAGGGCCAGCCTGACACCGGAGCAGTTCGGCCAGTTCCTGAGCACAGAGCTCGTCGTGGAATACATAGAGCAGATACGCGGCTGGTTCCAGTACGTGCTGAAGACCGGCATGATGGTCTACGGCAGGAGACCGTTCAATCACATCGTGGTGCACGGCATAATGTTCGGCACGGACGGCAGGAAGATGAGCAAGAGCTTCGGCAACTATAAGCCGCTGAGCGAGATGACGAAGCTTGCCACTGCAGATGCGTTCAGGATGTGGTGCGTGAACTACAACCCGATAATGAACAGGAACCTTAACGAGGTCGAGATAAGGGATGCCGGCAGGCTGGTCACGATAATGTACAACATACCGAAGCTCATAGCCGACTACTCAATTGCTCTGGGCCGCGAGCCAAAGCTGAGGAAGCGCATAAGTACCGAGGGCCTCGGCGACCTCGACGCTTGGATGCTCTCCAGGACGGAATCGATCGTCGAGGAGGTGACCGGATATCTCGACGGCTATGAGGCGTACAGGGCCGCGGCTGCGCTAAAGGACTTCGTGATAGAGGACCTGAGCAGGTTCTACCTCAAGCTAGCGAAGAAGAGGGTGCTGGCTGGGGACAGGAAGACGGCGAGGCTGGTACTCGAGATAGCGGACTACGCCCTCTACAGGGCTGCAGTGCTGTGCTCGCCGATAACTCCGTTCGTTGCTGAGGCCGTTTACAGGGACAGGTATGACGCAACAGACAGCATCTTCCTGGAAAAGTGGCCTAGACCGAACAGGAGGTGCATGAACAAGGCGCTGGAGGACGAGATGGACATAGCTAGGGACGCCATAAAGGCGCTGCTCGCGGCCAGGGAGAAGGCGGGGATATCGCTCAGGCAGCCGATATCTACAGCGACGGTCGAGGCTGCAGATGACAGGGCTGCGGACGCGCTGCGGCGCCTCTCTGGCGTAGTGGAGAGCAGTGTCAACGCCAAGGGCCTCGTGGTCAAGAGGATGAGCGCGGCCAAGACGGAGATCAGACCAGTCTTCGCTAAGATAGGGCCGGCCTTCAAGGGCAAGGCCCAGGCCGTAGCTGCGGCTCTCAAGGAAGCGAACGCGGACGAACTGATTGAGGCGGTCAGAGCATCGGGTTCTTTCGGGCTGCAGACATCTATGGGCAGTGTCGAGGTGAGGGCCGAACACTTCACAGTAGTAGAGGTAGCCGGGCAGGAGGACTACTTCGCTTTCAAGCACGGCAGGGTCAGCATAGACAAGAACATAAGCAGCGAGCTCAAGGAGGAAGCGCTGGTGAGGGAGTTCGAGAGGTTCGTGCAGCTTACTAGGAAGGCGATGG
Source organism: Microcaldota archaeon (assembly GCA_021827995.1). Lineage (GTDB taxonomy): Archaea > Micrarchaeota > Micrarchaeia > Micrarchaeales > Micrarchaeaceae > JAKATK01. The sequence goes on along the minus strand of JAKATK010000003.1, from coordinate 54,038 downwards.
GCCTCAGCAAGGCTGACATGGTAACTATAGGCTACGAGGCGGGCGGCGAGCTTGGGGCGGTAATAGGGAAGAACGCGGCTGCGATGTGCAAGACGCTTTCTGCTACAAAGATTTCCGTCGGCCTCGATGGCGATGCGGAGGCCAAGGAGTTTGACATCGACGGCGACACGGTGAAGATATCGGTGAAGAGGCTAACATATGACAAAGCCGATTGAACCTGGCAGGTAGCGCAGGACCGTGCTACCATTCCTTAAGGCCAGCAAGCATGACCACGGCTCCGATTGCCACATCCTCACTGCCTTGCCTTATCTTGCCGGGGCGGTATGTCACATCGCCCAAAGTCCCGTACCTTTCCTGTAGGGACTTGATGCGCGCTGCAGATTTTCCATGCTTATGCCGAGCTCTAGCGGAACCTCCACCGAATACACGCGTGTGACGTAGTACTCGTACGTCGTGGAATCGATTTCACACACAACGAAGTATGATCGTTGCTTAGCGGTATCTCGCCTATGGAGCACATGAACTCGTCGACACATATGTTATCAGCTGCGGCGAGTATCTTGTTCTTATTCTGGGCGAAGGGTTGTGGCTTGATGTCTAGACCATCGTAGCAGCCCTCGGCGATGACCGCGTTCTTTGTTGTCTCATTGGTTTTTCTTGTAATACTCGTAAACGCGTTGTATGCCTTCAGACTTTTGGACCTTGAACTCTGAGCTCGGCAAGTCGTACACGTACTACAGGTTCTTCACATCGGCAATTCCAGTCAGCTCGAGCGTGAGTCTGCCGTCGGCAGTGAGCAGGATGCCCTCTTGTACGGCAGCAACAGAGTTACTGTCACCCACCAACCAATCAATGCTTGCTCGTGTATTAATAAAGGTGTCGAGTTGCACGTTGTGTGCTACTGCGCAGTTTTTATTTCTTCCATGTCGAATATTACGAGATGCTCATATGGCAGGCGATGCGAAACCCTACGACCGGAGCAAGGACAGGGTCGATACGATGCTCGGGCAACGGGAGGAGATATCGATATTCGGGCCGCTAGCCTTCTGGATCCTAATGCTGATCATAGGCCTGGTCGTCTCGATCGCGGTGCCCGCACTCGCCTCCGCGGCTTCGGCGTTGATGCATTACACGATACCATCCGGCGGCGCTGCCGCCACGGGTATGGGTGCCGGAGGCTACCTGCTCGGCGTTCCAGGCATATACATATTCCCACTCATAGTCGGCATATGGTTGGGAGAGCGCATAGGCAGGGTGGCGAGGGGCTCCGGTGAGGCGATAAAGTTGGGCCTGCTCAACGCCATATACGCGTCGATAGTCTATGCGGTCACGGCGTTCATCATCTACTTGGTGATAAACTACGTCGACCAACAACTGCTCAGCTCGCTTGGGCTCTTCAGCGGCACGACCTCGTTCGCGCTTTACGTCGTCGGTCTGCCGGTCATCGCAGTACTGATCCTGGCGCCGCTGTTCGGCATAATATCCTCGGCTAGGCGCGTACATGCATAGCTACTTGTGCCGCGCCGCGGTGACTATCCTTAGCACGTCATTGTTCTTCAGGACGTAGTCCTTCGGCAGGCGCATCTTAGTCTTCGCGTCGACCGCGTAGAGCATGCTGTTGGCTATGTCGGTGTGCACAGTCATGGCTAGGTCGTAGGCCGTGGACCCGTCCCTCATGAGCACCGCGTCCGGCAGCACGTTACCATAGTGGTCCGTGTACCTGTTCTCGTCCTCGACAGGGTATACGACGATGCTGTTCGAGAGCACGAACACGATGCCATTGAGCAACTCCTGCACGCCGGTGCCGCGCGCGGCGATGAAGCGCCCCATGTACTCCAGTGCGTTGGCCGCCTCGGCGCTCAGGCCCGAGTTGTTTACGATGTTGAACGACGTGCCTCCGGGCTTGTAGTCTATGACGCCCTGACGCGTTGCCTTGCGCAGAGCGAACTCTATTGCCGCCGAGCAGCCGGCGACTTTGTCCGCACCAAGGGAGCCGCGCAGCCTCTCGATGCGCTCGGCTGAGCCTTCCGCGTCCATCTTGTTCGCCACAATCATCGTGGGCTTTGATTCCTTTAGTATCGCGGTGGCGAACGCGAACATGTCCTGCTCAGTCCAGCTTATCCGGTTAGAGGTTAGTGAACACTTGGAGATTGCTGCGCTTATCCATTTACTATCGACCTTGAGGCCGGCGAGCACCAAGTGCAGTGCCGCCACACCGTCGTCGCTCTTCGATAGCTCCCCGCTGTGCCTTTTGAGTATGTCGACAATCCATGCCGACAACTCATGCTCCACGACCCCGACGTCATCGATGGGATCACAGTCGCTGCACTGGTTGCCGTTCGAATCGGTCTTCCCGCTGGCATCGACGACGAGCATAAGCGCGTCCGCGCCTGCAAGATCGCTCAGGAACTGGTTGCCCATGCCGCGACCCTCGTGCGCGCCGCTGACCAAGCCCGCGACGTCCACTATGTTGACCGGCAGCATGCGCGTGCCATCTACGCAGCTGGACCCCCTCGCGTTGCACTTCACCCCCAGCTCTGCATCGACGCACTTCGTCGTCGCGTAGGCCACGCCGAAGTTTGGGTCTATCGTGGTGAATGGGTAATCGGCTATCTTGACGTCGTTCAACGTCAGCGCGGCGAAGAGCGTGCTCTTTCCCTTGTTTGGGGCTCCAACTATGCCTACAAGCATTCGCTCACTTGAAGAACCTTATCAGAACTGGCTTCTTGCGCTCCTTTTCGCGCAGCATATAATATACTACAATCAGACCAATTATGATTACTATATCTAGATACAGAGCACCCTGCGGCATGGATGCCATATAAATCAGCATGAAAATAATCACAACTGCAGGCGTCCAAGGGTATAGTGGGGTGCTGAACCTGTCTACTGCATGCCTGGTGCGCCTGAAGTGTATCACGGCCATGCTGGCAAGCATGTAGGCTAGGATGGACCCGAAATTGCTTATTGATGCAACAACGTATATGTTCCCCGCAAAGAGCATGACTGCGGCAAGCGCGACAGAGATAAAAACGCCGTTGATTGGGACGTCAGTGCTCGCGTTATACTTCTTTACGATGTGGGGCAAGAGTCCGTCTGCGCTTATCTGGTATAATACCCTTGAAGAGGCTATCGTCATGGCGAGGGCTGCTGTCGTAGTTGCAACCAGCGCGCCGACATTTACAAGGATGGAAAGCCATTGCGGGGCTGCAGCCGCAGAGAGTGCGAACGATAGTGGATCCGCGTTTATCTTGTATGCCGTGGCCGGCACCAAAGTTATCAGGGCGATAACGACAAGCAGGTATATCACCATGCTCGCGGCCACTGCAGTTATAACTGCCCGTGCGGCACCCTTGGGGCCCCCCTTTATCCTAGATGCGAACGTAGTTATGGATTGGAATCCCGAATATGCGAAGATTATTGCTATGCTGGCAGCAAAGAGCGCTGCCACGGTAGATTGGGATGGCAGTGCGGAGAAGTTTGGAGCGAGATTAGTGGTTTTGCCCATGGCCAGATAAACCGCGAACGCCACAAATACAATGAGTATGGCGATTTTGAACGCTACAAGCACCGATTCCGCGCGAGTTACCTTATTTATGCCCTTAAGATTAACGACACATGCTATTAGTATCAAAATCAACGCATAGTCGATCGAGCCCATGCCGTAATGCATGCCTATTAAGCTATACATGTATGCGCCGAATCCTAGCGCTATGGCGGATATCGCGGTTGAATATCCAAAAAACTGTATTATGCCGGTTACAAATCCGAGTTCGCTACCGAAAGCCGCCCGCACATAGGAATATGCGGCCCCTTTTGCGTTAGGCATTATAGTGGCGAGTTCGCCAAACTCAAACGCGACAAGTATCATAACTGCCCCTACGAGCAAGAACGCTAAAATTGAGTATACGCCTGCAAGCGCTATTGCAGTGCCGCTAAGCACGAAGATGCCTGCTCCTATTATGCCGCCTATTCCAACTGCGGTGGCAGCAGCCACGCTCACGCTTTCCCTGCTTTTTGCCATGCTGATTACGGTAGATTTTATAACATTAAGATTTAGAGCTTAACGTGTCAGAGCCACTATCTGTACAGGGCGCTTCGCGCGAAGAATATCGCGATGCTTGCACCGAAGGGCGCGCCTATTGTGTCCTCTGTGCCGGCGAGACCGAGAAGTGGCTCTAATTTATAACGCCAGGATCGAGCACGGAGAAGAGCGAGGGCTCTATGAAGGCTGGCGGCACTGCGTCCTTTAGCGATACAGTACTGCACCGGCCCTGGATGCGCTCTTTTCTAGCAGGTTGAGGGCTGCCATGACGATTGTGGGGCGATTACCTGCGGTATGGCGTACACGCCCATGACGATGCCGAACATGCTGGCTGTGTAGGGGCCAAAATCAAGGGCTATGGCTAATATGCCCGTGCATCGCTGAAGTACTTTATTATACCGGATACGAAGACGGGCTAGCTGCCGAAGCCGCATACGCGTAAGTGTATGCACGCCGGCCACTGGCTAATATGCTGCTCAGCTCGCCGAACCGGAAGACCATTATCACGGCCACTAGACCGAAGGCGACGAAAGCTATGGGGGCGTAGGCGCCGACCGTTAATATCGCAGTTACGCCAAGTACTGATATGCATGCGTGTATAATGGTGAGGCCGACAGCCGTCGCAACACCCACGCTTACCTTCCAAGCACCATGATGCCGCTTAAAAACCTTAATATAACAGTGCGATATATAAAAAAGGCAGGCAGGGGTAGCAAAGCTTGGCCAAATGCGACGGGTTCAGGGCTCGTTCCCTTAGCGGGTTCGAGAGTTCAAATCTCTCCCCCTGCACACTTCAATTGCGACGACAAGCTAGGGCTCGGAAATCCGAAACGGAAATCTCAAAGGAAGGAAGATTTCAACATGTTTTCCGACGGCCTTAAGCAGGTGCCCATGAACGTTTCATGGCACCAGTTACAGCAGTTGCAGTCAGTGCTGTACAAGACGCAAACCAAGAGGTTTACTGGAAATAGTATATACGTATGCTATCCGCTTCCATGCGCTGTCCGGCATCGGATCGGACACCGCAACAAAGTATAATAACGCGAGCAAGAGTATTACTGGATATCCGTGGGGGACGCTTCTTGCGTGAATGCGCAGCCGTGATACCGTGATAAGGCAGCCGATAATAGTTGTGCTGGGCCACGTAGACCACGGCAAGACGACACTGCTCGATCGCATCAGGAACACTGCCATGGCAGCGAAGGAGGCCGGAGGCATAACGCAGCACATAGGCGCAAGCGAGGTGCCAATGTCAGCGGTGGAGAGCATATGCGGGCCGATGCTTAGGCGCATGAACGCGAAGCTGGCCATACCGGGCCTGCTATTCATCGACACGCCCGGCCATGAGGCCTTCACAAACTTGCGACGCAGGGGAGGCAGCGTCGCGGACATAGCCGTACTGGTCGTGGACATCGCGAAGGGCTTCGAGCCGCAGACGGTCGAGGCCATAGAGATACTCAAGGAGTACAAGACACCGTTCATAGTCGCGGCCAACAAGGTCGACCTCGTCACGGGCTGGCGCAACACGCAGCTGAAGAGCTTCGTGGAGGCCCTGACGCAGCAGCAGGACTACGTGGCGAGCGAGGTCGAGAGCAAGCTCTTCGAGCTCGTAGGCAGGCTGAGCGAGCTTGGCTTCTCGAGCGAGCGCTTCGACAGGATAAAGGACTTCACGAAAGAGATTGCGATAGTGCCGCTGAGCGCGAAGACCGGTGAGGGCATAGCCGAGCTACTCATGCTGGTGACAGGCCTGGCGCAGAGGTTCATGGAGGCCGAGCTGGATGCCGAGGCGAGCGGCCCAGGCAGGGGCAGCATACTGGAGAAGAAGGAGATAACAGGCCTCGGCACAACAATCGATGTCATAGTGTACGGCGGCACCCTGCATGTCAACGACACGATAGCGTTCGCAACGCCGAGGGCTGTCGCAACAGCAAAGATAAGGACGCTGCTCAGGCCGAAACCGATGCGCGAGATGCGCGAGTCTTCTGGGAGCGGCTTTGCCGCAGTGGACATGGTAAGCGCTGCTTGCGGCGTCAGGATAAGCGGCAACGGTCTCGAGGAAGCCATGCCTGGTTCGCTCGTCATACAGGTAACGGACCGGGATTACAGGAGCGAGATTGAGGAGGAGATGCACGATGTCTTCGGCGTAGACGAATACGGCGTCGTGCTCAAGGCCGACTCGATAGGCAGCATTGAGGCCATATCAAAGCTGCTGGAGTCGGGCGGCTACAAGACCGGCAAGAAGGGTATAGGCGTCGTCACGAGGCGCGACGTTGTTGATGCGTTCACCTTGAATGGGGCCCACCTGGAGTACGCGGCAGTGCTGGCCTTCGGAGTGGCAGTCGAGGACGATGCCAAGGAGGCCGCCAGGCTAAGCAACGTGAGCATCATAGAGGGCGGCATCATATACAAGCTCATAGATGACTACAAGGCCCTGGTTGAGTCGAGGCAGCGCGAGAGGTCGCAGCTCATCGAGAGCTCGATAGTCTTTCCAGGACAGATCGAGGTCATGCCGAACACCTGCTTCCGCGTGTCGCACCCGGCGATATTCGGCGTCACTGTGATGCGCGGCAGGATACGGCAAGGCTACGCGCTAGTAAACGACGCTGGTGTTGTAATCGGCCGCATAAAAGGGATACAAAACGAGAAGGTGCCCGTCGAGACCGCGAAAAGGGGCGACAGCGTGGCCGTATCTATGGATGAGCCAACCTTTGGCAGACAGGTCCGGGAAGGGCAGATCCTTTATACCAGAGTAGCCGGCACTGACGAGAGACTGCTCAGGGGCGAGTACTCCGGCCTGATAAGCCAGGAAGAGCTGGCGCTACTCGACGAGATACACGAAGTGGTGGCGCGCGGCAAGGAGAAGTAAGCGTGGGCACAGTGTTGACGGTGTACAAATAGGAAGCACGCTTCGCAGTGGCATATTACCGGTTTTTAAACCTTGCTAGCAAACACTAAATAAATTTCTTAACTTAGCACGTGGTCAAATGGCACAGCCTTCGAAAAACATTTACATAGAGGAAAGTTCGGTGACACCGGTCGGTAATCAAGCCGTCGAGTATGTGGAGCGCAAGGGTGTGGGCCACCCAGATAGCCTGATAGACGGCATATGCGAGAGGGCAAGCTTGGAGCTCAGCAAGTATTACCTTGACGAGATAGGCAGTGTGCTGCACCATAACGTTGATAAGGGCCTCATAGTCGGCGGCTCATCGCGGGTGACGTTCGGCAAGGGCGTGATAACAAAGCCGATAGAGGTCATAATAGCTGGCAGGGCTACGGACGAGTTCAATGGCGTGATGGTGCCGGTTGAGGACATCGCGCTGAAGGCGGCGCACGATTACTTGAAGGAACACACGAGGTTTCTCGACCTGGAGAGCGAGGTGATGATGCAGGCGAAGATACTGCATGGGTCATCAGACCTCAACCAGATATTCCGCAGGAGCAGCGAGGTGCCGCTCGCCAACGACACATCTTTCGGGATAGGCTTCGCACCGCTAACGGAAACTGAGAGGCTGACGCTAGAGGTGGAGAGGTTCCTGAACGGCAAGGAGTACAAGAACAAGATGCCGGCTGTCGGGGAGGACGTGAAGGTCATGGGCGTGAGGGAGAATGACAAGATAACACTTACGATAGCGATAGCTTTCGTCGCCAAGTTCATAAATAGCATAGAGGAATACGTGCACACGAAGGAACTGATTACAAAAGATGTCAAGGGCTTCGCCGCAAAGATAACGAAGAAGGAGCTTGAGGTAATTATAGACAACGGCGACTCGCCGGACAAGCTGGAAGTGTACCTAACGAAGTCTGGGCTGAGCTGCGAGTCGGGGGACGATGGCTCCGTAGGCCGCGGCAACAGGATAAACGGCCTCATAACGCCGTTCAGGCATATGTCTCTAGAGGCCGCTGCAGGGAAGAACCCGATAAACCACGTCGGCAAGATATACAACGTACTGGCAATGGAGGTAGCTGATGACATTGTCAAGCTCTACCCCCAAATCAAGGACTGCAACGTATCTGTGGTATCGCAGATAGGTAGGAGCATCGCGGATCCAAGGAACCTGAGCATAAGGGTGATACTCGCCAAGGGAGAGAAGCTTGAGCCAATAAAGAGCAAGATATTCGCGGTCGCAGAGGAAACCTTAAGCAACATAAGATTCCTGACGAATGACATCGTAGCTGGCAAGTACGCTATGTTCTGAACCAGTAAGTTGGTTAAGGCGTTGACTGTGACGACAGCTTGCTGTGTTCTTTGAACATGCAGCGGTCCATCACGAACAGCATGCCACTGCGTTCTGCTACAGACTTGGCTTCCTCGCTGGTTATCCCCTCCTGCAGCCACAACGCCTTCGCGCGTATAACAGCGGCGTCCCTCGCTATGCCGGCTGCCTCGGTCGATGGCCGGAACACATCGACTACGTCCACCGGCTCCTCCACGTCAGTGAGCCTCTTGTACGCCTTGACTCCCAGTATCTGATTGGCGAATGGGTTCACGGGTATTATCTTGTAACCGACAGACTGTAGGTACGCTGGCACGTCATGGCTGGGCTTGCCTTCTTCTCTGGAACAGCCAACCACTGCTATGACATGCGACTCGCTTAGTATGCGCTTAATGGTTTTATCTACAGCGGGGTCGCGTCGCTGCCGCCTGTCTGGCATTGGGCAACTTGCCTGGTTGGCGGTCTCGTCTTTCACCATAAACAAATAACGTGATTGCTATATAAAGATTTTGTGACTCTTATCGTAACGGTTTAATACTTGCGCGATATGACAGAATCGCAGTTCAGCAAAATGTCAATAGGCTACGGCAAAATTGTTTTTCAGTAAGAATTTCAGACGCAGTCTATGCCCCAGAATCATTTTAGATTTACATTGTAAGTGAAAGAATGTTTGGGAAAACGAAGAGGGATATGAAAGCGCAGTCGGCGATGGAGTATCTGATGACTTACGGCTGGGCAATCCTGATAATCGCAGTAGTACTCGCTGCGCTCTTCGAACTCGGCGTGTTCAACGGCTCCAACCTCGGCCCGCAGGCCTGCATCGCCCAGGCCGGCTTCGTCTGCAGGAACCCGATATACACGGCCAACGGTATAGGCATAACCTTCGGCCAGACGACCGGAAGGGACTATTATGGGGACTGGGTCTTCGTCGCCGCACATGCCGAGGCGCTAAACCAGAACGGCATACCGATAAACTTCACGTGCACCGCCACGGGCTGCGCGAACGCCGTGTCCGTTGGGGTACTGGTACCGGGCCAGATAGTCGGGGTGGACTTCAATGCCAGCAAATTTGCCTACGGCCAGATACCCGCGAACGCGCCGATAGGGACGCCCTTCGCAGGCTACGTCTGGCTTGGCTACTGCTTCAGCCCGTGCTCTGCTCCGACAGCCTACTCGAAGATGGCTACGATAACGGCGAAGGAGGCAGGCACGAGCAGCGCATCGTTCGGCGGCTATTTCGGTGGCGGATCTGGAGGAGTTACAACAACCACAACTTCTATCGCCACTACCTCAACACTTTACCAGGTGGAATTCTCCGTATCGCCAGCTGACACAGGTACCACAACGCCGACCAATACGGTCCAGGAAGCGCCAGGCAACAGCATAACTATAACTGCTACCCCAGACTCTGGTTACATATTCACTGGCTGGAGCAGCAGCACCGGCAACATGGTGATAGCGAACCAGTCGGCCGAGTCTACGACCGCTAACATCGATGGTTCTGGTACCTTGACTGCTGGCTTCGCAATCCCATACGTCCAGATTAGCCTCTCTACGTCAGGCACAACGCCATCGCCGTTCCAGCAGATGCTTAGCATAAGAGGATATTCCGCCTTCACGTACAATGGAGTGACATACAACGGGATAAACCAGCAGTGGAGCAACGTGGAGTTCACTTCTGGCGGACCGTGCATTTCGCAATCGTGCAGTGGCGTCACACCCCTCGAGGCATGGTGCGAGAGCGGCTGCAGCGGCTCCAGTACGGCTATTGTGTGGGTCAAGCTCCCAAGCGGCTTCAGCGGGTCCACGATTATATACATGAACTTCATGCCGAACGATGTCATGTCGGCTTCTGGTCCTACGGGCGAAGCCCCGCAGCTTTCCAGCCCATACGGCCAGTACGACAACGGTGCCAATGTGTTCGAACAATATGGTGGCAAGTCATGGAGCGGTTTCACCTTATTAGGTCCGTATGGTGGAGCTTCGACATGGACCACGGCAAATGGCTACTTGCAGCAAACGTCCACTGCACCAACTGACGGTGGTGCCAGCACTCCTGTAGCGTATATCGGTTCCACACAATACGCGAATAACGGTTATTACATAATAGAATCGAGCTTCAGCTACGGCTCGCAGAGTAATGCCAGGGTCGGCATAGTCGCGGACCTGACCACTGGGCCAAACTACCCGACTGGTTACCGCTTCATAGGTGAAAACGGGTACAACGGCAACGGCTGGATCTCTTTCCTGAACGACTACGTTGCGTGGGTTGTAGACGGCGGATATGCCGCCTCAATCGATACTGTGTATACCGAACAGGTCACCAATGCCGGAGGGACATGGAGTGCTAGCCTGTTCCCCGGGTCGACGATATCGGCGAGTCAACTTACGAGCCTCTCAGCCACCAGTTATGTTACACCTAATTATTACGGTGCCACAAGCGGTTATATCGGTATATCGGCAACCAACAACAACCAGGCCGCCAACCCGCTGAACGTTTACTGGTTCCGTCTTAGAGCATACCCGCCCAATGGGGTAATGCCCAGCGCGACCTTCGGGGCAGTGCAGTAAGCACGCTGCGGCCACAGGCGCGCGACATGGCTTGCTGCAGAATGGAACCGCATGGACCGCCCACCTCAAGCAATAAAACGCTTTTCAGCGATGCATGACTAATGGACAGTGCCGCAGCATGGAACACGGGCCGCGTCCAATGTAACGATTATGAATTCTGTGCTTATCCGACTTCTTTACGATAAATTGATAACGCCATATCAGTAAAAACTAGGCATGGACTTTACCGACCAACTGCAATTGGCCGGGGGCCATATTCCTTTGAAGGTTACCATTTGGCATGCTTACATGATCTGCTCGTAAAGGTCATGGCCGTTCTTGGATAGTACGAGCAAAACGGACGCACACTCAAAATGTTTTAGTCTTAGAACTATATAGAAGCTCCAAAAGGTGTAACCTCACCGCAGGCTGGTTGGGAAGTCATACTGAGCTAAAGATATCACTCACATGCGGTTGGAAAGTCAACAAAAAGATGACGAAGAACATATTTTGTGAAAGTTTCGTAGGAACGTTATTAAAATTTGGCCCGCAATATCGCTGGTTTGGTGGCATCATGGAGGTTAAAAAGGCAATAGGGGCAGAGGCTTACAGCACCTACCAGGTCGGTATGCTTAGGACAAAAGAGGATGCCACATGGGACGGCGTAACGGACCAGGCCGCTGCCCGGTCCACATCCTACAAGAATGGACACAGGGACGCAGTAGAGACCATAAGGTCGCATTTCAGGTCAAGATTGGAGTCCACCGCTATAAACGACATACCGGTCGTCACGCTCTTCAGCCCGCAGGAGGGGCATGAGGAAGAGTACATACAGGGATACAGGGACGCCATAAACGAGACAAGACAGCGGGTCGAGCTGGACTACAACAGCAACTTGAGGAAACACGAGGCCCGCGGCAAGGTGATGAGGCGCATCACAGAAATATTCGAGGGGACGCCAGAGTTCAGAATGCGCTTGGACAGGATAAGACTCGCGGTGCTCGATAGGATAGAGGCCAAATTGGGGCTCGACTGAGATACTGGCACACTAAACCGGATCAGAAGCCCGCGGTGACGCTGTGGTCGACGTTATAATAGACACGAGTTCGATACTATTCGCGCTCGCCAACGGGCACGACGTGTTCGACGCAGTAAAGAGGCGCTTCCCGCACGGCAGGCAGATAGTATCGCAGGGCGTCATAAGGGAGCTCAAGGGACTCTCGATGAATGCCGGTAAGCACGGCATATGGGCCAAGACCGCGTTGGTCGCTATTAGCGTTAAGGATATTAAGGTTGCTGATTCAAATATGAGCGTTGACAAGTGGATATTCGATACGGCCGCTGGTAGCGATTGCGTCGTTGTCACCAACGATACGGAGCTTGTCGACAAGCTTGACGGCGTTGGCGTGCGCGCTTTCAAGGTAGCTAGGAATGGTGCGCTGAGATGAAGCTGCTTGACAAATGGTGCGTGCATGTATGAGATTTACACGATAAAGGACATGTTCAAGCTGCCGCCGGATGCGTTCGACAAGGATCTCGAGGTGGTGGCTGCCCAGATACTGCAGAGGAAGTACGAGGGCTATATCGACAGGGAGATGGGCGCGATACTGGCGATCTTCAATGTGAGGAACGTGAGCGACGGCATGATATATCCCGGAGACCCTGCAACGCACCACGAGGCTGAGTTCGACGTACTGACGTTCATGCCTAAGGTCGACGAGGTGGTTCGCGGCGAGGTAACGGAGCTCGCGGAATTCGGTGCGTTCGTCAGGATAGGCATGATGGACGGCCTTGTTCACGTGTCGCAGATTGCTCCGGACTTCCTGTCGTTCGACAAGAAGGTACCGGCGTTCGTGTCCAGGAAGACTGGCAGGAACGTGAAGAAAGGCGACGTAGTCTACGCCAAGATATCGACCGTTAGCATGAAGACATCAATCAAGGACTCTAAGATAGCGCTGACGATGAAACAAGAAGGGCTTGGCAAGCTAGAGTGGCTGCCATCTGGTTCGAGGCAGCCGCAAAAGGCAGCCCAGAGGAAGGAGAAGTAAAGGCAGGAATGGAATGATTGGTGCTGGTTATGGAGCAAAAGGCTTGCAAGCAGTGCAGGTTCATACTGAGCCATGGCGATACGTGCCCACTATGCGGATCCACGGACCTGACGACCAAGTGGAACGGCTACATCATAGTGCTCAACGTAGAGAAGTCGCAGATAGCAAAGAAACTGGGCCTCAAGACGGAGAGCACCTACGCGCTCAATATAAAGGCTTGATCACTCGCTGGCAGCCTTCTCTGTCGCGTCAGCCCTCTTGTACTCCTCGTGCACGTTCACGCTCTGCAGCGAGGGCAGACGCTTCAGTATCGCTTCGACAAGACTGGACTTGCTTATGAAGTATTCGGCGCTCTTATTCACACTGCTGTCGAATGTTATCTCTGCGCTTCCATCAGTCACACTAACCGCGGTCGGCTTGGCCCCGTAGGCTGCGCCGAGGGCTTCTATCTTCTCGTTGTCCTTGTCTATGAACTTTGTTATCTTGACTTCGTACGTGACATCGCGGCCAGCATATGGGTGATTAAGGTCTACGACGACGCGGCCGCCGCTGACGCTCCTAATCGTGCCCCTGACACCTTCCACTGTCACGCGCATTCCAGGTTCCGGGTCTACACCGTTGGCTCTGAAATCCGACTTTGACACGGTGTGTATCAGGTTCGGATCCTTTTGGCCGAATGCCTCCTCTGGCTTGAACGTGAACTTTTTCTTCTCGTTTACGCTCATGCCCCTGAGTTCACGGTCGAGGCCCTTTAGCAGTGTGCTCGACCCTAGTATGGCCAGAACTGCCCCGTAGCTCCTCTTCTCATCGTATGCACTGGCCTTTTTCGCGACCTCGGCGTCGGTAGTGTCTATTAGGCTGTTGTCAGGCGCGCCCCAGGCGCTGTACTCCACCATTAAGAAGTCTCCGTCCTTGAATGCCATTTTCGCACCTCTCGTAGCGGCTACTCTCTTTGCGCTACGTCTATAAAAGCCTTTCAATACTGCAGCGGCAGTACGCAGGAATACTCGATAAGAGACCGACATAGGCTTTTATTGTTTTGTTAGAAACTACTAAGCGCGCCGGGGTCGCCTAGTGGTTCGTCGAAAACGCACTAAAGGGCGGCAGCCTGCTAAGCTGTTTAGCCAGCAATGGCTTCCGTGGGTTCAATTCCCACCCCCGGCGTTCTTCCGCTCTCTGATTAACGCACCGTCCGCTGTCCCCTGAGTAACGGCGGCAGGATTGTCGATAGACAGACGGTAGCGATGACTATGATTGAATATATGTTATCGCTTATCAGGCCGCCGCTAAGGGCTATGCTGCCTATCGCTACGCCTACGGCTCCCCGGCCACCGAGGAGCGCTACCACGCTAGTTGGTTTGATATCATGCACCTCGATGCGTGCCCACTCATAGCCCACGACTAATACCGAGACGGTACTGACCAAGAGTAGTGCGATAAGCAGCAGGGCGTACTGGGCGCTGATCAGCGAGACCTCCAGGCCAGCTATGCTGAAGAACAGTGGGATGAAGAAGCTGTTATTGAGCCGCCTGAACGTGTTCTTAAGCATGTGGAAGAGGCGCGCGCCAACGATGGCCCTACTTATCAGCAGGCCGGCAAAGAACGCACCGAGGACATAGGTCACGCCTATGAGCTGCAGGAGGGAAGCGATGACAAGGCCTGCTATTATTACGAAGCTGAACGATAGCGCCTCTCCCCGCTCGGTCTTTCTTAGAGACCCGAAAATATCGCTCAGCTCTCGCGCGTGCCTCTTCATCAGGAAGTCGAGCGCAAAGAAGGTTAGGGAGAAGGCTGTGAGACCGATGGCTAGCATAAATGAACTTCCGCCGCCGCTGAGTGCCGCCAGGATGACGAATGCGAGGATGTCTGAGAAGACAACGCTTACGAGTATCTTCTGTCCGCCCTCCTTGTGCAGCAGGCCGTACTTCAGTATCAGTATCGAGACTATAGATATCGATGGGACGCCTACCGCTATGCTGATGATGGCACACATGACGAGAGGGATGCCAAAGATGAAATGGCTGATAAGGAATAGGAATGATGAAGGAACTATGAAACTAACCACCGTCAGTTTGGCTGCTGAAGCGTAATGCTTTATTAGCACGTCGGTAGTAGCCTCAATGCCTATCAGTAGCACTATGAAGAACAGCGCTACGGACGCAAGATCGGACAGCGTTTTGGTATAGCTTATAAAATTAAGCAGCGCTGGCCCGAGGATTATCCCGGCGCCTATCTCACCGACTACGTGAGGGATACCGACCTCCTCGACGATAAGGCCTAGGCCAGTTGCGGACGCTACAAGTATCAGTATCGCCATCAGTATTTCCATGTGGCGCTTTTGCAGAGCAGCAAATTTATAGCCTTGCTCGAAAGCTTTTCTGACCGGAAGCGGTGGTAGACTTGCCGAAGTTCTATATAACGACGCCGATCTACTACGTGACGGACAAGCCGCACCTGGGGAACGCATACCCAACAATAGTGGCTGACGTTCTGGCCAGGTGGCACAGGCTCAGGGGCGACGACGTATACTTCCTTGTCGGCACGGACGAGCATGGCGAGAAGGTAGAAACTGCGGCAAAGGCCGCGGGGAAGGCGCCGAAGGAGTTCGTTGACAGCATAGTTGGCGTTTACAGGGACGTCTGGAGCAAGCTGAGCATATCTTATGACGTGTTCGTGAGGACGAGCTCACCTGCGCACGAGGCAGTAGTGGCACAGGTGATAGACAAGATGGCAAGATCCGGTGATATATACGTCGGCAATTACGAAGGTTGGTACTGCCTTCCGGATGAATCCTTTTGGACGGACCTGCAGCTCATCAATGGGAAGTGCCCAATTTGCGGCAGGGAGGTGAAGAAGCTGAAGGAGGAGACCTACTTCTTCAGGCTGAGCAGGTACCAGGACAGGCTGCTCAAGTTCTACGATGACAGACCGGCCTTCCTGTCTCCAAAGCTCAGGTCGAAGGAGATAATCAACAGGGTCAAGGACGGCCTTAGGGACGTCAGCATCACCAGGACAACGGTAAAGTGGGCAGTGCCTTTCCCAATGGACAAGAAGCACTACGTGTACGTCTGGGTCGATGCGCTGTGCAACTATATAAGCGCGCTCGGCTGGCCAGACGGGGACAAGTTCGGTGAGTTCTGGCCGGCTGATGTTCACCTCGTGGGCAAGGAGATAAACTGGTTCCACTCGGTTATATGGCCCGCTATGCTATTCTCGGCAGGCATAGAGCCACCCAAGATGGTCTTCGCGCACGGATGGTGGACTGCGGATGGCAAGAAGATGAGCAAGAGCCTGGGGAACTTCGTAGACATAACAGGGCTGGCCGACAAGTATTCGGTAGACGCCGTCAGGTACACATTGCTCAGGGAGATGCCACTGGGTGACGATGGCGACTTCTCTGAGAAGACCATGATCACGAGGCTGAACAACGAGCTTGTCGCAGAGCTAGGCAATCTTGTGAACAGGGCGCTCACGATAGCCGAAAAGTTCGATGACAAGATCGAGGGGACACCGGAACTAGATGCCAAACTTGACATTGAAAAAATCGACAATGCCATGCTAGAGCTAGACACATTCGGCGCGCTGAACGAGATATTCGCTTACATAAGGGTAGCGAACAAGTACGTGAACGATAAGGAACCGTGGAAGCTTCACGGCAAGGAGCTTTCGCAGGTCTTGTACAACCTGCTCGAATCCATAAGGATCATATCGGTGCTTATAAGCCCGTTCATGCCGGATACCGGGAAAAGACTGTCCGAACAGCTGGGCGTGGAACAGGGCAAGCTCAGCGACTGCAAGTTCGGGGCTTTCAACGGAAAGCCGAAGAGGGGCGCGTATCTTTTTAGGAAGGTACAAACAACGGAATGAGCGAAGCTCCGATGCGGATTGCTCTTTGAGCGCATCCCTTTTTGCAAAAGTACAAAAACGAAATGAAAAACGAAATATCGGGCAACGTATATAAATGACGGCGCGCACATTCTAAGAACGGTCGCATGGGAAAACATGGAGAGACAAAGGAGAGAATAACCGAACTGATAGCCAGCGGCAATGATACTCTAAGCGGCATCAGCGCAGCTCTCGGCATAGCACCATCGACCGTTAGCAAACATCTTTATGACCTAGAGCACGCAGGCATAATAGAGATGATAGTTGACCAACATGTCAGAAAATGGAAGCACTACAGGCTTAACAACGGCGGCGCAAAGAGCAATGGCGATGGGACGATTGGCAAAGACCGGTCTACATTCGCAGCAACGAGGTACTGGCTCGCAGTAGCAGTCATGAGTTTGGTCGCGGTATCGATTTACGTATACATTACCTCATCGACCGGTGCGGCAACCAGCTACTTCGTCCCAATAAGCCTGACGGATCCACCGCACGTGCCTTACGGCACGCAGAGCCTCTACATAAATTACTCGTCGCTAAGCTTGCGCGTTGTGAACGGTAGCGGTTCGGAATGGGTACGTACAAACAGCAGCGGCAGACTGGACCTACTTGGGCTCATAAACGTAAGCCAGGTTATTGGAGGTGTTAACCTCTACAAGGATTCTGAGGTCGATGCCGTAGCATTCGACATAAACTCGGCAAACATAACCGTAGATGGCATGACGTACAATGTTACCGTCTTGGGCAGGAACGTGGTCAAGGAACTCGACAACCCGGTGAGAATTAACGCGTCCTCTGGAGTGCTGATAGATTTCTCACCTGTTGTGGACGCGTTTTATACGCCGAACTCTACAGAGTTCACGTTATCACCTTCTGTGAAGACGCTGATTGCAAATACCGGCGGACAGCGTTTCGTCGCGGTCGGCATGAGATTCCCGATTGCGCCGACGATGATTAATGCATTCTGGAATAACACTGGAACGCTCGGTGTAAAGGGCGCGAACTTCGGTCTGACAAGCAACGTAACCACGTTTAATGTGACACTGATTAACTACGGGGTCGCGCCATTAATTATACGTAGCGTAACGTTACTGCCCGGCAGCAATGACAACGCACCGCTATCGATACGCACCACTTGGGGACCTTTCCCTGCTGGCATCAATACTTCTCTGGTTTCCATTAGAGCCGCGGCAAACGGAACGCAGAACTCGAGCATGGTTGTAGGCACATCCAGGTTTTGGCGGATATCGAGCGGCAATGCGACTTACCCCAGGATGATCATTTACAATGGCACGCCTGGCAATCTTATCGTGCTGAACGCATCCGCGATATATAGGTTGGGTGAATACGGCACGAACGCTATAAAGATAACATTGCCTAATGGGACTAGGAACATAACCATAACCGGATTCGGCGGGATCAGAAACTATGGCATCTTCCTTGTCCACCCTCCTATGCCCATCTATTTCGATGAGCTTACCTTCGTTGCTAACGCCAATGGCACGCTTTCGGCGCCGATGACAAGGGCTATGTTTGCAGAGATGATTGCACGCGGAGGGTTCGGCGGCTATGAGCTCGGCCCTAATTCCACTGCCACGCTTACTTATGTGGGGCATCTGGGCTTTGGCAATATGGAAATCCCGCAAGGCCCATTCGAGAACGGCACTTACAGAGTCGTTGTAACTACCTCAAACGGGCTCATTGCCGTGTGGCAGGCATCGAACAGAACCTCTTGATATCGCTGGTGTGCTCATGAAGAAAAGGGACGGTGGACCGATTATAACGCTTGAAAACGTGAAGAAGGTCTACGGTACGAAGGGCATGCGATACGAGGCCATACGCGGCGTATCGCTAAGCGTAGCTAGGGGCGAGTTTGTGTCCATACTGGGCCCATCTGGCAGCGGCAAGACCACCCTACTCGACCTCGTTGGCACATTGGACAGACCGACTGAGGGCGAGGTGTTTATCAACGGCAGGCGAGTCTCTTCCATGCCAGAGGGCGAGCTCGCCATGCTCAGGAACAGGGACATAGGGTTCGTGTTCCAGTCGTACAATCTGGTGCCATACTTGAGTGTGATGGAAAACGTAATGCTGCCACTGATGGTAGACGGGAGGGACACCGCGGAGAACATCGCCAGGGCAAAGAGCATGCTCGGCGAGGTCGGGCTCGGGGACAAGCTGCAGAAGAAGCCTACAGAGCTAAGCGGAGGGGAGCAGCAGAGGGTTGCGATAGTCAGGGCCCTTGTCAACAACCCGCTGATACTGCTGGCGGACGAGCCGACAGGCAACCTAGACTCGAAGACATCAGATGAGGTAATGAACCTGCTGGTCAGGGTGGGTCGCGAGAACCACACTACGATAATAATGGTGACCCACGATGCGGAGCTGACAGAGCTTTCGGATAGGAACGTTTATTTGAGGGATGGCATGATAGAGGAGGAGCGCGAGGTGAAGCGATGAGAAAACTTGTTTACGTTGCGGTAGCTGCGTTGCTTCTACTTGCGCGTTTTGGTATAACGAATGCGGCGTCTTGTACTTCGACAGGCGCAGATTTCCAGGTGTTGAATGCGGTCTGGGGCAACTCGACACAACACGTGCAGGCAGGGCCGGGCGACATGGGCGTACCGCTGACGATAACGATGGAGAACTATGGGGAGAACTGCCCACTCAATGACGTCGAAGGGCAGCTCATACTGCCGAGGGGCTTTACCTTCTCGAACAGCTCAGAGTACCAGGCTTACCACACGCCGCAGGTATCGCCGTTCAGCACCTTCACCATGGTCTTCTACCTCAACATAGCGAAGAACATTAGCACCAGCCCTAACATGCTGGAGCAGTTCTACTTAGGGCTGTCGTGGTTCTACCAGAACAACACGGTACCTACAAGTCAGGCATTCTACGTTGGCGTGCCGATGCCGGGTGCGGCCAGCCTGTCGTACACGGCAGGGAGCGCCCAGCTCGTGCCCGGACTGAACAACCTGACCATAACGCTCAAGAACGGCGGCAGCGGTTATGCGTACGATACCGTGACGCGGATATCAGCGCCATCGGGCCTCAGCGTGCTCAACCAACCAGAAGAGGTCGGCGCTCTTGCACCGGGCGAGAGCAAGAACCTGAGCGTGTACCTGTACGCACAGTCTGGCACTACGGGCGTGCCCGTAGACCTGAGTATAGGTTCATACTACACAAACCCGTACGGGTACAACACTAGCGCGGACGCCCAGCTTGGATTATACATAGAGCCGGCGCCGCAGGACATCTTCATATACCCGTCGAACGGGACCCTCGTGGCTGGCGAGGTGGAGAACGAGAGTATAACTGTAATGAACAGCGGCAGCTTGCCGATTAGAAACGTATCGGTGCTGCTAAGCCCGCAGACGCCGCTGGACGTGTTGGGCAAGAATGGCTACGTGGTATTCAGCTACATACCGGCCGGCTCTTCGATAAGCTTCCCGGTGACGCTCTACTCGCAGCCATCGTCTACCTTTACGGTGGACACCATGGACGCATCGCTCACTTACACGCTGGACAACCAGACGCAGACCGCATCCAGGACGCTCGCATTCCTGACGCCCGGGCTTGTAAATCTAACTCAGACGAGCGTGACTGTGCTGCCATCGGCGCCAACGATAGGCAGCATATTCTCCATCACGGCTACGCTCAACAACCTCGGCACTACCGCCGCATCGGCAGTAAGCGTTACGGCGTTCCCGCCTCACGGCATCGAGCCGGAAGGGGGCAACACGACTTTCATGGGCGATATGGCCGTGGACAGCCCAACTGCCTTCACCCTGAGTTTCCTGGCGCAATCGGGCATTAAACCAGGTGAGCACACCATACCGATTGTGGTATCGTATTCCAACAACCTAAACCAAAGGGTCAGCGAGACCATGGACTTCGCAGTGAACCTCTCACAGGGAACTTACGCAGTTGGCTCTGGAAGCACGCATGGCTCTGGTTTCCAGGGTGCGACCGGCACTGCTGCGCAGGGAGCACCGCCCCCAGGCTTCATCGTAGTGCTCATATTGGTAACGGTGGTTGTCATCGCGCTACTGCACAGGCGCAGGGGTAGGGATGGCAGGGTGCGAGAAAAATGAACCCTAGGGACACGCTCTGGCTCGGCCTCAAGGGCATGTCGGCGCGGCGGCTGAGGACCGCCCTCACCGTGCTCAGCGTGATGATAGGCGTAGCTGCGATAGTGGCACTGCTCTCCATAACAACCGGGGTATCGAACAGCATATCGCAGTCACTGTCTAGGATAGGGCCGACGACGCTGTTTGTGACACCGGCACAAGGCACGATCTTTACCGATGCTGATGTGGCCGAGATAGAGTCATTCCCGAACGTAAGCAGCGTGGTACCAATTCTGCGATTCAGTGCCACGGGATCCATATCTGGCACGTCTGAAAGCGTCAGCGTGATCGGCATAGACAACTCCAGCCTGAACGGCACTATAGGGGGCATAAACCTTTACTCTGGCAGCATGTTCAACGACAGCAGCGGGCCTACCGCATTGGTAGGTTATGATGCCGCATTTCCGAACACAGGCCAGACAGTACCATCGGTGACGCTGAACGAACCCATGTACCTTTCTACGACGCGGAGCGGCGGGAGCCCACAAGAGATAACAGTGCTGCCGGTCGGCATACTTAACTCGTACGGCACGGCGCTGTTCATATCGCCGGACAGCTCCATATTCGTGCCGCTAAAGGAAGCTGAGAGCATGCTCAACAAGTATTCATACAACGTACTTATAGTCAAGGCGACCAACACGAGCACGGTGGCGGCTCTGGACACGCTGCTCACCAACGTGTATGGCAGCAGGGCCAGCGTGCTCTCGGTGCAGCAGCTCACGAGCACGGTATCGTCAATCATAGGCTCGATAAGCCTGCTGCTGGCCGGCATAGCAAGCATATCACTGATCGTTGCCGGCATAAGCATACTCAGCATAATGATGGTTTCCGTGTCAGAGCGCGT
Source organism: Microcaldota archaeon (assembly GCA_021827995.1). Classification (GTDB taxonomy): domain Archaea; phylum Micrarchaeota; class Micrarchaeia; order Micrarchaeales; family Micrarchaeaceae; genus JAKATK01. The sequence goes on along the minus strand of JAKATK010000003.1, from coordinate 32,319 downwards.
GCACGAGATAGGCATACTCAAGTCTATAGGCTTCAGGCAGAGAGACGTGATGCTGCTCTTTCTATCTGAGGCCCTGATAATAGGGATCATAGGCGGCGCGCTGGGCTCCGTAGTAGGGGCTTCTGCTTCTTACGTGATACCAAGCGTATTTTCCGGCGCGGGAGGCTCTCCCCCGACCGGGTCTGCAGGACCTAGCGGCCAGGTACAGACAGTAAGCGCGCCAGTGGGCGGCGTCCCTCCTAGCGGTGGCAGACAAGGTTTTTTTGTTTCAGGCGAGTCTAGTCCAGCGGCCCGTTCATTCTCAGGCAGCGGCGGATTACCATCTTACACGCCTGAGATAAGCCCAGCGGTTATAGGCCTAGCGATACTTCTGGCGGTAATAGTCAGCATCATCGCAAGCCTGTACCCTGCATGGAAAGCGTCCAGGATAGATCCGATAAAGGCGTTAAGGGCTGAATGACGCTGCCATAGTGTTGTCGCTATTGATAGGTCGGTTGAATGGCACGTGACAAGAGGAGTGAGGATGTCTGGGGCATTGTGTGGTTGGTCGGCATCGCACTTGTAATCATAGGCGTCTCAATAACAATATATTCAGCGTACAGCCTGCTCACGATACGACAAAGCTTCGTGAACCAGTCTGCCGGCGGGGTCAGCAATGGCAGTCCAATAATCATAAGCTCCAGTGGCGGTACGCTGCCTACAAACGGTCAGGCGAGGTTCGGGTTCTCACCGTTCGACTCGCCAGACATGGTGCTGATTGGAGTGCTCTTGGCATTGCTGGGCTTCACCACATTCAAGTATGCCGACCTTGTCAGAATAATCCCTAGCTGGCAGCGACGCGCTGCGTAGTCAGGCTCATCAGGGTTTAAATACTTTGAAAGCGAGCGTATAACAGTGGTGGGATGGAGGCTTCAAAGTCCAGGCTGCAGGAGGAAATAGCTCGCGGAGAGGAGGTGGCTAAGGTACTCATGGGCAACGGCAGGCCTCCGGACATAACGTTCGGGAAGGACGACGAGCGCAAGCTCGGCCGTGTGAACATAGCTGACAGGGAGTACGAGGTCGAGGGAATCAAGAGCACCTGGACTGTGGTCAAGGTGGGCAGCGGCGCGACCATATTGCCAATACTGGATGTGGGCGGCAATAGGTACATAGTAATGGTATACAAGCCGCACCCGTCGGTGAAGTCCTGGTCGCTGGAGCTGCCAGCAGGCGGCGTCGATGCGAACGAGACGACCAGGCAGGCCGCGATAAGGGAGCTGGGGGAGGAGACAGGCTACCAGCCGCGCAACGTCAAGCTTTTCATGCGGAACATGCACTTCATGCCATCCAGGGTAGAACAGAGGGAGGACGTCTACATAGCGACCAATCTGGTCGAGGGCAAGAGAAACCTGGAGTACGAAGAGAAACCAATGAAGGTGTGCCTGCTGACCGAGGACCAGGTCAGGGCCCTGCTCGAGCAGAATAAGATACAGGACTTCAGAACCGTGGCAGTGCTAAGCCAGTACTTCTTAAGGGAGCAGTATGGCGTGCGCATCGACGACATGAAACACCTGCTCAGGGGCAACACTTAGCCCTGCCAAAATCGCCTTATGTATTTGCGCAGCGCTATCATGTGTCTGGGCTCTCGAAGGCCTCTAGCGGCGGCAGCCTGTCACCGGCCAGGAACGCAAGGCCTGAGCCGCCGCTCGTGATCCTCTTGCCTCCCAGGGCCTCGTAGGACTTGTCGAAGCTTATGTCGTCCATAGAGTCTGCCGAGTGGCCGCCCAGTGTGAAGCTCTTGGCGTTAATGCTCATTGCCCTGGAAACCAGCCGTATGGTCTTGTTGAAGCCGTCCTCATAGCGGCCCACGGGCCCTGCATATATTATGACATCCGAGCCGTCCATGACCTTGAAGAAACGGTCAAGGGTTTCCTCGCCGATGTCCATTATCAGCTGGTTCTTTGCCTTGAGTTCAGTGTGATAGACGCTGGAGCCGTCCTCCAGGACGAAGTCTACCGGGTAGAGAATCCTGTCGGAGAAGTTGTTCAACAGCTTTGATGCCGTGTCTAGGCTGCCGGAGCCGCGCACGACGCCCTCGTTCTTGCTGTCGAAGTCGCCCGTGTGCCTCAGGTAGGCTATCGACTGACCGGGTATGCCGCCGCAGAGTATCCTGACGTTCCTGTTCTGCGCAATCTTGTAGATGTACTCGAACTTCTCCCACTTCTTGCCGCCGAATATTATCGAGACCCACTTGCCGGAATCGATCTCGCGCTTCATCTCGCGCAGCACCGCGAGCTCCTTCTCCATCTGCAGGCCCAGGTACGAGTCCATCGCGTACCTGAAGCCGAGCAGCGATGTGTCGGCCCTGTGCATGGTAGCTGGCGCATCGTTTATGTAGAAGTCGGCGAGGCGCGAGAGCGATTTGACCAACTCGCAGTTCCTGAGCTCATCCTTCGTCTTCAGCTCCTTCTTCTCGTCCGGATGGTCCCTCACGTTCTTCAGCAGGAGCGCCTGGCCCGCTCCAATGGACCTTATGGCCCTCTCCGTCTCCGGGCCGTTCATCGTGTCGGAGTAGACGACTTCTATGCCGTCCAGCATAGAGTTTAGCACCTTAGCGTGCTCCTCGAGGCTCTCCATGTAGTCGCTGTCGCCCTTCCTGCCCTGGTGCGTTATTATTATCGGTATTATGCCGCTGCGCACGTATGCCTGTATGCTCTTGGCGCACTCCTTGAACCTTATGTTGTTTGGGCTGACGCGGCCGCCCTTTACCGGTACGTTCATGTCCACCCTGAGAAGCGCCCGGCCGCTGAGCGAGCCGAGCCTCTTGCTTATGAAGCGCGCGTCCACACCTTCGTAGTACATTCGACCACCAAGCTGGACCTAAAGCGTGCCTATGCCCATGCTCTTGTCCGTCTTATCGATGGATTTCTGACCGTTGGGCTCCGTGCCGGATAACGCTCTTATCGCGTCGATGTTTTCCGGCACTACGTCTGATTCCTGGTGCACGGCCTGGAAGTACCTAAGGTGCCGGCCATCGACTCTTATCTCCTGCCATACCGCTATCTCGTACAGGTCGCCCCTGTTCCTGCCCATGTCCCTGGCGAAATCCTGTATCTGCGCCGTGCTTTTCACGTCATCATTGAACGAGAAGAGCTTTATGCGGCGGTACTTCTTCCACGCGGCGAGGATCTCGTCTGCGCTCGCTTGCCTTCTTAATACGGCGTCCACATAGTGCAGGTGCATTATCGTGGTGGGCGCCTTTATCGCTACGGTTTCGATGTTGAGACCGGACATGACGGTCTTAACGTCTGGCCCATGATGCGATGGTATGCCGGCATCCGGTTCTAGTGCATTTATTGGGCCCTTCTTCGTCTCTGGTGGGTCTGCCGCACGCCTCACCAGCACCGCATTGACCGATTCTATGCCGAAGGCCTGCTGCAGCGGGTAGAGCGTTCTGATCAGACCGGTCGTGTTGCACGACACCACCCTGACGCGTTCGGCACCTACGGCCTTGTCGTAATTCGCATACGCATTGAATGACATACCGGTAAGTTCGTGCTCCTCGCCGCCCTCCCAGATCGCCTTGATGCCGCGCTTGTCGTAAAGCTGCTTATTGGAGGCCCCTACACCTTCTGGGGTGCAGTCCACAACGACGTCGACCTGCGACAGCATGTCGTCGAGCGTGCCAGCTACCTCTATGTCGCTACCCCTGAAGCCCTTCTCGTCGCCAGAGTTGAAGATGCTTATGCCATGCTTGGCCGCGACAATGGCTTTGTAGTCCGCGTCGCGCTTAGCTATGCCGACGAGCTCCATGTCATCCTGCAGCATGACAGCATCGGCGACGCGCTTGCCGATGACACCATAACCGTTGACCCCAACTTTTATCATCGAAACACCGGTGCACAGTATAATAGTCAGGCGCTAGTCTTAAATAGCTGATTGGGGTTGCGCAGCATGCCGACTAGATGGCCGGGCAAATCCTTAGCCACGCAGCCTGTTTATTTTGGCCGCCACTATGAAGTCGTTCACAGAGAGGCCACTTATGGCGTGGGTAGACAGCGTCAACCTGACCCTGTTCCATGAATACAGGCAGATATCAGGGTGGTGATTTTCTGCCTCTGCTATCCTGCCTACGCCGACTATGAAGCGCATGGCCTGCCTGAAGTCCCTGAACTTAGTCTCAAGATATATACTCTTGCCAGATAGCCTCCAGCCTTGCACAGACTTTAGGTACTTGAGCGCCTCGATCCTGGTCATCGGCTTCATGCCGCCCTCACAGGGAACGCAACGCTTCCTAGTAAGGTCCATGAAATCGCCTTACAACAGAATTGCGCAGTCGGTGCTTAAATATCTGACGCTGGAGAAACGGGCTGTGAACTATTACATAATCGTGAGGGGGGCTGCGGGCTCCGGCAAAACTGCCGTGGCTAAGAGGCTTGCAAGAATGCTGGACGCTACGTACGTAAGCGTTGACGCGATCTTGCGGCGCAACGGCCTAGAAGACGACTGGGAGGATGGCTACATATCACAGAGGAGTTTCATGAGTGCCAATGCGATAATTGAACGCACCGCAAAGGCAAGCATGGTGCGCGGGAAGCCAGTTGTTGTGGATGGCAATTTTTACTGGAAATCGCAGATAGAAGACCTCGTGCGCAGGCTCGGCGTCAACCATTACGCGTTCAAACTAGAGGCGCCTCTAGAGCAGTGCATCGAGCGGGACAGCAGAAGGAATGGTAGTATAGGCAAGGACGCGGTAATCGCAGTGTACAAGAAGACCGAGAGCGTTAATTATGGCGTAAGGATAGACGCAACAATGCCGATTAAAAAGGTCATTGATGGCATTCTTGCATGCCTGCCTGAATGAAGCGCTGCGCGATGCTGGCATCTACAAGGCCAGTGCCAGCGCGCCGCACATTTTTAGATGCGCGGTGCGATTGATAGGTTATGGTGCAGGGCCTCCCGTTTTCGGTTGTGGTACTCGCGGCCGTCTTTATCCTTATAGCCGTTAGGCAGATGGCCGGCCTGCACCTGCGCATATGGCAGATTGTCCTAGGTGGCGCCATTGCAGTGCTGCTGACAGGCCAGATAACGGTGCAGGCGGCGGCGTCTTATGTAGACCCAACAGTCATAGCATTTCTGATCTGCATCTTCATTGTAGGTGAGGCGCTGGATGAGAGCGGCTACCTGCAGCACGTATCCTACAGGATTTTCAGGCGTGCCGGATCCGTAAGCTCCCTTGTGCTATTGATCATGGTGACTGCCGGCGTAGCGTCCATCTTCCTGATGAACGACACCTTGGCCGTCATCGGCACGCCAGTGGTCATGCTTTTTGCCGACAGGGAGCGCATAAACCCGAAGCTAATGCTCCTCGCGCTGGCCTTCGCAGTAACGATAGGCAGCGCAATGAGTCCCATAGGCAATCCACAGAACCTGCTCATAACGCTGAGTGGCCTGGTGAACAACCCGTTCCCAATTTTCTTTTGGTACCTTGCATTACCAACGTTACTCAACCTGCTCATCGCTTACTTGGTACTCAGGCTCTTCTTCAGAAGGGAGTTCCGCGCCAAGAGGCTGGTCCATGCAAGAATCGGCATAAGGGACCGCAGGCTGGCGGCTCTGTGCAAGGTATCACTCAGCCTCATCCTTATCCTTATATGTGTCGACGTAATAGGCGTATCTTTCGGGCTGCTGCCAGGGTTCAACATAGCTTACATAGCGATTGCCGCGTCAATACCAATCGTGCTGTTCAGCAACGGGCGATTCCGCATTATACGGAGCATAGACTGGTCCACGATAGTGTTCTTCATCTCCATCTTCGTGCTCATGGGCAGCGTATGGCAGTCCGGCTTCATACAGGGCGAGATAAGCAGCCTGGGACTGCAGCTGGCATCCATACCGACTGTTCTTTCGGTGAGCGTCGTGGGGAGCCAGTTCATATCTAACGTGCCGATGGTGCTGCTCTATCTGCGCATGCTGGCGTACACCCACGTGCCGGTGAGCGCGGTAATGGCGCTGGCCGCTGGCAGCACGATGGCAGGCAACCTGTTCATACTCGGCGCTGCGAGCAACGTCATAATAATACAGAGCGCAGAGAGGAGGCATAGGCAAACGCTGTCGTTCATTGACTTCGCAAGAGTAGGCGTGGTGCTCACGGCGCTCAACATTCTCGTGTATTGGGTCTTATTATCGATATAAAGCACGGACCATGGGGCCTAGCACCGTGCAGCGCGTGTTTAAGCTGGTCCAAGCCCACAAATGGTCGGCTTCTGCGCCCGACGCGTCTACCTGGCCGCACCAGGCAGACTCGGATGGCCTCGCGCTACGTCGTCAGCGTGTCTTATCCCCAAGATTATTATGACCGAAGTCACGACTATGAGCGCTCCTGACAGGATGAAGGCGAACCAGTAACCGATGAAGTAAGACGCATAGCCGGCAATGGGGGCGCCGATGAGAGATCCGAGACCCACGAAGCCGCTGTAGATACCGAGCTTACTGCCACGCCGCTCGTTGCCCACGGCTTCGAACACCATCGTGTTGAATGCCGTGTAAAAAAGCGCGTAGGCCAGTCCGGCGACGATGGCGTAGAGCACTATGTTGGCACCGAGCAGAGCGAGGTTGCTTATGGTGAGGAACGTCACGCCTATAGCCATGTATCCTAAACCCCTGATGAATAAAGAGGACGTGGCCAGCTCGGACTTTACCCTGCGCGATGTCAGGATGCCGGACTTGTAGAAGGTTATGGTCTGCACTACGCTGCCGATGAGTATCACCGACAGCACATCGAAGTTACTTAGACCGTATGACTTCAGGCCGGCGGGGTACGACGTATTGAATATGGTGCTGCCCACGTAGAAAACTAGCGTCGACGCGTAAAGCACTGCAGTGTAATCCCCAGTATGCAGCCATGGCCCACGGACTGGGTAGCGCGACGGACTAAGTTTACCGGTGCGGGTTCGCGTTCTGCGGTTGAAAAGGAAGAGCAGCGGGTTGGATATGAGCCTGCTCCTGAACGCGTTGACACTACGGAATAGCGCGAGCTTCGGAAAGACGGCGCTGGGCTCCTGAATGTACTTTGTGAATATTAGGGCGACGACAGCAAATGGAAAGAGGACTAGCATCATCGAACCGATTGAAAGAAAGCCAGAGATGGAAGCCGTTATGACATAGCTGAGCACGACGCCTACCGATGACAGCATCTGCAGCTTCGAAAATCCCTGCGCCCATTTGTCCCTGGAGTTAGTCTCCATAACTAGCATGTTGAACGGAGTGGTGTTGGCTATTACCAGAAACGTCATCGTGCCGTAAATCATGATGACCCAGAACACGCTCCTCACCAGTGACAACCCTACCAGCGACACGGAAAGGCCCAGTAGCGATATCACTATGAAGACCTTCCTCCTGTTGTGGAACTCCACCAGCTTTCCCCAGAACACGCTTGCAGCTATCATCAGCAGGTTAGAGAATGCGACCGCGTATGAGGCATCGATGACGGTGCCGCCGAGGCTGAGTATGTATAGTATAACAAGATTTGATACCGGAGCGTAGGCGATTTCGTATGGCAGCATCATGTAGAGCCATCTGTTCAGACGGTCCCTGCTATGCTTCGGCACCATAAAAACGCCCAATCCCATCTGGACTGCAATCAAAAACAGCTTGTGGAGTCAAGGACTCTTAGATTGCACTTGGATATTTTAATATACGGATGCCATTGCGAACATTGTTCCGGTATAAAAAACTGCAGTTCCAAAGCGAATTATGGCAGCAGAGAACGCGGTTGAGATAAAGAGCATACTGAACGAGATTGAGGTAAGCCTGATACTCGACACTTATGATGATATATTCTCTGACTTCGACCCAAGACCGTACAACTCGCGCTCCCTGTCAGAGGATTTCCTGGCAGAGGCCAAGAGGGCCACCAGGGACAAGGGCGCTGGCCTCGAGCTACGCTTCCTGATACCGAAAGACGCACGCAACGCATCAAAGGAGGCGCTCATAACACAGCGCCTCAGAGAGCACTTCAGAAAGCACAACAGGTTAATCAAGAAAGAGCGTATCAAGAGTAGGAGGCGCGCGCTTACGCTTATAGCGATAGGCGTGGTCATAGGCATGGTAGATGCCCTGACACTATCGGCGCCCGGCCTCAACGCGATACTCACTGACCCACTGGGCATAGTGCTTACCCCGGCAAGCTGGTACACGATATGGAACGGCTTCGACCGCCTCATCGCAAGACCGAGAGATGAGGTAGCTGAGGAGGAGTTCTACAGGAAGATGGTGAGTGCGCACATAACCTTCACGCCGTACTGAACCGCGTCAACGATGCGGTGCGCGGTAGACATACGTGTTGCTCGCCCCTAATTGTCAGGCACAGTTAGAAACGCGATGGCGCTCTTTTCGAGCGAGACCTTAGGCGATATGCCCAGCTTCATAACTAGGCGGTGTGGCGCATTCTCGTCGAAGCCTATGCCCAATTGGAATAGGCAGGTGGCACCGTACACGTAGATTAGCTGGCCCGACGCCCTGCACCCGCCCATGAGCCACCTTCGATGGCGTTGGTGTACCGCAGGCGAAATCGGTTCACGGCTGCCCGAGGTAAAAGCAGGGGCCAGCCTGCTGGTCTAGCAAACTAGTCGTCCGCAGCATGTTTAGGTGTTTGCTGTGATAGTACTTGCAATCGTCAAGTGCGCCCTCCCTGTAGCAATCGTGGGTTCTTGCTCATGATTTATGGCCAGCGAATCTAAATGCCAAGCGCGTACGCTAATTGTAAGATAAGTATACCCACGCATCGTCTGGGGGTTGAGAATCCCAATCATATTTCTTGCGCTCTTATCGGTCATTGTCGGCGCCGCTGTGGCGCCCAGAGTCTCCGGCGGCGCACCCTTCCTGCCTGTACACCAACAGGTCACAAGAACCTTGTACACCGTGACGTTTGTCGAGCGCGGCCTGCTCGTCGAATACGTCTCTTCGTATGTGCCGTAGGTCTCGTTAAGATTGGCTTTGTTTGCAGTTTCGCGGAATACGTTCCTTGCATAGTTGAGTTTATGTAAGGCAGCACAGTATGGCAGTGGTCGTTTTCTTTGTAGAAAACATAGTCGTGCACCGCCTTGATCTCTTTTTCGTGCTGACTGACGACCGCTACAGCCAGTTTGAACAGCGCTAGAGGAAGGAGAAGCGAATCCATGCGGCCAGACTTCTCGCTCTTCATGGTAAGCTCGCGTTTGTTGGGATCGGTGTTGATAACGCGAAAAGCGCCCAGAACGCGCGTTTTCACAGCTTCGGCTCTGGGTCTCGATTTCGGATTTGAACCCTGAAATCTTGACGGCAGATTCAAGTGGGCCCGGTGAGAATCGGACTCACGGCCTTTACCTTGTGAAGGTAACGTCTTACCACTCGACTACGGGCCCCCTAGAAGCTTGGCATGAAAAGCTTAAAAGGCTTCGAGGAGAAGCACAAACGAAACCATGCCAAGATTCTACACCGGTGCTGGCGATTCTGGATACACCGGCGTGATAGGCGGACCACGGCTCAAGAAGAGCGACAAGCTCATCGAGGCCATAGGCGCGGTGGACGAGCTCAACTCCGCCATAGGCGTCGCGTTGGCGCACTCAGACGATGCCGGCCTGAACGAGCGCTTGAAGGCCCTCCAGAACGAGCTTTTCATAGTGGGTGCGGAGCTCGCATCTGCGGGTACGACGAAAAAGCCCGCCAAGAGTATACGCGCGGAGGACGTGAAGGCCATCGAGGACAGCATAGAGGATCTGTCCTCGGCGCTGCCGGAGCTCAAGAACTTCGTCCTGCCAGGCGGCACACAGGTAGCGGCACACCTGCACGCCGCTAGGTCGATAGCGAGAAGGGCAGAGCGCGCAGTGGTGGGCGCATCTGATGAGCGCAGGCTCAGCAAGGAACTGCTCGGCTTCATGAACAGGGTCTCGTCGTTACTTTTCGTGGCTGCGCTCTACGCGAACAGGAAGCACGGCACCATGGAGGACAGGCCGACCTACTAGCTCACTGCACGCCGAAATACTCCCTGAACTTCGGCGTCGTCTCTACGCTCTTGCTCCTGCCCTGCGGTCTAGTCCTGACGAATTCTTTCTCGACGAGTTCGCGCATGTAGTCATAAGTACTAGTGCCGAAAGATTTCACCAGCGAGCTCTGCAGTATCGGCTCGTTCTTGCTTATGTACGCCAGTATGCGCTGAGCGCCCCTTGATATCTCCGGCTTGCCGGCAAGAGCGCTGACTGCTTCGGCGTACTGCCCACGCACTGCCATTATGTACCTGTCGCCGATCCTCTGTATCTCGAGCGAGCTATCGCGGGAGTTGAACTCCTGCATGAGCGAGTCCATTATGCCATGTATGGACCCGATCGACGCCACGCCCATGGCCAGCGCCAGCTCGTCCTCGCCCAGGGCGCGCGCGGACACGAAAAGCGCTGCCTCGGCTACCCTCTTCAGGTCAGACCTGGTAGGGACCCCCGTTTCCTCCATCGCAAAGCCTCACGAATATCTCGCTGAAGAAGTCGTCCTGGGCCAGTACCAAGCGATCCCTCGTCGCGAGGTACAGCAGCGGCACGAACAAGTACAGGAGCGATTCGTCGCCGAGCTTTGCGGCGCGCTCCAGGTTTGAGAACGTGGTCATGCCCATCACGTCGACGTTCGACGCGACCAGTGCCATCGTCTCCTCCAGCCTATCGTCTATGTCATCTATGTCAGTCGGCAGCGATACGCTCGGGGCGGCAGACATGGCCGTCATCGACCTGGCCTTCTCGATTCTCATCGCGCCATCGAGGGCGTCGAGCAGCTCACCGAGAGTTACGCGCCTGCCTGGCTGCAGCCTCGACCTGAACGACAGCTGCGGCACCTCCGGTATGACCCTCGCTGCCGCGACCTCATCTATGGCAGGCTCTGACATCAGGACCTCGTCGCTAGGAAGCACCAGGAGGTCGCTCTTCATCCTGAGCAGTATGGACGCAGCTAGAACCATGTTGGCCGGCACGTAGAGGTCCATGACCTGCAGCGTCTTTATGACTGATACGTAGCTGTCGACTATCTCCTCTATGTTTATGTTCCAAGGGTCCAGCTTCCTGGTGTCTACGAGCTCGACCAGCAGCTCCCTCCATGTGGCCCTCTTGACCAATGCTTCTAGGTCGAGCTGAACCTCGGCTTGCACAACCTCTCCTACTGCGGTCGCCATCTCCCCACCACTGCGCGTGGGTGCACGCGAATGGCCGTCTGGTCGTCCACCCTACCGATCGCCAATAGATAGTGGCCCAGAAAGGTATTTATAACGGTGCTCACGACGGCGGCCCTGGCTCTGCAGGCCCTCAAACCTGCGCGCTAGGGTCCAGTATGCGGTCGAGCTCCTTGTCCGGCAGCACGCGCAGCTCCGTGCATATCTCCCTCACGCTCTTGTTCTCCTTGTAGGCGCGCATGGCTATCTCGGCTGCCTTGCTGTAGCCTATGTATGGTGTCAGCGACGTGGCTATGGATATGTTCATGCTGAGGTGCTTGCCTATCATATCGGTGTTGGCGGCTACGCCGGTTACGCAGCGCTCGGTGAATGCGCTCGTGGCGTTCGACAAGAGCCCTATGGCGCCGACAAGGTTGTAGGCTATCACCGGCATGAATACGTTGAGCTCGAGCTGCCCAGCCGCGGCGGCGTGCTCGACCGCGTGGCAGTTGCCCATGACGTGGAAGCATGCCATGTTCAGCATCTCCGCCATGCTCGGGTTTATCTTGCCCGGCATTATTGACGAACCGGGCTGCACTGACGGCAGCACCAGCTCCGCTATTCCGGTGCGCGGGCCAGAGCTCAGCAGCCTGAAGTCGTTGGCTATCTTGCCCAGCGTCGTTGCCGTCTCGCGCAGCGCTTCGGCTACGCGGAGCTCGGCCCTCTGGTTCTGCATCGACGCGAATGTGTTGGGCGCCCGCCTGAACTTTATGCCGGTGAGGCGCGACAGCTCCTGCACCGCGTAAGCGGCATAGTTCTTCGGCGTGTTTATTCCGGTGCCCAGTGCCGTGCCCCCAAGTGGCAGCTCGAGCAGCGATGACGACGCATCGTCGAGGTCACGGATGGCGTTCGAGACCGAACCGGCATAGCCTGAGAACTCCTGACCCATGGTCATGGGCACGGCGTCCTGCAGGTGCGTCCTGCCGACCTTCACTATGTCAGAGAACTCCCTCGACTTAGACTTGAGCGCGGCCTCGAGCCCCTTTAGCGAGGGCATCAGCGATTCTTGTACGGCCCTGTACGCGGTCAAGTGCGTGTTGCAGTGGAAGGTGTCGTTCGTCGACTGCGACATGTTCACGTGGTCGTTCGGGTGCACGATCTTGTAGTCGCCGCGCTCGCCGCCGAGAATCTCTATGGCCCTGTTGGCCGCGACCTCGTTCACGTTCATGTTCGTGCTCGTGCCAGCACCGGCCTGGAATGCGTCGACTATGAACTGGTCGTCGAACTTGCCCTCGGATATCTCGGCGCACGCCTTGACTATGGCCCTGCAGCGCTTGCCGTCCAGCTTTCCGGCCTTCATGTTGGCCAGGGCAGCGGCTTCCTTCAGCAGCGCATAGTTGTGTATTATGCTCGCCTGCAGGTGCGCACCGGATACGCCATTGAAGTTCTTGAACGCCCGCTGCGTCTCCGATCCGTAGTACGCTCCCTCTGGTACCTCTACAACTCCCAAAACGTCGCTCTCCTTCCTGACGCGCATGAAAAGCACCGCTTTAACGCTATCGAAGCGCATCTAAAGCTTTTAGACCTTGGCACGAAAACCAGCGCGGAAGGCACGTGCACGCGCAGGAAGCAAGGCGCACGGTAAGAGTTTAAGACCGTTACGGACAGATTTTTAATCAGGCTACAGCCATCAGAAAACTGCAAAACGCGCGAAACCATAGCCCTCGAAGCCGTGAGATTCTTCAACTGTTGCAACGCACGGGCAAAGATTTTAAAGATTCTCTGCTTAATACTTACTCGGACGACAACCGCGACAGAGAACTTTCAGGAGGTTAAAATGCCCAAAAGAAACAAACTAGATCAAAAAAGGACGCGGAGAACAGATGCCAGAAGCCAGAGCGGAATATCGAAGTCGTACATGCGTTCCCTGCTTAAGGAGGCCGTGGGAAAGAAGCTTGACAACGTAAGCAACAGGGTGGAGAAGCTGGAGAACAGGGTTGCCACAGAGAACGCAGAGGACTTGGAGCTCAAGGCCAGGATAGAGGCAATGACTCTCAGGATGGAGTCGCTCGGCAGGCACGCGGAGATGGAGGAGCAGATGCACAGGCCGAATGCGCTCGGCTTTGCCGTGTTCCTACTGTCCATAGTGGTGGTGGTGCTGTTCTACCTCATAATACTGCTGCCGCTGCTGCAGACCACACTGATACTAATAACCGGCTTCGTGCTGGGCTTCATCATCTCGAACGTCATCACTGAGAAGATGATGCTGCCGGCGTGGCAGAGGCAGAAGCCGACGCTCAATGCCGCGCCCAGCGTGGCCACGGAGGCGGTCCGCCGCAGGGGTCGCTGAATCGCGTTAGGTGCCGTCATGTGCCACGCATCCAGCTTGGCGCGCTCTGCCAGCCACGTTACTGAACGCGCATCAGCATAGCCGGTTGGTATGCATGGCACTAAATTGCAGACATTGCACGCCCAGCGGCCACGCAAGCGACGCCGCTTTACCTGCGCGTACCGAGCGCGCAACGTCTTCGGTGCTGTGATGTGGTCTGACATTGCCGTAATCCTAGCGGTCGCCGTAGCTGCAATGGCCGGCCTTGTCGTGCTCTCGCTTACAACACATGGGCCGGCGCAGGCAAACCCCATAAGCGCCTCGACAACAGCGCCAAGCAGCACTGTCCAATTATCGGTAACCACCATTACGAGTTCTTCGAGTACAGCGTCAACCACGCTAGCTATCGTGCCGATAAACGCGCCGGAATCGCAACCAAACGCTTCGGTGCAGGGCGGAGACAACTGGACATCTTTTATATTGGACGGCTATGACTCCAGGTATCAGACCGGCTCTACCGTAACTGCGAGCAACGCATCTGGACTGGCGCAGAGGTGGGCACTGAACACGTTTTCAGCCATAACATCGACACCAGTGGTGCTAAACGGTAGCATCTACTTTGCCGACTGGGCCGGCACAGTATGGCGCGTAAACCTATCCGATGGGAGCGTCATCTGGAAGACTTATCTGGCCGGCAACACAGTTCCGGGCACTTTCCCCATCTCCTCCACACCTGCCCTAGGCCATGGTGAGGTCTACGTCGGATTCGGGCCGAAGAGCGGGCCAGGCGGCAGGGTGCACGTGACCGCACTGTCGCAGGTAGACGGGCACGTTATCTGGAACGACAGCATCAACGCTTCGATGAAGGCGATATGGGCTTCGCCCACATTGTCCGGCAACATGCTGTACATAGGGCTGTCGTCTAGTGACAAATTCGGGGAGACGAACAGGTCTTTTATCGGGCAGGTACTGGCCCTGAACGCGCAAACCGGAGCCACAGTATGGTCTTTCAACACTATTAAGCCAGGCACAGGCGGCGCCGGTGTCTGGAGCTCGGTTGTGGTTGATAATGGCCTTAATTCGATTTATTTTGGGACCGGCAATGCGTACAACGTAAGCGTCAACGGCTCGCTGTATTCTGATTCGGTGGTATCGCTCAACGCGTCCACGGGCAAGCTAAATTGGTTCTACCAAGCGCACCGATCCGGTACCCCGTTAGCTGACCTTGACTTCGGTTCGACTGCAAATCTCTTTTCCGTTGAGATAAATGGCAGCGTGTACAAGGCGATAGGCATAGGCTCCAAGGACGGCAGCTACTACGTGCTTGACAGGACAGACGGCAAACTGCTGCGGAAATTCGGCCTTGGCACTTCGGCACAGGGGGGAGGCATCTTAGGCGTGCCCGGATACGTTTATCTAAGCAATAACACCCCGGAAGTGTTGGTGCCTGCTTATACCGGGGCGCCAGTCAATACAACGCCGTCGTGTTGCGGTTCCCTTTTCGCACTTGTGCCATCAACCGGCACCCTCGCATGGAGGTTCAATACCACTGGGGACATCATCGGCTCTGTTTCGATAACCAGCGGCGGGGTGGCCCTCTTCGGAGACACTTCAGGCAACCTCTATGCCGTGTCAATATCATCCGGAAAGCAGCTTTTGCGGGTGAAGCTGCCGAACGCGATAGACGCGGGCGTGACCCCCGCAGGTGGGTTCGTAATTGTGCCGCTGTCTTTCGGGCCGAACAACTCGACCGGCATTCGCGCCTACTCGATCAACGCAGGTTAGCCGCTTGCGGGTTCTGCGGCGCTAACAGCCGCATATTTTTGCCGCTTCTTGCGTTTAGGCGCTAACCGACTCGTGGCCATAAAAATCCCTCACAGTATAGAATGCCTTCTTTGGCACGAGCCTGCCGGAACGCTCCCTGACTATCCCGAAGCCTCTCGCGTCGTTCTCCATGAATGTCCACACGAAACAACCAGGCAGCGACGCTGCCTTGATGTTCGCCAACTGTGCGGCCACACCGTTTGCCTGCTCGAGCTCGTTGTACCTCGGGGCACTGCCCTTGGACAACTCCTTCCAGGCATCCGCTCCGTAGTCAATGCCGTTGTCGCAACTAGCGGTTCCGATCTCGGTGACCACGAGCGGCATGTACGAGCCAGCCAGCCACCGCAATAGCTGCAGATGCCGCCATTGGTTCGTGAATCTCGATATGTAGAGGTTGTATGATTTGACATCGAAGCCAGACCAGCGGATGCTTTCCCATATGCCTGCCGAGTACGTAATGCGCCCGTGGAAGAACTCCCTAGCCGCATCGCGCAGCTTAATGATCCCTAGGTTCAGCGCCCTTTGCTCTTCGGCAGTCACCCCCCAGTACCCAATCAGTGGTATCCTGGGATCGTCGAAATTAGAGGACATCGCTGACGCCCGTTCGCCATAGTCTGCGCCGGCGAATATGCCGCTGCCGTCTATGCTGAGCTCATTGGCAACCGCGAATGACAGGTCTAGGTTAGCGAACCGTTTCCTCAGCACTTCTGCGCGCTTTGCAAGAGAGCGGACCGAACCTACTGCGCCGTCGATTTTTTTATTGATAAACCTTGGGCGCAACCACACGTTTAGGCCCAGCTCCAACGCAGCGGCAGCAGCCCCAATAATCTCTTTCGGCTCCGACCCGATCAGACCTATGTAATTCGCGTTCAGCATCTCGCTTATGAACTTGATGTGCTCAAGCTTCTCCGAATAGGAGAACGGCGTTACGTTGCCGCCATAACCGAGATTGTAGTTGATGCCCCTTATCTTCATCTCATCCACTTGCGCTTGGGAACCGATAACACGCGCATGCCCTCTTTTGTAGCGCACCAAAAAGAGAAGAGCCTTTCGGTGACCGGTCCGTTCGACGCGACGGTCTTGGCCCTAGGGCGCGCGCCAAGAATGATTTAGTTGTTATATTGCAGTATAGCGCAGTAACATACGCTTTTTATCTTCTTGCATATGACAGGCAGGATTTAATATGGTTGCTTCAAAATGGTACACTGTGTCTAAGCAGGATACTTGCAGGCAGGCAGCCGTGGCAAGGCAGTGGTGCCTCTACGCTATGTGCGCTGCGGAGTTTGACGCGACGCAGGGCATGAAGCAATTGTTCGCTTGGGCGCGCGTGTCTGCCGATAGGTGGTTGCGGTGACGAAGCGCAATGGGGGTGGCGTGGGAAGCAGGAATCCTATAAATGACATAGCGGCGCGATCCAAAGCCGCGGAGGATCGGTGGCACGAAAAGCTTCTCGTAACGGAAGGGAACAGGGAGATGATTGATTCGTTGGCTGAAAAGAATGGCACGGTGCTAGTCGCTGGAGAGCCCGGCCAACAGAATCTCGATCCTCTGCTGATGCTCCTTAGGGCAGCGGAGAAGAGGGACATCATGATTATAACCGCTTCTGCGGAACCGAAACTCTACAAGGCGCTGAGCAACGAAGGGGTCGCCTTCCAGTCAGTGATGGTATCCATGCACTACATAGACAGGGTCATAGCCGTGAGGGAGAACATGAAGAGCGTGCTCGACCTCTCACACGCAGTAGCGAACGAGATATTGGATAGGGTAAGTCGCAAGAACAACCCTGCTGTTGTGGTATACACTACTGGCAGCATATCGCTGGACCAGATAGACCACGTCAGTTCCATGCTTAAGGCGATTTTCTGGAGGGAATTCATTTCCGCGGTTAACCCGATCGGTAACGGCATACTGCTTGTCCTATTCTGCAATGATTTTGATGGCGCGGCGCTCGCACAGAAGGTAAATCTGGCAGACTACATGCTGGCGACAATTAATAAGGGCGGCGCGTCAACGCTGAAGATAAAAGCGTTATAGCATGAGGGCTTCAAGCGCCACGTACCTGGTACTACTTATGGCGATACCTGCGGTAATCACTTCTTTCACTTACTCCAGCATCGCGCTAATATGGGTAACATACGGGTTATGGCTCACAATAGAGTTCGGGGTTGTGACGTTCGTCATATTCCTCACCCAATGGTATAGGGGCAAACATACATCTTTCGTTACGACATACGAGCTGCCGCGCTTAAGGGTCGCCGCCCTGGTATCGGTCTACAACGAGGATCCCGACGTAGTAAAGCGGACCGTGATCTCGGTCAAGAATGCCGTAGATAGTTTCGGCGGCGTGTTCTTGCTGGACGACTCTACGGACGAGCAGATAATTGTAACCAACCGCAGGTTCTGCAGATCCAACGATGTGACCTACGTTCATAGGAAGGAGCGAAGGGGTTACAAGGCTGGCGCGATCAACGATGCCATAAAGAAGTTCGGCGGCAGCTACGATGTCATAGCCATCTTCGATGCGGACCAGAGACCTGTAACGTCGTTCTTTAACGTACTCCTGCCATTTTTCTCCGACAAAAGAATCGCGGTGGTCCAGGTTCCGCAGCGCTACAGCAACCTTACGTCTAGGGTAGCGAAGGGCTCCAACTACGAGCAGAAGGGGTTCTACGACGTCGTCATGAAAGGCAGGAACGCGACCGGCTCGGCCTTCATACTGGGTTCCGGCTCCATAATAAGGATAGCGGCGCTGAGGGACGTTGGTTACTTCGATGAGAAGACCGTTACAGAGGATGTCGCAACGTCGGTCAGACTGCACTCAAAAAACTACAGGAGCGTGTATGTTGATTACCCCGGCATCTGGTACGGCGAAGCCCCGCGCACGCTCACGGCCTACTTGATCCAGCACGGCAGATGGGCGCTCGGCGGATTCCAACTGATTGGCACCCTGGTAAGGTCCGACATAAGCTTCAGACAGTTCGTCGATTACTTCGCGGGCGTGATGTATTGGGTGCAGCAGGGGCCTCTTGCCCTCGTAGAGATGTCTGCGCCAATAATATTCCTGCTTGGCAGGCTTCCAATGCTAAACATAAATCCGATACTTTTCCTTTTTGGTTATTACCCATTCTTCTTCTTCTCCATGGGCACTTTCATGCTCCTCATGGACAAGGATGAGTATGGCGCCGTGGGATTCGCCTACCAGCAGTCTATAGAGACTACGGCTATGCCGGTTATAACCCAGTCGTTCATAGCGTGGCTCTTGAGGAAGAAAAGGCCATTCAAGGTGACCCCGAAGACGGCCGGAGGCGGGGGCAAGATAGAATACTTCGGGGCGTGGCTCTACATCGCCCTCTTCGTGGAGCTAGCTGCGTTCGTAAGCGGCCTTGGGTGGTTTTATTCCACGAGCGATACGACGCTGCAAGCATCGCTCATAATAAACCTTGGCTGGGCGGCCTATTTCACTATCCTGCTCATAGGCTCGATAACGCTCCTGTTCAGCAGTGAGGAGGAGAAACAGGACGTTCTTATAACGAACACGGAGGCAGGACCGTACACCTCGTACAGCTACCTTATCAAGCGGGAGCAGCAGCGGTTCAGGGGCAGTCAATGATTGCGCTACTGCTCTGATGCCGCGATTGCGTGAGGCTGGCCGGTCACAGGCCGTTTTGCCCACTGACACGTGCACATGTATTTTAAAGATACTGTGACAAACATGATGCGTGGAAATCCTAAATTACGATATAGTAATACTAGGAAGCGGCCTAGCAGGCATGAGGGCCGCGCTGCAGGCATCGATGGCGTCAAACGGCAAGCTGCGCATAGCGATGTTGTCTAAGCTGCACGCGATGAGGAGCCACTCCGTATCTGCAGAGGGCGGCATATCAGGAGTGCTTTATCCTGGCGAGAATGGAGACAGCGAGGACCTGCACGGCTACGACACGGCAAAGGGTGCCGACTTCCTCTGCGACCAGGACGCGGTCGAGGTTCTCATCAAGCACGCACCGGAAGAGATAAAGCTGTTCGACCACCTCGGCGTGCCGTGGAACCGCGGCGCGGATGGCAGGATAGTCCTGCGCGCCTTCGGCGGCATGAGCGTGCCGAGGACCGCGTTCGCCGCAGACAAGACTGGCTTCTTCATGCTGAGCGCGCTCTACGACAACCTGCTGCAGTTCAGCAACATAGAGATATTCCACGAGTATATGGCCACGGGCATCGTGTGCGACAAGGACAGGTTCATCGCCCTGACCGCGCTAAACATGGCAACCGGGGAGACGACGGCGTTTACGGCCCCGTCATGCATAATAGCGACCGGCGGCTTCGCCCGCATCTACGGCTTCACGACAACCGCGTATTCGAGCACGGGAGACGGCATAGCGCTGGCCTACGAGGCTGGACTGCCGCTCAAGGACATGGAGTTCGTCCAGTTCCACCCAACGGCTCTGATACCTAGCGGCATACTGATAACTGAGGCAGCTAGGGGCGAGGGCGGCTACCTGAGGAACGCCAACGGCGACAGGTTCATGGAGCGCTATGCGAAGAGCAAGATGGAGCTGGCACCAAGGGACATAATATCAAGGGCGATAGTGACAGAGGTCGAGGAGGGCAGGGGCATATCCGACAAGAAGTACGGCGATGCTGGATACGTGCACCTCGACCTGACGCATCTGGGCGAGGCAAAACTCGACGAGCGCCTACCAATGATAAAGGAGATCGCGATAAAGATGATCGGCATAGACCCAGCGAAAGAGCCGCTGCCGGTCAGGCCGGCATCGCACTTCACGATGGGCGGCATCCACACCAACATAGACGGCATGGTGATGCTCGACGCGAAGAAGCCGATGTCGAACCTCTGGGCTGCTGGAGAGTGCGGCTGCGTCAGCGTGCACGGCGCCAACAGGTTGGGCAGCAATTCCCTGAGCCAGTGCATAATCTGGGGCAAGATAACGGGGAACGCGGCGGCCAAGCACGCGATTGATGCGGGTAGCAAACCAGCGGACGTGGATGCGAAACTGCTCGACGATAGGGAGGCTTCAGTGCACAGGCTGCTGGACAGCGACGGCACGGAGGACCCCTACGCTATAAGGAGGGAGATGTGGCGCACCATGGACGCTTACGTAGGGCCTTATAGGACCGCGGATGCGCTCACGAAGGCAAGGAACGCGATAGCCGACCTTCGCAGGCGCTTCACAGATGTGCGCATAGGCGACCACAGCATGGTATACAACACCAACCTGAGGGACGCGATAGAGATAGGCCACATGCTGGAACTCGCGTACGTGACCACGGCCTGCGCGCTCAACCGGGAGGAGACCCGCGGCGCTCACGCGCGCAGGGAGTTCACGAAGCGCGACGACGAGAAGTGGCTCAGGCACACGATAGCCCAGGCGTCTAAGACCGGCGCGGTGCGCATAGGATATGCCGACGTCAAGATAACGAAGTGGAAGCCAGAAGAGAGGAAGTACTGAGGTGGTGCATTGGCGAAGAAGCTCTACGACATGCGCGGGAAACAGGCCAACCTGGTTAGGGAGGCACGCTTCGACGTGGAGGGATTCGTGCACATGCTCTTCTTCAGGGCCCTCATCTTCCTCGCTATCATAGACGGTGTAGTGATACTGGCTTACCTCGCGCTGGGTTCGCCTGTGACCTATCGGCTCGGCCCTGAGGCGCTCACAGCTGCAGTCTGGGTGCTCATAACGCCGCAGCTCTTCGAGAGCATAAAGCTCGTGTCGATGATGCGCACGCGCGGCCTCGCATTCGGCCATTTCAGCAAGGACCACGCGTTCCTGATGAGGTCGAAGTACAAGATAAACACTGGGCCGGCCAGGGCGTTGCCGTACGCTGTGATGGCGGTATGGGCCGCAGGCTTCGTGGCCATGGTATTATGGTGGAGCATATGAGCGCATTCAAGATGGCGTCGCTGTTCTACGCTGCCATGGCGGGCGTACCCGTGCTTCTGTGGCTCATAGCCGTGACCTCGCCGCTGCAGCAGCTCCAGTTGCTCAGGGAGGTGTTAGCAACGCTTGCCGGCATAGGCATGCTCGTATTCGGCATCATAGGCCTGAGGGAGGTGTTCATGCATGGTTGATGATACGCCAAGGAAGGCTGCCGTAATAGTGAACGGATTCGATCCGGACAGCGAATCCTTTAAGCCCAGGCGGCACGAGGTGGACGCCACCGGCTTCACCACCGTGCTTGACGCGCTAATAAACATAAAGGAGACGATGGACAACGCCCTTTCCGTAAGGTACAGCTGCAGGATGGGCATATGCGGCTCCTGCGCCATGGTGATAAACGGCAAGCCTATGCTCGCGTGCGAGACCAAGGTATTGGACGAGCTTGGCAAGAAGGGCGAGGTCGCGGTCGAGCCTATGAGAGGGCACCCGATACTGCGCGGCCTGGTGACCGACTTCGACGACTTCTTCGCGAAGCACAGGAGCCTCGAGCCATGGCTCATCAGGTCGGACATGGACGAGAAGTTTAGTACAGATAATGCCTTCGCGCTGACGGACGCGGAGCGCGACGCTTTCATACCTTTCGCGGAGTGCATAAAGTGCGGCCTCTGCGTTGATGCGTGCCCTGTGGCCAACACGAACAAGAAGTTCAAGGGGCCGCAGGCGCTGGCGCAGGCTTACAGGTACTTCGCAGACGCAAGGGACCAGGGGGGCGCGCACAGGCTCGAGATAGCGGACACGCTGGAGGGCGCATGGGGCTGCGAGTTCGCCGGCGCTTGCTCCAAGGTCTGCCCGAAGGGCGTCGACCCAGCGTTTGCGATACAGCTACTGAAGTCTTCGATAGCGATGCACGGGATGGGCCTGGACAGGAAGAAGAAGCCAACAGCTGAGCGGTAGTGGGCGCTCGCTTGACCGCTGTCGGCAATGCACCGGAGGTCGTTGTGGGGCTTTACATAATCAACAACAGATCGGAGATATTCCTTATAAGGGGCAGGAAATTCCATGACCGGTGGATCGTTCCTGGCGGCCACGTAGAGTTCGGCGAGAGCATGAAGCATGCGGCAAAACGCGAGGCGCTGGAGGAGACCGGCATGAGGGTCAGGCCTGAGGGAGTCTTCAAGATTGTCGAGGACGTGGTGGCCGACTACGACGGCGGCAAGCGCCACTTCGTGTTCTTCGAGGTTTTGTGCAGACCTCTGACGACAAGGGTGAAGCTAGACCGAAGGGAGGCCAGCGATGGCGCCTGGTTCGACCTGGCCGAAGCGACCAGGGTCATAGAGCATCGCCCGCTCAAGCGCGTCGTCGACGTACTGGCGCGTTCTGGCGGTTCGGTAGACATGATCGATGTCTGGTCTACGCTGTGACTGGCCGCGCGCGTGGCTCACTTCTTCGCGAGCCTCTGCTCGAGCGAGCCGTGGACGAGCACTCTTGACGAGTCGCTGGCGGCTATGTCCAGCCTGTCGTTGCGCAGCCTGGAGCTGCAGAACTCGATCTTCACGACACCGCCTGCTTTTATGCTGGCGGTAGCGAGCGCGGACGAGCCCCACATCGACACATGGAGCTCTGCGTTCGACGAATCTGATAGGACGCAGCCTGAGAACGGCACCTGGGCGTTGCCGCTGAGCTTGCTGGCGTAGCGTATCTGGTATATCTCGACCGCCCTGCCTATCACGTCTATGTTACTGCTGCCAGGAGCTATCGCGGAGAAGTCGGTTATGCCGGTGTTCGCGGGCTTGAGCCTGATTAGCCTGGTCGCGGAGGAGCTCCTGAGGGAGCCTCGCGTCGCGTCCATGACTGCGTTCTTGATTAGTACGGTGTCTCCCCTCTCGAAGCAGTTCGTATCGATCAGCTCAGCCAGCTTGTCGAACAGCGTGATGCTTATGGCGGCACCCTCCATGCCAAGGACGACTAATCGCCTGGATATCTTCCTGTTGGCCTGAGTGAAACCTGAGGCATTGAACACCCTGTATATCGTGTCCTCGATGTCGACCATCTGCGATGGAGCGGGATTTGCCCGGGATTCCTGCGCCACGGGCTGGTCCACGCTCGGGCCTATCAGCCTGAGCAGCTCGGCAGCGGTGTACGCCCGCGGCGGCTGGCGCGGCGAGTCCTGACCTCGTGTTTGCGCGCCAGCGTCGAGTATCGCCATCGCCTGCTTCCTCGTTATCATGCCGGAATGGGAATCCATCACATCGTCGAGCTCGGCCATTGCACCAGTGATTCGCTTGACATCGCGAAAATAAAAACGTTCTTAGGAGGCTTTCGGCGATGCGCTCCGGGTTGACAAGGATTCGTGCGCGGCGGCACATGACTGGTAGGCACGTTTTTATTTATTGAGAGCCAATTGGATGCGGTGTTATCCAGCGCGCCGGGTTGCTTAGATGCCAAGGATCCTTATTGCGCCATCGATACTATCTGCGGATTTCGGCGAGATGCGCAAGGAGGTGCGCAGGGTCGCGGGCTGTGGCGCCGACAGGATACACATAGATGTCATGGATGGCCACTTCGTGCCCAACATAACGTTCGGACCGGCGCTGATAGAGTCGATACGCGGTGCCACCAAGCTGCCGTTCGAAACGCACCTTATGATAGACAGGCCGGAGCGTTACATAGAGAGGTTCGCAGATGCCGGGTCGGACACCCTCATAGTGCACTACGAAGCCGTGCGCTCCCCGGATAAGGTCCTGAAGGAGATACGCTCGCTCGACAAGGAGGCAGGCATAGCAATAAACCCGTCTACACCAGTGGGCAGGGTGTTCAGGTACCTGCCGATGGCAGACATGCTTCTGGTGATGAGCGTGAAGCCGGGCTTCGGTGGCCAGAGATTCATACCTAGCGCGCTGGAATCGATAAGTAGGGCAAGGGAGCGCGCCAGAGCCACAGGCCGTAGAATCAGGATAGGCGTGGACGGCGGCGTTACCTTAGAGACCGGCGCGGAGGCCATACGTGCAGGTGCCGACGAGCTCATAGCAGGCACAGCCATATTCGGGTCAAGCAACGCTGCCAGGACGATAAGAGACTTCAAGGGCTTGGGCAGGCCGTACAAGTACTTCAGGTAACATCCGCAAACGGTGCACGACGTCGGGATTGAACCCGAAAGAATGATGGGCCCTCAGCGCATGCATGGTTGTTTGCTGGACTGGCTCACCGCTTATCCTGCAACACAGAGCACACTTCTGGCATGCCATGCAGTAACCTGCCCTAACCGCGCTTTATGCTCGCGTGCGCCTTCGTCAAGTGCCCCGTAGCCTCTGCGGCTAGGAGGTTCAGCTCTCCGGCGAGGCAGGCCGTTGCGATAAGCTCGGCGAGCATGTACCTTGTCTCACCGGTGTCGTCGCCCTCGCCATAGACCCCGGACGCCTTGAGCAGCTCCTTGGCCGTTTCCCTTATCGTGCCGCCGCCATAGGTGCCGACCTCGAGCGCCGGCATGTACACCGATATGTACAGGTCGCCATCGTCCGTAACCGCGGCGTCGTCGAATGCGTTGACACCATCGACAATCTGCGCGACGTCCTGACCGTAGGCGTCGAACGTGGCGTTGAGCACGTTGGCTATCTGCGCGTTGTGCGCCAGCGAACCGGCAAGACTGGAACCGACGTAGTTCTTCACGTAGTTTAGCCTCGCTATCGATTCCGGATCGGTCTTGAGCACGTCGCTGACCACACCGCTTTTTATTACGGCCTCTGCCACCACGGACACGCCCCTGCCCATGAGTATGTTCTTCAGCGCAGGTTTCTTGTCTGTGCACATGTTGCCGCTCTCACTTATTATCCTTAGCATTTTCCTTGTCGTGAGTAGCGAGGAGGCCGAGAGCTCGTCAGGGGACTTGCGCCTCTCCGGGTCTGCGTTGAGCCTGTCGACGAGGTTTGACGTGGCGTTGTTCGACGCGATGGTTACCATGTTCATGCCCATCGCGGCGCCAGTCTTAGCTTTGTAGACTATGAATAGGTTCCTGCCAGTTGTGTAGCAATCCAGGCCTATCAGCTCGCCGTGCTTGGTGTGCTTGGCGAACTCTGCCTTGGCCTCCTCGAAACCCTTCTCGCTCTTGAGGAAGTCCATTACCGCCTTGGATTCCCTTGCGCCGCCGGTCTCCACTATTATGCTCCTCGTCATTTTGTCGTCTATTATCGTGGTGACCGCGCCACCGCTGGCGTTCATGGCCTTGAGGCCCCTCGACACTCCGGCCACGAGCCTGCCCTCGGTCGTAGACAGGAATATAGGCCTGGTGCCGCGTACGTGCTCGCCGTTTATCAGGGCCTCTGAAAAGCCGACCGGTCTCTGCGTGCCGCCTATCATGTTCTCTATGTTCCTCCTGCTGGCATCCTCGTGGTCTATGACCGTGCCGGTCACGCTCGCAAGGCTGACGCCGTACTTCTTCTCCACGTAGCGCCTGCGTAGCTCGGCCGCGGTGGCCTCTGAGCCGGCTGCCTCTGATAGGCCGCTCAGCTGGAGCTCCCCAGACAGAAGCCTCTTCAGTATGTCTTCGTACTCGCGATTCGCAGCCATAACAGACACCGAACATTGCCCGCACGATTACGGTTGCAAGCCATTCAGCAGAGGATTAGATAAGCCTTATATAAACTCTTTGGTAAGGTACGTGAACTGTAGTAATCTTGGCGATGCCATGACGATTGCGCACCAGATTTACGATGCCTCTAGGGGCATCATGGACGGCAAGCTCGATCCCAAGAGCGCCGAGGAGATAAAGAAGAGGCTTGTGGATTCGCTGTTCGTGGCCTACGGAGCCAGGAACGCAGAACCGATAAGGATCGCGGAGGCAACACTGCTGCCAAGTTCTGGCAAGCTCAATTCAAGGGTGTATTTCTCCGATGCCAGGGCGTCCGTCGACGTCGCGACATTCATAAACGGCAGCATGACCAGGTATCTCGACTACAATGACACATACCTATCGAAGGAGGCGCTGCACCCGTCGGACAACATACCGCCGCTGCTGTGCTATGCCGACGCCATGGGCATCGATGGCGCCACGCTGGTTCGCGCCATAGGCGTGGCGTACCAGACAGTGTGCTCCCTGGCAGATGCAGTGTCGATAAGGGACAGGGGCTGGGACCATGTCACATACGATTCCATATCTGCAGCGGCTGGTCTGGCCGCCCTGCTGGGCCTGCCGGAAAACAAGTTCGTGCACACCATAAACCTGGCGCTCAACAACAACATAAGCATGAGGCAGACGCGCGCAGGGGAGCTGAGCATGTGGAAGGGCTGCACCGCGGCGAACGCGGCGCGCAACAGCGTCTTCGCGGCCATGCTAGCATCGAGCGGCATGACAGGGCCCGCACCGATCTTCGAGGGCGAGATGGGGTTCTTCAAGCAGGTGTCAGGCGACTTCGGGCTCGACATTGGACCTGATCGGATACAAAAGACCATGATAAAGAATTACCCTGTCGAGTACCACGCGATGAGCAGCGTCGAGGCCGCACTCTCGATAAGGGGCAGACTCAGGGGCGAGATCCTGGGCATAGACGTGGAGACGTTCTCGGTCGCCAACAAGATAATAATCAAGGACCCTGAGAAGCGCCGGCCTAAGACGAGAGAGACCGCGGATCACAGCATGCCGTACATAATCGCGTACACGCTACTCAACGGCGCGCCGGCTCCCACCTCTTACGATGAGCGGTACATGACCGACAAGGATATCCTTGGTCTTATCGACAAGATGTCCTTTATTGTCACGGAGAGGTTCGACGCAATGTACCCGGAGTACCTGCCAATAAAGATAACGGCACACACTAAGGGCGGTGACGTGTCGGACGAAGTGGAGGTGCCTAAGGGGCATTTCAAGAAACCGTACACATGGGACGACCTGCGCGACAAGGGGATGCGCATAATAGGCAGTGCGGAAGCGGTCGACTCGATACTTGATTTGGGCAGGCGCATCGACAAGGCTTCTGCGTCTGAGATGTTCGAGGTGATTTCAAACGTCGATACTTAGGGATAACCGGAACCTCGGGCCATCCCGCCTTAGGGAACTCATAAGGAAGGGCAGCACTGTAGCGCCGGGGGTGTTCAATGGGGTTACGGCGCTGCAGGCCCAGAGGGCGGGCTTCAAGGCGCTGTATCTCTCTGGTTCGGGCGTGGCCGGCGCGATGGCGATACCTGACCTGGGCATAACGACCATGAGCGAGGTGGTTGAGGACGCGCGAAGGATAGTTTCGGTTACCAGTGTACCGCTAATCGCTGACATCGACACCGGCTTCGGGGAGGTGCTGAACGTGGCCAGGACCGTGCGCGCCATGGAATCGGTCGGAGTGGCTGCGGTGCACATGGAGGACCAGGAGATGCCGAAGAAGTGCGGGCATCTATCCGGCAAGAGGCTCGTAGGCGAGGAGGACATGGTAAAGAAGGTCCGCGCCGCGGTAGAGGCCAGGCACGACGACGACTTCGTAATAATCGCCAGGACGGATGCGAGAGCGGTGGAAGGTTTTGATGGCGCCGTTAGGAGGGGCAGGCTCTACATAGAGGCTGGAGCCGACATGGTGTTCCCAGAAGCGCTCGAGAGCGAGGATGAGTTTGGCATGTACGCGAAGGAGGTCAAGGCTCCGCTACTCGCCAATATGACGGAGTTCGGCAAGAGCCCGCTGATAGCGGCCGGACGCCTAGGTGCCATGGGCTACAGGATCGTCATATTCCCCCTCACTGCTTTCAGGGCCTCGCTGAAGACAACGGGTAGCATCTACGAAGGCATCATGCGCACTGGCTCTCAGACCGGCATGATGGATCGGCTCATGACGCGCGAGGACTTTTACAAGCTCATCGGCTACCATGACTATGAGCGCGAGGACGTGAAGCTTGACGAGTATGACACCAGAAAAAAGGCGCGCAAGGAGTAGCGCTCAGCCGAGGGCGAACTCTTTCTTTATCTTGCTCACTTTTGGCCTTATGACAAACATGCAGTATGGCTGTAGAGGGTTGCGATTGAAGTACTGCCTGTGGTAGTCTTCTGCAGGGTAGAACTTTTCTAGGCGTTTCACCTCTGTCGCTATCGGCTTTCTAAAGGTCTCCTGCGCCTTCTTTAAGAACCGCTCGACCGCAGTCTTCTGCGAGTCGGAATTGTACAGTATTATAGACCGGTACTGCGAACCTACGTCGTTGCCCTGCCTGTTCTTGGACGTGGGGTCGTGCATCGCTAGGAATATGTCGAGCAGCTTCTCCAAGCTTATCGCGCTTGGCTTATACTCGACAAGGGCCACCTCCGCGTGACCAGTATCACCACCACAGACCTCTTTGTAGGTCGGGTCCTTTGTCGTTCCTGCCGCGTATCCTGGTGTGACGCTGACAACGCCGTCGAAGAGCGTGAAGACCGCTTCGGTGCACCAGAAGCAGCCTGCGCCCATGACTATGCTGTCAGTCTTTTCGCTCATCGCTATCGCCTCGCTGTATGAACCTGAGCGAGATGGAGTTGACGCAGTGCCTGACGTCCTTTTTCGTGAAACCCTCGCCCTCGAAGACGTGGCCTAGGTGCGCGCCGCATCTGGCGCATCTTATTTCGGTCCTAACGCCGTCAGGATCTTGAAGCCTCCTGATTGCACCGCTTATCTCGTCGTCGAAGCTAGGCCAGCCGCAGTGCGCATCGAACTTGTCTTCTGACCTGTACAGCTCGGCGCCGCACCTCTTGCACGCATAAATGCCTGGCTTGAAGTTGCCCTCATATTCGCCGCTGAAGGGTGCCTCCGTGCCGCCGTGCACGATCACGCGCTCTTCTTCCGGCGTTAGCCTGTTGAACTTCACAGTGTCACCAATGGTATAAATCCGTATGTCCCAATATAAAACGGTTTTGACGTGGCAGGTCGAGTTCGAACAGGCGCCCTGGGCAGGCTGCGCAGGGTGTTCGATGGCTTTGACGCGGACAGCATACTGATCTACAACACCGGCATTGTAGACAGCAATTTTCTATACCTGACTGGCTTCACCAGCGGCATCTTCGAGCGCACGGCGCTCATCGCCGAGCCAGACGGCATGACGCTGATAACTGAAGCCCTGGAGTACGATACCGCCGTAGAGCAGAAGCCGAGGAGCATGGACGTAGTCAAGGTGAGCGGACAGGATTCGCTCAACGCCGCAATCGGCAAGAAGCTAAATGGCAAGGTAGTGGGAGTGAACTATGAAGCGCTACCGTATGCGCAGTTCAATAGGCTGAAGAAGCATTCTGGTGCGAAGAGCTTCGTGGATGCGTCCGCGGCCCTGGCTGCAGCGCGCCTCATCAAGGAGCCGGACGAGATAGAGCGCATACGTAAGGCGGTATCTATTGTAAAGAGGTCTTTCGCCGGGATAAGCGAGAGCTTCAGGGCAGGAATGACGGAATTGGAGCTGGCCGCAGAGTTCGACCATCTCATGCGCATGCACGGGGCCTCGGGGCCTTCGTTCGACACGATAGTTGCCTTCGGCAGGAATGCTGCGCTACCGCATCATGCGCCCGACTCTACCAGGCTTAAGCCGAACGAATTCCTGCTTATAGACGCAGGCGCTAGGCACCAGAGATACTGCTCCGACCTGACCAGAACGTTCATCTTCAGGCCGGACGAGCGGTCCCAGCGGTTCAGGCGCATGAACGACATGATCGAGGTCGCGAAGATGGCCCAACGCAAGGCTCTTGAAGCTATGAAGCCCGGAGTAGACGGCAGGCGCATCCATGCGATAGCGGAGCGCATAATAGACAACGCAAGCGGTGGCGCATACAAGGGGAGGTTCATACATTCGCTCGGGCATTCTATAGGCATAGACGTGCACGACGGTGCAGGCCTGTCGCCGCGGTACTCGAACATGCTTCGGCCTGGCATGGTAATGAGCGACGAGCCCGGGATCTACATAACGGGCTTCGGCGGCGTGAGGTTTGAGGATGACGTACTTGTGGAGAATGACGGCGCTAGATTCATGTGAGCGGCCCATACCGCAATTGCGGTAGGGCGTATGACGCATCTGATTAAATATTAGAAATCCCAAGTAGAAGTGGTGGCTCAGTGTCCATGGGGGTACCGGTGGCTGGATCTCCAGTGAGCATAGGAGACATAATAGAGGTAAGGATAGAGGACATCCTGGAGGACGGCGAGGGCTCGGCCACGCTGCCTGGGCGCAGGACGTACAAGATTTTCGTGAAGGGCAGCAATATTAAGGCAGGTGATACTGTAAGGGTGCTGATACAGAGGCTGATGCCGGATTTCGCATCCGGTATGAAGATCTGACTGCGGTGTTGCAGTGGAATCTACGCACGAACACGGAGCCGCAAAGGGCGAGTTCGCCGATGGGGCTGACAGCGGCACCGATGATAATCCGAAATCGATTCCTATAGCGGAACAGGGAAGGTTCAGGGATTACGCGATTGGCAAGGTCGCTGAGCTATTCGGACGCATCAATGCTCTTTACAAGGAAACCGCCGACGGGTTAGGCTACGGTGACGATGCAGGGGGCCTCGCGCCGCCGCACGTGGAATTCAAACCGCATTACGCCAGGCGGAACGGTACGGTAAACAAGGCCGTGGTTGCCAGCTACTTTAAGGGCGGGAACAAGGAGGAGTCGGTGCCGCCGAACTCCATAGTCGTGTATCTACCAGCGTATGACATGTTCTTGAATATGGAGCATGTAGGCTCGGATGCGGCTAGGCGCGTGGAGGAGGAGCTGCTCATCACTGATATGGGGCATGAGCTAGGGCATGAACTTCTCAGAAAGCTGTCGGAGCTATCGCTCCGTAAAAGGCTAGAGCAGTCATACGATAAAGAGCTGGGCGCAGCGCTAGCCGAGGTCCTGTCGCCCATGATGCGTGGCAACCAGGCCATCCCTGAGGAGGCCAACACGAGGCTGAACGAGAGCCTGGCGCAGGTGATTGGGGTATATGCCGTTGCCTCCACTCTTGGAAAGCCAACCAGCAACGAAGCACTGGCGAAGAACATGCTTGAGACGGTCCGAGAGGATAGTGTGGAGCTTGAGAGCCAATATGGTACCGTGCTGAAGGCTCTGGATTCGCTCTCGCCTGATGAGAAGCGCGAGGAGGAGATAGCGGTTGATTCGAACGAGAGGTACATGGAGGTTTATGCGCTGCCGCGGCTGGGCATGGCGGAGGCGCTCGCTGCAAACCAGGACATGCCGCTGCCGGAGTTCATAGGCAAGGCGTTCGCGGAACCTGAGGACTTCGCTGATGGGATACAGCAGCATGTGCTCGACAAAAACGGCAGATTGAGCGCGCTCAGAAGGTCGTTCGAGCCACCGGCGGACCTTAAAGGCAAGGCCATGGCGCTGAGAGACGTGGCCATCGACACGAAGGTCGAGGCGGGTTACGCGCTCAATGAGCTCGAGAAGAGCTAAGTGCTTCATATGCGCTTGAAACGTGCCGCGCACATTGGCCAGGCAAGGATGGCGCAGTCGGCCATGGAGTATCTGATGACCTACGGGTGGGCCATCCTGATCATAGCGGTAGTCCTCGCAGCACTATTCGAACTCGGAGTCTTCAACGGCTCGAACCTGGCGCCTCAGGCCTGCATCGCGCAGGCCGGCTTCGTATGCAAGAACCCGGTTTACACCGCCAACGGGATAGGGATAACCTTCGGCCAGACCACCGGCAGGGAATACTTCGATTCATGGCTGTTCATAGCCGCTGAGGGCGAGCCTCTGAGCAGTACTGGCATACCGCAGAACTTCACCACTTCCAAGGCGCTCTCCATAGGCAACCTACTGCCCGGCCAGACCATAGGCGCGGACTTCAATGCCAGCAAGTTCGCGTACGGCCAGATACCTGCTAACGCGCCGATTGGGACGCCATTCGCGGGCTACGTCTGGTTGGGCTACTGCTTCGGCCCGTGCTCGGCCCCGACAGCATACTCGAAGGTCGCTACGATAACGGCGAAGGAGGCAGGCACGAGCAGCGCATCGTTCGGCGGCTATTTCGGTGGAGGTTCCGGATCTTCCTCGCCTCCGCCAGCGCCGCCACCGGCGCAGCAGTTCAGCTTCACCGTGTCGGTGAGCCCTACCAGCAACACGATTACGGCAGGCCAGTCGACCAACGCAGTGGTGACGATTACTACGCCGATATCAAACAACGCCAACGTAGTGACGCTGTC
>JAKATK010000002.1 GCA_021827995.1 Microcaldota archaeon | reverse complement strand
AACGGCTTCCATCAGCCGGCGCCGTATATTACCTTGTAGATGGTCGTATCGCCGTTCTGGAACACGGGCTGGAGCGCCACCCTGCTGTTGCCGTAGGCGCACGTCCTTGTGTTGCACAGGAAGACCATCTTGAAGAAGTTACTGCTCGGCAGGTACGACCCGAGTAGCGCAGCGCTGCTCACCTGCGACCCGTTGTAAGTCAAGAACAGAGTCAGCGGCTGCGTACCCTGCACGCCGTTCCTGTACACCGACGTCCAGAACTTGGTGCCCATGCTTGCCATGAAGTCCGGGCTCGTCAGGCCCTGCGCGCCGTACGCGCCCGCGTAGCCAAATAGCTGCCCGGCCAGGTTCGCTAGCATGGTCGCGTTCGGCGTATCGCGAATCGGCGTGTTGAAAATGCTGTAGTTGTGGTTCGAGTAGTTTAAGAACAGCACGCTGTTTATGATATAGAACGGCCCTGAGCCTCCCTGCCTTACATAAGCCTCTACAGAGTTGCTCTGGCTCACGCCTATGGCCTGGGACCTGACAATCAGCGCGGTCTCGTAGCCTCCGCCGCTGAACGTGAAGACCTTGGCTGTCGCGTTGGTAGAGACGCTGCCGCCGGACAGCGGCACGTACCCGTATAGGTGCTCGTCAGGGACCTGGCCCTCGGTCGCTACTCCTGCCAGTTCGTCCATCCAGTAGGCCCTGGACACTATGTACTGCGGCTTGCCTATGCTATAAAGCCACCTCGCATCAGTGCTCGAGTTGAACAGGAAACTGCCGAACTGCCCTATCAGTTTAGAGTTCTGGCCGCCGACGCTGTCCATCACGCTGGCCCTGTCGGCCCATCCCTCTACTACGCTACCATCAGGCCAGAGCGCCAGCACGGTCGCGTTTGCGGGCGTGTTGTAGCGCAGCCATGTCATAGCCGCAAGGAACTGCGTGTTCAGACAGTCGGCCAGTATCTCGCAGGATGGCGCCGTGGCCTGCACGTACGTCTGCGCAGCTGATATGTAAAAGTCAATCAGTATTATCGCGGTCATGAGCCCCATATAGAAGTACACTGGCGATACGCTGGGCCTGTTCTCGAACGTGTCCTTGATCAACCTGCCAGCGGTGTAGACTGCGTATGCTGCGAGGATTGCCATCGGCACCGCAACGAGCGAGTTGAACCTCTGCGCATTGAGCTGCAGGTACATTGTCACAGCGAAATACGCTACGATGACAATGAAACCTGTCATCCTAGAGCTTCCACTTACCCCGTCGTCATAACCACTCAACGCGAGAGCCCTTACTACGTACGCGCCCGCGGCAACAACGATGGGCACGAATTCGGTCAGGGCGAGGAAGAGCATCTTCGCCCTTGCGTCCTGTATGATGCCTGCAGCGTATGGCTCTATGAAGAACAGTGCGGAGTAATAAACTAGCACTAGCGCCAGCAGCAGCGCCCTCCGCTTGTTCATCCTCTGCCTGCCTTCGCCATCTGTGAAGTTGTAGAGCATGATGAACAGCATCGCGCCTATCGGTGCGAGGTAGAGCTGGAAGCCGAAGCTGTCCCAGAGGAAGAGATAGCCCGGCGGTTGCAGTTCCTCTATCGTGGCGCTCAGTGGCGAGTTGGCTATCACTGCGCCTCCGCCGCCGGCCACCTCGCCAAGGTAGCCTCCGTAAAAGGCCAGGAGCACGGCACCGATGATGACGGCGCCCGCGCATACGAGCGCTAGCCTCGATACCGTGCCAAGCGCGCTGGCTATGCGCTTGTAGTTAAGCAGCAACAGCATCAGCCCTATGCCGAGCACGACCGGCACATAGAACAGGAAGAACCTGACGCTGGATAGCGCCACCTGTGCGCGTATTATGTACGCGGCTATGAGCGCGTGCTCGAGCAGGTAGGTCACGAGCAGCATCGCAATCAGGACGAGGTCGTTGTAGACTAGCTTGGTGTCGCCGCGCACGAAGGCGTAGACGCCTATCAGCAGCGTGGCGAGCATGTACACCACCTCCATGAACGGCGCCCCGTCCCATACGGCCATGCCGAGGACGAGCACTACGGCCGCGGCCAGCGCGTACACGTACCTGTTCCTGTCGTCCGAGGTCAGCGCTTTATAGGCCAGCAGGAGCGTGGCTATCATGAAGATGGTGACGAAGCCGTCGCCCCTGTATACAAGCGCTGCAGTCCTAGCCACGTCGCCGCTGGATATGCTGACGAATAGCATAGCCAGCAGCGATAGGGTCCTGCTGCGTGCCAGGATGCGCACAAGTACGTATGCGCCGACAGCGTCGAGGATGCCGAAGAGCAGAGGCACTAGCCTCATTACGCTGTAGTAGCTTACACCGAAAAACCTGAGGATGTAATAAGGGCCTAGCGTCACCCAGTAGAAGCCTTCGGGTTCGGTTATCATATTGCGCGGCGTGGTTATCCCAGAAACGTTGAGCGTTATCGGTATGTTGAAGCCGTTCGCCACGGTCGCGCGTATGACCGAGTAATGGTAGAAGCCGTCAGGCTCGAAGAAGCCGGCGTTCCCTAGCAAGCCGGAGCGCATCCAGACGTTGATGGCAAGTATGACAATGAAGGCAGCGATGAGCACGTACCTGTTGTCTATGATTGATGCACCAGCACGCCCAATCCCGTTCTCTTCTGGCTGCGCCTGGGCTCCCCGAGCGTTCACTCCGGCAGCATCATGAGTGCGCGCTACCCAATTACGAAAGTAGCGGTAGCGTGTCCTGGTTTCTTGAGCATTCGCGTCTGTGGCCTTGGCTTCTGGTTCTACCTTACTGCCGATTTTTTCGAGATACCGCTTCATGTGCTTATGCATCTTCACACCATGGCCCAGTGTAGCGTGCGAGCAGAGCCCGCGTCAGAAAGATTAGCGCCAAAGCTTTAAGAGCTATTTGAAGCAAGAGTGCCATCACCAACACATATTCGTGGTCGTAACCATCTATATCTTTATTTCGTTCCGTCGCGAATACCAAACACATACACGCACACAGGGTCCTAAGATAACAACCATGATTGGTCGTACCAAGAGTGAGGCAATGAGAGTAAAGTCACTGTCAAATCCTGCGCGTAGAAAACGCCCGCGTAGCAATGGTAAGGGTGACTCGACACTACGCGCTACCGATTCCAAATTGCATCGAATGTCAAGCAAGAGGGCGTACGTATGCCTGATATTGGTACTGGCAGTCGGGTTCTCGCTATCAGCATACTTTTATACCGGTCCATACTACGCCTGGGATGACGGCCTTTACATAGAGTTCGCGAAGCAGATGCTCCACAACGCCTTCTACGTCGGTCAGAGCCCGTATGCATTCGGCTTCCTCGTGCCCGCTATAGAGGCCCTGTCGTTCGAGGCTTTCGGCACTGGGACGTTCGCAGCAATACTGCCATCAACGATAGAGTACACCGCCACGGTCGTTTTCGCATTCCTGATCGGCAGGAGATTCTTCAGCGAGGCTCTAGGCCTCCTGGCCGCTCTTCTGGTCGCAACAATGCCGTTCGTCTTGCAGTACGTCACTAGGGTCATGCCGGACATGCTCCTAGGCGCCCTCACCGGCGCATCGATCTACGCGCTCTTTTCCGGCATCCATGGCAGGGCCTACAACCACGGCACCGTTATGGTAAGCGGCCTCATCGCCGGCTTGGGCATATTCGTCAAGCTTGGCGGCGCCGGCCTCGGCGCGGCATTGCTCATAGCAATCCTTGTGCTAGACAGGAGGGCCGCGCCTGCGTTCCTCGGCGGCTTCATCATCAGCGTCGGTATATACCTTGTCTCCTTCTACATGATGACGGGCGGTAACATCGGCTACCTCGGCCAGTACGGCGCACACCAGATGGCCGCGAATCCGAGCACTCTCCAGGAGAACCTCGTTACAATGGCGATCATGATAGAGATTCCGATAACAATAGGCCAGACGTACCCGACCGGATTCCTGTTCTTTCTAATAGTTGCCGCCACCTACGCAGCAGCGAGGGAAAGGAACAGGCACTTGGCGTACATGGCGGTGTCGTTCTGGTTCATCTGGTTCTACCTATTCTTCGGTACGGTGTCGCTATCCAGCTACGCTCCAATGACTGTTGTGAGCCGGTACCTGATAATCGCTGCAGTGCCGATGGCCATTCTTGGTGCTTACGTTCCAGTGGAGCTTTACACGGTCCTTTCATCCGCGAGGAGAAAGTCGCTTGGCGCTGCGGTCCTGGCCGCCCTGATTTTTGCGATTTTTATAACATACATACCTGCGTACAGCGCAGTATACAGTTATAATGTCAGCATAAGGAACCATCCATGTATCGGGTGGGTGAGCGTTTTGTGCCGAAGTTGAGTACTACAATACCAGCATAACGTGCAAGCGATGAGGCGCAGCTGCGATATCAGTATCATATCGCGGCCAGGGTCCATCTTCGATACGATATATGTACGAGTACCAACCAGATGCCGGCATGCGTTCGAGGCAATTGGGTGCACATCGCACCAAAATCGTCGCGTGAACTGTCACACGTTTTCCTGCAGCATCGCTAGGACCTGCTCCTTCGTCGGCATCGGCTGTCCTATCAGCGCGCCGGAGCGCAGCGTTATGTCCTGCTCCTCGTAGGTAGGTTTCTCCGCCCTGTAGAATAGGCCGAGCGGCAGCTTGGCATAACCGGTCTCCTCCTCTTCGAACGCCTTCTTCAGTGCAGCGCCCTTGTCAGCAACATCATGTCCGTCCATCTTGTAGACTCGCTCCCTGAACCAGTCGTACGTGTTCATATGATTGAACGTCACACACGGGCTGAAGACGTCTATGAGCGCGAAGCCCTTGTGCGCTATGCCGTCCTTTATGAGGCCGGCCAGGTGCACTGGGTCGCCTGAGAATCCCCTGGCAACGTAGGTCGCGCCGGCGCTTATTGCTATCGCCAATGGGTTTATCGGGTTCTCTATGTTGCCGAACGGCGTCGACTTCGTCTTGTAACCCTTCTGGCCCGTTGGCGAGGTCTGGCCCGTCGTCAGGCCGTAAGTCTGGTTGTTCATTACTACGTAAGCGATGTCGATGTTACGCCTGGCCGTGTGGAGGAAGTGGGCCGAGCCTATGCCGTAGCCGTCGCCATCCCCGCCTACGCCGACTACGGTCAGGTCGTGGTTCGCCAGCCTGGCCCCGGTCGCTACAGGCAGCAGCCTGCCGTGCAGGCTGTGTATGCCGTAGCAGCCGAGGGCCTGCACTATGCTCGAACTGCAGCCTATGCCGGTCACGACAAGTAACATGTCCTTGTCGAGACCTAGATCCTGGAAGGCCTTGGTCAGCGCGGCATAGACTCCGAAGTCGCCGCATCCCGGACAGAATATCGGTTTCACGCCGCTTGAGAAGTTTATTGGCACGTCAACACCTATCGCTCCAGTACCTTCAGCACCCTGTCTACGATTTCACCGCTCGTTATAGCCTCGCCGTCGTACTTGAGCACCTTGTCCTCTATCATTACGCCCGTGTTCATTGCTATGACCTTGGCGAGCTGGCCGGTGAAGTTGCACTCGACGTCTATCAGATGCTTGCCCGATAAAGCCATCTTGGTCTTGGCAGAGTCCATTGGCATTAGGTAGCTGAACGATATCAGGCCGAAGCTCTTGCCCATCCTGCGCAGTCGCTCTACCGCGCCACGGGCAGCCGCTGTTGTAGATCCGAAGGTAACTATGAAGTGCTCCGAGCTCTCCCCCTCTATGCTTGGCACGAACAGCGTCTCGTTCTTCAGCATGGTTTCGATCTTGCGCATGCGCTTCTCGTGCATGCGCTTCCTCATCTCCACATGTTCGTCTATGCCGGCAAGAACGTCGCTGACGATGTCGCCGTACTCGTTGTGCTCGTCCGACGACGCTATGAAGGCCAGACCCTTTGAACCCGGCAGCGACCTCGGCGAGACGCCGTCATCGGTTAACAGGTAGCGCTTGAACCTGCCCTCCTGACTTGCTCGCGCCACCATCTTGCCCCTGTCGATCTTTATCGTGCCAGGGTCAATGCCGGAAACGGATTCGAAATGCTCCGACAGGAACAGGTCCATAAGTATTATGACCGGGCACTGGTACCTCTCTGCAAGGTTGAACGCCTCCGCTGCTATACCGAAGCACTCCTCCACGCCCCTAGGTGCGACCACTATTCTGGGGAACTCCCCCTGCGATGCGTGCATCACGAAAAGCAGGTCGCCCTGCTCCGTCTTCGTTGGCAGGCCAGTGCTCGGTCCGGTCCTCTGCGATTCGACCACCACTATGGGCGCCTCTATCATGCCGGCCATGCCGAGCGCCTCGACCATGAGCGAGAAGCCGCCGCCGCTTGTGCCGCACATGGCCCTGACTCCGGCGCTCGCCGCTCCGATCGCAGAATTTATCGCAGCTATCTCGTCCTCTGTCTGCTTGTACATGACGCCCCTGTCAGCGTGCGCGGCGAACCAGTGCAGTATGCCACTGGCTGGCGTCATCGGGTATGCCGCGTAGTACTTGCAGCCTGCGGCATAAGCGCCTATCGCCAGCGATACGTTGCCCTCGAGTAGGTACCTCTGCTTCCCGTCGTACTTGAGGTCGTACAGCTTCTCGATACCGCTGTACCCGTAACCCTCGGTCACGGCTCTTGTGTTGTTTGCAACGATGTCGTTCCCCTTTCTGGAGAACATCCTCTTTATTACGCCCTCGAAAGATTCCATCGGCATTCCAAGAATCTTAGCCACTGCGCCCAGAGCTGCCATGTTCCTCATCTTAGGGTCGCCCCCTGCAGCGAGCGCCATGTCCATGAGCGGCATGCCGATGAGCCTGTAACCCCTGCCGTTTAGCTGGTCTGCGTTGGTCTTGGACGGATCATATATGACAGCCGCACCCTTGCTTAGGTGGCTTCCCTGATGTGCTATGGCTTCCTGATTGAGCGCCACAAGTATGTCGGCCGAGTCGCCAAAATCGTGCAGTTTCTCGTCGCCTATCCTGACCTGGCTCCATACGTGGCCGCCGCGGATGACCGATTGGTAACCGCGGTCGCCCACGACCTCGAGGCCTAAGTTGGCCGCTACCCTGCCGAGTATAGCCCCTGTAGACTCGACACCGTCACCATTCGCGGCTGCTATTCTCACGCTAACAGAAGTCATGCTTAGACCTTTCCAATCGGATCTCTCACGAGCGATGGGCCTGCGCCTGCGGCCCAGCGGGTATACAGTTGCATAATCTGTTATTTAATGTTTAGGTCAGACCGGCGCCAAAACGGTCCATGCGATGCGCACTATTTAAATCTTTATTGCGATAGATAGCCGATAACATGTCTACCGAGGCTAGGCCCAAGCCTAGGAACTCTGACGCTGACGAGGCAACCTCGCCACAGCTCGGCGAGTTGCTCCGCAAGGAACCTTCGGACAAGGTACTAAACAAGATTCTGGATAACGCGCGCAAGTTGGAAACAGAGCAGCCAGTGGACTACATGGACGTAGGCGAGCACTACATAGCGGCGTCAAGGACCGCGTCCAAGCTCGGCCAGAAGGACAAGGCGCGGCAGTACCAGGAGAAGGCTATCGAGTTCCTGAGCAAGGAGCTGCGCATACGTGCAACGATGGCCGCGAGGGCCCTCGCATCGAGCGGCGTCCGCCTTATAACTGTGGGCATCAACGTGATGGGCATAGTGATAGAGGTATCTTTTGACGTCAACGAGCTGCTCGCGCCCCAACCACAATCCTATAAGTGAGGCAGCCAGTCAGTTAACGCGGAGTGTGCATGAAGCTTGTCGCAATCTACGGGCCTCCTGGTGTTGGCAAGCTCACTATCGCGAGGGAGCTGGCCAGGATCACAGGCTTCAAGCTCTTCCACAACCACCTTACAGTCGATTTTGTCGGCTCGATATTCGAGCACGGCAGCGAGCCATACCGGCGTCTCATAGCCGAGTACAGGACCCAGATGCTTGAGGAGGCAGCCAAGGCCGGCATACACGGGGTCATCTTCACATTCATATACCGTAACACGAAGGATAACAACGACGTCATTTTCGATGCCATCAGGCGCCTGGGCAGGCTAGGTGTCAGGCCCGTATTCGTGCAGCTGCGCTGCAGCGAGGCCGTGCTGCTCAAGAGGCTGTCATCGCGTACGCGCAGTGGCACGAGCAAGATAACGAGCGCAAGCGTCCTCAGGCGCGAATACCGCGGCAGGGATCTCTTCGATACAGTGCCCGGGGTCGATACCTTCACAATAGACAATACCTCAGTCACGCCAAAGAGGGCTGCGGAGATGATAGCTCAGCACTACGGCCTGAAAGCCAAGGCCGCACGGCATCCCTAAACGCAGGTTTGTGGCATGAGAATTTGCAATACGGCATCCTGCTTCGTCATTGATTCGCGCGGTCGCATACTGCTCATAAAGCACGCCAAGCTGGGCATGTGGCTCCCTCCTGGCGGTCATGTTGATGAATCAGAGACGGCGTGCTACACTGCCATCAGGGAAACAAGGGAGGAAACAGGTCTTGATGTCAAGCTCATACAAAAACCGCCCCTCGTCTGGAACAACACGCGCATGAGGTCCGCGGCCGCGCCTTTCGCGACAACGCTGCACCGGGCGGATTACGGCGACAATGTGCACTACCACTATAACCTCTGCTTCATGGCGAGAGTGAATGGCACCAAGCGCGTTCGGCCAGAGAGGAACGAGGTGGACGACTACGGTTGGTTCACCACAAAGGAGATACTCTCAATGGCTGGCGTGCCGCATGACGTGAAGATAATCGTGTCGGAACGCATCCCCGAAACGCTCCTGTCTCGATCTCGCCGTTGATCCGATTCAGTGCACTAGTAACCTGCCGTTGCAGGCCGGCTTTGTAGCTGTTCACCTGACATACTCGTCCACGAAGTCCTCGAACCTCTTCGGCCTAGGCACGTACTTGGGCAGAACCGTGTCCTTCCTGAAGAAGTCGTGCCCGAGCATTGCCAGCTGCTCCATGCTCATCAGGCCCTTCGAAGACAGAACCGGCATCACCGGGTAAAATAACCACCGTGGCAGTTGCGGCACCGGCTTCTTGCCGATCTTTCGCCTAATCATGTTGAACATGTCGCCGAGGCGGAGCCGCTCCTCGCTGCACACGTTGAATGAGCCGGTCTCGCCCAGCAGCTTCTCGAAGACAGTGGCCATGTCACCAATGTATACCGGGCACAGGATGCCGGAGCGCGGCAGGCCAGGCACGAAGCTCCTGGCCATACCAGCCAGCTGCGTCACGATATGGTCGTGTTCGCCGTAGAGCATCGACGGCCTTATTATGACATGGTTCCCGTGCGTCCCCACGTTGGCTTCTGCGGCTCTCTTCGTCGAGAAGTACTGCGTCGTGCCCTGCTCCGAGTTTATCGCAGAGAAGTACACCAGCTTGATGGTTGTGCCCTTGATCAGCTCTACAATGTTCGCCGTGCCGCCAACGTTTACGGCGCTGTGCCTCTGCTCCTTCTCATCTATAAGGCCGACAAGGTCGACGACTGCATCGACCGATACGTTGCCAAGAGCGTTGGCCAAGGCTGTCCTATCGGTTATGTCACAACTGACCCACTGGACGCCATATTCGTCAGCCCATTCCGGCCTGTGCCTAGACGCGATTGTCACGCCGTGTCTGTCGCGGAGCGCAGCGCACAGGCCGCGTCCGACGAAACCAGAGCCACCTATAATGAGCAGCCTCATACAACCATCGCTATCCAGAGCTCGGCAGCAATCAATACGGCCCTGTAATCGATAAATGCGCACCAAGCCAGATAGGCATCATCAGTGCGGTGACTGCATCCTTCTGGCGTAATCCTCGAACTTCTTCTTCATGTCGATGTGCTGCTGGACCAGATCTGGCACGTACACATGCGACCTCTGTTCCAGTATACCCCTTTCCCTGTGCGCGGCGAGCAACTCCTCCTCCCTGCGCTCCAGCTGCTTCCTGCTTATCTCTGACATGAAAGACGCCAGGTCGCTGTGCATGCCTGGCTTGCTTCCCTTCTGCATGTCCTCGTAGTATGCGTTCACGTATTTCAGCCTTATCGCATCCTGCATCCTTGCCTGGCCGCGCGGCTTGTCTATGCCTACCTCGGACATCGACTTTATCTGCTGGTTGAGCCACTGCGACCCGACGGCCTCTGCAGCTGCTTCGTAGCCGTGCTCCTTGTACACCTTCTGGAAGAGCTGGTTCATAGCGTATTCGTGCTTCGTCATGGCATCGCTCTTAGGGTTTGAAAGTACCGGGTCACTGAGCTGGCCGTTTATCGCGTTTATCTTGGCCAGGCTGACCCAACTCTTGATGTTGTATACATTGCCCAGTGTCGCCATGGTGCCGTGCGGCGTAGCGTGGTTCTTTGCTACGAACTCCTCCATCGCCACCGATGCCCTGTCCATTATGCCCTGCATCCTGCGCTCCATGTCGCTGGCCTGCTTGTACTCATGGCTCAGCTTCGTCAGCTCTGCCTGCCTGTTATTGACGTCGTTCTGCAGCGTGTTCGCTCGTGTGCTCGCGTCGTTCAACCTGCTCTGTAGCGCACTTACCGCGGCCGCCGAAGCCCCGCTTGCCTTCGCGCTCGCTATACTGGCAGTCAGGTTCTTCACTTCATTGTTTGCGTTGCTCAGTTGGCGCTGCGCCTTCTTCAGGTCTACCCTGCCCTCATCGATTTTTACCATCGCAAGCTCCTTCTTTTCCTGGTAATCAAAAAGGCCAGGCCTTACCTGCTTCCCGGTTTTAGGGTCGTAAACCCCGTCCCTGGCGTCCTTGTACCTCTTATACATGCCAGCCGGTTCTAACTCGCCCTTGCTGTTTAACTTGCCGAGGGCCTTGTCCCTCTCGGCGCCAGGCTTTACCAGATTTAGCCACACCTTCGATGTCTCATTCGCTCTCTTGGTGAGAAGCTTTATCTGCCTGCTCTCCCTGCTCTTGGTCATGTAGCGGCTCAGGCCACCGAAGGCCGCGCCCAGCATAGTCTTCGATGACATCTTTCCCATCGATTCCATGTTCTTCCTTACCTCCTTGACGGTCTCGGCCCTGAACTCCCTGTTTATCTGTGCACGTTTGGTCTTGAGGTCCCTCATCTGCGCGGCAGTAATCGGCTTCGTGCCCGGCCTAGGAGTAAAACCGAACCTGGTAGCGAACTTCACGAGGCCAGCCTGCGGTGGTTTGGCCCGCCCCATCTGCTGCGCTTTGAGTATGGAGAGCGTCTTTGCCCTAGCCATCCCTGGCTTAGCGTTAATCCTAGCGCGGTTTGCCTTGCCGATGTTTTTGGCCGCGTTCACTGCCCCCTTGTTCGCAAACCTAGCGCGCCTGTTGGCCAGACCCCTGCCTACACCGCCGCCGCCGAAGCCGCTAGCTATGCCGAGCAGCGAGCCTATACCAAGCATCGCGAAGATGTCTGCGCCCCTCGTTAGACCAGCCGCTGCCGCGATGAGTATGATTATTATTATGACCGGGGCCAGGGCGTTCAGACCGCCGAGGCTGAGCAGTATCGGCAGCATTTTATCATTTAGATATAGTCCGCGTTAATATTAATTATATGCCATAAGTGCGCGTAAGAGGCAGGCAGTCGTGACAGCCGCGCGCGCTCACACGAAGAGGTGCCTGGCCAAGTCCCACGTGCTCTTATCCAAGTACTTCTTTTTCGAGCCCTCCGAGAGAGGTACGTCGACCACTTCTGTGCCGCGCAGCGCCACCATGACTCCGAACTTGCCCGCATGCGCGAGCTCCATCGCCCTGAAACCGAGTTTTGTCGACATAACCCTGTCGTAAGCATCCGGTGCGGTGCCGCGTATCGTGTGGCCCAGCACCGTGGCCCTAGTATCCATCCCTGTGCGCTCCTCTATGTAACGCGCCAGGAAAGCGGCGTTGCTTTCCCCCTGCGCCTTGGCGAGCAGCACATGGCCGAACGCGTCCTTCTCGGTCGTGCCCCCATAACCCAGCTTCACGCCCTCGGCTACGACTATAAGCGAGCCGCTCTTGTGCCTCTCCGCTCTAGACTTGACGACCCTGACCACGTCCTCTAAATCCGTCTCGAATTCCGGCACGAGTATCATGTTCGCTCCGGCAGCGATGCCAGCATATGCTGCTATCCAACCAGCGTCCCTGCCCATTATCTCGACGACCATTACCCTGCCATGCGACCTGCCTGTCGTGCCCAGGCT
This sequence comes from Microcaldota archaeon, assembly GCA_021827995.1. Taxonomy (GTDB): domain Archaea; phylum Micrarchaeota; class Micrarchaeia; order Micrarchaeales; family Micrarchaeaceae; genus JAKATK01. The sequence goes on along the minus strand of JAKATK010000002.1, from coordinate 93,138 downwards.
TTCAGACAGGCGCATGGCCTCGTCGACGGCGCTGAAGAAACCGAACGAGTAATCAGTGCCTGCTAGGTCGTTGTCTATAGTTTTTGGCACGCCTATTACCTTGGTGCCTGTCGCGGCCAGCGCGGCAGCAACGCCCAGGGTGTCGTCGCCGCCCACTGCGATCAGAGCATCAATGTGCTCGGCAGCCATGTTAGCCCTTATCCTATCCAGGCCGTCAGGCTCCTTCATCGGGTTCGTCCTAGAGGTAGATAGCATGGTGCCGCCAGTCCCTATCACGTCCTCGAAATCCTCGAACGTTATCGGCCTGAGATCCTTTTCTAGCAGGCCGGCCCAGCCACCTATGATGCCGACGGCATCGTCACCAACCAGCTGGGCGCACCTGAGGGCCGCCCTGGTCACGGCGTTGAGGCCCGCGCAGTCTCCGCCACCGTTCAGTATGCCGATGCGCAGTCAATCACCTGATGGCCAGCGCTTCCTCTAGGGTCTTGCCCTCTATGACTATGGCTTTCAGCCTGTTGGCCGTCCTGGCCGGGTTATCGCTCTGCCAGACGTTCCTGCCGACCGCTATGCCGGCGCAGCCGGCCTTCATGCACTCGCTGACCTGCGTCATGAACGCGTCTTCGGTCTCTGCCTTCGGCCCGCCGGCCATGTATACCGGTATGCCGCCCGCGGACTTGACGGCCCACTCGAAGCTCTCTGGGTCGCCGGTGTACTTGACCTTGACCGCGTCGGCACCGAGCTCCATAGCGACCCTGACCGCGTAGGCTACCATCTCCTTTGTTGTATCGTCCTTAACGTACTCGCCTCTTGGATAGACCCACAGCACTGCTGGTATGCCGAGCCGGTGCGCCTCCTCCTGTATCCTGCCGAACTCGCCCATCATCTCGCCCTCGTGGGCGCTGCCTATGTATATGGTGTAACCAACGGCCTTTGCGCCCAACTCGACTGCCCTCTTCACAGAGCAGTTCTGCCTGGCTATCGGGTCCTTCTTGTATATCGATGTCTTGCCGTTGAGCTTGATGAGGAGTGGTGCGATGTCGCTGCTGTAGTATCGCTCAGCGATGCCCTTCTGACACGCGAACGCGTCGAATGCGCCAGACTTCGCCATGCTCATCACGTAAGCCGGGTTGACGCTCTTCTCGTTGAAGTCCGTCGGGCCGTGCTCCATCCCATGGTCGTAGGCCAGTATCAGCGAGTGGCCCTTCCGCATGAAGCTATCCATCCTGTTCATTGAACCAACCTTCTCGAATTAGCGTTATACTGCGCTGGCAGTGGCTGCGCACCAGCCCGCAACCTACCTGCGCAGCGCGCCGGGACCGATGGCCACCGGCGACATTCATGACGTAATCCAGCGCTCATGTTGCGCTGCCGGTGGGCTTGCGCTCCGCGATCTTGGTCGTGCTTATCATGAGAGGCGGTATCAGACCAAGGGAGTAGGCCACGAGCGTTCCTGTGGCGCTGCACCTGAAGTTGAGCGTGTTTATGACTTCCTCGGCAAGCTCTATCGGCAGCGTCTTGCTGTCGGTCCACTTCTTCAGCGCTCCGCTTATGACCTCGCTCGACTCGTTGACCTCTACCAGGCCGCTGAGCAGTATCTTCCCTATGCTCTTCGCTTCCCTGCCGCTGTCATCGAAGTACTCGGCCACGAACGTGTAGTCGACGTTCAGCTTCTCGCCGACGTCGCCCCTCGCTACCTTGTCTATGCTTATGTTCAGCCTAGGGAACTTCTGCTTCGCAAGCGCATCGAGCGATTCTATGCCCCCCTCGACCTTGGACACGGTGACACTAGATATGGTGTATGCCATGCAATCAGCGTAAGCCTTTACCAGGAAAAATTATTTAAGCTATGGGCTCTTTTTGACGGTCGGGGTTCTTCAGTCGGGGGCGCGCCAATGGCAGGTCCCTGCGCTTTCGATGCCTACGGCTTCGTACCATTGGTGGATATGGCCGCATGCCACAATGGACTGCAATCAATGGTACGCCGTGACGCTTGGCACCGAATACATCCACGACGTTTTCCCAGCAATAGATATATATCTTGCCGCCGAATCAAAACCGTGCGTTCAATGTCGCGCGCCGCTGCACTCGCATCGCTGGTCGTCATAGCGCTAGTGGTAGCAGAGGCCTGGCCGTCATACAACGTGACGCAGTTGAACGTGACAGTGTACCTGAACTCGAGCACCACAGCGCACGTCACCGAACTGCTGACGGTCATGGTATCCAACGAGTCTTACGTGCAGTACAACACCTCTAGGCTAGCTCGCAACCTGACGCTGAGCGAGTGGCAGGTGCTCATCGGGCCGCTGCTGACCCAGCACCTGCTGAACCCGAGGACCGGCATATCAAGCTTCAGTTTCATACCCAGCCCGATAACGCCGCACTACGGCTATGGCATAGCGGATATGCTGTTGACCTACAACGTGCAGAACGTCACGTTCATAAACCAGACCGGCCCACGCACATTCCTGTACAGGTTCAACCCTGCCGTGTTCAATTTCAACCCCAGCGCTAGCGGCCAGATACTGATGCCGAATACGAACCTGACAATCGTGCTTCCTAGGGGCGCAGTCATAGACAAGGTGTCGCCGATCCCGGACAGCCCTGCATCTGCGTTCAGCCACGGCTATGTCAACGTCACATCCTTCTCGTGGTTCAGGCAGGAACCTCTCTCCAAGTTCGCGCTCTCATTCACGATAATCGAGAGCCCGCAGCAGGAGGTCGCGGACTTCTTCGGTTCGATATACGCTGCGCTGGGCCCTCTGACATACGTGATAATAGCTGTAGTGGTGATACTGTTCATACTCTACACCTACTTCAGGTCCTGATGAATGGTGCTTGTCTTGCACCCGCACGAGCTTGCAGTTCTGGAGGCGCTGAAAGGCACGGGATCGATGCCATTCGAAAGGATGGAGAAGGAGCTCGGCATCGATAGCGGATCGCTCCGATGGGCGATAGAGGGGCTGCTGAGCGCGGGTGCCATAAGCGTCGAGAGGCGCACCGGCACCACGCTGGAGCTCACCGATGAGGGCCGCTCCGACCTAGAGGCTTTCCCTGAGGAGCTGCTCGTCAGGGAGCTCATGTCCGTTGGCGGCTCTGCGGATGCCTCATCGGTAAAGAACGGCATAGGGCTGATATGGGCCAAGAGGAACGGCTGGCTTGAGATACGCGGAGGCAGGGTCACGCTCAGCCAGGCCGGCCGCGATGAAGCATCCGGCACGAAGCAGTACGCGCAGCGCTCTGTACTCAAATCGATAAGCGATACCGGCGTCCTAGGCGCACAAGGCAGCGATGCCGTAGTTGACGCCCTCGTGCGCAGGAAGCTCGTGGAGAGGAAGACCAGGAACGTCATCGACAGCGTGTCCATAACCGAAGCCGGCCTCAAGCTGCTGTCGGAGCAGCGCCCCGGCTCTGGTGCCGAGATCGGCGCGCTGACCAGGGAGCTCATAGGCAACAGGGGGTGGGCCGGCCGCAGGTTCAGGAGCTACGACGTCAATGCGGGCGTGGAGCAGGGCAGTCCAGCGAGGCTGCACCCGATCCATGAACTCATAAGCGCGATAAGACGCATATGGCTAGAGATGGGCTTCACCGAGGTATCCGGGCCAGTTATAGAATCGGCCCTATGGAACTTCGACGCGCTGTTCTCGCCGCAGGACCACCCGACGAGGGACATGCAGGACACGTTCTTCCTCGCCAACCCAAAGAGCATCGGGATAGAGGATGCCAAGCTTTTGGGCAGGGTCAGGTCTATGCACACTAAGGCGTGGGGCAAGCCATGGCGCCTGGCCGCAGCGGAGCGCGCGCTGCTGCGCACGCACACCACAAGCGTTTCCGCGCGCCACGTGAGGAAGTTCGCGAACGAACCCGGGTCGAGCTACCCGATAAAGCTGTTCTCCATAGGCAGGATCTTCCGGAACGAGAGCATAGACTACAAGCACCTGGCCGAGCTGCACCAGATAGACGGCATAGTTATCGGCGATAACCTGACGCTCGCGAACCTGATCGACATTCTGACAAAGTTCTACGCAGGCTTAGGCATAAGACCGAGTTTCAAGCCCTCGTACTTCCCATTCGTCGAGCCCGGGGTAGAGGTCTACTACCACGATGATAAGCGCGGCGACATAGAGTTGTGCGGCGCCGGCGTGCTGCGTAGGGAGATAGCGAGGGCGATGGGCACGAGGAAGAGCGTGCTCGCGTGGGGCATTGGAATAGAGCGCCTCATGTTCAACCTACTAGATATAAGCTCGCTCAGCGAGCTGTACAGGAACGACGTCGACTGGCTCAGGTCGAGGGCCGATACGTCGCTGTAGTGTTCTAATGGCAACCACGACTTTCTCGCTCGCAGACCTCAAGGCGGAGGGCATAGGCGCAGATGCGCTGGCGCGCCTGGTGCCTGCCCTGGGCATGGAGATAGAGGAGATGTCCGGATCTGATGTCACGATAGACATAACCCCAAACAGGCCGGACATGCTAGATTTCATCGGCTTCGTTAGGGCGATGCATCTCTTCAGCGGCAAGCGCCGTAGCGACGCGGCGCGCTATGCCGTTTCCGGCCAGGCCATGCACATAAGCGTATCGGACAGCGTGGCGAAGGTCAGGCCCTACATACTCGGCCTCGTGGCGCGCGGCACGAACCTGCGCGGCGACAGGCTCAGGTACATGATAAACTTCACCGACAAGCTGGCAGACACGTACGGCAGGCGCAGGATGAAATTCTCGACCGGAATGTACGACCTGGACCAGATCAAGGGTCCGCTGAGCTACGCAGCCTCGAGAGATGGCAGCTTCGTGCCGCTAGAGTCTAGTACTGAGATGAGCTTCGGGGAGGTCCTGTCTGAGCACCCGAAGGGCCTCGCATACGGGTACACGCTGAAGGGCGGGCGCGGCCTGGTGCCGTTCATATCCGATGGTGACCGGGTGCTCGCGATGGTGCCGATAGTGAACTCCAGCCATGCAAGGGTCACAGAGTCGACGAGGAACCTGTTTGTCGACGTGACCGGTACGTCGATGCCTGCCGCGGTCCAGGCCGCCAGCCTGATCGCGTGTTCGCTTATAGACTCTGGGGCTGTCGTGAGCCCGTGCGTGTCCGACTACAGTTCCGGGCCCGTGGCCTCGCCTCTTCTAGACTATCGCAGTGTTTCCGTGAGCCTATCGCGGCTTAGGAAGACGCTTGGAGTGGCAGTCGATGCCGGTTCCGCTGTCTCGCTAGCTTCAAGGATGGGTTATACCGCTGGCGCGCGCGGCACATCGTTCACCGTCGGCGTTCCGCCGTACAGGCTGGACGTCCTGAACGACCAGGATGTCATAGAGGACGTAGCGATATCTTTGGGCTACGACAAGATAAATCCGGTTCCTGTCGTGAGCGCATCTGTCGGCAGGCCAGACGCCATCGGCAAGCTCCACGACAGCGTCTCGCTTCTAATGATGGGCATGGGCTTCTCAGAGGCGATCAACCAGTACCTCACTAACGAGCGCGAGTGTCTCGACCTGATGCGCAGGCAGGCTGACCAGGCATCGCTGGTCAGGGTCGAGCATGCAAAGACCGAGAACATCTCGATGCTGCGCACCTCTGTCCTGCCGTGCCTCGTAAGGGACCTGGGCCGCTCCGCGCACGAAAAGATGCCACAGAGACTCTTCGAGGTCGGCAGCGCGTTTGCGATCTCAGGCGGGCGCGCCGTCGAGAGCTACCGCGTAGCATTCCTGAGCGAGCACTCGAAGGCTGACTTCTCCGAGGCCAAGGGCGTGGTCCTGCGCCTGCTGGCGCTCATCGGCGCCCGTGGCCTCTCAGTCGACCGGCATAACGATGGCGCATTCATAGAAGGCAGGTGCGCGGCAGCCTCTTCAGCCGGCAAGCCCATCGCTGTTTTCGGCGAGCTGCACCCAGAGGTTCTGACCAACTTCGGCCTTGAGGAGCCAGCGGCCGGCGGCGAGCTAATACTGGTAGAGGAGCGCGAGTACCAGGCCTGACGGTGCACTAGGGCACAGCCTACCCGGTCCAATCGCCTGGCGCGTAGTAGGGCGGCGCAGTGCTGCTGCTCGTAGTCATTGTGCTCGTCGAAGTAGAGGTCGTTATTATCGTCGGCCGAGGCGCCGGGCTCTCGACCGTCTCGACTATGCTGAACGTCACTGAGTGGTTCTTCAGCAGGTAAAGGTCGGTGTAGTTGATGATGATGTAGCCGTAGAACGTCGAGCCGATGCTTCCAGAGAACGGTTCCACGCCGTCGAAACACCGGAGCGGCGCTACGAAGTTGCCGGTTATGGTGGTCGAGCCGTAGATCTGCATTTGCAGCGGCGTGGTGAACTTTACCGCGTTCTGCGCCACCGCTGCGCTGTTGCAGCTTATGGCGGTTATGTTTATCGGCGCATCGGTCTGCTGCGTGAGCGTCAGGTTAAGATAGCCGTTGCCGTACAGCTGGGCGTTGTCGCACGCGAACCCCAGAGTCTGTGTGTAGCATATGTTCGGCGTAGCCTGGTTGAAGGCCACGTCCGCGGCGATCGCACCAGCCAGCACCGCTACCACAAGCACTGCCCAGAACCTGGCCACCGGCATCTCCTCCCGCGCGCGAGCGCGTCCGTCCGTGCGCGCGCCAGCCAGCGCCCTGCCGCCCTGCATAGTGAAAGCCGCCATCTGGACCAACTCATTGTGCGGAGCAATCGCGCTCACGCCGTGCCTCGGATTTGCCTGACCGCGCCCGGTCATGTTGCCGGCGCGCAGCCGCCGGCGCCGCCGGTCAGCGGGTTCGTCAGCGGCGGCCCGCACTGCGTGCTAGGCATGATCCCGTTGGGCGGGTAGCTCCTTATCCTGAGCCACTGCACGAACAGCGTTGTGCCACCGGTGTCCTTTATAACCACCGGCAGCACTGCCGAGGGCACGTCAGCGGTAACGTTGTTGAGCGTGTTGTAGTCGACCCCTATGCCATCGACCGAAGCCGAGGGCCAGTATACGCTTAACAAGTGCTCCGTTGAGAGCGGCGTGGTAGGCAGCACGTTTATCTGTGTGGTAATACCGTTGAGCTGCGTCTCCGCGGTGTAGTCGACCGTAGAGTATGTCTTTATCAGGCCGGTCACCACGCCGCTGGTGCCGCCGTTCAGGCCATTCGACGTCGCGTAGCCGAAGTAGGCTATGGCCGATGCGGTGTTTGCAAAGCCGTAGAACTCCAGCAGGTAATCGCTCAGGCCGAAGTTGCTGTTGCTGACCACGTAGCTGCCACTCGTCTCGGTGATGCCGTTGTCCTGCGTCGCCGAGTGCACCGTCCAGCCGTTCGGCTGTGTCGTGCCGCTGAAGTTCTGGTACAGGGTCGTGAACACTGTTGCGCCGTTGTCGTACTGGCCATAGCCGGTCTGCATGCAGCCGCTTGCGCAGTAGAGTTGCGGTGCGTAGCCCGTGTAGCCGTTCAGCACCGGCGAGTCGCTCGGCATCAGGTTGACGTAAACGATGGCGTTGCCCGGCGACGCCGGCACGCCGTTCGGCAGGAGCACCCACATGAGCGTGCGCGTAGAGGTGCTGCTGCAGTTGGCCTCGCACCAAGCGTGCAGCGGCGTGCCGCCGCTGCCGATTGGGCCTCCAGACGTGAACTCGAGGTTGCTCAGGTTCGCCATCAAGCCGGCGTAGCTCTGGCTGTCTATGACGACCATCTGCTGGAATGGCGCGCCAGTCGCGCTACTGCTTGTCAGCGTCATCAGCACATAAGATATCGTAGTTGTCGTTGTGGTAGACGTCGTCGATCCCGTCGATGTCGAGCTCGTCGATGTTGTGGACGTAGTGCTGGTGATGGTGGTCGTCGTGGTGCTCGTCGGCGTCGTTGCGGACGTCGTGCTGGTACTAAGTGTCGTCGATGGCGGCGGCGTCATGTTCAGCACCTTCTGCGTTATCTCTATCGCGACCGTGTGCTTGAAGCCCGTGTACAGGTTGGTGTAGTTAAGCATGACGTAGCCATGGAAGACCGTGCCGATCACTCCAGTGAACAGCCTGCCTCCGGAGAAGCAGAAGCCCCTGCCGGAAGCGTTGCCTGTTATCGCGACTTGGCCGTTGATCGGCAGGTATATCGCCGGTCTGAACCTTATCATGTTGACTGTGGACTGGTTCGTGTTGCACCCTATGGCAGTTATGTTTATAGGCGCGTTAAGCTCCTGCGTTATCGTTATATTGTAGGCGCCTATGCCGAAGAGTTGCATCCCGTTGCACTCGAACTCCGCCGGTGCAAGGCATATGTTTGGCGGCGTCTGCGAGAAAACACCGCTCGCTGCGAGCGCAGCCAGTACTACAGCTATGACCAATATCGCCCAGCCGTATGTCATCAAGTACTCCATCGCGGACTGTGCCATCCATGCTCTGGTACCGGCATTGCAATGCCGTGCTTGCTGTGTCATCACCGATATTACGAATCGCGCTCTTTATAAATGTGATGCGGGCGCGGCCCAGGCAGCCGCACCGCAAAGTTTTAAATGTTTAAGCCGCAATTAGCTAGCGCTTACAGCTCCTTAACCGCGTGCTTTGGATGGTCGAACAATACGACATCATAGTCGCCGGAGCCGGCATGTCCGGCTCGCTCGCCGCAGGCATGGCCTCGAAGGCCGGTTCTAACGTGCTGCTCCTGGACCGCAACAAGGAGCAGGAGGTCGGCAAGAAGACGAACTGGGGCTGGGTCTGCGGTGACGCCGTCGCCAATGACCACCTCAAGTTCATACACGCCGAGGCCGGGCTCAGCTTCTCGGCCCCGGAGCTGGAGCAGTACGTGGACGGCGTCTACGCCATATCGCCTGACCTCGAGAGCAAGTACCTGTTCGAGGGCGAGGGCTACGTGCTGGACCGGCCCGCTTTCGAGCACAAGCTCCTCGAGTTCGCCAAGAATAGCGGCGCGCACTACGTGCCTGAGTTCGAGGTCGAGGGGCCCATCATGGAGAACGGCTTCGTCGTCGGCGTCTTCGGGAAGGACGCGAAGAAGCAGCACAAGGAGCTCAGGGCCAAGCTCGTGATAGACTCGCTCGGCATAGCGACCCAGATAAGGCGCAAGCTGCCGGAGAACCCGTACGTCGACCGTGACGTGGACGTCGATGACATAGAGGCTACCGGCAGGTACATCTACGAGTTCGACCTCGACCACGAGGACCCGATGTACTTCGACACGAAGAACGCGCTCATACACCTGAACCAGCAGATAGCGCCCGGCGGCTACGGATGGGTGTTCCCGAAGAAGGGCCTCAAGGTCAACATAGGCATAGGCGTGCAGAAGCGCAGCCTCGAAATAAGGAACAAGAAGCTCGGCAAGGGCGACACTCTGCACTCGCTCATGGACGAGTACGTCAGGATGAACCCGGTCATAAAGAACCCGAGGCTTTTCAACGCCAACAATAACGGCAAGGGCTACTGGTCCGTAGCGGTGAGGCACCAGATGGAGAGTCTGGTGTTCAACGGCTACATGGGCGCCGGTGACAGCATGGCGATGCCGAATCCGATAAGCGCCGGCGGCATAGGCCCATCGCTGGTCGCAGGCATACTCGCAGGCAAGAACGCTGCACTGGCCGTGCAGAACCGCGACGTGAGCGTAGCCGCGCTGTGGAAGTACAACCTAGACTTCAACGAGAAGTACGGCAAGAAGACCGCCGGGCTCGAGGCATTCAGGGTGTACCTGCAGTCGCTCAACAACGACCTGCTCAACTACGGCATGAAGACATTCATGAGCGCCGACGAGGCAGAGCAGATAAGCTACGGTCTCATACCAGAGCTGCACCTAGCAGCCAAGTTCAGGCTGGTCCTGCGCGGAGCCAAGAACATAAACGCTTTCAAGAACCTGCTGTACGTTGTCAAGAAGATGAAACTCCTCAACGAGATATACAGGGACTATCCAAAGAGCCCGGAGTCGTTCCCCCAGTGGCGCGCCTCCGTCAGGCGCGAGCTCGAGGACGTAAAGGCGCGCTTCAAGCCAAATCCAGTGTAGACCTTTTGTTGATTCGATGGAGAGCTTCACGAAGTTCGAGAAGGCAAGGATAATCGGGGCGCGCGCCCTGCAGCTAGCGTTCGGCGCGCCGCCGCTCGTCAAGGTTCCGGAAGGCATGGTCGACCCGCTGAACCTGGCCGAGCTGGAGTTCACGAAGGGCACCATACCGATAACGATACTGAGATGAGGCCCAAGCTTTTCTAGGCGCGCTCCTCTAAGACGACTTCACGGTCAGCGCGGCAACCTTGCTGTAGTATACCGGGCTAGTGCACGGGTTGAGGCAGTAACCCAACCAGACGTAGCCAGCGAAATGCGTCCCGACAGTCGGATCCGGTATCAGCGCCGGCCCGAACTTGCTTGGCGGTATGGTGACTGTGATCGTCTGGCCGGGTGCCAGCACGCTAGCACTGCCGAAGCCAGCCTGCACCGCGTTTATCTTCGTGAAGTTCACCGGCACGCCGTTCGGGCCAAGGAGCGCGCCCTCCGAGGTTATGAAGACCCAGTCGCCGTAGTAGTCCTGCTGGTTTATCTGCCCTAGCATGACCGACAGACCGTTGCTCGTGTAGATGGGGTTCTGGCATACGAAGCCGGTCTGGCCGATGCAGGCTTGCGGCTCGAAATTCTGTACATCGAAGACCCCCAACTCGAAGAGCGCAGCGAGGGCCACCGCGATTACCAGTATCGCCCAGCCGTACGTGATAAGATACTCCATCGCTGCCTGCGCCAGAGCCGCGCCGTTCATCCGGCGCTGCCTCCGGCTTCCCTTGCGAATAGCACTCTCGCGCGCGCTATAAACGAATATGTCAGATGCTGCCATACGAACGGCGCCTACTCCACAAGAATATAACGCGCCCGAAGTATATACGCGTACCGAATCGTTTCGCAAGGCATATCGAGGCGCGACGCGTCAGCCTGGCGCGGCTGCTATGTCGCCCCTTATCGTGTAGGTGGTTGCGCCTTCGATTTCGAAGACGCCATTGTTGAGCAGCGGGTTCAGCATGCGCTCCCTGTGCTCGTTTATCGGCATGCCGGTTATGAGGTCGTTGAACGCTGGCATTATTATGAGCCTTATGTCCTTGTTGAACCTATCATACTGCTTGGCGGCCATCTCGGCGTTCAGGCCTGCGATGAGCCACGCCTTCTCGACGTAGACCGCGCCGTTGCTGTCCCTCATGCTAACCGCAGTGTGGTTGTGCGCCGTTATTATGTAGTCGAGCATCATGGCCTCGCCCGACGGCCATCTGTGCCCGTGCAGGAAGGCGAACTTGCCGAGCCTTAGCTCGTCGACCGGCTTGACATCGATTATCTCGTCAAGGTGCGCGTCGTGGTTGCCCCGTATAACCGTTGTCTCGAAGCCAGCCAGGCCGTTGAAGAAGTCCCTGATCACGCCCGCCTCAATCGCGTCAGGGTACAGTATCGATTCCTTCACGTCGCCCAAGAGTATCAGCCTCCTTGTATCGAATTCCCTCGACAGGTTGACCAGCTTGTCGAGCATAGCCATCGATGCGCCGCGCGCGTGCACCCCGGCCTTCTCCAGCTTGCGCTCCATGCCTATGTGCAGGTCGCCGACGACTATGTACCGCTCGCCGTCTATCGTGACGACCATCGCGGCCTCGTCGAAGACGAACTTAATGTCAGAGTCAGGTTCCATAGTTACCACGATCGGTGTCGCTGCCCGGCCACAGGGACGCTCTGCGTCAGGCCGTGTCAATCGTTCAGCGCAGATACGCTGTGGCGCACAGCTCCGTCGCTGCCGACCCAGGCCTCCAGCAGCTTGCCGTCTCCAATATCCGTGTAGCCGTCGCCCACAGGCTCTGACGCCACCACTATCGAGTCTGCGTCGTCACGGAAGCACATCATGTAGAATTCCCTATCGGCACCGTCGCTATCCTTCATGAGCGATTTTCTGACCTTGTTCAGGTACCTGTTGTACGCATAGAGCCGTTCGCCGTCGCATATCACGGCATTGAGGCTCCCGAACGGCCTTTCCTTGCCTGCCTTCTTAGCCGCGTCAACGATTAGCCCCTCGGCCATCTTCAGTGCCCTACCGACGTCATTGGTTTCCCCGAGGAACTTGTGGAAGGCGACGAAGTAAGCCTCGCTGTCGTTCAGGCTGCGCGGCCTTATGCCTGCGTCGCCTACAGCATCGATTACCTCGTCCGGGGCCATCACAGCGCCGTTGTGCATGAACGAAAGGTTCCCGTAGCCGAATGGCTGCGTGGCATCTACAGTTATTAGACGCGACCTGTCTATGCCTCTCGGGTTGCTCGCGTCCCTGACGAAGAAGAGCGCAGCACCATAGCGCCCGCTTATGATGCATTCGGCGTAGGCGCTCGAATCGGCGAACGCCATCGTGCTCCTGGCCGCGGTGTCAAGAAGGCCGTTGCTGTAACCGCAGAAGCCCCAGCCGTCGTTATGGCCCTCTAGCTTTGCCTGCCTGAGCATGCTGTATTCGCCGCTGTAAACGGCGTCGTGCAGGGAGCCGCCCTTCGGCGCGAGCATAGCTATGAGCCTGCACACGCGCTCACCCATAAGCCTCGAAGCCCGCGCCGAGCAGGTCGGACGCCAGCTTGAGTTCCAGCACGTCGTTAGAGCCCTCGTATATGCGCGATGCCCTTACGTCTATGTAGTGCCTGCCTGGCGCGCCTATGATTGAGTAGCCGAAGCCGCCGAAGAGCTGCATCGCGTTGTCGGCAGCCTTGCCTGCTGCGTTGGTAGCGATCACCTTGGCCAGCGTGACGTTGTGGTCCGCGCTTTTCCTGAGCCCTATGTCGTCAGGCCTAGCATCGTACTTTGCCTTCCAGTATGCTGCCCTGTCGACGCATAGCCTCGCGGTCTCGAACTGCTCCTCTATCGTGGCCAGGCGTTTCTGGACGAGCTGGTGCCTGCCTATCTGCTTGCCGAACTGTTCCCGCTCCCTCGACCTAGACAGAGCAGCGTTGAGGCAGTCCTCTATGGCACCGACGCAGCCTGCGGCTATGCCGAGGCGGCCGCTGAGCAGGCCAGTGTACGCCAACGACAGGCCCTTGCCGAAACTGCCTACGAGGTTCTCCCTGGGCGCGAACGCGCCGTCGAACTTGAGCAGCGTGGTGTTCGACGTGAACAGGCCGGGCTTCTCCCTTATCTCCATCTCTACGCTCACGTGCTTCTCATCGCGGTCTACGATTATCGCGCTGATGCCGCGCTGCTTGTTCCTGGCGAAGACTATGAAAGCGTCTGCGAACGAGCCGTTTGTTATAAGATACTTCTCGCCGCTGATGCTGAAACCGCCATCGACCTCATCGAAGCCCACCTGCAGCGACGATGGGTCGCTCCCGTGCTCCGGCTCGGTCAGGCAGAACGACATGAGCTTGTCCCCCTTGGCCTCTGGCACAAGGTACCTCTTCTTCTGCTCATCTGTGCCCCACCTGGCGAGTATCGCCTCTGTAAGGCAGAGCTGCACGTCCATGCCTGTGACTAGGCCCATGCCCAACTGGCCGAGCCTCTCGAAAGCGAGCGCTATAGCTGCCGCGTCGCCGCCCAGGCCGGAGTACTCCTCAGGCACCTGCAGGCCGAGCAGGCCGTACTTCTTCATGACGCGCACCTGCTCCTTGAGGTTGACCTGCCTGTTCATGTACGCCTCTATCTCTATCGGGGCCAGCTCCTCGGCTGCCCTGTCCACGAGCTCTGCTATCCTAACGTGCTTGTCGCCTATCCTGCCAAGTTCCCTGAGCTCCTCGACATGCTTTCCAAAGAGTTCCTCCATGCGATCAACCAGTGCCGGCCCTGAACCTCCTGCCTAGCTCTGCAAGCTCTTCTATGCTCCTTGGGTTTCTTATTGTTGACGTATCGCCCACTGTCTGGCCGGAGAATGCGCTCCTTATTATCCTGAGCGCCGGCTTGTTGTTTATCGTGTACGGTATGCCGCTCACGAAGGCCACCATGTAAGGCTTTGCCAGCTTGTTGACGCGCTCCTTCACCGATGCCGCAATCCGCATCTCGAGCCTGTCGAGTTCTTCGTGGCCCATGGCGCTCGCATCGGGTCTGAGCACAGCGAATACGAAGAGCTCGCCGCCGTCGCCAGGCCTGACCGGCATGGTCACCGCGGCGGCGTCAGACACCTCGGCATTCGATGCAAGCACCGCCTCCTGCACGTCCATTGGGCTCAGCTTGTTGCCGTGTACGACGAGCAGGTCGTCGACCCTTCCGTGCACCGTCAGGTAGCCGTTGGCATCGAAAGAGGCCAGGTCGCCGTGCATCCAGTACTTCGACTCCGCTCCGTTCTCTCCGGTGAAGTAAGTGCGCCTGAACCTGCTGCGCGCCTCGTCGTCGCCGAGCAGGCCGCGCGTCATCGACGGGAACGGCCTCTCTATAACGACGTCGCCCATCTCGCCTGGTCTCGCGTCCCTGTAGGCCGCGCCATCTAGCACTACGACGTGCAGGTCGATGCCAAGTCCGGGCAGCATCGTGGCTCCTGTGCGCCTAGTCACTGGGTTGCCGGCGGAGTAGCAGAAGCAGCCGTCGGTGCCGCCGCATGCGCCGTTCGGCGGATAGCCCAGCGCGGCCAGCCTGTCGGCGATGCTGTCGGCCAGTGGCGCCGACGTGTACCTTATCTCGCGCAGCGACCCGATCCGATTCATGCGTTCGGGGTCTGCCGTCAGCGCGTCTATGACGCCGCCGATCAGCGGCGGCGCTATGCCGATGTGCGTCAGGCCGAACTCCTCGACAAGGTCCAAGAGCGTGTCCCTGCCGTTTACGGTGAGCGAACCGTCGTAAAGCACCGTAGTTGCACCAAGGCCGTTAGTGCCGGTCACGAGCCATGGGAACATCATCCAGCCTGGGCTAGTGTACCAGAGGAACCTGTCGCCAGCGTTTATGTTGGAAGCATAGGCGTTCTCGAGCATGTCCTCTATGGCCGCTGCGTATGTGTGCATCGTGCCCTTCGGCGTGCCGGTGGTCCCGGAAGTGAACAGTATCATCGTTATGTCCGTGCTCGACATGCGCGCCGTGGCCGCGTTCTTCTTGAGTCCGCTCATCCACGACGAGTAACCAAGGACGCCGTCCATAGCAAGTTTGTCATCGTCAAGGTAGCCAACGCATACGACTGTTGGTTTGCCGATCTCGCTGGCAGCCTCGTCCACCGCGCGCTTCACGCCATCTACTACTGCAATGCGCTTGCCACCGTACACGAAGCCGTCGACGGTGATGACCATGCGCGGCCTCGCCAGGCGCAGCCTCTTGACAAGCGCCAGGTCCATGACTTCCGTCGGTATCGGCACGAAGGTCGCGCCGATCTTCTGTATAGCGTAGAATGCCATGTAAGAGTAAACGCATGATGGCATTATCACGCAGATCCTGTCGCCCTTTACTACGCCATCGGCTATCAGCCGCGCGGCCAGCTCCTCGACGCGGGCCCTCACTTCTTCAAACGTGAGCTTTACCGTGGCGCCGTCCTCGCGCCTGCTTATGAGCGCCAGCTGGTCGCCGCGCCCTCTGGCTATCTGCTGCTCTATGCACATGTCGTAAACGTTCGCCTCGCCGCCGATGAACCACGTTGCGCGCCAGATCGGGTCGCCATCCTTGTATGCTAGGATGCTCTTGGGTTTCGTGATCCAGTGGAAGCCAATGTCGTCTATAGCGGCCTCGTAGAATTTCTCCTGGTTCGCTACGCTCCATGCGTGGAACCGCAGGTAAGACGATGGCTCACTGCCGGCCCCGAAGCCGAGCTTTTCCATGAATGAGGCAAGCCTGTTCTGGACCATCGCAAAGCCCGCGGCGAGTCAATCTGCCGGCTCGAAGTAGACATCGGAAACAAGGTACCTGGGCTTCTTCCTGAACGCGGCCCTGACCTTCATGCCTATGTAGATGTCGTCCTGCTTCGCCTTCATCAGTCGCGACATGAAGAGCGTGTCTACGCCCTCGAACTCGACGAGAACGAGGTTGAACGGCGTCTCCTTGAGGAACTCCTCGCTTCCGAAGTAGCACGTTGTCCACGAGTGCACCCGGCCTTCCTTCGGCAGCTCCAGCCAGTCCGTCTCGGCACCGCACTCCATGCAGTGGCTCCTAGGCGTGGCGTACTTGTGGCCGCACTCCTTGCAGACGCTGCCCAGCAGCTTGCCCTCGGCCAGGCCCAGGAAGAACCTGGAGTCCTGCGCATAGCTGTGCACATATGACACGCTGTAAGGGTATAATATCACGAGGTTGTCGCTACCATCAGGGCTCTTGTAGATGGCGGCGCCCGACTTCTTTATCTCGTCCATCACGTCGCGGAAGCGCTCGAACTTCTTCATCATCTCACCGCCTCTAGTATGCTGACCGTCACCGAGCTGCCGGTGCCGGCGTGGCTGTGTATCAGGCCGAGCTTCGCATCATGGACCTGCTGCGTGTCGTCGCCGAAGTGCTTGCCTATCGTGCCCTGCAGCTGCCACAGCGCGAAGACGCCCTGCATTATGCCGGTGGCGCCGACCGGATGCCCGCTGGCTATCAGGCCGCCAGAGGGGTTCACAGGTATCGTGCCCTGGTGCTCGAGCTTCATGCCGTAATCGATGCCCTTCATGAACGGGTGCCCGAGCTCGGCGAAGTCGTAGCCCTCTCCGTACCTGCACAGGCCGAGGTCCTCGTAGGTCTGGATTTCAGAGCTCGCGTATGCATCGTGCAGCTCCACGAAGCTCAGCTCGTTCAGCGGGTCCTTTATGCCAGCGTGCCTGTAAGCCTCGATTGCCGCGCTCCTGCCAGCCCTGAAGGAGTGCACGCCGGGGTAGTCCAGGCTCTCGTACGTTGCCTCGTCCTCCCATGGGAAGAGGGGCACGCTGCCGTGGGGCCTGTCCGCGAGGCGCATGGTGTCAGTGCCCCCGCCAACGCCCCTTATGAGCACCGGCTTGTCGGTGTACTCGAAGGCCACGTCCTCGGAAGCCAGCATCAGCACCGCGGCGCCGTCGCTCATCGTGCATATGCTGGGTCTGTTGAGCGGGTAAGATATCATCTCGCCCTTGAGCGCATCCTGAACCGCCAGCTTTACCGGGAACTGCGCGTACGGGTTGTGCAGCGCGTTAGTGTGGTTCTTTACCGATATCATCGCCATTATCCTCATGGCCTCATTCTCGGCCATGCGCTGTGCCTTCTTCTCGTCACGCACGTCTGCGAACTTGCGCTTCCTCAAGAACTCGTATATGTGCCTCTGCACCATGAGCGCGTAATAGCCGGTGTAGAAGCCGCCGTTGGGGTAGTCGAAGTTCGTATCTGATGCCAGCGCTATGAACTCGTTCCCCTTCCAGGTCTCCACCCTGGACATAGTCTCGAAGCCGGCCGCCATGCAGACGTCGCCGCGGCCGCTCGCTATGGTCTCCCAGCCTGCCTGTATGCAGTGGCCGCCGGTGGCCCCGCCCCACTCTATGCGCCTCGAATCCTTCGGGTTCAGGCCGAGGAAGTCCTGCACCATCGATGCGGCCTTCAGCTGCCTCGCGAAGTGGTCCGAGAAGTACGAGATGCGCGTGTGGTCTATGTCCTTTGCCTTCAGCTTGGGCACGTCCTTCATCGCGTAGTCGTATGCCTTCTTCACCATGAGCCTGAAGTCCATCTCTGGGTGCGCCTTGGCGAACTTCGTTACGCCGCCGGCTATCAGGTATACCTTCCTCTGCTTTCCCGTTAAAACACCAGAAGCTTTTCGCAGCAATGCTTTTAAACGGTTTTGTGGGTTCCAGTGCCGATGCGTTACAAGCGTTGCGGTGCGCGCAGCTGGTCACGCCTAACGCATGTCAATGCAGCGATTCCGCGGCAGCCGCCAGCTACATGTTATCGAGAACAAGCTCCTTCTGCTCCTCATACTCCTCCTCGGATAGCGCGCCGCTCTCGTAAAGCTTCTTGAGCTGCCTGAGCCTGGCCACTACCGGGTCGTCGACTCCGGTCTCTTCCTCCTCGTCCCTCCCGATTATGGCCCTCTTGCCCTTGTCGAACTCCTCCCGCGTTATCGCGCCGGCGTCGAGCAGCGACTTCAGCTTCTCAAGCCTCTTTATGTCAGCTTCCTCCATTCAAACAACCAATTCAGTCTACGAAGCCTAACGCCTCCTTCATCGCGCGAGCGAGGCCGCGCTTTTTGACCACGCTCATGAAGCTTGGTCCCTTCGGTTCTGGTGCAGCGGCAGCCTGGCCGCTCCTCGCCTTGCCGGTCGCCTTAGCTGTCGATGGTGCGCCAAGCCCACCAAGGATCTTGGCCTTCTGCCTGGCGAAGTCCTCCCTCGTGATGAGGTCTGCATCGAGCAGCGACTTGAGTTTCATTATCTTGTCCAAGTCCTCTTCCGACATAAAACAACCTACCAGCGTTGCCGAACCGTCATAAATCATCCACCCATACGCATACCTAATAATTAATAGTTTATAATTGTTACGGGCGTTTCGGCCTCACCAAATAAATGCCTGTCATAGATTTCCTGATTGAATGCCGAGTAAAAGAAAATCATATGGTTATCAGTGTGTTGTTCGTTTCCGCGCCGCTGTGCCATAGGTTCCGCAGCTCCGCCCATACAGCAGATGAAAGCTAAAAGCTAGGTGCACGACCAGTCAAACACCATCCCGTTGGGGTGAGTCGAACACCCAACCTGCCGGTATCTCCTTGTCGGAGCAGACAAACTACAGCCGGCCGCTCTGCCATTGAGCTACAACGGGCGTACTTAATTTGTAGCGCAATATAAAACGTTTTCTTTCGCGCACCAGTGTGTGCGCATCCGCGCAGTCAACCGGAACCGGTCTGCACGCCGCGCTCCAGTATGTAGGCCGTGCCGTTGCGCGCATAGACGTGGTAGAAGCTGTTGTTCTGCAGGAACGCCGTCAGGTACGGTTCGTTGAGCTGCGCGTTGAGGCTCGCGTTCTCGCTCATGTCCACAAGCACGAACCTCGGCGTGAAGAAGCTGTCCATGAAGGGGAAGTTATCCAGGTACTCGCGGTCCGCCACGTGTGGTATTATGAACGGCATGGTGAGCAGCGATGCGTTTGCTGGGACAAGCGCCAGCATCGAGCCTATCTGCGCGTCCAGGGCCCTTTGCTGCGGCCCCACCTGGAAGAGGAAGTCCTGCGCCAGGTTGTTTATGTTCTTGGAGTAGACCATGACTGGGTACATCGCGGTCAGCATCAGCGTGGCCACGACCATGGTCATGCCTAAGAAGGAGCCCATCGTGACCTCGTAAGACCGGCCGAGAAACCCGTAAGCCATTCTAGCGAAGAGGCCGCGCCTCTCCTTCAGCATGAGCAGACCCAGCACCGCGCTGACTACCGCACCGCCGAGCACGTAGCTGTAGTACTGGTCCCACACCACCGCGAAGTTCAGGTTCCCGAGCACAAGAACGTTGGCGAGCCACGGCGCTGCGAATATGAGCGTTATCAGCGGGTCGAAGAATATCGCTGCGCCGAAGCTGAACAGGGCTATGGCGATGCCATAAACGATATAACCGTTGAACGACGGCGCAGACCATGCCTGGCCGTTGCTGCCAGTCACCTTGCCGATCAGGCTGCTTGCCACGCCTGTGCCGAAGTCGTACACCCTGAACTGGGTGGGCAGGTCAGCGTATGCCGATCCGTAGCTCTGGGTCAGCGCCGAAGCTATCGCAGCCTCAGAGATGATCACTGCAATGGAGAAGGCCACCATGCATGTCGCTAGCGTGAGCCTGAGCCTTCTTGTCTTGCGCTCTCTTGTGTAAGAGAAGTCATAGACGAGGAGGCCGATGCCCAGGAAGATCGCCAGGAACGGCGCCGTGTCGATAGTGCCTAGAAGGAGCAGCAGCGAGGCGAAGAACCACCGCACCCTGAGCTTCATGTAGAAGTAGAACACGAGCACGTAGAACGGCACTATGAGGAACTCGAAGTGGTAGTCGAATACGAGCATGCCGTGCATGCCTGGGTTGAGCAGGTAAACCAGGCAGAAGGCCAGCGCCCATGCGCCGCTCTTCACCAGGTCCCTGACTACGAAGAATATGAGAAGCCCTGTGAGCGACAGGCCGAGCGCCTGCACGAAGAGAAGCGTGAGCGACGACTGGTACAGGTAGAAGATTGGCAGTATGAGCAGCTGGTCCGGTGCTATGTGGTTCCAGAAGACGAGGTACTCAGGGCCGCCAAGCGCCTGCGGGTAGTGTATGTGATAGTACATGCTCATTGTCGTGAAGCCCAGGTCGTCGTATTCATGATACGTGTTGTAGGCGTTGATGCCGAATGCCGTCCAGTAGAGCATGCTGGTTATTACAGCGGCGATGGCTATGCAAAGGTAAAGCCGCTCCCGCCTTGTCGCCCTTCTGCGCTCCATGTTGCTAGCCTCGCAGCGCATTGATATAAACACACGTGTCGTTTGCGTCGGCCGCGCCGCACAAACCCTTTTTATATCGCGCGCAAAACAGTAGCGCAAGAGCAGCATCCCGATGCTATCCGGCTCACGCCGCGCATGTGCACGAGCGGCGCACTTGACACTCCGAAATCCGGGACGCCGCATCTAATCACCGGTGGAAACCGTGGACATCACATACGTGAGGCTTGTCAGTCTCGTAGCAGTCGCGGCAATCTACATGCTCTTCGACGTGTTCAACAGGCGCAACATACCTAACATAGTCGTCTACGGCACCTTCGGCTACGGCCTCTTCCTGACCATTCTATACCTGAATGTGGTGTCGCTGGTGAGCATAGGCATAGCCGGCGTGATCCTTGCGCTCGGCTACCCGGTCTACAGGGCTGGCCAGATAGGCGCAGCTGATATATTCGAGTTCGCAGTGCTGTCAATGATAATGCCGCTGCAGATGAACTACCCAATACCAGCTACTAACATACCGACACCGTTCATACTATCGCTCTTCATAAACACCGGCATAGTAGCGATACTGGTTGTGCCTATCTATTACATACCGCTCAGGTACCGTGCAGCACACCACATACTCGACAACGTCAAGAGGAGCGACGCGGTCCGCTCGGTCATACTCGCCGCGGTCTACATGTTCTTCATAGCCTTTCTGGTGCTGTTCGCCGGCATAAGCACCGGTGGCTTTGCGCTCATGACAGCCCTGATGGTAGCATCAATCGCGATAACCCTGTTCCAGCGCCCCATAACAATGTCGATGATAAGGTACGTTACCGTGTCGCGCATGGAGAGCGGCGACATAATAGCGCTCAACCTGATGCCGCAATCGATGATCTCGGGCCTTCAGCACCTAGTCAAGCACTTCGACAAGCTGGTGACCGATCAGCTAAGGGCCGAGATGTCGCGGAAGCACGTGACGATGCGCCTGCCAGTGTACAAGAACGCCATGCCGTTTGCAATAGCGATACTCGGCGGCACCATAGTGACCATACTCTTCGGCAACCTGCTCTTCGCCGCGCTCCTTAGGGTGCCGTACACGCTCACGCTGCTGCCATAGACGCATGCCCATAGCGTCGTCTACGGCTTCTCCCCGGCCAGGTCGATGCCGGCGAGCGTATCGCCATCAAGGACCAGTATGCTCGGATGCGGCACTAGCCCTAAGTAAGCGCCATTGCCTCCGGTGGAGAACACGGTTATGATCTCGGCACCGCTGCCTATCCTTGTGCGCCTTATCCCGTCCTCTATGACCTCGTGCCCTCGTATGATGCCCCTTAAGCCGTTACGTTGCACGAACTCCAATGCGGCGTCGTTGCCGAACCTCTTCACAGTGCCAGCATAGCCGTCCCTGTCGCTGCCAGCGAAGCCGCTTATGTCTGTGTTCGGGTCGTTCCAGAGTAGCTGCATCACGAGCCTGTTCTTCGCGACCTCATCCACCCTGCCCTGCGCCTCGATGTCCTCTATGCTGCCGCTTTCCGGTATGCCGCCGTGGGCGCAGAAGTAGCCGTTGACGTCTGCAGCTACCGGCATGCTCGAGTACAGCGCGGTCAGCGCCTTCTTCACGGTTTCAATGGAGATATTCTTGGCACCCTCCGCATCGATGCGCTCCTCTATCTCGTCCAGGAAGCCGTACACGGCGTTTATGCTCACGTCCTCATGGTTGCCCCTGAGCGCGATCACCGAGTCGTTCTCCAGGAAGAGCGACAGGATCGAGCACAGGTTGTCGACTGAATGCCCGCCCCTGTCGACATAGTCGCCAAGGAACACCGCGCCGCCGAAGTCGCCGATGTGCCTGCGCACGTAAGACGCCGCGGTCGTGTCCCCGTGGGTGTCGCCGATGAAGGCGACCCTGCCCTTCACGCGCAGCTTCTTGTACGGCTTCGCGAAGCGCTTCCTCATCGCAGCCTCGGCCCTAACCAGTAGCTCCATCATGCCATCGACAGTGTAGTTTCTCTCAGCCGTGGAATCACGCCGTTGTAATCTTGACGCCCTCGACCAGCACGCTCGGGGTCTTGAAGCTGCCGTCTGAGTCCCACGACGCGGTCTGCACCGTGTCGTTCGCCGCGCGGCTCATCGCCTTCAGCATGCGTATCATGTTGTCGCTTATCCTTATGCCTGTCGCAGAGCTGACCTGCAGCTGCTTTATCGCGAACCGCGGCTCGCCACGCTCTATATATACTGCTATGTCCCTCGGCACTGTGGAGAAGTCCCCGGTCAGGTAATTGCTGAACCTGGTGTACCACGTGTTCGTCACCAGCACGCCCCTGTCGACCGAGCGAACGAGAGAGTCTAGCGATTTCTTCGTGTTGCCGTGTTCCAGCACCATCTCGTTCGGGCCTGGCATTACAAGGCCAGCGTTGCCAGTGCTCTCGGTCTTGTACTTCACCGATGTCGAGTGGTTGTGCAGGTAAGTCAAGAGCCTGCCGCCGCCTATGAGCCTGTTCCTCTGCGTCGGATGCCCCTCGGCGTCGAACCTGCCTGAGCCGACCAGGTCCGCGCTTTTGCCATCGTCATAAAGCATGACGTTCCTGTCTGCGATCTCCTTGCCGAGCTTGCCGGTCAGGAAGCCGCCGGTCTCTACGCTGCCTATGCACGCCATCTCGTTCGCCATCGATAGTAGCAGGCCCGCGGGCTGCTGTGCGTAGATCACGTCGTAAGTGCCGCTCCTGATCCTGCCGAAGCCGCTGGCCATCCTAATGTACTCCACGGTCTTTGCGGCTGTAGCGTCCGTGTCGAGCTCGCGCATCCTGGTCGCGACCGCGACGCTCTGCGCCGACAAACCACCGCGGAACGCCCTGAGCGACAGCCTGGCGCTGGCGCTGTCGTCGCGCGCGGAAACGCCGCCGCTGGTCTCGATCTCGGCGCTGCCGGTCGCCATGATCAGCGTACCTGCCACGCTGTCCGCGCCGTGCGCAGTTGCAGCGTTTATCGCAGACTGCGCTACATCCACAAGTGTACTGTCATCGTACTCGGCTATGGCCCTGTCCGGCTTCCTCGCCGTGCCGTACCTGAACGGTCCATCAGCTATCCCGTAATAATCGTCCTTCGGGACCGACCGCGCAACCCCGAGCTTTGCCCTCTCGATAGCGCGGCCTATGCTGCCCGGCTCTATCCTGTCTATGTTCGTCCTGAATACGCGCTTGCCCTTGGTCACGAAAAGGAAGGCGTTCCTCTCGTCCATGGTAACTATAGAGTCAATCTTTGCGTTCGCTATCTTCAGGTAGCTGGTCCTGCCGGCGAAAACTTCGGCCACTGCCTCGTCGAAACCTGCGGCCATCGCCTTCCTCTCTACATAAGCTGCATTGTACTCCATGCGATCACAGAGACAGCAGCGCGCCAGCGCCGCCCATCGTCACTGGCACGCCCTGCATAGGCTCGCCCTTGCCGCAGTTGCCTAAGTATAGCTCGAACTCGTTATCGACCAACCGCACCGCGTGCCAGAACCTCTGCGTAGTAGTTTCCAGCACGTAGTTCTTTACCGGCCTGCCCAGCCTGCGGTTCTCTATCAGGTAGGCCTCGCTTCCCTGGTACCGCGAGAAGCTGCGCGTGTCGTCTATGTTCCACTCCATGAAGCTCTTTATGTAGACGCCGTTCCCTGCCTCGCTGATCAGCTCTTCGTGCGTGGCGCCGCCTGGTTTGAGGTACGTGTTCGCCATCCTGACTATTGGCTCGTGCTCGTAGCTGTCAGACCTCGATGCGCCGTTGCTTCGCGTGCCCAGCACGCTGGCGTACTCCCTGTTCATGAGCAGCTCGTCCTGCGCGCCGTTGGTCACGAGCTTCCTGGGCCTGGCCCTGACCCCCTCGTCATCGTACAGATAGAAGCCGAACGAGCCCTTTATCGTCGGGTCGTCGATTATGCTGACGCGCTCGCTGCCAATCCCCATGCCGAGATTGTCCCTGTTGAGGTAGCTCGTGCCGGCCTGCGCCGCCTCCCTCAGGAAGACCCTGTCGGCCTCGTCCGGGTGTCCGACGCTCTCGTGCGCGGCTATGCCTGCTATCTCCGGCGATATGACCACGTTTTTTATCGACCTCAACCTTGAACCGCTGAGAGTGACGCCATGCTCCATCACGTTGAGCAGGGTCCTCGCCTCGTCAAGGGCTCTGGTCTCTATGCCGGTTGGCTCTATGGCCTCGTAGCCGCCCACGCCGCCCAGCTGCAGCACCCTCTGCCTGGTCTGGCCGCCGCTGCCGACTATCATGCTCACGAAGACCTCTGCTCTCGGCACTGAGCTCTCGATCCTGGAGCCCTCGCTGTTCACCATTAGGCTAGTGGTCCGGCCAGCGCCCCCGTAAACGCTCCTGAACTTTACGTGCCTCTCGCCCCCGAGGGTCTTGTCCAGCGCGACAAGGTCCTCCAGTATGCGCGGCCCATCAGCCACTCTCTTCTCCCTTATCCTGTACGAGGCCCTCTGGACGCTCTCCTCCGATAAGCCGGTGTCCGCTCCGCTGAAGCCGCCGCTGCCTTCGATAGCCCTCTCTAGCGTACGCCTGTCAAGCCTGTTGGTCGCGAAGACATGGAGCCTGCCCTTCCGTATTAGGCGTAGCCTTATGCCTGTCTTCTCGAAGTAGCTGCTCGAGTTGAGCGCTCCCTGCTCCACCGCGTAAAAGGTGCCGGTGTAGCTCTCGATGAACGCCTCAGCGTAGTCGAAGCCCCTCCTCTCAGCATAGGCCACGGCATGCTCCGCCAGGCCAGCGTGTCCCTCCATGGTGATTGCCGCGCGCGCAAGTGCAGCGTGGGCAGCGCGCAGCAATATAATACAGCGCAAAAATAAAATAGGCTACGCGATAGTAACATAATACGTGAATCTGGAAATCATGGCGCGAATCACGATCGCATAGGCAAACTAAGCCTGCGGATTACGCCGCTCTGCGCGCCATCAAAGCAGGTGTGCACCATGGAGCTTCAGTTTTTAGCGCTAGCCGCCGTCGGCCTGGTACTCTCCGTCTACATAACACTCTACAGGCTCGACCTGGTCCCGCTCGTCTGCCCGCGAGGCCGCTTCGTCAATTGCGAAAGGGTACTGGACGAGAGGCCCTCCGTTCTCGGGATCCCAACGTACGCCGGCGGCGCCGCCTTCTTCGCCATCGAGTTAGCACTAGCGTACCTAAGCATAGGACCGTTTTACATGCTGCTGTATAACGCCTCTGGCTTGGTGCCGGCCTCCTGGCTTCTCCTGATGCAGTGGAGGCTCAGGGCCGTGTGCGTCTACTGCATGGCGGTCCATGCCGCGGTTATTGCGTCGTTCGCTCTATCGCTCTTGCAGTTCCAGCCGCATTAGGGGCCGGCGCCATCTCTAGCCGCCCGATTACGGCCAGCGGAATAATTATAAACCGCAACCGGATAAAGCAACAACGATAGACATGGACAAAATGTCGTACGCCGCGCTAGTACCGGTTTTCCTGTTTTTGCTTCTTTCTGGCGCGGCCCACGCGTCCAATTACACGCTAAACGCCTCCAGCACTTACAACTTCACGTCAACTGCTCCAACGAGCACAGCTTCTTCTACCACGACCGCAAACACAACCAGCACGGTCAATACCACAAGCACGACCCCGACCACAACAATAAACAATTCCGTAACGAGCACAATGCCCGCGAACAGAACGGTCAATGCGACCAGCACGGTAAACACGACGAGCACTGTGCCGGTGAACGCGACAAGATCCAGCACCACGACGTTCAACACCACAACGTTCCGAACAACTACGATAAAGCCGACGACATCTGTGATAGTAACGACAGAACCTCCAAACAACTACAGTCCTCAAAGCTCATACTTCATTACGCACCCGGTCGCAATAAACGTCACGACCACGATAAGAAGCGTCGTGATCAACGTCAGCACCGGCGAGCCTGCGTTCGACAGGATTCTGCCCTACATAAACGCGTCAAGGAACGGTTCGAACACGGCGAATTATCCTATGAAAAACACATCGCCTATAAAGATCCTAATCTCGAACTACACGCCGCGCGGCTTTACCCCATTAAACGGCAGCATAAGCGTGTCCGAGAACGGATCTGCCATGCTCGTGGCATGGAGCGCAGAAAACGTGTCTGAAAGGTACGGCGCGAACAAAACCAGCATAGAAGAAGCAAGCCCTGTTGCGAATTCAAGCGCGCTGAGGGATTATCTCAATTCCACGTTCGGCCCCACCCAGAACATAAGCGTGACATCCTACAGCGATTTGCACGTTGCGGGGTCGGTACACCGGAATGCGGCCAGCATAAGATACGTCCGGATCAACGCGACCGCGTACCACAATGGTAGCAGCACCGTGTTCAGCCTGGTAAACGTACCTGCTAACTCGAGCGCCGAAATAGGGTTCGAAAACGGCACCCAGCCAATGGTCAATTTAACCGTGTCATTAAAGCGCAACCTTTCCATGTCCGCCACACAGATACTCGTCTTCAAGAATCTGACAAACCTGTCGGCAATGGCACGCATGCGCATACCGCCGCCGCCGGCAAACTTTTCCAGTTTGATATACATAAATAGCAGCATAAACGAGAGCTACTTCAACTACGTTAATTACACGATGGCGGTGCCGAAAGGCTGGCTCGGCGCGCATGGATTTGGCTACAAAAACGTTTCAATATTCCGATTCAACGCCACTGCCTCGGATTGGGTCAAGCTCCCCACCGCGCCCGTAGGAGAAAACGGGTCCAGTTATTTCTATAGCGCGAGGTCCAATGGGATGTCGGTTTATGCCATAGGGGTCGGCTCCGCTGCGGCATCGGCCGGCTGGAGCGTATTCCTCGCCGCCGTCATCGCCGTACTGGTGCTGGCATACGTGCTAGTGCGGCGGTTCGGGAAAAGGGAATCAGTGTACGCCCAGGACCGGCCGGACAGCTAAAGCGCCCACGGCCAGGCGTCTTGTGAGAGGGCCCACATATGCGCCCATGGGGCAGGCTATCAACCATCCGCGGATTATCCGCGGGCGCTAGCAGTCATTCAGGCATGGCCCGTATTTTAACAGTTAAGGAATCACGAAGATTCAACGCGAGCGAATCGATATCTGAGTCGTGCCGTGCACTATTGCTGTGCCTAGGCATGTCCGCGTAACTGCTTAAAAGGTTGCCTAAGAGATATACCGTTCGTAGCTGTCCCAGCACGCTGATTCAATGGTCAAATCCCGGAGCATAGCGGACATAAAGCCGGTCTTTTGGCGCGGCGGCCGCGTGGCCTGGATAGACCAGCGTAAGCTGCCGTGGCGTGAACAGTGGGTCGAGAGTTCATCTGTGCCCAGGCTAGCGAAGGCTATCCGCGGCCTAGAGATAAGGGGGGCGCCAGCCATAGGCGTAGCCGCAGCCATGGGCATCGCGATGGCGGCAGCCAAGGCGCCCAATGACGTCAGCGCCATAATGAGGAGCGTCGGCAGCGCCGGCGCCGCGCTGGGCAAGACCAGGCCCACTGCGGTGAACCTCTTCTGGGCCATAAGCAGAATGACCGACAGGGCCGCGTCGCTGCGCCGTAGTGGCGTCACGCCGCGGCGCCTCAAGTCTGGCCTGATAGATGAGGCGCTGACGATACAGCGCCAGGACATCGAGGCCAACATGCGCATGGGCCGCTTTGGTGACTCGCTGATACGCGATGGCGACGTCATACTTACGCACTGCAACGCAGGCGCCCTAGCCACCGCAGGTTTCGGCACCTCATACGGCGTCATAAGGACGGCGTGGCGCTCAGGCAAGGACATAAAGGTAATAGCTACGCACACCGCGCCGCTCTACCAGGGAGCCAGGCTGACGATGTGGGAGCTCACCCGCGATGGCATACCGGCGACGCTGATAACCGACAACATGGCCGCGTATGCGATGGAGAATGCGGGCGTCACAAAGGTGCTCCTCGGCGCCGACAGGATACTGATGAACGGCGACGTGGCCAACAAGATAGGCACGTACGGACTCGCAGTGCTAGCGAAATACCACAGCATACCTTTCTACGTCGCAGCACCGATCTCTACGATAGACCCGAGAGGGAAGTCGATACCGATAGAGCAGAGGAATCCTGAGGAGGTGCGGAACATACTTGGCAAGCTTCTGATAACTGTGCCTGGCGTCCCTACCCTGAACCCGGCATTCGATGTGACGCCGCACAGGCTCGTGTCCGCCATAATAACAGAGCGCGGCATAGCGACTGAGCCGTTCCCCGCGTCGCTGCGGAGGCTGACGCATGGCCTGCTCATCTGACGTAGCGCATTATCTGGTCCATGCGCTTCACGCGCCGCTTTACCCTAATGGCATCCGCGCTGCCGTAGTTCTTCGGGTATATCAGCACTGCCGGTATGCCCCTCTTCACAGCCGACATGTAATCATAGACGTAGCTGTCCCCGACCATGAGGGCATCGCGCTTACTAATGCCGTGCTCCAGCAGCACGCGCTCCATGATCCTGCCCTTCGCGTCGCTCCTCTTCTGCGCAGGGTAGATACCGTCGAAGAAGGCCTCCAGGCCGAAGTGCTTGACGCGCCTGTCTAGTATCCTCTGTGCTCTCAGCCACGGCCCAGGCACTATAGATATTACGGCCATGCGCACGCCCATGGCCTTTAGCCTCTTCAGCACCATTTTCGACGGATGCGTCAGCACCAGGTGCGCGTTCGGGTCGCGTGCCGTAACCGCATCGTAGTATATCCAGTGCGGTGCCCTCCTCCGCCTGGTCAGCGCCGGGTACCAGAGCGTACCGTCGCCGTCAAAGAATATGAACTTTTTCATGGAAACACCCAGATGCGGCAGCGCACTCGTCTTTTTTTCCATATCCATATTATAGTATATATGCGTTGTATGCACTGGCCCT
The DNA here is from genome assembly GCA_021827995.1 of Microcaldota archaeon. Lineage (GTDB taxonomy): Archaea > Micrarchaeota > Micrarchaeia > Micrarchaeales > Micrarchaeaceae > JAKATK01. The sequence continues at coordinate 64,104 of JAKATK010000002.1, read as the reverse complement.
GCCGTTGGCTGCGTATCGGTCGGCATACCGGTCGGCGCACACCGTTAGCCGGCTGCATTTTTGTGCCGCAGCATCACGAAATATGCGACGCCGCCTACGACCTGAAGCGCACCGCCGACCAGAAGCGGCGCCTCGAGCGCGTACTCCAGAAGGTAACCGCTGATGCCTGAACTGGTCTGCGAGAGCCTCGTCGATAAGCCTTGTATGCTCGTTGCGGTGCCGTAGTCCTCCCTGCTTATGCCCCTCATGTTGGCTGTGCTCCTCGTCGGCGATCCGAAACCGCTCACGAACATCCTAGCGGCGTAGAGCGCCGCGGCCATGGGGAGCCAGCCGGAGAACGCCATCGCGACGAGGAGGAGCCCGCCGAGGCTGCGCGTCGCCGACGCCGTCAGCAGTATGTCGAGCCTGTGCGATAGCCTGCTCGCGGCGAACGACCCCGCAGCCGTCGCGAAGTACGACGCCGCGAAGACCGCGCCTATCATGCCGGTGCTCGCGTGGAACGCCAGGCCGAACCACAGCGGCAGTATCGGTATGGCCACGCCCATGCCTAGGCCTGACAGCGCGTTCGAGGCGACCACCCTTAGCGTGTAGTCCCTGCTGACAGGCTTCATGAACTGCGTCGTCTTCTCTTCGTGCTCGCTCTCCCTGACGAAGGCCACGCTTGCCGCCGAGGCCAGCAGCGCTCCGGCCGCGACTAGGAAGAGCAGCCTGAATGCGCCCACGCTGCCGTATACGATCGCCGCGTAAGCGTGCGACGCGAGCAGCAGGCTACCTCCGATGCTGAACACCGCGGCCACGGTCACCAGGTAGCCGAGGCGCCTGGCCCTCTCGCGTTCGTCGCCCCAGTTGTGGGCCACCAGCGCAGTCGTAGCCGGCGAGAAGGCGCCGCGCATTGCGCCGGCGGTGCCGCCCAGGCCGCCCACGATCAGGGCCGCTATCATGAGCGTCATTCCTGCTCCAAGCCCTATGACTAGGGCCGCAGTGCACGGGATCAGATCGCCTATCACAAGGGCCAACCTGTAGCTCGTCCTCTCGCCGAGCATGCCGAGCAAGACCGTCTGCGCCGCGCCGAACGCTATCGTGCCGAAGAGCACTAGGCCTATGTAAACTACATGAACGCCAAGGGCCAGTAAGAGCAGTGGCGTCGCTAGAGTCATGTATATTATGCCGACGCTCCTGAACGCCCTCGATGCCAGCAAGTAGCCGAAGCCGAAATGGTCCTCCACACCAGTAATGCTGTGCAACCCTTTTAAACACCAGCGTGTAATATCAATGCCGCCTTCTCGCGGACCTGGAAATCGCATGCCTCGCATGCTTCGACGCCCAACGCAGTGCCCTGACGTCGCATGACGTCAAAAGACCGCGTTTTTGCGTCTATAAATGAACACAGTTTTGACAAAAGACGAACAAGGCACGAACTCGTATAAAAAAAATCTTACATGAGATGCATCCCTTTAAATACCTTGTTGTTTGATAATGTTTAAAATTTAGGATGTGATAGAATGAATAGCACAACCGGCAGAAAGAGAACTGTGAAGAGGATAGCTGCTGTGGCTGCGGGCGCTGCGCTCTTGGGCGCGGGCATTGCGTTCGCCAGCGTCTCCTTCCAGAGCATACCGATAATAAACAACTCGGGCCAACCTGTTGTACAGATTGCAGTGGGCGCTACGGCCGCACCGAGCGACGGCGTCGCTGCAGCGAACATCGCAGCTGCAATAGGCAATTTGGCCGCGACACAGGCAAACGTGACAGCCACGATAAACTCGACAGCGGCCCTCAAGGTGCTGAGCGTTTCAGTGGCCTCACCGCACTACGCGCTGTCCAACGCGCAGGTCTGGCTCAACAAGACCGGCACGTCAGTGACTAGCGGCTCGTACCCGATATATGCACTAATAGGCTCAGTCCTAAACAGGGGAACAACCAGCGGTGGCTACCTGCAGACAAAGTACCTGTCAGGGTCGACCTCATACGGCTACCCGGAGAACAACTCTCTCCAGTCGCTGTCACCGTTCAGCGTCTACAACCACAGCATTGTCGGCACAGTGCCGTTCGTGTCCGTCTCACCGAGCAGCAACGGCGGTGGCATCTCGTTCACCGGCCTGACTAACAGCTCATCGGCTGCTCCGACACACCCACCGATGGACAACATACTAAGATTGGACAGCACTCAGCTGCCTTCGCTCATGAGCAATTCAGGAGCCAATGGCGAGAGCGAGTACCTTTGGATCTCTGGCTTCCCGGTCTTCGACCAGCAGACAGGCACCTTGGCCCTAGTAGGTCCTGGTGCAGCGTACCAGGCGGTCTTCAGCACCCCTATTAAGAACAGAACCTCATCCAACTCGATAAACACCGCTTCGATACAGCTGCTCGGCCAGAACTGGGTGATTCTGAACTACACCTCCCACTCGGTCGGCACTGTTGCCGCAAACCACGTGGCGTTCGGTGGCAAGCTGGAGCTCGCTTCGGCCCTGTCGAACATGACGACGGTGTATGTGGGTCAGGGCATCACCAGCGGCCCGTTCAACGTGACTCTGAAGGACGTTGGCTTCGTCAACCAGAACGGCACAGCACCGGCGATACTGGACATATACTACAATGGAGTGCTGACGAACGAGACATCTGTCTTCCCGAGCACACAGGCCCACGAGTTCAACGTGAGCGGCCACAGGCTGTACGTCAAGGTCAACCAGACCGCCGCAGGTATAGTCGGCGTAGGGAGCAGATGGGCCAAGCTACAGCTCTACTCGAACGTGTTCAACATAACGAGCGGTAAGCCGTGGAACACGACATACGACCCGGGCTGGGAGGCAGAGATCGGCTGGGTAAACTCTAGCGCACAATCTAATGGCCAGCCGAATGCGCTGCAGCAGATAGCAGCCTACAACACGAGCCCGGAGCAGGCGCTGCAGCCAGGGCAGAGCATCAACATAATAGAAAGCCCGGCTGCCTACTCGCTGACATTCGTCGGTGAGACTCTTGGCACAGGTAGCTTCGATGCCGTGACTGCTTCGACCACGTACTCGAACTCCGTCGCCTACGAGAACAACAACGCCAAGACCGGATCGGGCTTGGGCAACATAAACAACATAACCGAGCCGGCCCAGGAGCTCGTGGTTACGAGCCAGATACCGAACGCGTTCAGCTTCGGCGGGCAGACGGCGTCATCGGTCACGTACGACCTGATACCGTACCAGCTCAACGAGACCGCGAACGAGATACCAGCTGGCTCTACGACTAACGCGACCTACATAAACTATAAGGTCGCGACAGCTGCCGAGGCCGACCTGGTAAACCAGAACTACACCTTCACCATAACTGTGGCAGGCTCGCCTGCCCATGGTGTGACGTCGTTCCCGGCGAACAGCACTACAGTGGGCAGCGTGTCCACCGCCTTCGCGAACTCATTTGCTGGCGACTACTACAACATAACGAAGATACAGCTAAGCCACGCGATTCCGGGCCTGAACGTGACCATAACAGCCAATGAACCGGAAGGCACGGTAGGCAGTAAGGTACTAGCCATACTGTACCCGATAGCGCCGCAGGTGCTGTACTCTACGTCTGGCAAGGCCTACGACCTGATAACGCCAGGTTCTAGCGTGCTGTACAACCAGCAGAACGGCCAGCCGCAGACGACCTTTGCCATGAACAACGTGTCGTTCACCGGTGCAGCAGGTCACATCCATGAGTTCGCAGCCTACCGCATGAACGAGAGCGCTGTGCCAGGCCAGTCCAACATACAGGACCAGCTTAGCTTCGGCATCTACAACTCGAGCACGGGCAGGCCGGCCATAGACGGCACCCTGTTCCAGCTGAACCAGACCCCGGGCGGCACGTCGAACAACATGACGTACAACTCGACCAGCGTGGGCAGCGGCATCCACTCGGTCAACGCCAAGGTCGGCTTCAGGACAGAGCGCGGCAGCAAGGTAGCCTCGATCTCGCCCACGAGCTTGACCATAGACTTCGCGAAGAGCGTCGACTCGCTTGAATTCGTCGCCGCTCCGTTCGTGAACGCGTCTAAGACGAGCTCGACCACGCACACGTACGGACCATTCGCAGTCGGCCAGGCGGTCAACATACCAGGCGTGTACAACCTGAGCGTGGCGAAGATCAACGCCTCGATAGCCCTGAGCGGCACGACGAACTACACGATCAACGGCATCAGCAACCTCGCACAAGGCTCAGCAATACAGATCACGCCGAAGACGTACGAGACGCCGGCGAGCCTGCAGTCGATGCTGACCGGCACGACACCGCTCGTGGTCCTGGCGAACGCCTCAAGCCCAGGCAGCAGCCTGATACTGATAGGCAGCGGATACGTGAACCAGCTGACCGAGCAGTATTGCCCGGCCGCTACCGTGGCTTCGATAACCCCGACGTCAGTGCTGGTGCAGCAGTGCGGCAACAACAAGATAGTCGTCGCTGGGTACACCGCGGCGCAGACCACACAGGCCTCGACAGAGTTCATCAACGACCTGTACACCGCGGCGGCCTCGACCTCGTGAAGGCGCTAAGCAGTTTGCTAGCGAGCAGCAGCCGGTGAGGCTGCTGCCCGCGTTCTTTTTCTCTTTGTTTTAAATCATGCGGCATAGCGCGAGCCACCCGTGCCGTCGTGGCCTAAATGCGCCCAATTTACGCGCCGTGCACCATAACGCAATCGCACGCCCATCACAAGCCATCGTAAGAACGCGGCTACGCGTACTTGGACCGTTCTCCAAGGAACATTACCAGGATGGAATACTGCGAAGTCAAGTCCCAAGCCTTTGACGTCGATATTTTATCGAACGCAAATGGAACGCACAGATACAATTTAAAAGGCTTGCTGTCAAATAATTGCGGTGCCATGCGACCCTACCTGCTCCTGTTGTGCGTGCTCGTAGCGCCGGCGCTAGCATACGCGTACAATCCGACGATGCCGACGCAGATACGGCCCAACGCTACGCTGTCAGCATTCATAAGCGCCAACGTGCCGCAGGGTGTCATGGCCGGGGCGTCGTACTATCTGGAGAACCTTGCAGGTGCGCCGTACATACTGATGGTGAACGGCACCGGCGGCCACATACTGATCACGCAGGTAGCCAACGGGTCGTACTCGTTCGTGCTGAACAAGTCGGCAGCGTTCAGCATCATTAAATCCTACGAGTTGAGCACCAACTTCCCGAGCCAGCAGGTCCTCAACCAGCTCCACAGCTACATGTTCAACTTCGAGAACGTGAGCGAGAAGAACCTGACCACATGCCTGCAGTTCACCGGTGTCACGCGTTACAATGGCACGTACTTCCTATGCAACGCCAGCACCACCATGTCGTCGCAGCAGACGTGCATGGCCAACACCTGCGACACTGTCGCGATATGCGGCGGCGCACTGCGCGCCCCGCAGGAGTCAGTGCTTCAGGCCGAGGGCATACCAAGCCCGTTCGCATCAGGCGTGCAGAACCTGTCCATCCAGTATAACCAGCTGCGCCTCTACTACAATGAATACTTCGATACGCTGTCATCGATCAACTACACCAATGCGGGTTCATCGATACTGAGCCTTCAAAGCCTGGCAGTCAACATATCTAAGCTCAACGCGACGCTCAGGAGGGACCCGGTCTTCCCCCCGCCGCCAAACTTCACCACAACATTCCTAATATCTACGTGCACGATGAGCACTGCAGCAGCGCCGTGGTACTGCCAGCAGGCAGCTACCCCCTTCTGCCCGATGCCGAACTTCAGCTATTCAGACATAGGCCAGGTGGAGTCGGCGCTGTCCGGCCTCACGTCATTACCACTTACGGACGCGCAGATAGCACCTATAGCCAACGCCACAGTGAGCGAGGACGAGGCGCTGTTCAGGCCGATACTCTTCGGCGCTGAACTCAGAACGCTGACGAATGCCAAGGCAGCCATCGCGCCCCGCTACTACGCCGAGCTCGACAACGCCACAGCGTTGCTATCAATGGTTCACGACCCTGCGCTGGCCGCCAACGTCTCTGGTCTTACCACAGCGTTCTACGACTTCTCGCAGTTCAACAGCAGCATGAACGCCTCGCGGCTGTCGAGCCAGCAGGCTAGCCTGCTCCAGGGGGTGAACGTCAGCCAGGTGAGCAGCTCCGTAACCAGGCAGCTGGCCCTCCTGGACAGCTCGTATACTGCCGTAAAGTCGCGGTTCAACGGCTTATACGCCGAGGCCGAGAACAACACCGTGACACTGCTCCTGGACCAGCTGACATTCGGCAGCGCCATGCCGAAGCAGCTAGCCCCTCTTCTCGCGAGCCAGGAGCTGTTCAACGCGCAGCTCGCTTCCGGCATAAACTCGTCGCAGATAAACACGCTGTCCTCCAATATGGTAGCTATAAAATCGCAGGCGCAGTCGCTGTCACAGCCGTACTCGCTGCCTCTGCTCCTCAAGAATATAGACGGCGGCATACTGTCGGTGCTCGAGACGGGCCCTGGCAGCATAGAAGCTAAGGAGGCCGCCGCGCCGCTGTGGGTCTTCTCCATCTCGCTGGCCATAGGTGTAGTCGTCCTGCTCGTAATCTACATGCTCACATACGTGCGCCTGAAGTCGAGCAAGAAGATAAAGCTCAATTCGCGCGTCAGGCGCGCATGGGCCGTGCTGTTCACGTTCCTGTTCATGATAGCCCTTCTCTACGCGGCATGGACCTACATGCTAGCGCAGGCAGCCACCGGCTTCCTACCTGTGAGCAGCTTCATGAGCAGCGTGGCGCAGAGCAGGAGCGCGTACATAGGCGTCAACACCTCGATAGCCGGGTTCGCCAGCAACTCTACAGCAATGCAGTGCGCCGGTGCGCTGAAGGCCGAGTTGAACAAGTCCGGCAGGTCAGTCTACATAATACGCGCGCAGAACTACTCGTGCTCGCTGAGCACAGGCCCAGGCTACCCGGTCACAGGCACAGCCTGCCTAGACTATGCAGCTTCAAGGGGCCCACTCATACTGATAAACCCGGATTCGAACGGATCGCTGTCGTATTCCGGCCTGTACTACAACGTCCTCCAGGCCGGTGGCGCCGCGGTTTCAGGCCAATCATGCCTGCTCGCCAAGGTAATGGCCGGTAGCTAGTGGTTCAATGGGCAGCGCATCAAAGAGCGGTATGGTCAGGTCCGGCAGCCGCTGGCCGACAGTGGCCCTGTTCATCATAATAATAATCGCCATCGTAGTGGCCGCAATACTGGCGTCTGGTTATCCCGGCGGCCAGTCCGCGTCTGGCAGCTTCCAGCAGTTCATGAGCAACTTCAACTCCGCGCCTAGGGTAGCAATCTACGAGACCGACTACGTTATAGCGCCCAACCAGACAGGCCTGCAGTACACCGTGCGCTGCGGGTCAGATATCATGCAGGCTATAGGGCGCAACCTGCACCGCAACTCTAGCACAGAGGACGTTTACACTCTGAACGAGACCGCGTGTATAATAAACAAGAATCCCGGCCTGCCGTCTAGCAGCGTGGTGAACAGCAGCGCGGCAAGTTGCCTGTCGAGCCTCGGCAGCGTGCCGAGCATATTCATAAACTACAGCGCGGTCAACTCGACAACGGTAACGGACAACAACAACGTCCTGGCGGTCAGCGGCGACGCCCAGTTCCTGCTAAGGTGCGGAGTACAGTCGTCGCTGGTCGCGAAGTGAGGTCACCTGTGCCTCAGCATCGCGCCTATGCCCCCGAAGCCCTCGTGGAACTCCTTCCCGTACTGGCTCTCAGCGGAGACGAAGACTGTTTCAATGCCCTGCCTGTCTGCCTCCTCTATCAGCTCATCTACCGCATCCTTGACCCCTATCTGATCGAGCTTGCCACCGCACTCGTGCTTGTCGCGCCTGGTCGCACCCTTCTCTATCGCGGACAGCTCAGTGCCGCACGCGCTGCACTTGTATCGCACATTGCTGTACTCGGCCGCATCGCTGACAAGCAGCCGCGAGACGTTGCCCTCGTCAAGCGCCGCCTTTACGCTCTCGTAGCCTGACGCCACGAGGCCGCTCCTGGCAACCTCGCCTAGGAAGCGCTCCATGATCTTGCGCTCCTGCACGACAGCCTGCTCGGTCAGGACCTCCTTGGAGCGTTCCAACAGCTCGTTTATTCCCATCGTCTCGTCCGTATAACCGGTGTCGAATATGCCCATGACCTTGACTCTGTAGTCCAGTGTCTTGGCCCTCACGAAGTTCTCCTTCGCAGGACCAGGGCCGCCTACGATGAGTCCGTTCAGCCTGTTGCCGTACTTCTCGTACACCTTGTTTATCGAGTCGCCCACCTCCTTGTAGTAGTCGTCTATGCTCTCGGAGATTGCCCTCTCGTACCTCGCCGCTGACTGGCCGCCCTTCCTAACCTTGGCGTGCGCGAACGACCTGACACGCTTCTCCTGCGTGACGTGGGTGCCCCTGAGCGTCGCGATCGTCGCCTCCCTGCCGTCCATTACGAGGAGCACGTAGGCCTCCTTAGCCTCGAGCATGCCCTCTATCGGCTCAAGCAGGAACGTCGAGTCGCACCGGTATATGTTTACCTTTATCGGATGCGGCGGCTCCATGGAGAAGAGCTCTATGTCCGGATTTGCCTGCGAGCTCGATATGTTGCCGCAGAAGACCGCCATACCATTCTTAGGCGGCTCCCTATAGAGCTTGAGGTACTGTATCAGCTTCTCTATCGCGCCCTGCACGTTCAGCCTGGTCGTCTTGGACTTTATGTTAGAGGCCTGGCCGTACTCCGTCCTGAGCTTCGATATCTCATCTGCTATGGAGAAGCCTGTGGGCACATATATCGTTATAAGCTCTGTCCCAGAGCCGCGCACGGTCTTGAGCCTCTTGAGCTCCCTCATTATTTCGTACTCTTTCTTCATTGGAACACGCGGCGTGGCTAGCCGATCGTCCTCTTGCCCATATAAGGCACAAGAGCGTCGGGCACGGTAATCGTGCCGTTGTCGTTGTAGTAGTTCTCTGCTATCGCCGCTATGGTCCTCTGGACCGCTATGCCAGTGGCGTTCAGCGTGTGCACGTACTTGCGCTCGCCCCTCTCGTCGTACTTTATGTCAAGCCTGAGGCTCTGCCAGTCCGTGCAGTTCGATGCCGATGTGAGCTCCCTGTACTTCTGCTGGCTGGGGAACCAGGCTTCTAGATCGGTCTTCTTGGCGGCCACCACGCCGATGTCACCTGTGCACATCTCTATCCTGCGGTACGGCAGGCCGAGCTTCTGCAGCAGCGCCTCCTCGTTGCCTATCAGCTCATCGTAGTACTTCCATGAATCGTCCTGGTTGCTGAATATGAACTGCTCAACCTTCTCGAACTGGTGCACGCGGAATATGCCTTTCGTGTCCTTTCCGTGCGCTCCAGCTTCGCGCCTGAAGCACGGTGATACACCAACGTACTTGATCGGCAACTGCTTCGCCGAGAAGACCTCGCCGGCATGCATAGCCGCCATCGGATGCTCCGATGTTGCTATCAGGAACGTCTCCCCCTCGTCCGCGTCCTCCTCTGTCATGCCCTCCCTCGGGCTGGTCGCCAGGTAGAGAGCATCCTCGAAGTCGCCCAGGCCTGTGACGCCGCGGTAATAAGCCCTCTTGAGTATGTATGGCGTAGAGATCGGCGTGTAACCCCTCTTGGCGAGTTCATCGATAGCGAACCTGGCAAGCGATTGCGCCAGCAGCACGAGGTCGCCCCTGAGATAATAGAACCTGGCGCCTGATACCTTCGCCGCGCGCTCTATGTCTACGAGGCCCATCTTTTCGAGTATCTCGGCATGCCCCATCGCCACCTTCTTATCGGTATCGCCCCACTTCTTAACCTCGACGTTTTCCGTCTCGTCCTTCCCGTAGACGACGGACTCGTGCAGCACGTTTGGCATGTTCAGCAGCAGCGTCGCTATCTTCGCATCGTAATCCGACAGTTCATTCTCTGCCTTTTCTATTGCCTCCTTGACCTCTGCGAGGGCCTTTACGCGGTCGCCTATGTCATTATGTCCTTTCTTGAGCTCTGATATCTCCAGGCTCTCCTTGTTCCTCCTGGTCTGCAACTCCTGCAGGTTCGTCCTGAGGCCTCGCCAGCGCTCATCGAGTTCGAGCAACTCGTCTAACTTATAATCACTCCTCCTCTTTGCCAGTGATGCGCGTATCTCGTCTATATGCTCCCGTACATACTTCGTCGTCAGGATGGAATCACCGGCCACGCGGCCAATTGACCTGCCGGTACTTGCAGAGGCGCCTACCAGCCGCGCTGCAACATTATCGGTGCTAAATATTAAATTGGTATCTAAGAAATAGCCTGTGCTGCAGGGGTGGCGGAGCTTGGCCAAACGCGCAAGGCTTAGGACCTTGTGCCTTAGGGCTGCGAGAGTTCAAATCTCTCCCCCTGCAAATCCAATTTACGGCGACAAGTGGGGGTTCGGAAATCCGGAACGGAAATCTCAAATGAAGGAAGATTTCAACAGGTTTTCCGACGGCCTTAAGCAGGTGTCCATGAGCGTTTCATGGCACCAATTACAGCAGCTTCAGTCAGTGCTGCACAAGACGCAAACCAAGAGGTTTGCGGGAAAGAGGAAGACGCCGAAATATGGCTCACTCTCAAAGGCGTTTTCTGATACTCAGCTCCAAAGGTTCCTTCATGTTATAGACTCTGACAGGTTCCGCCTCCTATTCAGGTATCAGGCGCAGCTTGGGCTTAGAATAGGCGAGGCAGTCAGGGTGAACATAAACTCGATAGACCTAGAAACGAGGGAACTTACCTTGAAGACCGAAAAGGCTCAGGTAATGGACTCGTTATTGATACCGATGCCGTTGTTCAAGGATACCATAGCCTTCATCTCGAAGCACAAGGCCGAGATTGAGGAGGCGCAGGGCTATCTGTTCTATGCGGAAAAGCTGCGAACCAAGCGGTCGGTACCATTCTTAGAACAAAACTACGTCCGCAACAGGTTCAGGCACTATGTCCGGCTGGCAGGGTTGGACGAGGTATACGATACCTCAGATGAAACTAACCCTAACAGGAGCGTAAGGCATCTGCATAGGCTCACCACGCATAGCCTACAGCACTATGCCATAACCAGCTTCGCCAAGCAGACAAACGGGAATCTGGTGCTTACCAGCAGGTTCGCAAGGCACAGCGATCCAAGCACCACCATGACTTACATAAGCACTAGGAAAGAGGAGCTATACAAGGAGATAGACAGCACTTTCGGCCTGAGCGAAGCCGTTGGCCTGAAAGAGAGGCTTTCCAAGCCATTCTAGCTCTTATACCTAGCCTCGAATAATTTGCTGCTTACACCCCATGCCTTCCTGAATACACGCTTCTTTTTCCTCTGGCACGCCTTGCATTCATCCTGCATCTTGAATATCTCTTGCTCTGTCCTTGGTTCCCCAGTCTTGAGGTCAAAAGTCATTGCATTATGCTTTTTGCAGAGACTCCAAACGATTAGGGAATCCTCAAGCGCATCAAGCTCGCTGTCGCTTACCGTTATTGTAATTCTATGTCTCTTATTCCTGTTTTCCATTCAATCCTAAATGGCTGCAACAGCTACGCGCTTCCTGCCGCTCATGATTGTGCTCATCATCTTCATTGCTGTCTTGCTGGCTTCAAGTATCTCGATTTCGAGCGGTTTGCCCTTCTTGTCGTAGTGAGTTATGATATTCTCCTTTTGCTCGCCGAAGTCGAGCCTGCCCTTGCCTAGGACTAGAACTAGGATGTCAGTCTTCGGATCATATTTATATATCATATTTAACACTTTTTGCTTTGTACGTAGTAATTACGATTAGAAAGCTTTTATGCTCTTCTACTATAACACGGAGAACGTGGCTGTTTAGCCTCCTTTGGTAGCTAGCTTGCAGGCCGTTGGGCCGTTAGCCCTCGTGAGGTGCGTTGGCACCTAACGAGCTGGCGTAGCTAAAGGAAGTTTTATAATATTGGTACACATGAATTACATTAAGTGTGATAAATGGACAGAAAAATTGTAGGCACAATAGTCACAGTAGGGCTAGTAATTTTAGCGATTTCACTAACATTTGCAATAAATCTGGACGGTATACGCGGTGTCAAGATTACCAGTTCAATACCTAACAATTATGCGAGCATCAAATGTGCGGCGATTGTTACGTCGATGGCATTGGAGCATAATCAGAGTTACATCTGTGCTTCAGTCGGCGCGCGATATTATATCTCGCCTTGGCCTAATGGAACCTTCGTAAACTTCATGAACTTCACGATAAATGACATAAGTTCTAATACCGTTTCTGTAACAATAAATGGTGTTTGCGGACCGGAGATGTGCAGAAGCCCGTACGAATCCGTTACACAAACAATCAAGCTAAACCAGACGATTGGAGATGGATGCGTTACCGGATCTACATTAAGGCTGATAGCCTTTAACAGTAGCCAGGCCTTATTTTTAGAAAATAAGCTAGGATTTCCTCTCTGTATGTAGGAGCTTGGAAACGAGTGGGGCGAATGAACGAGCTGAGTAAAAGGATCTAACGATATCAAAAAAGTTAATTATTGGTTAGCTGCATGACTATTGGGCTAATAGCAAGGTAACAATAGACAAAACCACCTATAAATGGTTTCTATGCAAAACAAAATCATAGCCGCAATCGTCGTTCTAGGTATAATATGCTTAATCGTAGCAATCAACTATTCCATTAACACTAAAACGCAAACAATCGTATCTAGCAATACGATTAATGGGCTGAACCTGACCCTTACGATAAATAGCACGGCGATATCTCAAAACGGCAATCTCTCCATAGACCTAAAACTTGTCAACACGCTTGATTCGTACATCAATATAACAGCAGAGAACAATTGGCCCGATATAAAAGGCTTAGAATTGCCGTACACACAGCCAGGCCAGATATGCACGGGGAGTGGAATTTTAGCTGGTGCAATAAGGCTCTCTTTATTTAAGGGTTATTATACTACGGGCAATATAAGCTCTGCGAATAATCCAATGGCACTAGCAGCCCCATTTACGAGAGAGAACTTACCAATACCATCGTGCCCTACATCACTCGGATTCCACTATATACCTCTAACCTATTCGTTCAAACCGCTTAGTGACGAGGCAATTTTGCTCGTTAACAAAACAAATTATAACGAGCGGGGTAAAAATATCACAACCTTCAATGAAACTATAGAGTACAGCATGAATGCAATAGGATATACTGCTCCAAGAAGTTTAGGGCCTGCATATAACTTTACTTCGGGGATATACACACTAGTAGGCGCGGATGAATGGAACCAGACTGCCATAGTGCACTTCAATGTAACCGGCGCTATGACAATGCAATCAAGCAATAGCTCCGTTTATAACGACTTCAATTTGTCTATAAATGTTAATACTACATCTGGCGTCGCAATAGCAAATGCGGGACTCTTTTATAATGGAAGCGACGGGTATGCCATAAATACATCAAAGACAGAAGGCGATTTTTATACTTACGTAGGCTATGCCAGCCCAGACACGCTTAACTGCAACGGCTACCCATATAGCACATTTGGTATTAGGCTGTATTCAGGATATTATAATTGGGGTACCATAACCTCCGCAAGCCCACTCGGCCAATACAACGCTACCATCCTCTATTTACCTTGTGCGATTCGCCTAGCGAGGTTGGGGCCTGTTGGCGCATTTGACCCTAAAAGCCATAATGTAACTTTGACTTACGTAACGCAGAGTTATAGAAACGGGACAAACGTTAGTTCGCAACAGAATGTTAGTTATCCACAGAAGCTTACTCTAAACCTAACTGGCTATTGGACGGCCGCAGGAAACAATTACACATTCCACACTTTACAACCTGGCGCTTATACTGTTGAAGCGGTAGACATCTTTAATCAGACTGCTATAGTCCATTTCTATGTAACTAGTGCCACAGTAATGCCACCAAGTAATAGCTCTGTCCGTGGCGACTTCAACCTTTCCATTTCAGTCAACACGACAAACGCTACCGCCAGCGGCGTATCCATATCAACAAGGCTCTTCTATAACGGGTCGTCATCTTACACGCTGAACGCTACGAAAACGCCCGAGCTGGGTAACGCACAAGTTTATACGGTGCCGTCTTGGTGGCCGTGCGTAGAAAATACATTCAAGTTGCTGGGAATAAAAGTTTACGCAGGTTACTACACCGCGAACAACATCAACAATGCAACGCCACTCAATCTTTATTATTCTTGTGAGAATTGTGTGATTGCGTGCCCAACTCTAGGCGGTCCAGCGAGTTCTATTATATTTAATCCAAATAGCGCCAACGTTACTTTCACTTCTACGCAAACCGTGCAACAGGAAGTGACGCTGGACTTTAAAGGCTATTGGAGTGAAGGTGGTTATTTGGATGAATCAAGAAACTTTAAAAATTCGACCTTAGAAAAGCTCACCCCGGGATATTATACTGCCGAGGCGATAGACTCATTTAATCAAACCGCTATAGTTCACTTCCACATAGATTAGCTATGGTTCAGATTCTCGGAAATCTGAACGCTAGCTGCTTATATACCTTCCTCAGCTATTATTCATGGTTCAGATGAACCTGCTTGGGCTTAGAATTTTATGTTGTTTTTGGTGTGAAATATGGCTAGGAATATAGGCGTGAAACAGCTAGGAAACGCTCTCAAACCCATAGCGGGTTCGAGAGTTCAAATCTCTCCACTGCCTTCCCGATTTACGCAGTCAAAGCAGGGTTAGAAAATCCAAACAGTGCCTGGTGATTTGATTGGGCGATTGGGAAGACATATTCAAGACAGACGGCATATGCTGGTTTGGCACCCAAGAAGACATAAGGAGGATGTCACAAATTTTCAAAAAAAATGGGGCCAAGAGAGTACTGGACCTGGGTTGCGGTACTGGCCGGCACACAATCTACTTATCCAAGAACGGTTTTGACGTTTACGGATTCGACATGTCAAAGACCGGTATAGCATACACAAAAAAGCGCTTGAAAGACCAAGGGCTAAAGGCGCATGTCTTCGTGCACGACATGTCTAACAGGTTCCCATTCCCGGACGAGTTCTTCGATGCCGCAATATCCATACAGGTTATCGACCACAACACCCTCGCCCGCATAAGAAAAACAATAAGCGAAATACACAGGACACTGAAAAATGGTGGGATGGCGTTCATAACGGTGCAGAGCAGGAGGGCCCTGGCGGGTAAAAAGCGCACGTTCATATCGCGCTACACATACCTGCCTTTAGACGGCGGAGAGAAGGGTCTATTGCATCATTATTTTACCGCAAAAACATTGCGGGATGAGTTCAGGCGATTCGAAATAAACGACATACACCGTGATTCTTACGGCCAACTGTGCATCTTCGCCGTTCGTGATTAATCCTACTTCGACATAAGCTCCAATGAAACCTGCATTGAGCAAACTCCGCGTGCACGGAGCACAAGGTAAAGCTTCTTATTGCTGCATTCCGATAATGTATTATGGCGGAACAGAAGCAACTAGTCGGTGAAGTGGTGGACTATCTAGACCACATAGGCGTTGCCATAGTGAGCCTGTCTGCGCCGCTAAAAATCGGCGACACGGTATCAATCGAAGGAAAGGACGCCTAGGTTCAGCAGACGGTGGCGAGCATTCAGATAGCGCACAAGGTCGTCTCCTCCGCTAATGCCGGCGACTCCATAGGCCTGAAGGTGTCGCAGCCGATTAAGCGTGGGGAGAAGGTTTATAAGCTCTGATGCGCCGTGGATAAACCACAGCCCTGCAACGTTGACGATGTTACTGTGCGCATATGTCGAGGCATTGTGCTAACTCAAAGTCAAAAACGAGCGCGTGCCGTGCGGCCAGTGTTATCCTGTCATTTCTTGACACCAACGGCCACTATGCGTCTGGCATCGCGCCTAAACTTTGCGAACGATCTGCCGGATAGCGAGTAAATCGTATCAAACCCTGCCTTTGCGAGCTGATTCCTTAAGTCTGTTTCAGAGTAAAGCCGCAGCATTTTAAGCCCATGCTTTTTGATGAAGAATAGGTTGCGCCTCCGTTTCTCGTAAAATGTTTCGTCCCTTTGTTGATAAGGCACCCCGTTAACAAATCTGAGCGTTGGGCGCTCAACCATCACGTACCTACCTGACTCGTTATAGAAAACCGCATTCGGGTTGGATGCCTGGTACGCGATGTTGGCTTCGCCATTCGCCACATCCACTATCATGATGCCATTCTTGTTCAGGTGCTTGGCGGCGTTCTTCATAACCATGATGTTTCCATTGTCATCGAAGTAGCCAAGGCTCGTGAACCACGATAAGTAAACGTCAAACCTTCTGCCCAGGTCGAAGTCCCTTATGTCGCCGACATAGTACCTGTCCTGACTTGCCCTGTGCTTGGCCTTGGCTTGCCCTATGAGCTCCCTGTTGCTATCGACGCCATACACATCATAGCCATAGGCCCTGAGGTATGCATGCAGTCTCCCATTGCCGCACGGTGCGTCAAGGATGCTCACAGGCTTGATTTTCAGCCGCCTGCCAGCTAGCCTTATCAACGCGTCTATGTAGGCTGCGTCTAGCTCCGATACGTCATCGTCGAAATTTATGTGCCACTCGATCTCCGGTGGCACTCTAGACCCAGCCACATGATCACGTCCCGTTCTTCCCGTTAGCGGCTCCGCTACGTCCTGCAATGCAAACTCGTACGTGGCTTTCGGCACTACCTACCCAGCAGCTCTGTCGCTTCGCTTGCAGTATCGGCCTTAGGGTTCGGCCCAGTAGCTGCCACGAGCACTACGTCGCCTATGTTCTTTATGTTCTTGAAGAGTATGCTCTTCTGCTGCAGTATACGCTTTACTTCTTCGCGGTCGGCGTTCTTCCAGTCGTCCATAAGGAGTCTGCTGACTTCGCCTCTCTCGAGATCCACAATGGCGTCCTTCACCTCGCCAAGGTACTGCCCAGCGTCGCTGTAGATATCCATGCTATAAACTTCAGATATCTTCATGGTCACACCGAATCTATTCAACAAGCGCATTTTAAATATCTTTGCGTGCTCCGCGCCTCGATGAGCGGTAGCATGGCGACCTCATCGACTGCATCATGAAAACGTTTTTAACCATTAAGGGCCAAGGGTACGCGTGCCAACGAAGTACGTAGTGGTCCTAGGCTCGCTCCTTAGTGGACTAGGCAAGGGCGTTGTTGTGGCTTCGATAGCGAAGCTGCTCTCGATGCGCGGCATAAGGGCCCTGCCGCTCAAGTTCGACGGCTACCTGAACTACGACTGCGGCACCATGAATCCGTTCAGGCACGGCGAGGTGTTCGTCCTAGACGACAAGAGCGAGGTCGATATGGACTTCGGCACCTACGAGCGCTTCCTCGGCACCAGCATGAAGGGTGAGTTCTCGCTGACCGGTGGCAAGATATTCAGTGCCATAATAGAGAAGGAACGCCGCGGCGACTTCCTCGGCAGCGACGTCCAATTCGTGCCACACGTCACCAGCTACATAGTGGACTACCTAAAAGGCGTTTCCTCTAGGAACGAGCTCGACGTGCTTATAATCGAGGTTGGTGGCACTGTCGGCGACATAGAGAACCACTATTTCCTCGAGGCCATGCGGCAGCTGGCGATGAAGGAGGACGTAGCATTCATAGACGTGACGTACGTACCAGAACTGGGCTCCGTAGGCGAGCAGAAGACGAAGCCCACGCAGATAGCTCTCAGGAACATAATGCAACTCGGCATACAGCCTGACGTGATAGTCTGCAGGACCGAGCACGGCCTCAGCGATGCCGCAAAGGCCAAGATTGCGATGTTCGCTAACCTAGACAATGGGGCTGTCATAGACGACCACGATGTTGGCAACATATACGCGTTACCGGTGCACCTGGCCGATCAGGGGCTCGACAAGTACATAATGGCAAGGCTTGGCCTGCGCGACAGGATCAGTCCCAGCGCCCTCAAGAAGTCGATGGCAGAATGGTCGGCCCTGTGCAAGGCGATGGAGAACGAGCGGGCACCTGGTGTCTGCATAGCTATAGTCGGCAAGTACACGAAGTTGCATGATGCCTACGCCAGCATAAAGGAAGCGCTCTATCACGCCGCGGCTAAAAGCTCGGTCAGGCTCGAGCTCAAATGGGTCGACTCGGAGAAGCTCGAGGGCAAGTCGTTAGATCTCGGCGAGGTTTTCAGCGACGTGAACGGCATACTTGTACCTGGCGGCTTCGGCAGGCGCGGCATAGAGGGCATGATAAGAGCCATATCATATGCCAGGACGACCGGCGTGCCATACTTGGGAATATGCTTGGGCATGCAGCTCATGGCAGTTGAGTTCGCGCGCGACGTATGCCACCTAGCAAAAGCAAATTCCACCGAGTTCGATGCTGGCACAAGGTACAACGTCATAGACCTGTTGCCAGGTCAAGCTGACGCTTCAATCAAAGGTGGCACGATGCGTCTCGGTCTTCAGGCTGCGCGCGTTAGGCGTGGCACACTGGCGCATAAGGCATACGGTACAGGAATCGTGCATGAGCGGCACAGGCACAGGTACGAGTTCAATAGCTCTTATGAGAAGACGCTCGCGTCGAAGGGCCTCGTAATAAGCGCAGTCACGTTGGGTGGCCTGGCCGAGATAATCGAATGGGCAAGTTCATTCGGTATAGGTACCCAGGCGCACCCGGAACTCAGGTCGAATCCGATGAGGCCTGCCCCGCTCTTCTCAGCGTTCATTTCCGCTGCGAAGGCGCAAATGGCAGCTCGCAAAACCTGAATCACGGTCTTACTATCGTGCAGCGCTCCTCCGCGCCTAGAATCGCATCCCTCACTGCGTTTGGCCTTGAAGCGTTGACGATATAACCAGTAGCGCCAGTCATCTTGACGATCTCGTGCAGCAGCGCCACCTTGGTGCGCATTCCGCCGGTGACGTCCACCTTCCTTGTCGTGCCCAGAGCGCTGCCTATCGCGCCGATGTTGTTGTGGTCAATCTCCCTTATGATCCTGGCATTACCGCCCTTCGGGTCCTTGTCGAAGACGCCGTCTACGTCAGTCCCGAATACAACCTTCACGGGCTTGATGTCGATGGCTAAGAAGCGCAGTATCTCTTCTGTAGAAAGTATGCACACGCCCTTGCGTGTGTCTATACCGACATCGCCATAGACGAGCGGCATGAAGCCGCGGCTGAGGGCCTCCCTTATCTGCTCTGTCAGTCCGGTCGTGATTCTGCCATCCTCAGAGAGCGTGAAGCTTGAGGCAGAGAACGGGAAGAGAGGCACCCCTAGCTCAAGGCCCTCAGAGATCACTATCGTGTTTAGCTCGCGTGCGTCCCTGAGCGTGGCCAGCGCGCCCTCCATGCTCTTGCCATTTATGAGACCCTCGCTGACCCTATAACGCTTAGCCGGTATGTGCGGGAACGAGCCGCCGCCGTGCCCTATTATAACATCGGTGTCAGCAGCGTTCCCGGCCTCGTCGATCTCTTTCAGCAGGCGCCTTATCTCTCCGGTAAGGGCCTTCTTTGGCGTGGCCGTATCCGTTATCACGCTGCCCCCTATTTTCACAACGCAGAGGCGCCTCCCCATGCAATTCAGGATTATTCTGGAAAGCCGTTTTATAACACTTTGCTAGTGCGCAGTTCGGTGTCGCACCGCATGGTAAAGGCGTAATAAATACATCGCTGTATAATATATTACTGAAGGTAAAGTGTGAAAGACGGCGGATAGCAAGAGCAGTAAACTATGAAACAACGTGTTCGTGTGTTGCTTAAACCGCGATTGCATAGTAAACAGAGACGCTCTAAAGCCCAATCCGTTACCGAGTTCTTCATGACGTACGGCTGGGCGATACTCGTAGTTGCTGTAGTCCTCGCAGCGCTCTTCGAGCTCGGGATCTTCAACCACGGCTTCGGCGCAAGCACGTGCATACCTATACCGGGATTCATCTGCGAGAACCCAGTTTACGCGGCGAACGCGATAGGCTTCACCTTCGGCCAGAACACTGGCAGGGACACCTATGGCGACTGGGTCTTCATAGCATCACAGGGCGAGGCACTCAACTCCAGCGGCATACCTGTGAACTTCACAACGCTCAACGCGCTGCCTGTCGGCATCGGCGCGAACCGCGGGCTGGTGCCTGGTCAGACCGTCTCTGTGGATTTCACCAACTTCGCTGCTGGAGGCATCCAGCCAGGCACGCCGGTCGGCACAGACTTCGCCGGTTACGTCTGGCTCGGCTACTGCACCTCGGCTCCGTGCACAGCGCCCACCAACTACGAGAAGGTAGCTACAATGACGCTCGTGTCTGTGGGCGGGACCGTGCTCCAGGGAAGCGCGCCCACAGGCAGCATTTCCAATCCGTTCAACTTCGGCGGCGGCTGGCAGGGCGCAGGCGACTACTACGATGTGCCAGGCAACCCTCCCGGGCAGCCAGTGTACGTGGCGACACAGTCGCAGTACGAGATATACCTGACAACCACAACGATATCATGCCCACGCTGCGCAACAACTACATCCACAACGATAACGACCACAACTTCCACTACGACAACGGCTTCGACCACGTCTACGAGCACCACGACAACGACAAGCACTACGACCACGAGCACAATAACACAGTGCTTCAACCTAGCTAGCGGCACATGCAACGGCGACCTCTTCTATACACAGAGTATGTCGCTGACCGGCCCGGTAGAAGCAGCCAACAGCATATTCGTGCAGACCAGTATAACTCTGACCACGAATGGCACTTATATGGTGGCTAACACGCTCTTTGATAACAGCGGCACGATCACTGCCGGCAGCTCTCCGAACGGCGGTATTGACTGCTGTACGTCGCCGCCCAACTATCCAAGTTCATATGGCGGCAGCGGAGGAGGAGGCACCGGACTCGGCGGGGCCAGTTCTGGCGGCAGCACCCTTGCGTCCGGCGGTAGTGCTGGTAGTGGAGGCTGCTGCGGAGGATCCGGTAGCAACGGCAACACGCCATCTGCACCGTCGCTCACAGATTCGCAGGTGGCCAACATGGTGGCGAACGGGGTACAGAACTACCTCAGAGGCGCTGGCGGCGGGTATGGTTACTCGTGTTGTGGCGGAGGTTCCGGCGGCTACGGGTCCTACGGTATATACATACAGGCTGGCGAGATCGTGAACAACGGCGCCATCGATGCACCTGGAATATCTGCCACTGTCGTGCCAGGGGGCGGTGGAAATGGTGGCTCTTCGGAAGCTGGCGGCGGCGGCGGAGGCGGCGCGATACTGCTCGCATACGGTACCGGACCTGCGCCAGGTGGTTCATATAATGTCAATTACGGGGTCGGCAGCGGCGCATGCTGCGGCTGGACTGGTGGCCATGGTGGCATGGGCCAGGTCATAGACTACCAGTACACCAGCCCACCGGTGACGCCGCCATCACCATAACGAAACACAGCGCCGCGGTCTCCGATGGCAATAGCTTGTTTTTATTAGGTGAGCAACCACTGCCTCATCCAATAGATACCTGTTGTAGATTCCCCAATCGGATGCCTTGTAAAGCAAAAATCAGGTGCTGGCAGTGTGTTGCCAGTTTCTGCACCACTACGCCAAGCACTCGTGCTACGGCTCGTTCCAGTGCTGGATGAGTTGCTCGACCTAACACCGCCGAAAGTTCGGCATTCATAACTACAGCTTGCTCTGCGCATTATCGTAAAGGCTGGGTGGCAGGCTTTGCGGCTGTCCACCGCATATAAGCGTCTACCGCACGCTTTTAATAGGTTGGCCACGCATTCAGAGCAGTGATTCGATGGCCTTCACCAGCGACCTGTCGACCAGTGATTTCTGGCTGCTCTCAAACTCCGGCTACATA
Organism: Microcaldota archaeon; assembly: GCA_021827995.1. Taxonomy (GTDB): domain Archaea; phylum Micrarchaeota; class Micrarchaeia; order Micrarchaeales; family Micrarchaeaceae; genus JAKATK01. The sequence continues at coordinate 42,374 of JAKATK010000002.1, read as the reverse complement.
CCGGTAGCGGTCGTCGTGGGCAACTCAGTATACAGCATGGGTGCCATAGGCGAGCTGAGCACAGGCATCAAGGGCGCCGTGGGCGGCGAGCTAGGGTCCATAACCAAGCTGATGTACAACGCCAGGGCCATGGCCCTGGGTAGGATGCAGGCAGAGGCTGAGAAGCTCGGCGCTGACGGTGTCATAGGGGTGAAGCTGGAGATAAAGTACTTCCACAATGACGAGTGGATGGAGATAACGGCTGTCGGCACCGCTGTGAAGCGCACCGGCGGCGAGAGGAAGTCCCAGAGCCTCAACGGCCCCACGGTAGTCATACCTGCTACGGGCGCGAAGCCCGAGCTCAACATAAAGTAGCATCGGCGTATCGGGTTCAGCTACGCGCCAGGTCGCCTAGGCGGGCCATGGCGTTCACTGCCCCTCGGTCGGCGGCCGCCTCCGAATCCGCGGCGCCCGCCCATCGGCCTGCGCTGGTACTCGTGCGTATGCTGTCTAGGCTCAGGTTCCGGGCTGCTCCTTATGCGCTCCAGCGACGCGTCTAGACTACTCTTCAGCTCTTCGCCTATGAACCTCTTGGAGAAGACGTCGCCCTTCAGCCCTATGCTTATCTTCGTCGCGTATGCCCTGGCTATCCTGCCTCTCATATGCCTTGGAGCCGTGCCCACTGCCGGTAGCTTGAACAGCACGCCGTACTTCGGCGGCTTGCTCCCGAACTTTATGTGCTTGAAGAGCGCCTTTTCCGCGCCTAGAAGCTGTATCGTGCTTGCTGGCATCGTGGCCAGCTTCTCTAGCGAACCAGCCTTGCTGAGCAGCTCAGCAGCTATCGTCTCGTCCGTCAGGTAAGACGTGTTGGGCAGCAGCCTCTTCGACGCTGCGGTCACGTAGCCCTTCAGCGCTTCCAGTGCAGAGTCCATGGCGAGATTCGATTCGGCGAGCTTCTTGACCGCGCCGCGCTCCTCATCGCCCATCTCCCTGCCCATGGTCGCGTTCGCCTTCGCGTAGATATCGTCCGCCTTGCCTTCCTCGCCGACCGCGGCCGCTACCGCATCCCTGCTTATCGGCTTGCTATTCAGGACTAGAGCGAGCGTAGCCAGCGTCTTGGGGTTGGATATGCGCAACTCCGGGAAGTATATCCCGTACCACTCGCTCAGCCGCTCGTATGCGAGGTTGTACGACTTGGTCAATTCCCGGTAAGCGTTTATCGCCTGTATGAGCGCGAATTCCTCGCTGCCGTAGGAGCTCTTTATGCCTGCCTTGGCGCCACGCAGGGCCCTCTCACGCGCCTCCTCGAACGGCTCCAACAAAACACCGTGCAAGGATTGCCGCGCAAAGCTTTTATATGGTGTCACGACTCAGAGCGCGGACCAGACTGCCAAGGCAGGTCTGCGCTCAGCTGCGCCAGCTATGCCGACCTGCAAGAGAAAGCAACAAACAGCGGAAAGGGTTAAAATCTCGGCGCGCAAATAACTGTACACGCAGCGCATGGTTCCAATGACAACGATACTAAAGATAGACCCTGTCAACCCCGAGCCAGAAAAGATAAGGGCGGCGGCACAGGTGATAAAGCACGCTGGCACCGTCGCATTCCCGACCGAAACAGTGTACGGCATAGGCGCCAACGGCCTAGACTCTGCCGCATGCAGGAAGATATTCTCGATAAAAGGCAGGCCGGCGGACAACCCGCTGATACTGCACATACGCAGCTCTAGTCGTCTCGGTGACTTCACAAGGGACGTGAGCTCGAAGTCCATGAGGCTTGCGAGGACGGTGTGGCCGGGCCCGCTCACAATGGTATTAAAGAAGAACCCATCCGTGCCCTCTGTTGTGACGGCAGGCCAGGACACCGTCGCGGTTAGGTGCCCTGCGCACAGGATAGCGCTGCGCCTCATAGAGGAGAGCGGTGTGCCGATAGCCGCCCCGAGCGCGAACATCTCCACCAGGCCGAGCCCGACCAGATTCGAGCACGTACTGCACGATCTCGATGGCAAGGCCGACGTGATAATAGACGGCGGCGACACCACATTCGGGGTCGAGTCCACGATAATCGACATGACTGCAGAGCCTCCAGCTCTGCTTAGGCCTGGTGCGTTCACCGTCGACGACCTGGAGAAGTACATCGGCAGGATATACGTGCCAAAGGGTGTGCACCATGGCGTGACTGCGGGTCGACCACTGGCGCCAGGCATGAAGTACAGGCACTACGCGCCGTCGAAGCGCCTGGCCCTCGCCGACCATGCCGCGATAATGTTGCACGCACCGGAGGTTGCCAGCGCGAAGAACAAGGTGGTCGCGCTGTTGTGTAGCAGTGAAACTGCCGATAAGATTGGCGCATACGATGCGCGGCACGCCAGCGTGATACCTCTAGGAAGCAGGAAAGATCTCTACGAGATTGCGAAGAACCTCTTCGAGGCCTTCAGGGCCCTCGACAGGAGCGAGGCCGTGCTCGGCATAGTGGAAAGATTCGAGGAGCGGGGGATCGGCCTGGCCATAATGAACAGGATCTACAAGGCCACAGGCGGCCTCACGATAGAGAGCGCCGACGAGCTCATCGGCCTGCTCGGCGGTTAACCAGCTATCTCCAGCTTCCTGATCTCTACCTTGTTTATCTGCGTTATGTGGTGCAGCCTAGCCTGCATACTGGCCTGTAGCTTGCCGTCTATTACCGCGGCTATGACCTCGTTTGCAGTGTGCTCGCCAGCGAAGCTCGCGGCCATCTCGTTCATCTCCTTCCTGATGCCTATGAGCTTTGTGTGCGCAGTCCTGCTCTTCGTGACCGCGAACATCTTGAGCACCACACTGACGTTGTCGCTCGTTGTCGCCTGCAGCACCGAATCCGCTACGCTCCTGTAACGCCTTATCAGAGACCTGATGTAGCTGTAGAGCTCCTCTATCAACACGAGCCTCGTGTGCGCGGCGCCGCCGTTCACGTCCACTACCTTGAGCACAACGTTCGAATACGCGTGCGACGGGTTGTGCGTGAGCGCGTCCATGCTCACGGTTATGTTCCTGCCGATAGCAGATTTCTCATCGTTGGCCGGCATCTCGCCAATCTCGACGCCGTTGAAGACCTGCGGTGCGTAGATCGAGAGCCACTTCTTCATCTTCCACTTGTCGACAGATCTCTGCACCGCCATTCATCACACCCTGCCTTTCACCAGCAGCACCGCCTCTTTCGGGTCGTAGTGCCAGCCCTCCGGCAGCGCGCCGGCGCTCTTGTAGTACTTTGTCAGGCGCCATATCTTCGACTCGGTCCTGACAAGGTTAATCTTATTGTGCGCGTCCTGCCCGTTCTTTGCCATGTGCTGGTTTATCCTCACTGCCTTCCTTATCAGGTTCATGAGGTCCGATGGGATTGCCTGCTTGTGGCCCTTCTCTGCCAGCACCGCGACGAGACGCTTGCCCATTATCTGCTTGATGTATGGTACGCCGTGCTCGCGCTTGAGTTTCTCCCCTATCAGTTCGGGCCCTAGCCCCTGCCTCGCGTACTCGAGCGCCAGCTCGGTTATCTGGTCCTTGCTGAGCGTGAGCCCCTCCGGGACAGCTCCGGCTTCGATAACCGGCTTCCTGGACTTGGACTTACCGTGCTTCTTCGAGTGCATCCTTGCCATTGATCAAACACCAAGCATACCAGTGCACGCCAACACGCGGCGCATGTGCGCCGGGCGCAAAACGGCAGACTTATTTGCACGGAAAGCTATATATTAATAGCTACGGCGTAGTCCGCGCCCGCCTTTACGACGACGCCCTTAGCGTTGCAGATCCTGCGCAGCTCGTCCCTGGCCTGCCCCACCTGGTCGAAGAACGGCTGCGGCACCGTCACGCTTATTGAGCCTATCTCATGGTTCAGCGCGATCCTCGCCTGAGCCTTCGCCCGCCTGACGTCGCTTATTATGTCGTTCAGCAGCGCGCCGGTCTGTGCCAGGTCCGTCGACATTATGTTGCTCCTGAAGACCACGCCGTTGACGACGTAGTCTGCGCCGCCGTGCTGCTCTGTGTGCTCCGGCAGCCCGCCTTCGAAAATGCTGGCGTCGCTTATCATCGAATTTATCTCCTCTGCAGCGTGTGGGGCCACAGGTGCGATGAGCTTAAGCGTGCCGAGCAGCACGTGCCTGAGCGTGAAGGCCGCCGCCCTCCTGCTGCCAGCCATACCGTCCTCGTTCGAGTATATCCTGTACTTCACGTCCTCTATATAGAAGTCGCAGAACGTGTGCCAGTAGAAGTTAACTATCGCATTCGTGGCCTCGTACAGGTTGAACGCATCGTAGAAGCCCTTCACCCTGCCGACGAGTGAGTTGAACTCGTTGAGAATCCAGACGTCGAAGATGTTCATGCTCTCGTGCGGCTCGCTCTTTATCTCGCCAGCAGCGTCGAGCGCCTTCTTCACGAACACGGCAGAATTGTACAGCTTTGTGATGAAGCTCTTGGCGAAGTCCACGTCCTTGTACGAGAAGATCCTGTCCTTCGACATGGCCCCGCTCAGCGACACCCACAGCCTTATGTCGTCTATCGGGTACTTGGCCACGAGCTCATCGACGTCGACAGCGTTGCCCCAGCTCTTGTGCATCTCCCTGCCGTCCGGTCCAAGTATCATGCTATGGACCACGACGCGCTCGAACGCCTTGCTTCCGGTCAGCGCCCACGCCCTGAATATCGTGTAGAAAGCCCAAGTCCTTATTATGTCGACGCCCTGCGGTCTTATGCTAGAAGGGAAGAGGGCTTGGCCCCTGTTCCTGGATTTCAGGTCAGGCCAGCCGGCTATCACCAGCGGCGTTATCGACGAGTCGACCCAGACGTCGCATGTCGCGGTCTCGCCAGAGAGCCCGCCGCCGCACTTCGGGCACTTGTCAAGCGGCGGCTTGTCCTTGGCAGGGTCCACTGGCAGCGCAGACACTGCAGCCGGCTCTATGTGGCCGCACCCACTGCAGCGCCAGAACGGCAGCGGCGTGCCGAAGATCCTGTTCCTAGATATCGCCCAGTCCCAGTCTATGTGGTCTGCCCAGTCCAACATGTGCTGCTTCGCGAATGCCGGCACCCACTCTATCTCGTCCGCTAGCTCCTTTATCTTGCTCGCGTGCTCCTTTGTCCTTATGAACCACTGCTCCGACGCTATCAGCTCTATCGGTGTGCCGCACCTGTCGTGCACCTTGACCGTGTGGTCTATGCGCTCCTGCTTCACCATGGACCCGCTCTTCTTGAGCTCGTCCAGCACGCCCTTCCTGGTCTCTGTAACGCTCTTGCCGTCGAACTTCCCGGAATTCTTAATCCTGCCCCTGTCGTCCATAGCCTCGATGAGCTCGAGCTTGTGCCTGTAGTACATCTCTATGTCAATCTTGTCGCCGAAGGTGCACACCATCTCAGCGCCGGTCCCGAAGGCCATCTCAACGCCATCGTCGCCCACTATGGGCACGCTACGCCCAGTCATGGGCACCTCTGCAGTGCCGCCTATCAGGTGCCTGAACCTGTCGTCCTTGGGGTTGACCGCGATGGCAACGCACGCGTGCATGAGCTCAGGCCTTGTCGTAGCTATAGTCAGGTCGCGGCCGCTCATCTTGAAGTTGACATAGCTGAGCGCAGTCTTCTCGTTCCTGTCAGTCGTCTCCTCCCTGGCTATCGCGGAGTTGCAGTGCGTGCACCAATAGACCGGGTGCTTGGCCACGTAAACGAAGCCCTTCTTGTGCATCTCTATGAGCGAGAGCTGCACCAGCTTCCTGTACGATGGCGACATCGTCACGTACTCGTAGCGCTCGTCGAAGGTGCAGCCGAGCCTGCGCATCTGTCCCTTCATCGTCTGCATACTCTCCGTCGCCATCTCTACGCACTTGGCATAGAAGGCGTCCCTCCCCATGCCCTTGCCGTAGGCCTTCTCAACCGCGGTTTCCGTAGGGAATCCCTGCGTGTCCCAGCCCTGCGGGTAGAAGACGTTGTAGCCGGCGAGCCTCTTGTAGCGCGCCAGTATGTCTATTGTGATATAGTCGAGCACGTGCCCCATGTGCAGCCCGCCGGTCGTGTTGGGCGGCGGCGTGTCCATCGAGAACACTGGCCGCGACGTGTCATTCTCAGCGAACCTGAAAATGCCGCGCTTCTCCCAGAAGGCGTCCCATTTGGAATCGCACCCAGAATCGTACATCAAAACACTGCATATGCTCCGCTAAACCATATTAATTAAGAAACAAAAAGTAAAAAACACTGCAGTAAGCACAACGGCGTTAACCGACTATCTCGGCAAGCGCCGACTTGGCCTTTACTTCGACGATCTTTATCTTTATGTCGTCGCCCTCCTTCGCGCCCTTTATGAAGATGACAAAGCCGTCCTTCTTTGCAATGCCATCACCCCTCGCGCCGGTAGCCTCGACCTTGACCTGCAGCTCGTCGCCCACCTTTACGGGCTTTGGCAGGAAGTAGCTCGGCTTTATCCTAAAGCCTCCCCTCTCGCGTCCTTCTCCTTCCATGCCTTCTCCTTGCCTATCTTCTTCTTGCATTCTATCTCCCACGTAGAAACTGTGTTTCTTGCTACTATTTAAAGCACAACCTTTTTAAGCCTTACTAAATCTTCAATCGCGCATTCGTCGTGAACTGGCGTAACGCTTAAAAGCGTGCGGGCAGAAGCTTAATGCATTGGTGACTCAATGTTGCACAGCGTTACCCGCGACTCTTGCGGTCCTGACGGCACGCGCATTGGCGTAGATTACGGCCGTGTGGCCGATATCACCAGCGAGATAATCACTGGCATAAGGCACATAAAGGATCATGTGGACGGCAGCGGCTTCATGAAGGCGTCGACAACGTACGAGTGGTATTCGCCCGCATGGTTCCGTGATTCCGCTATGGTCGCCATATCCCTGGTCGATGCCGCGAAGTACCTGTCGGACCACGGGCACCCAAGCGAGGCTGACGAGGCCAAGAGCCTGGCAAAGAGCATAATAACGTTCATGTGGTCTGCCATAGGGTCCAGCTCCGACAACATGAGGCGCGGCATAGCTTCTAGCCTTGATGACAACGAGTTCAAGAAACTCAAGAACCACGTGCCCGCAAGGGTCGGCGGCGATGGCTCGTACTTTAGCGGCGTAGTCAAAGGTTCGGCGCACTCTGACGCGACAGAGCGCGACAAGGACAGCTGGCTTAGGCAGTACGATTCCGTGCCGCTCGTCCTAATAGCTACGGAGCGCTTCGTCGACGAGTTCGGCGCGGCTTCACTGGGAGATGCGCGTGGGCAGGCGTCCGGGCTTCTAACGCTGTCCCTCGAGTACATGCTCAAGTTCTACAAGACCGAGTGCTCGAACGCTTGGGAAACTGAAAACGACAAGCTGCACGCATACTCGATCTCTTCAATCTCGCGGGGTGTGCGGGCCGCAAAGGCTCTTGCAGCGAAGCTTGGCGTGGGCATTCCGGCCGCGCTGTCCAGCGCTTACGACAGCGAGCTTAACCACCAAGGCATAGACAGGTTCCTGGACCGCCTCTTCGTTAGGGACGGCGTGCTCTACAGGGCAAAGAGGGTCTTTAGCCAGAACGGAGGTTTCGAATCCGACCCGATAATGGAGCTTGACGCAGCTGAGATATTCGTCTTCACGATGTTCAAGCCACACCTACAGGATTACGATCAGGTCGAGAGGCGCACCGTCGAGGCGATGGAGACGGAGCTCTTCGCTGGCAACGTTCTCCCGGTGCGGTACCTGGGCGACACATACTTCGACGGCGGCAGGTGGCTGCTGCTCGGCTTGGAGTTCGCCAGCTACCACGCGGGCCGCGGCGAGCTCCCCGAGGCATGGCGCGTAATAGACTACATAAGACACAAGTACCTAGACGGCAGTGGGGGTTCCCTGCCGGAGCAGGAGACTGTGAACCCAGAGTCGCCTGGCCGCGACCCAGAAAGGTACCTTGACAAGAACGGCGGCGCCCCGATAAGCGATCTGGCATGGTCTGAAGCTTTCTACATCAGGGCCGTGATAGCCTATGCGAGGGCGTCGGAGGCTGCCGCGCAAGAGCCGCGCGGCAACCATCTGATACGAAGGTGACCGCGTATCACGATGGCTGCCATCCGCGCATAAAAGTTTAAGTGGCGGGGGCGGGACTCGAACACGCGACCTCTAGATTTCTCGTCATAGCCTTTCGGCTCAAAACTCATAGTGCTATGCATATGAGTCTAGCGCTCTAACCAGCTGAGCTACCCCGCCATATCCGGCGCGGCTCGCCACGCCGAATATGGGATTGAGCACCAACAGTATTTATGCCTTAGCGGCAGCCACTGCGGTGCCCGTGGGTGAGACTACATGGCTCGCCGTCGCCGCTGCAGTTCCTGCGCGCTCATATCAGTTCGAGGCCTAGGTTCAAGTCGGACGCTGCGTACTTGCTGTCGTAGCCCCTCGGTTCGGGTATGCCCTGCCCGAGCCTTGGCTTGACCCCTGTGATTATCGACATCACCCTAAGCTGGTCGCCCATGTCCGGCATAAGCCTGGCTCCGAATATGACATTCGCCTTCGCGTCAAGGTCCTCCGTGACCCCTGCGCCAACCCGCGTGGCCTCGTCTATCGTCAGCGAGGTCCCTCCGGTCACGTGTACCATCGCGCTCTTCGCTCCGGTGGTGTCGACGTTCAGCAGCGGGTGCGAACGCGTAGACTTTATCGCGTGCTCTACCCTGTCGCTGCCGTTTCCAGTGCCTATGTTTATCACAGCTGCACCAGCGTCGCGCATGACAGTGCGCACGTCAGCGTAGTCGAGGTTTATCAGGCTAGGCAGCATTATCGTGTCCGCTATGCCCTTGACCGCGTTGGCCGTGATGTTGTCTATGAGCTCGAAGGCCTTCTCCATCGGCAGGTTCGGTGCGTAGCTCAGCAGCCTGTCGTTCTCGATTATTATCGTCGTGTCTGCGTTCTTCGTGAGCTGTTGCAGGCTCCAGTCGGCCTTTGTCTTCCTGCTGCGCTCCAGCGCGAACGGGTACGTCACGAAAGCCACGACTAGCGAGCCCTGCTCCCTAGCTATCTGCGCCACCACCGGCGCTGAGCCGCCCCCTGTGCCGCCTCCCATGCCGGCAGCGAGGAAGACAAGGTCGTAGCCTTGCAGCAGGTTCGTTATCTCCGTCCTGCTCGCGTCCGCAGCCTTGGCACCAATCTCTGGGTAGCCGCCTGCGCCCAGCCCGTTGGTTATGCTCTTGCCAAGGAGCAGCTTCCTGTGCGCGCTGACTATGTTGAGGTGCTTGGCGTCGGTGTTGAAGGCAAACGTCGCGGCGCTCTTTATGCCGCTGTTGTACAACCTGTTTATCAGGTTGCTGCCCTGCCCGCCGAGGCCAACCACCGCAAGCTTCGCGCTAAACTCTTCCGAATCCGGGTTCTCCAAAACCATATACTCACCCAAACGTGATGAAGGCGTCGCCTGCCTTCATATGGACTCCAGTTCGCTGTACGGCGCCTTCTGCTTCATCTCAGGCTTGCCGACAATGCTAGAGCCTTTTACGCCAGTGACTATGGCAACGATCTCGATCTGATCCTCGAAGCCCGGTATGATCCGCGCCCCCCACTTTATGTTGGCCTTCGGGTCCATCCTGCTCGTTATGAGGTCGCCAGCCTTTATCGCATCACCTATGGTTAGCGAGGTGCCGCCGGATATGTGCACGAGGGCACCTGACGCTCCCTCGAAGTCGACGTCCAGGAGCTTGTTCTTGAGCACAGCCTCGGCAGCTATTCCCACCTTGTCGTTGCCCTTGCCGTTACCTACAGCTATGAAGCCCACGTCGCCGTTGCCCATTATGGACCTCACGTCAGCGAAGTCTATGTTTATCAGGCTAGGCTGCGTTATGGTCCAGACAAGGCCGCCTATGGCCTTGGCCAGCACCTCATCGGCCAACTTGAACGCCTCGTCCATCGGGAGGTTCGGGGCCAGCTTGACCAGCCTGTTGTTGTCCAGTATGATCACGCTGTCGCTGTACCTCCGGAGCTCCTGTATGCCCTCCTCAGCCTTGACCTTGCGAACGCGCTCCAGGTCGAACGGGTATGTAACCATAGCGACGACTATGGCGCCCTGCTCCTTCGCCACCTGTGCCGCGACCTTTATCGCGCCAGTGCCCGTACCGCCGCCCATGCCAGCGCACAGAAATACCAGCTGGGAGCCAGAGAGCGCCTCCTCTATAGTCTGCCTGTCTACCTCGGCCGCCTTCTCGCCGATTTTCGGATCGCCGCCAGCGCCCAGGCCGCGGGTTATGCTCTTACCTATAAGTATCTTCTTTATCCTGTCGTCAACAAGCTTGAAGTGCTGGGCGTCGGTGTTGAGTGCAATGAACTCGGTGCCCTTCACACCCGCCTTGAGAAGACGGTTAACTATGTTGTTGCCCGCCCCGCCAAACCCGGCAGTAACGATCTTTATCTCTGCCGCGCCGAACTCCTCGGAAGCCTTCGGCTCCGCAATTACACTGTTGATGTCGCTCATACTGGTCACCTGGTAGTGATATGCATCAATAGATTTAAAAAAGCTCTCTCCAGGTCACGCCAATGCGCGCATAGAGCAAAAGCGGCCGCCAAAATAAAATCTTTTACACAAATAAATAAAAGTATAGTAAAAGTAAATAATTTATACTTATATACAATGCGATATTGCGGCATGAAGCGTCGGATTCTGCGCGTGCGCATCGCCCCGAATCGACGAGTGCACAATCAGGTTTTTATCTCTTTCCGAGAAACACTAATCGGGCGATTGGCGATGGAGGCGACCGAGGTTCTTTCACCTGACGATGAGGAGATACTGAAGTTCATAGAGAGCGCCAAGCCTAAAATATATATAGTCGGCACCGGCGGCAGCGGCAGCAACACGATAGCCAGGCTGGCAGGCGTGGGCGTGCAGGGTGCCATAACGGTAGCCATGAACACCGATGCGCCGCATCTCGTCAAGACCAAGGCCGAGCGCAAGCTGCTTCTCGGCAAGAAGGTCACCAGGGGTCTCGGCGCAGGCAGCGACATCAAGGTCGGTGAGGAAGCGGCGATAGAGAGCAGGGAGGAGATCAGGCACCTGCTCGAGGGTTCCAACCTGGTTTTTGTTACCTGCGGCTTGGGCGGCGGCACCGGCACCGGCTCGGTTAGCGTCATAGCGCATGAGGCAAAGGAGGTGGGCGCGCTGACCGTGGCTATTGTTACGCTACCGTTCTCCAGCGAGGGCAAGATGCGCATGCGCAACGCCCTGGAGGGCCTGTCTAAGCTTAGCAAGGTTGCTGACACCGTCATCATAATCCACAACGACAAACTCCTAGCGATAGCGCCGGACCTGCCGCTCAACATGGCATTCAGGGTATCCGATGAGGTTCTAGCCAGCGCCACGAAGGGCATAGTGGAGATGGTCACGAAGCCGGGAATGGTCAACATAGACTTCGCCGACCTCAAGATGGTGCTGAAGGAGTCCGGCTACGCGGTCATAGGTTCCGGGGAGGGCGCCAACGCGAGCGACGGCACCGGCCGCGCATCGATAGCTCTAGAGAACGCGATAAAGAGCCCGCTCCTCGACGCTAGCCTCGGAAACGCGAAGAAGGCGCTCGTCAACATCGTGGGCGGCGAGAGCCTGACCCTGCGCGAGGCCGAGACCGTCTTCCAGGAGGTGGCGCGCAGGATAAGCAAGGACGCGATGCTCAAGTGGGGCGCCAGGATAGAACAGAACATGCAGCGCGATGCCCTGCGCGTCATGATCGTCGTCAGCGGTGTCGATTTCCCTGAGTACACTGAGGAGGGCATAGCCAGGAAGATGAAAGAGACCGAGAAGCTCGACCTAGACGAGATTTTCGAAGAGGAGAAGAAGCGCTAGGTCCTTGCGGCGCTCTTAGTTACGAGCTCCTTCTTGTTGAAGCGCTTATGCATTACGACGCTGTTCCTGAAACAGCGCCTCGAGCAGTAGAAGTGCGCCTCGCCACCGCGCTGCACGTACATCATACCAGTGCCGAACGGTATCTCCCTTGTGCAGTAAGTGCATCTGCGCGGCATAGGCTCACTTCACCCTTATCTCTCTCGCTTCCCTGCTTGTATCAGGCAGCCTTATGACATCGCCTACCCTGGCCGGTCCTAGCATGTTCCTCCTTATTATCCTGCCCTTGTCCTTGCCCTCGAGTATCCTGCACGACACGACGTAGATCTCTCCGGATATGCCGGTCTTGACCCCGCCCCTTATCTCTACGATCTCAGCGAGGAAGCCAGAAAACTGTCTCTCTTCGGCGGCCATCCGGATGCACCTCAGTTGGTTTTACTTCTTCGCCTCATTGGAGGCATCGGCCTTTGCTATCGGCTCCTTCGCCTGCTTTTGCGATATGCCAGTAAGCTTCGATACTATGTCCTTTATAGAGGATGCGGCATTGCCCTGATTCTCTACAGCCACTGCAGTGCACGGCACCCCAAGACCTATGCTCTTGCCCAGTTCAAGCTTGCTCGGCACATACGAGTAAGCCACGCCCTTCTGCTGGCATAGCATCGGTATGTGCATCACTACCTCCTCAGGCTCGACGTCTCCGGCCATGACCACGAACGACGCCAGCCCTCGCTCTATGCTCTTCGTAACCTCGTTCGCGCCCTTCTTTACGGCGCCGGACTGCTTTGCAAGCTGCAGTGCCTCATAAGTCTTAGACACGACCTCGGTCGGTACCTCAAACTTCACGTACGATTTCGCCATACAAACACCGTAAATAAGCGAGACGGCCACTCACGGCGACCTTGTGCGGGTGCGCCAGTCGGGCACCACCACAAGCAATCGCTCCAGGCTGCGTAGATATGGCCCAAAACCTATTTAACTCTTATCGCTATGGCTACTTCGCTCACAAATCTGCTCGTAAACCGCAATTTTGGGCAGATACGATGATTTATGAGCAGAAATGAATATTTGAGCAAAGCCATTGACACCAGTAGCTTTAAATATTGAAAAATGCACAAAACTATCTCAGGCAGGTTATACAGTGTCTTCCAAGAAGTTGTCTAAGGGGGCTGGTGCCTCTGCTAGCAGTAAGAAAAAAACAGCGCGCAGCCATGGGCATGCACCCATGCGCAGCGCCAGGACCACGGCCATACGCAAGGGAGCGCATGGCGCAGTAATAAAGGTGCCTGCCAGTGATCCGAAGCGCAAGACCCATGCGAGCAGCCCAGGCGCGGCGATAGGGGTAGATAAGACGTCGCTGCCTCCTAAGCGCGAAGCTCAGGAGATTGCGTTGAAGGTCGCTGACGCATCTAGCATAGGGTATGACGGCGAGCACAAGGCCAAGATGAAGAACCTCAACATCAAGAAGCCAGAGGTAGTGCGCAAGGCGATAAACGATTTGCTTGGCAACGAGTTGATAGCCGAGTATTTGAGGAAGAACGTCGGCGCGGTCGCTCTCGACGTCATAGGCATGCTGGCGACGTCACGCACCGACGACTATATCGCGGAGCAACTAGGCCTAAAGATAAATGCGGTAAGGCGTATACTGAACATACTTCAAGGCTACGGCATAACCAACTATTACGTAGCCAAGAACACCAATGGCTGGCTGCTCTTCGCATGGTTCATAAACGTCGACAAGCTCGACAGCTTCATAAGCTATGTCAACGGTTCGGCGCAGGAATCGTCAACTGTGCACGACCAGTGCAACGACTACTTCGTCTGCAGCCGGGACTTCAAAGACACCCATGAGGTAATACCGTTCGACAAGGCCTTCGAGTCGAATTTCAGGTGCGCCTGCGGTGGCAAGCTCAAGCGCATAGACAGGGCCGATGCCGAGGCCATCGTCGGCGGCACAGCGGCTGCGCTGGTCAGCGGCAAATAAATAAAAAGAGCGACGCACAATCCTACCAGAGCACGGTCGAGAGCGTGGCAACCGAATCGAATACTGGCAGGGAGAAGGGACTAGGCATAACCGCCAAGAAGGAAACTGACTTCTCAGAATGGTACACACAGGTGCTCACCAGTTCGGGCTTTATCGACTACAGCGACGTGTCAGGTGCCATAGTCCTCAGGCCCGACAGCTACTTCGCGTGGGAGAGCGTGCAGAGGGCCGTCGACGCCCTGTTCAAGCGCGATGGCATCCAGAACGCCTGCTTCCCGTCGCTAATACCGGAGAAGCTTCTCAATAAGGAGGAGGAGCACATAGCTGGCTTCTCCGCAGAGGTCGCCTGGGTCACCGAGGCCGGCAGCTCCAAACTCGAGGAGCGCCTCGCCGTCAGGCCGACATCGGAGACGATAATGTACCCTTCGTATGCCAAGTGGATACGCTCGTGGCGCGACCTGCCCATGCGTCTGAACCAGTGGAACAACGTCGTAAGGTGGGAGTTCAAGCACGCGGTGCCGCTTCTGCGCACCAGGGAGTTTCTATGGAACGAGGGCCACAGCGTCTTCGCCACGCAGCAGGAAGCAGACGCGGAGCGCGACGCCATACTAGGCATTTATGTGCGAGTCCTCAAGGACTACATGGCGCTGCCGTGCGTGCCCGGGCGCAAGACCGACAGCGAGAAGTTCGCCGGCGCCGTCGCGTCGTACAGCCTTGAGCACCTGCTCCCGAGCGGCAAGGTGATACAGGGGCCGGCCTGGCACAGCGACGGCCAGAATTTCTCGAAGGCCTTCGACATCACGTTCCTGAACAAGGCCGGCGCGCGCGAGTACGCATACCAGAACACCTACGCCATTTCGACGAGGGAGCTCGGCGTGATGGTCGCGACCCACAGCGACAACAAGGGTCTCGTGATGCCGCCATTCGTGTCGAGGATACAGGTAGCTATAGTGCCGATCTACGGCAGTGCCGATAGGGATTCAATATCAAGCTACGCGAAGTCGGTCGAGGACTCGATCAAGAGATTGAGGGTGCACACCGACCTAGACGACGCGTACTCGCCAGGCTGGAAGTTCAACCAGTACGAGCTCATGGGCGTACCGATAAGGCTAGAGATAGGACGTAGGGAAGCCGAAGGCCACTCGGTTACGGTCGTCAGGCGCGATACTGGCACGAAGGCGAAGATGTCACTCGAGGGGCTAGAGGGCGCTCTCACAGAGACGCTTGTATCAATAAACGACAACCTGTATGCTAGGGCCCTGTCTTTCATGGATGCGAACACGCGTTTCGTAGAGAGCATGGACTCCCTGGCAAAGAGCCTGGAATCAGGCGGCTTCGTGCAGGCACCGTGGTGCGGCGATGCGGCCTGCGAGGCCGTGGTCAAGGAGAAGACGGGTGCCAAGAGCACCAACATGCCGTTCTCTGCGCAGGGCAGGGCCGGCGGCAAGAAGTGCGTCGTCTGCGGCAAGGACGCCAGGCATGTGGTCAACTTCGCCAGGTCCTACTGAACTGGCTCATATGAACGAGCGCAGCTTGCTGCCGGTGTAAGAAGCCCCACCTATGAAATTCGCTATCTGTGTCACGAACGAGTAGGTTACTGCTATTATCAGGCCGGGGTAGAATAGTATGAGCAGCCAGAACGAGCTCATCGCAGCGTTGATCGTCCCGAGTGTCTCAACTATCGGTGATGTCGATGACTGCGCGTTGGTGATGGCGCCTGAGCCCGACCCGTAAAGGGCAAGCTGCGAAGCGCCGGTCCTTAGCTGCTGCTGCAGTTGTGGTGTGGTGAAGTAGTACGCTATCGAGAAGAGGCCAGGCATTACAAGATAGAACGCTATCGCCAGCGCTATCAGCATGCCGCCGAATGCCCTCGTCGGGTAGATTGCCCTGAATACGATCCCTGGCACGAGGAAAACCGGTATCGCAGAAACCGCGAAGAACACGAGCAGGTAGTACTCTCCGTAGAGCGCGAGTATGCCGTCGCTCAGCAGCTTTGAAACAAGATCCGCAGGCTGGATGAAGAAGAATACCAGCGGGAACTTGTACGCCATGCTGAGCAGGTTCAGGGCTCCGTTGCCTGCGACCAATATCTGCGCGATTGAACCTGCTCCGAGCGACTCGATGTTGCCATATATGTTCACGTTAATCGATGCGTAGAAAGAGTCAAGGAAGTATATCTGGTACAGCGTGCTGTAGAACTGCTCCGCGGTGCTCACGGTATTGGTTATCAGGTTGAACGATACTGCATAAGGGTTTACCGGGCCGACCAGTGCGCCTAGGCCGTAGCCGAAAACAACTGACGCGACGTACATGAAAGCCGCCACAATTATCGCGCTGGCAAGCGCCTCGTACAACTCGCCCACGCCAAAGTTGCGCACCCTGTCGCTCTTAACCGCTGTGCCTATCATGAATATTATGGCCGCGACGGTAAACGCCAGCAGCACAGCCACTATGGCTATCGGCATGCTGTTGGCCCACTGGGCGGCTATCTGTTGGTTTATCGGGCAGTACCAAGCCTCGTTGCTCTGTAGGTGCTCGGCTATGCTCTGCGGCACTCCGCCGCACGGTATCGCGCCACCCCCGCCTCCTGCGGTGGCTAACGGCGCTGCCACTAGCGTGGCCACAATCGCCATCAGCGCGAGCCCAGCCATCAGATTCTTCATGCGCAAGCGAACACCATTGTCACACGAGGTTTCCTAGGAGCGACATGAAATCCACGCGCTCCCCTATAGCTCTCGAGAAGTCTATTATAAACGCATCGAGCACTGCGAAATTGAGCATTGGTATTATCAGCAGGCCGGTGACCAGATAGCCCAGCTGCACTATCGTGTTCGGATTGAGCTGCGAGGCGCCGCCGGTCACCGTGCCTAGGGCTAGGCCTATCACCAGGCCCACTATGTCAATAGCCGCGCCGCCTGGAGTGAGGCAGCCGGGCAGTGCACCTGGCACGCCGCACTGCATCTGCACGTTAACGAAGCCGTAGCTTATGCTGACCAGCAACGGGTATATGACCCCTAGACCAAGCCCGAACGCTATCATCGCCCCACCGAACGTGCGTGTGAAGCCGAAGGTGCGCGCCACCAGGCCGAGCACCATGAAGAATGAGAGCCACAGTATCGCAGACCCGAGTATGAGGACCTGCATCTGGTTGAGCATTATGAGCAGCAGGAGGCCTGATTCGGCCATAGACATCATGGATATCACGCTGCTCGGGAATAGGCTCGGTACCTCGCCGCCGAAGGTTATCGAAGACTGGCCGAGGAAGGTGAGCGGGTATGTGCTTATGCTGACGCCAGGCACCAGCGCAGTGCCCCATCCAGCATAGTACAACGCCGCGAAGTAGCTTATCGCTGTACTGACGAATGTGCTTATGTCGCACGTCGACAGGTCGTACATCGTTTGGGCGCCGTTGCATGCGTAGGGCACCACGTTCACGCCGTTGATGCCGGTCATACCGCTCGCAGGGCCGCCGAACGATCCGATCGGGTTCATGAATAGCATCGATGAGAATGCGCCGAAGATCACAATGAGCGCCATCGACAGCAGCGCCTCGTATACCTGCATACGGGACCACGCCCTGGCGTTCGGGCTCGTGATTACGCCAGCCAGCATGTATACCATGGCCGCGACGCCTATCACGGTCAGGATCGCTATCGATGCGATGGCCTCCCAGCTGCTCAGTAGCGGCGGCGTGTACGTTGCCACGCCGAGCGCGAACTGGACGGGCGCCCGCGCGGCCTGCGCAATGCCAGTCGCTGCGAATATCGCGAGCAGCGACAGCAGGGCCATTGCGGTTAGTTTGGCGTACATTCATATCACGCTCTTGAGCGCCGTGTGGGACTTCAGGCTCGGAGAGCCCAGCAGCGATGCCAGTGTCTCCATGAAGTCGTACGACAGCACCAGCGACATGATAACGGCAAGAAGTGTGTAGAAGGCCGGCTCTATTACGTTCACTATGAATATCGATATCGGGTTGACCTCCAGCACTGATGTGAAACCGTTTATGAGACCGGAGCCGCCACTTATCAGCGCGCCGAACGTCAGGCCAGTGCTGCCGAAACAGTTGCCCATCGCGTTGAAGTACTGCAGCACGTTAGTGCCGCTCACTTGCGAGTTGCAGAACTGTATCGCCATGGAAGCCGGCGTCGCGCCCTGCAGGTACGTGAGCATGAGGTTGAGCAGAAGGGGGAAGAATATGTAGAAGCCGACGAACAGCCCCAGGAAGGCGCCGCCCGCGGGCCTCGTAACAGGTATTGTCCTGAGCACGATGCCGACGAAAAGGAAGATCGGGAAGAGAGCGTAGATGATCGCCATGAACGCTCCGAAGCCGAAGAGTACTCCGAATACCATGCCGCCTATGCTGACCAGTAAGCCCAGTAGGCCGTTCAGGAAGGACAGGCCGGCGAGGGGTTTGAAGGCTATCCCAAAGCCGGTCGGTTCAAGCGATATCGCGGTCGACGAGGCTAGGCTGAGCGGTATGTTCTCTAGCGCCAGTACGACGAGCGGCGTCAGTATCTGTTCCGAGCCGCCGATGAGGTAGTTACAGTTGCTGACGAAGACCTGGCTGCTGAACTGGCCGCCGGCTATCGGCAGAATTCCAGTGCCGCTGACCACACTGTGCGCCGCAGTCGCTGCAGACCATGTCCCTATAAGCACGCCGACCACCACGGCAGTTACCGCTATCTCGCCCAGCTCTGACTTCGAGAACCTGATCATCTTGTCTATGCCGAAGGCGTAGCCGAGGGCGTAGATCAGGCCGGCGGCCGCCATCATGACGAGCATTATCAGCACTGCATAGCCGAGCAGCGAGGTGTAGGCTCCGGCATTGCCGAAGGCGCCGCCCGCGTCATTTATCATATTGGCGCACGTGTTGGTCGGTATTATGGCGGGCAGCGACGTAGTGGCTCCGCTCGATGATGTGCCTGTTCCAGTCGCCCACGCGAAGCCGCCCATGAGTATAGTCGCCACTATGAGCGCGCCGAGCGCAGGCTTGAAATTCTTTGCACGACCCAAGGCTTACACCAGTTTTGCGAGACCCGCCAACTCGGTGTCGCCTCCGAGCGCGCCCGATAAGCCTATGACTCCTGCTATCACTATGAGCAGGTTTATCATCGGCAGGAAGTACGCAGTGACGCCCGTGACCCCGTAGGCGTTGAAGAACGAGAACAGCAGGCCTTCGCCGCCGGCAGGAGTGCAGCCGTATATCAGCGGGTAGCTGATGGGCGTGCTCGGCGTGGAGCCCCCAAAGGCGCTTATAGCACCGCCGACAAGGTTAGCTCCTGGTATGAGCGTCTCATCGATGTCCGTCAGCTCAGCGCGAATCAGGCTGCTGTGCCAGCAGCCGTAATAGTGCGCAATCTGGTCATACTTCGGCGTGACGAAGAAGTTCACAGAGTAGTTCGTGAAGCAATCGCTCGAGGATGTCAGCGGGGTAAACGATGCCGGCGCCGCGCACGGGCTTGGCGTACCGGTTACGCTGAACACAGCGCCAACGATGCTGGTGCTGATGTAGGGCGACGTGAAGCAGTTGCTGTCGCCTGGCTCGCACAGTTGCGGTATCTTCGTGACCGGGCTAAAGCCGTAGTTCAACGAGTTGAATACTGTGGCCTGCGATGGCTGCGGTATCCCACCGGCCATCGCCGAGTACTCGATGCCGTACACGATGGGCAGCAGTATCACTGCGCCTACAGCTATGGCTATGAACATGCCGCCGACCTTCCTGGTGAACGGCGTCGCGCGCAGCGCTATTCCGATGAACAGCATGTATGGCCATACGAAGAGCATGGCCATCACGAAGAGGAACTGCGCGAAGTAGGATTCGAATGCCAGACTAAGCAGGTCGCCCAGAGGCGCATATGCCTCGTAAAGGAAGTCGTAGCCGGCATACGGGGTGTACGACGCCTGGATTCCGAATAGTATGGGTTCTGCAGGGTTCGGCAGGAAGCACTGTGGTGTGTCTGTCGGCGGCACGCAGATGTTTATCTGTGGCGAGAAAAAGTCGAGGAAGCCTATGAACGAGTCAACAACGAAGAGCGAGTTCAGGTTGCTTAGCGTCTGGTTGGTTATATTCGCTATGACAACGCTCGTGGCAGCCAGTGGGTAGTCAAGCTGCTCCGTCGGGGTCGATGGATTCGTCACCATACTGCACAGCCCCGGGAAGCTACTGGTGGTGCCGATCCATCCATCGAGGAAGTTGTACGGTCCCTGCGAGTTACCGCTGTACAGCGGACTTATCATGTTGCCTGAGAATATGTCCAACTGCGAGCCGGTGGTCGGGTTGGCCAGATTCGTGCATATGGCGTTCATCGACTTGCTGCCCAATGGCGTAGATGCCGTCGCCGCACCATACGTCTGCGCGAAGAGCGCCATTATGCCTAGTATGGCCGCGATTATGACTGCCGTGCCTATGAGCTGCACGACCTCGCTCGTAGCGCCGGCCTTGATCTTGCTGCTGTTCAGCAGGTAGCCGACGATGTACCAGATACTTATTATGGCGGAGTCGAGCAGGAACGCGATTATGATTATCGGCACCAGATTCGATTGGGCAGCGCACATGCTCAGCGAGCCGGCCAGGCCGGTCGACTGCTGCGCGCACGAGCCTATCGCGCTTCCCACCGTCGTTGTAGACAGCATAATAGGTATCATGGCACCGCCTCACAGACTGCTCCAGAACGAAGCCGCGCCCTCTATGCCGCTACTCAGCGCCTTGGCCAGGCCCACCGCGAAGCCCATCGTGATGGCCATGTCTAAGGCGAACAGGAAGGTGCTCTGGAAAAGGAACTGCGACATCCTGTTCGCTATGGTCTGCAGCGATGACACTACGCTGGCGGGGCTCAAGTAGCCTAGGGCGTTGACGAACTGCGTTGTGGTAATTGCCGGTACATTGAAGTGTATGTTGAATAAGCTTATGCCGCTGTTTATCGGGCTTGACTGCAGGAACTGCGCTGCCTGTATGTTACTGAGCGCGTAGCCGGTACCTACGTAGCCGCTCGTCGGGTTGCAGCCGAAGCTGTTCTGCGTTGAAACTGTGCTGCCGCACTGCGTGAAGATCCAGTTCATTAGCACAGGGTCGAAGCTGACCATCATCGGGTAGACTATGTACGCAGCTATCGCTATTGCTAGTACGGTGTTAGCGGCAGGCCTCAGCCCCTGTCCAGCGAAAGCCAGCGATCTCATTATCAGTGCGACAGGCAGGATGACCACGAATGCGATTGCCTGTATCAGCGGCAGCAGCACGAATTGTATGTAAAGGCTGCCCATGCCGACCATCATGAATGGGGAGAACACGTCCATGAGCGCGCCGCTGAAAGTGCTGTATGCCACGCCTATGTTCGAGCCCAGGATGAACGTGACCTTCGCAAAGCCGAGCGGGACTCCAGATGCGATACCGGATTCCGCAGGCATATTTGCGTATATGCCCTGAAAGAGCGCATCGAATGCCTGCGAGTCTATGGCATACGACACTGACGTGCCGTAGATGGAGCTGACCAGGCTTATGCCGGTGTTGAACGTGAGGTTCCTGACATAGAACTCCGCCGACTGGAACGGGTCGCAGAACTGTGTCGACCCCGTGCCTGTCCTAGCCGACTGCGTCAGGCCGCTGGTCATGTAAGTGGATATGCTGCTGGCCACGGTGGTGAAGCCTAGCAGTGCCGTTATTATTATGGCGCTTATGAACACCTGCGTTAGCTCCACCTTCGTCAGGCTGGTTATCTTCGCCCTAGTCGGTCCTGGCACGAAATTGCTCAGCATGTACACCGCGGATATGATGACTATGCTGACGAGTATGACCAGGAAATTTATGCCGAGCCAGCCGTCGCTGAACGCTGTGAGCTTGTTGCAGCTTGTCGCGTACGTCCTTGAGATCAGGAGCGCTACGACGAGCAGGGCTAGCAGCGAGGTGCGCCGCGCACTGCCCATATAAACGAAGCCGGTCATGTCACACAAGACTCATGCGCCTGCCCAGGCTGAGCCTGACAGAGCCGCCCATAAGCGCTGCCACGTCGCGTATGATCGTGTAGCCAACTATCAGGTCTATTATGAAGAGTATGAACTGCAGCAGCGCAACAAGTATGTTCGTCGTCACGAGGTTGGCCACCGGGTATACGCTTGAAGGTACGCCGAACACGGTCCCAGTCGCGGAGCCGAAGCCGGAGCCAAAGCTCACGAGGCTGTTTGCCGCGGTGGAGACGCTCGAAAAGGCCTGCTGTATCGGTTGTATAAGGAAGCACAGCAGGCCGGCGCTGCAGGGCGACTGCGCCTGCGGCGAGGTGGCGAATACGGCCTGGCCCAGGACCATGTCGGTAACTGGCAGGTTGATCGCCACAAGCAGCGTTGGATACACGATCGAGAGCCCTATCCCTATGGCCAGCATTGTGCCGCCGAGACCCCTCAAGAATGGCAACGCCCTCATGACTATGCCAAATGGAATGAACAGGCCCAGGCCGAGCATGACGATGGTAATGAAGAGGCCGTTTGGCGGTGCAGTTGTCACTGTACCATACTGCAGCTCCATTATGATGAGCGTGGGCACTACCACAAGTCGCGCAGCTGCACCGAGCATGGAGTATGACGGAGACGCGAACTGCGAGTCTATTATGCTGCTGTAGAAGATGTTGCCCGTCGAGCCCTCGTCCACCGATACCTGGATTACTGGCGGGAATATCGGCAGCGGCAACCACAGATTGAATGTAACGCTCTTCAGGAAGTCTATGCCCATGGCGGCGCCCAAGAGGCTGCCGAAGGCGTTGTTCAGATATGTCGTACCATTTTTCAGGTAAGCCTCGTCGGCGCCGTATAATCCCTGCAGGTTGTTCGTTATCACCGAGCCCATGCTGGTGCCGCCGGTGACCTGCGAG
The DNA here is from genome assembly GCA_021827995.1 of Microcaldota archaeon. Classification (GTDB taxonomy): domain Archaea; phylum Micrarchaeota; class Micrarchaeia; order Micrarchaeales; family Micrarchaeaceae; genus JAKATK01. Next base: position 19,766 of record JAKATK010000002.1, on the reverse strand, counting down.
AACGAGGATGCTGGCGATCCGGTCGGGACGTACGGGCCAGCCAGCGCGTCCCCTATGCCGCTCAGCAGTATCAGTGTGGCGAAGACTATCACGACTATTATTATGGTCTTGGTCGACTCCCAGAGCTCGCCCTGGTACCAGTTCTTCAAGCCGCTCAGGTTCAGCACCTCGCCCAGCATGTAGGCTATGCCGACCATCGCGAACGAGAGCATTATCCCTATCGCCCAGTATGGTATTGTAGACTCTACGCAGTCGCCTATCGGCCCTATCGTGTTAGTGAAGACGCACAGCGGGCAGAGGCCGTCGTTGAACTGACCAGTGGACGGGCAGTTGTTCGTGTACGCGCTCTGGCTGAACGCTACCGCGGTCGGTACCTGGGTCAGGATCAGCACCGCTGCTACGGCTAGCACCAGGAAGCTGGTGCGGCTGAGCACGCTGCCCGTTGGCATTACAATTCCACCTAGCTGATACGCTGTGCTAGCGCCTTAACATTGGCACGCTCTTTATGTAGCACTCGCTCTGAAGCACGATAAGGAACGGCAGTATGAACAGCGAGTCGAAGATGAGGAGGGCGTAGCCAGCTAGCGGCGGGCCGAATAAGCCTATGAAGAGTTCATCGAACGCGCTGGTTGCGGCTATGGCGATCACGAGCCACATCAGCACGTAGTCGAACCTCTTGAAGAAGAAGCGCAGGCCCGCGGTCACGGCCCTGCCCGTCTTGTTGTCGTTTATGACTATCGATGCAGGCGCATAGAAGAAGAACGGCGTGGCCGCTAGGCCGACCACCGACGTCGCGAGTCCGCCGTAGCCTGTGCCTGACGCCACTATGTCAGTGAGCACGACTATGGCGGCGAACGCGAGGAGCACGACGAAGACCCTGCTCGTGTACTTCTCCAGACCCATCACGACCTCTTGGCGTATGCGCGTGTATGTCCTGCTGTGCTTGACCACCACGTTTATCGCTACTATCGCGAAGCTGAGGAACAGAAGCGAGAAGAAGACGCTCGCCACTATGACCGCAGTGTTCAGCACGTTGAGGTTTGCGAATATGCTCGCGGTCCTTATGAATACAGCGCCGAGCACATTGTACGTAGGGAACGATGCGAAGACCGGTATCAAGAAAGCTATGACCGCAGGTATCGCCGATATCATGATCAGGCGTATGTGCTTGGTGTACGTCTCCGCTGTGTTCTCCAGTGCGTTTGACATCGCAGAGATTATCGGATTAAGGTTTTAAATACCAACGCTGATAGTCGCTCGCTGCGCATGGCGCCAGTCTAGGATCGAATTGGCGGTTGGTTAAACCATCTTCACGCGCCGCGCCACGCCGCTTGGCAAGTCGTGGCAAGTTATTTGTAGCTTGGTTAGCATAGTTTTTACAATGGTGGTCGATTGCTGAGCCAGGCTGCCGCATCGATCATAACGCAGCTCATAAGGAAATTCTACGAGAGTTCTTCAGGCCTGGCCCCAGCCGAGGTGGCGCGCAGGGAGTTCGGCTTCGGCGACTACGAGCGCAAGATAGCGTTCAGGCACTACGCGTTCGCCAGCGAGGCCTCGCTCAAGAGATACCTGGTCGAGAGCGCGCCTCCATTCGTGTCGTACTCCGCAGCATTCTACGCGGACCCTGCCGCCAGGCCCATGGAGCGCAAGGGGTTCATTGGTGCCGAGCTCATTTTCGACCTCGACGCGACCGACCTGAGGTTGCCGTGCCAGTCTGAGCATGGCAGGGACTGGGTTTGCGAGAAGGACTTCGAGGCCGTGCGGGCAGAGACGCTCAGGCTCATAGAGGACTTCCTGATACCGGACTTCGGCTTCTCCGAGAAGGAGCTGCTGATAAACTTCAGCGGCAATAGGGGCTACCACGTTCACGTAGCTTCCGGCCCTGCCCTCGAACTTAGCGCGGACGCGAGGAGGGAGGTGAGCGAGTACATAAGCGGCAGCGGGCTTGATCCAGACGAGATATTCAGGCTGGTGCCGCTGCCGAAGCGCGGGGGCGGCAAGCGCCTCGCCAAGGTGATGGGCCCGAAGCCGACGGACGGCGGCTGGCCCGGCAGGATAGCGAAGACCTTCCTGGCCAACCTGGGCAAGGGGAAGGAGGCGCTGACTGCGATGGACATAGACGCCGGTACTGCCGGCACGCTATACAAGAAGAGGGCGCTGATAGAGATGGGCGTGAACAGCGGCAACTGGGACATGGTGTACATAAAGGACAAGTCCACATTCTGGCGCAAGGTGGCCGCGCACCAGGCAATAGCACAGAGCGACTCGATAGACAAGAACGTGACTAAGGACCTGCACCACCTGATAAGGCTGCCAGGCACGCTCCATGGCGACACCGGCCTGATAGCGAAGCGGATAGGGTCTGTCGCAGAGCTCGGCGGCTTCGACCCGATGAACGACGCCATCGCCTTCACTGACGGTTCAGTGCGAGTAAAGACCGCAAGCGTCATGGCGTTCCACATGCGCGGCGAGCAGTTCGGACCATACAACGACACAGTGGTCGAGGTGCCTACATACGCAGCAGCGTACATGATCCTGAAGAGGGTAGCCGAGCCGGCGTGACGCCCCAATGGGCGCTGAGGCTTCCAAATTTCCAGCGTCTCTGCTTTAATCCTTTTTGCTGGAATGTTCTGCGTGAGCGTCGTAACTTTCATCGTAGCTTTTCTGGCCCTTGTCTCTCTGGGCCTTTCAGCGCTCACGCTTCTCGGCCTTTCCAGGGCCCTGCGCGGTCCTAAGCGTCAGCGCGCCGCACGCACCAAGGGGCGGGAGCCGAGCGTTCTCGTTATAATGCCGTGCAAGGGCATCGACCTTAATTTCGACGACACGATAGAGGCTGCGAAGCACCAGAGCTACGGCAACTACGAAATAATCGGCGTGATAGACTCGGATGACGATCCAAGTCACGAGATACTGGAGCGGCACGGCGTACGGGTGATGATAACAGACAGACGCCGCATGCCCGAGCGCTGCAGCGGCAAGAGCTTCGCCATTCTAACCGCGCTCCGCAATCTGGGCAGAGAGTACGACGTGTTCGTAGTACTCGATTCCGATACCACGGTCGGCAGGGACTGGCTTCGCCTTCTGGTGCGCCCGCTCTTGTCCGACGACTCCATCGGCGTATCCACTACGTTCCCGACGTTCTCGCCGGTCTCAGGTTTCTGGAGCAGGGTCAAGCTGGTGTGGGGTCTAGTCGGTCGCAGCATGCAGAACAGTAGCCGCACGATGTTCCCCTGGGGCGGCTCGATGGCCTTCAAGCGCACGCTTCTAGATAGGGTCGTTGCTGAGCTGGCAAGAAACGCGTCAGATGACATAGCTGTGGGCAGGGCCAGCAGGTCTATGGGGCTTGGCGTTGTCAGCGTCCCACGTGCCATGCCGACCGTCTTCGTCAAGGAGAGCTTCGGAACGTTCTACGAGTGGTCCGTGCGCCAGACCGCCTGGGCGCTGCAGGGCAACGGAGCCCTTTTCAAGTATGGGGTCACATACTACTCGGCGTTCTGCCTAAACGACGTGCTGCTAGCGTACTATGCGGCTGCGCTGTCTCCGATGGCCGCCATATTCGCCGCCCCCCTACTGCTCAACATAGCAGGGTTCTGCGCGCAGACGCGCAGGTACAGCCCGGCGTACTACCCAATCGTCGCGCTCATGCCAGTGCTTTATCTAGCCGACCTGCTGGCCGGCAAAACGGCGAGGCGCGTGAGGTGGCGTGGAGCCACGTACAGGCTCTACTGAGCCGCTCACCTATACTCGACAAGGAAGCCCACACTCTTTAGTCGTGGGTAGTTTACTTCCTCAGGTAGTCTGGCAGCACTATCTCGCTCACTATGCCTATGACTATGCGCGTCAGGCCGTTCACTGCGCGCCTGTTGCGCGTCTCGTACACGAAGGTGGCGAACTCCACGGCGTCCTCCCTGCCGCACTCCCTTATGAGGTTGCCCAGCGGCGCCGGTGCCAGCCTGGCGACGTGCATCACAAGTGAGAATACCTCATGCTCCTGGGCCGTGCCGTTCCTTGTCTTCTCCATGAGAAACATGAGATACCGTGGGTCTGCCATCCGCATCTCGAGCCTGTCGTAATCCTTCGGCGTGCCAAGCGCAAATGCATTCCTGCCAGTCGCCGCATCGGTCCCGTTGCCCTGCATATTCGTGTTTTTTTCTACCATTGAATCACTCGCTTGTCTCTAGGTCCAGCCGTAATTTGGGTGCTGTGCCAATCCAAGAGGAATTCGACGAAGAGTTCTTATATCACAATATTTATATCTTCCGTATCGTTTTTGATAGTAGCATCTCAGAAAGCGCGGCCGCAACTACAGCGCGCCATAAGAAAAGCCACGTCATCCGGTATTGGGCGTCTGGCCCGAAGCGCGCGCCATCAACCTTCAGCGCAACGCGTTGGTTGCCGCGTTCGTGACATGAGCGTCGATTGCAGAGGTACCGGCTGCGCGAGCATGCGAACACTTTTTAAAGTCTATCACGAAGAACTAGCGGTGATTCCATAGCTAGGGTGTACAAGCAAAATGGCAGGCTCACGATAACGCTGCCGCCCGAGCTAGTGAGGCTCCTAGACATAAAGGATGGCGACGACGTCGACTTCCTGCGCTATTCCGACAGGTCGTACATATTCGCGAAGACGAAGGACCTGCTGGCCAGGATATCGACCGGGCTGGCAGCTGCGCACGGACCGCAGGAGGCCGCACCTGTGCAGCAGCGCCCCGCCCCGTCTCTGAGCGTGGAGGAGCTCGCGCTGCTTAAGAAGCTAGACAGGGTGAAGTACGACCAGCGCACCAGCAGCAAGGTCAACGCTACGCTCAGCGACCAGGAGCGCAAGGTCCTGCAGCGGCTCATAGACAGGCGCGTCATCGCGCTGATGAGGAAGGGCACCAGCCAGGACTTCGCGTACAGCATAAGCAAGGACGTCTACAACAGGTACCTGTACGGCAAGCGGGGCATGGAAGCAGACAAGGAGCTTGAGATGCTCTCGCAGCACTCGCAGCAACCAGTGCCTAAGAAGCCTGTACCTGGGCCCAAGACGTGGGAAATGGCGCTCAGCAGCAAGGAGGAGAACGTGAAGCAGCTTGAATCCGAGGGCTTCATAGTGCTGTCCACGGAAGCTGAGGCGACAGAACTTGCGTCAGCGATCGAGGAGAGCATACACCAGGGCCAAGTCGTCGGCCAGCGCGCCTTCAAGAACAGGAAGTTCTACGTCGCGCTGAGGAGCTACGTGAACAAGATATCGCCCAGGGTGCTCAAGGTGCTGTCCGACAAGCGCATGAGCGTTGCCGAAATAGCAGCCGCGACCGACACACCTGAAGACGGCGTGCGCGCAGTGCTGTACATACTCGCCGATTCGGGTGACGTCATAGAGAAGAAGTCCGACATCTTCGCGCGCGTCGAATGATGCGTACAGGAATGTCGCGGCTCATGCCAGGTATGATACGTGGTCCAGGATTAGTATGACCACAGCGAAGACCATCACTGCGACGAGCACCAGCTTAGGGTTGATCTTCGGCCCCTTGGTCGGCGCGTCGTAGAAGCTCATCACGCCCGCCTGGTTCTGCGGCGAGTAAAGCGTTGCCATCCAATCAGTAGTTATTACCACTCTGGGTTTTAAATAATTGCGCACGTCAGCGCTGCAACGCCAGCGTAGTGTTCAGGTAGTTGATCGCCTCGCCCAGCGTTTCCGGCAGTGTCGTGTAAGCGCAGTCGACCACCATTATCGGCTCCTCTGTTATGTTGTACCGCAGCGCAAGCAGCTCCTGGTTGTTGAGCAGAATGCTCGAGTTTACCAGGCAGGAATTGAGGCGCGGCATGCTGAGCCCAGAATTCGTTGCCACCTGTGTCAGCGTAAGGTTGCTGAGCGGGATTCCGTAGTACACCCTGCTTAAGTTGCTAACGAATCCACCGAAGCCAGCCTGCTTGGACGCGCAGGCCAGGTACGCGTTGAGCAGGTTAGTCTCCTGGCCGTATGCGCCGTACACGAACTTGTCCGCGTACTGCGGCGTATCTATGAACATGTAGCTCATGTTTATAACGCCGGCTAGCCGCGCCGATGCGTTCAGCGCGATGGCAAGGCTGGACATAGCGCCATTGGCGTACGGGTCCTCGAACAGCGTGACAGGGAACGGCTTCGTCGTAGTGCACGTCGCGCCATCGGCTATGCTGACCACGCCGGGAGCCAAAACCGTGTCAGAGGTGCTGACAAACGGCCTTATGTAATTTATGTACGAGCCGATCAGCGTGAGGTTCTTGTCGGACAGCAGCATCGTGATGCTCGGCGTTGCGTTTATGCCTGGGTAGCGCACCGGCACGATTACGATCCAGTAGTTGCCGGACGGCACGTACGATGCGTTGGCAATGTCTATGCGCGCGTAGTACGGAAGCAGCGATGCATTGGTGTTCATTGACGCGTACGCTGCCAGGACACGGCCTGCCGCTTGTAGAACCTGGCTGGCGTTGTGCTGCGGGTAGAAGCACGCGCCGGCGGACAGCCCGTATGGGCAGTCGCTTAGCTTCGATATCGTGCTCTGCTGGAAGAAAGAGATAGCGAAGGCCACGCCTACAAGTATGACCACTAGGACCATCAGGACTATGTGCAGGTTGTCGAAGCCGAGCGTCTTCACCGCAGGCTTGACGACGAAGACTGGCTCCCTGCTACCCTTCAACTTGTTTCTGCCAGCCATGCAATCACGCGGGCCCGGCGGGATTTTCACTGGGCACCGATCGTGCCAGGTTTGAACCCGCGACCATCACCTTAGGAGGATGCTGCTCTATCCAAGCTGAGCTACGGGCCCGCGGAAGCTATTTCACATGTCTCTCATTTAAAGCTTTTGCCGCGCACGGCAACCGCTGCTACATCCTAGAGACCGGCTCGATGCCGCACGCGCGCATGGCTGAGCGCATCACCGTCCTGAAGCCCTCCACCAAGCAGAGCCTAGACAAGCGCTCCCTCGCGTCTTCTGCCCTGAGCACAGGTCTCTGCTCGTAGAACTTGCTGAACGCTGCGGCCAGGTCGCTCATATATTCTGTTATTATGTTCGGTCTGTACTCCCTGCACGCCTTCTCGATGATGTCGCGGCCGATGGCTAGAAGCTTGACCAGCTCGAACTCCACGTCGCTGCTTATGAGCGAGCCGTCTGGCTTGGCCAGCGAGCCGCGCGCGACGCCGGAATCCTCCAGCAGCCTCATGGCCCTTGCATGCATGTACTCGCAGTAAGGCCCGGAGTTCCCCTCGAAGTTGAGCGCCCTGCTCCACGAGAACACGAGCTCCTTCTCGCACGAGAGCCTGAGGAACTCGAATCTTATGGCTGACAGCGCTATGCTCCTAGCTATCGACGACCTCTGTTCATCGCTGAGCCTGAACCTCTCGCCTATCAACTGCGCGGCCTTATCGCGCGCCTCCCTGAGCAGGTCGTCTGCCGTGTAGCCAACCCACGTGCCCTTCCTGCCCGCTAGCGCGCCGCTCTCCAGCGTGACTATGCCATAAGCGAGATGCTTGAAACCAGCTGCCTTGTCCTTGTAGCCCGCAGCGTCTAGCGCAATGTGCACCATCGCCTGCTCGGCGTACTGCCTCACGTCTATAGTGTTCACCGCCACGCTCGCGTCGCCGAATTCCATCGGTGCGCCACTTGCAGCCGTTGTGTACAGCGGCTTGCCGTTCGGTTGTTCGGTAATGAAGTATCCGTACCTGAACGTGTCCGGCATGATGCCGAACTTCCACATGTGGAAGGCTATGTCCTTGGCCAGGTAGTTCGGTGTGCCATTGCTCCTGAACAGCACCTTGGCGTCCTCGCGCAGGCCCCTGAACTCCTTGGGCAGGTCCCCTATCTCGTTCAGGTCTATTATGGTGCAGCCGGCGTACTTGCCATCCGCTGGACGCTTTATCATGCGCGTATCTTTCAGTATGTCCATGGCCCGCTCAAGCACGCGGTTCCGTATTATATCGCTCTCCCACACGAGAAGGTCGTGGTACATGCCGAACTCGAAGGCCGTGTCATACTCTGCCCTGACATACTCCTCCGCAATGGACCTGGACGCCTGCGACTCCCTGGTTCCCTGCCTCTCCATGAGCGCCAGCACGTTCTTTATCTCAGCTTCGAGATCGCGCTCCTTCATCAACTTGTTCACGGCTACATAGACCTCGCCTATGAAGTAGTCTGCGCGCTTCCCGGCCCGGCTGACGCCGAGCTGGTCGAGGTGCTGCATGCCCCATATGACCTCGGCTACCTGCAGGCCCAGGTCGTCGACATAGTCAATCCTCTGCACAGAATAGCCGCAGGCCTCCATCATGTTGGCAATCGAATCGCCTAGTATTGCGCTCCTGACCTGGCCCACATGCCAAGGGTGCACCGGGTTAACGCTCGGGTACTCTACGATGGCCTTCTTGCCGGCACCGATGCGCGAGCCAGTGTACGCATCGCCGAGCTCGAGTATGCTGCCCAGCACCGCCTCCGCGAAGTTTGGTCTCGACAGATGGAAGTTGACGAAGCCGTTCTCTGCGGTCACGCGCTCGACCAGCGATGGGCACTTTATCCCGTCTGCTATCCTAGCGGCTATCTCCTGCGCGTTACCGCCCGTTTTCTTTGCCAGTTTGAGCGCGATCGTGGACGATAGGTCGCCGAAGCCCTTTGCTGCATCTATCGTGAGTTCCAGCTCCGCCACGTCAGCATCGTTGCCGTCAGCCTTTACTGCATCAGCAAGAGCCGATGCTATCTCCAGCTTGGCTGCCTTGTACTGCGATATGCCCTCTTTGTCCATGCGCATCACCCAACGGTGCGGTCGAAACGCCTGAGGAAGTCTGGTATGGCGTCGATCACGTCCTGCGCCACTATGTGCAGGCCCTTGGTCTTGCGGAGTTTGTCCCCTATGGCCGAGTGGACGTAAACGCCCGCAGCGGCGCTCTCGAAGCGCAGTCCGCTCATCGACGCATAAGCTGCTATTATCCCGGACAGTACGTCGCCCGTGCCCATCGTCGCCAGCGCAGGGCTCTTGCTCAAGTTTATTTTTACTTTCATGCCGTCGGTGACTATTGTCTCGTGACCCTTTAAAACTATTACGCAGTGCCTTTCCGCTGCGAACATGGCCGCGGCCTCGACCCTGCGTGGCAGCTTCGCTCCGGAGAGGTCAACTCCGGTAACCGCTTTGAATTCGCCATGGTGCGGCGTCACTATCGTGTTAGCCCAGGCGCTAGAATCGGCTAGCGGCATCGCCCTTATGGCGTCGCCATCCACGACGACCGTCCTGCCCGCATCGGCCTCCATCTTAAGGAAAGCGACTACGGCCTTCTCGACACCATCACCCCTACTTAGGCCTGGTCCGATGACCGATACGGTGTGCCTGACATCTTCGAGCGCTCCGATTGCCCGCTTCGATAAGCTATCGCCGTCGAACGCTAGCACGACCAAACCTGCCGACAAACAGCGCACCGCCGTCTCGATGCTCTTCGGCACGCACACCGTGACGTAGCCCACGCCCGTTCTCAGCGCGGCCATCGCCGTGCTGGCAGCTCTGGCCGAGAGCACCGGTGCACCGTGGTAGTACTGGCTGCCGCCCACGATCATGACACTGCCGGAGCTGAACTTGTTCGCGTCCATGCGCCTTGGCGGCATCGCAAGCCTAACGTCGCCTGGGCTGCAAAGCAGTTTCGGGCTCAGCCTCGCGCCCCTAGCGTAATCATCAAATGGCTTCATGTAAATAGGCATCGTAGACACCGTGCGGCGGTGCTCCCAGCGCAGTCAGCCTCGCATAGTTGTGGCAGCGAAGACATAATTACGTGATGTGATATGCACTGCAATTAAGCTTTTGTAGCGACACTTTAAGGCAGGACACAGGACCCACGGCATGCGGCCTAAAAGTCCCGCTCGGCAGCAAGTAATTAAATTAATGGCGTCCTATACAATAGCTAAACAAGTAGATGTGATCGCGTGGCAGAAACGGAACTAAGCACCGATGCTTATGGCACAGTCTTCTGGAGTCTGGCAAGCATGCTGTTGCTGATAATAATAGCGCTCGACTCAGCATTGTATTACATTGGGAAAACATCAACCCCGACAAATTATGGCTTTGCTCCGCGCAGCAGCGCGTTGCTGTACGCGACATTATTCGCATTTGTTCTAGGCTTCGCGTTCCTCTTGGCGGCAATACTATCCCTGAAGTCCAGTAGAGCCGGCCCAGCCATATCCTCCCTGCTCTCAGCCATACTGTTCATAGTAGACATGACAATCGGTTTTGTGTGGACCGGCTTCGGCGCGCTACTCGCATCGGTTTCCTTAGCCACGCTGTTCTTCAGCTATCGGTCGCTCACCGCACCACGCAAAAGAGGCCCGGGCCGCCCTCGCATCAAGCGATAGGGCACGCCAATCGTGGCATAATCGGTTTATGAAAACCTGCCCCCTGCTTTTCCGAAGATACTTGATATCAGACCGTATTCCCTCTCTATTTTATCTATGATTGATATACTACCTAATGGTAGTGTTACACTCTTCATGTGGATCAAAGAACACGTAACCTCCTACCTTTTAAGGTTTAATGTGGTGAAATTAAGTAGTAAAAAGAAATTGCATGATTGTACCGTTGAAGTACGTAACTTTCGATAAAGGATACGATTCCGAAGAAAACCATAGATTTGTGATAAGGGACGGGCGTGAAATCGATAATACCTTTGCGATGGGAGAGCACTCCAGTAAGTAGAACAAGATAGGAGTACAGGAAGAAATTGCGAAAGTCCTTTCCGAATAAAATGTATAATAAAAGGAGCGAGGTAGAAACGGTAAACTTTGTGGAGAAGACTAAAATGGGCGATGAACCCACCAGTAAAAAGTGGTGGATGAAGAAAAATTGGCAGAGACTGAAGGGCATCGCTTACAACATATACAGGTACATGAGGGTAAGTGGTAATGCGTTACCTGTCTCGACGACATATCTTCTGCACTTTTTCATACCTAACCATATCTCAACGAAAATTTTATGAAAGGATTTCTACAAGGTCCTAATTTACGTATTTGAAAGATTGTCTGGTTAGGTAAGCCATTATGCCTACTAGCAAAAAGAGTATACTCAAAACTAATATTTCGAAATTAGAGCTTACAAGACCATCCAATAAAAAGGATATAAATCCGCCTATTCCTAAACCGCTTAAAATCCCTAAACCCTCTCTAAATGCGTATGTTTTCGCATATTGCTTCTTATAAGTATCAAATTGATTATATAAGTAAAACCAAATACCCTCGCCAAAAAGTAGGAATGCTAATAGCGGATAACCGATAGCGCCAAAGCCCTGATTGGTGAGCAAAATATATAGCACTACAAAAATTAATAGCAATCCAAATATTATCGCTTGCATAAACGCTTTCTCGTCTTTTTTTCGCCATTGCCATAGTGACCATAATATTATTATACCAATAAAAAGTATAATGGACTCTAACAGAAAATATGTTAGTAGCATGTACGAAGCATATATTATAATAAAAATACCCGCCCCTAGCAGTAGAAATCCTGGCCAACCAGTACGAAGTGCAATACCAATCCACTTCCAGATGGTGCTGTACCCTTTGTTTTGAAATGGTATTTTTGGGCTTTTTTTGTTAGAAAGACTTATTTCTGCATCAGCTTTGAATTCTAGTGCATACTCATTGTTCGGATCTATTTTCAAAATTCTATTATATAACTCTACTGCATCCTGATAGCTGCCTAAACCTACTAAAGCGTTAGCTCGTCCCAATAATGCGAGTACATTATTAAAATCAACTTTTAGAACTCTATCAAAGCGCTCAATCGCGTCTTCATAATGTCCTAGACTTACTAGGGCATTACCTTTGATTATCCATGCAGATATACTGCTTTGATCTATTTTTATAGCGTCTTCGCAAGACTTAATAGCCTCCTCATAGCGCCCAAGCTCGAGCAGGACTGCGCCTCTTCTTATCAACGCATCCAAATTATTAGAATTTATCTCCAAAGCGTTATCGAAACATTTCAGTGCTTCTTCGTACTGCCCACGATTTATTAAGACAATACCTTTAACCAACCAGGCAAGCTCAGTACCAGAATTCATGGTGCCTGTCCATGCAGGATTAGGGTTGCCACTAGGATTTATTTTTAAGGCTTCCTCCGCACATTTTAATGCGTTGTCATATCTATTGAGCCCGAGGAGGGCATTGCCCTTTAAAGCCAAAGCAATATCATTGTTTGGTCTTATCTTTAATGCCGCATCAAAGTATCCAAGTGCTTCTTCGTACTTATTTAGGCCGCCTAAAGCAGTGCCTTTTCCAGCCAAAGCAATATCATCAGACTCTATCGTTAATACCTTGTCAAAGCAGTTCAATGCTTCGCCGTATCTTTTTAGGTTTAATAAAGTAACACCTTTGTTTATCAATCCGCCCTTATTATCTGGATATAGACTTATAGCGTTATCATAGCATTCAAGTGCTTCATCATATTTACCCTGCTGAATAAGTTCTTCACCTTTCTTTAGAAAAGAATTGTAACGATGTCTAGAATTAGAATCTGATCCGGTAATTTTATCTGTAGGCATAATATATTACCTTTAGGCTTTGTAGAAATCTTATATCTAAAGATAGAAGGTAAGAGTTTAATAAAGTTAATAGGACACTGAAAATCTTGAACCTCACCTCCACAGAGTTATAGCCGCACCACGAGATTGCGTGTCTCCTCCCACTTTACGGCACTTAGTTACCACTAAGGGAAACACGTGCATCTCTTCACGGTTAAAATTTATCGTCAGTCCCTGAAGTGTTCTATGAGGTTCGCGATGAGGCAGGTGAATGCGTGCGCACTGATCCGCAGAATGCCCCTCATCCTGTGGCTCGTGAGGTTGTACGACATCTCAAACACGGAATTCGTCTGCTCGACGAACCATCTGGACCCGTAATCTTCGTCCTTCGGTGTTTCCGAATTGTAATAGCCCCTGCCGTTCACGGCGATCACGTCTCTCATTCCCGCATCGCGAACCATCTGGCGGATTGTTGCTGCATCGTACGCCGAATCAGCAAGGAACTTCGCTTCGTGCTGCATGGTGAAGTTTTCGTGATGTGCGGGAAGAGCCGGTAGAACGGTTGCGAATAGTTCACGTTCGTGGTCTCCACCTTCGTGGCAACGGGCAATCCAATCTCGCAGTCATCCACGAGGTGCAACTTGTAGCCTAGGAAGAGCTGCTTCCCCCTCTTGTTTACGCCGATCATCTCGTTCAACTGCTGTTCCCTCCGCTTCTGCGACCTGTGCCCTAGGCGCGCATCTGTGTCTTTCTTCGTGAAGAATGTTGGGATGTCGGTGCTGTCCTCTCCAATAAGACGCAGTAGCCTGCCACTACATTTCTCCCCAGCAAGTTCATTGTAGACCTTTTCCAGTGCGCCCCTTCGGCGTATTTCTTTGCCTTCAAAAGAAGTGATGGGTCTGGTTTTCGTTTGTAGCCTAGTTGCGCAGCGATGCCGTTCTCCCAGATACCCTCGACTGCCTTCTCGTCGCTCTTGTATCCAAACAACTGCTTTATGGCGCGGGCGATCCAGTTCTTCGCCACCATGAGCCCTTTTTTGTACGGGTGTCCGTAGATCCTCGAAATCAGCACCGCGCGCGGAAGCAGCACAGGTATTTTATCCTTCAGTTTCGATAGGCTTTGCTCTAAAAGTCAATCCTGCTCCTAAAGTCGGGATTTTGCTCTTAAAATAGTCAAATTCAATGACTAAAGGAGCAAAGCCGTTTCGATATTTTCATGTTTAAACCTAAGCAGAAGATTGCCGTCCGCGAACAAGTGGCGGCGCTTCCGCTAACATTTGTAGACGTCGTGCGCCGTCAAAGGTGAATGAACCGAGTGAAAGTCTCAACATGGTAAAAGCCGAAAACCATGAAGCGAGGTCTAAGGCCATCCGTGCAAATGTATGGCTGAAGCAAGACGACAAAGGGAATAACAGAACCTGCGGAAGCAGGCTCAGGTATCCCGACGCGAAATCACAGGTCCGAACATGCGTGAAGCCAGGTGTAGCATCGTGAACAATCCCCGCAGCAATGCGGTGAGTGGAAGCGCCGAGCCTCTGATGTCATGGCGAAGGCAATATCCGCAGCCCGTTGAATCGGCAAGGGTTGAGGGGCTTCCCGGTGTAACAGGCAGGACATGTGAAGAAGTTCATTCAAGAGAAGACGGGAGATCCTGCAATGTCCAGAATGCGCAGACGTGCCCCATCATAAAGCACCCCACCGCGGGTTGCGGCATGTCTGCGAGAAACGGGGTGAAGGTAAGGGATGACATAAGCGTAACCCGTGAAAGGCATCCCCATGCGTTGCAGGAAGTCAGAGGGGCTTATAGTAGCGATGAACCGCCTGTAATGGGCGTGGACGCGAAGTGGCCTCGATTCGATGGCGGGATTGGAGCGGCAAGGGGCAGTCCAAGTCGCGGAGGTGCGTAATACGTGGATAACAGCGTCAGCGAACTGCAACAATCCCTAAGTCGTGCAGCGAAGGCAGACAAGGCGAGGAGGTTCCATTCCTTATACGACAAGGTGTACAGGGAGGACGTCCTCCTCGAAGCATGGAACAGGGTAAGGAAAAACAAAGGGTCGGCAGGAACGGACGGAAAGACGATAGAGGACATAGAGAAAGAGGGTGCGGAGCTCTTCCTGAAACAGATGGCCACGGAACTGAAGGAAAGAACGTACGAACCATCGCCGTTGAAAAGGGTGTGGATACCGAAACCTAGCGGCAAGAAAAGAGGTCTCGGAATACCCACGGTGAAGGACAGGGTGGTGCAGTCCGCTGTGAAGTTGGTCATCGAACCGATCTTCGAGGCCGATTTTGAACCGAACTCATACGGCTTCAGGCCGGACAGGTCCGCGATTGGCGCGGTAGATGAGGTAGTGAAGTGGCTCAACTTCGGTTACGAGACGGTCATCGATGCGGACATAGCGGCCTGCTTCGACACGATACCGAAAGGCAGGTTGATTGAGCAGGTAGCGCGAAGAGTATCGGACGGCGCAATCCTGAGAATCATCAAGCAATGGATCGAAGTCGGCGTAATGGGCAGCGAATCCCTCTCGTACTCGAATGCGGGAACACCGCAGGGTTCGCCGATATCGCCTCTCCTGGCCAACATCTATCTGGATCAACTCGATAAGGGATGGAAGCAGACAGGCATCCCGTACAGGTTCGGAAAGGATGCACACCTAGTCAGATATGCGGACGACTTCGTCATACTGGGCAAGGATGACATGGTGAAGTCGATGCATGAGCTCGACAGGATTATCCAGAGCATCGGCCTCTCCCTGAACAAGGCGAAGACGAGGATCCTAGAAGCAGAGCAAGGCTTAGGATTCCTCGGATTCTGGTTCGTCAGGCACTACTCCAAGAAGAGGGGCAAGAGAGTGACGAACTGGTTCCCATCAGGAGAATCAAAGGAGGGGATAATGGAGAGGATACGGGAACTCACCGACAAGAGCAATCTGTCAGTGGGCACTCCGTACGATGCAAAGGAGAACGTGGCCAGAGTTCTCAGAGGCTGGGGCAATTACTTCAGGCATAGCAAGGCCAATTGCGCGTTCTCCGCAATATGGGGATACGCAGACCGGCGCATGGGAAGGCTCAACAGAAGGTGGCACCACAAGGACCACATCGGGAGATACAGGAATAATGTGGCTCTTGGTCTATCCGTTCAGTATACCAGGCCGAAACCAGTTCCATACATGGCGTATAATGCGGCACGATGAACATCGTCTGTGAGCGTAGTGCGGGAAATCCGCTCGCTACGTTCGACGAGGGGGAGGTGGGTGGCGAAAGCAGCCCACTTCTCTACTCTATTACTCCGCAAAGGTCGTTGCAGAAGGTTCTACCGCCCACAAAGATTCGTATGGAAAAACGTAAGGCGCTTTCGGGTTCGACAAGGCAGTCATTAAATTTTTCAGTGTCCTAGGCGACACAAACATTAATAAATGGCAGAGGTAATAATGCATCATGCAAGAAAAAACCGCGCAATCGATCCTTAAAATTAATATCGCTCTGGTTTGGTTGCTTTATATAATATTTGCTATATTTTTAGCAATCGCCTTGCCTATCGCTTCCATTCTAATTATCCTTATAATCACTCCTATAACATGGCTTATGCTGAAATTCCGCAATAAGCATCTGCAACCAGTATTAGCGTTCTGCGCCATATTCTCTTTTGCTTTCTTTATCCTACCTATACTAGGACTTATATTACTTATATACTATGTTGCCATGTTCGCTGTGATAAGTAAGAGCAAATCGAATGCCTGCCCAAATTGTGGACGGTGGGATGCCGAAATAAAATCTAAAGTACGCGTGGGTTCTGAAACCCATCGCGATAAGGAAGGCAATGAGTTCCAACACGATGTTTACGATGTGGGTTTTCGTTGCCCTGCTTGTGATCATGAATTCTTCGGGAAGCGCACAAGTAAGCTTGGTATTGGGCGTGGATAATCATTTTCGAAGGATAAACATAGGAGTTTGAGCTCCGTAGAAATGCTAAGATTCTCTTAGACCAAAGACGTAGTTAACATTCCACAAAATAGAAAGTGCTGACTGCCAAGGGTCTGACATAATTATTTGGTAGGATCAACCCAAATAAGGATTTCTACAAAGCACTAATTTAGTAGGTTGGCCAAGAATGCTGTGTTGAATAATTCCGCTATTTATCGTTAGACCCAAGGGTCTAAAAAAGACCCCTGAGTAGTCGTTTTTGGCGACGACTATGGAGAACTCAGTACAAAGAGGGTTATATAGTAGTAAGAAACCCCGAAGGCGTTGGGGTAAAAAGAAGTACAAGGACAACAGGGATTGTATAAAGACAAATGAAATGTGTGTGGTCAGGGGAGAATTCTACCTAGATTTCGATTTTGCCAACGGTTGGAAAGAGGGACTCAAACGTATGAATGAATGGAAAGTCGGCGCACCTTTTCTATTTTCCGACTCATTTATGAAATGGCAGGCGGTATGGCACCAATTGGTCGATTACAGGGGACTGGAAGGAATCGCGAGGAAACTTGCACGATTCTGCCTGGTTCCCGAATACGACGATTATACGACGATATGGTACAGGATCCATAACATGAAACTTGAGGTCTCTGTTCCAGATTACGACGATCTTGAGATAGGATGTGATGAATCAGGTTTGAAGAGCAACAACGCAGGGCAGTACAGGATATTTAAGTACGGAGAGAGAATGAGGAAGAAGTACCTGGCCGTCGTAATCACAGCGGACAAGAACAAGAAGCTGATTGATGTAGATGCACACATAGAAGGTGAGGGACCAGATGAACCAAAGGTCGGAATTAAGCATGCACGGAAGTTCAGTAGTTGGCCATAAGGTACATGATTTGCGCCCTGATCTTGAATGATGCACATGGCTAAACCCACATGAAATGCGGTCTCGTAGCACGATCCCGGATTGCGAGGGCCATTTCCGGGCCGTTTCACGTCGATGTTTGATGGCTGCCGCTGGATGAATCGTAAGGGACCTGCATGTGCACCGCCTATCCTATACCTGTCCTCTCGCCATAGCACGCCCTGATCCGGTGGAGGAGGATGTCCGCGAAGTCGCGCAGCGTCACCATCCGCTCGGACCACCGCGGGATCCTCCTGCAGGAAACCAGCTTCACTGCCACCTAAAGATTCTGGATCAGCACGGCAGCGCTGAAGAGGAACAATCTTATCGCAGGGTTCCTGGAACTCGTCCTGGGTCTTATCGACTTGTCGAGTTTATAACTCGATTCGATGCCGAACCTCTTTCTGTAGAACTCTGCAATCTTGCCCGGCGCGAATCCTATGCCGCCGGTTATGAAACATAGCTGCATCGCCCCGTGATGGCCGAACCGTTTGCCCTTGTTATACTTGATCGCACTGGTCGCATTTACCAGCAACGTCACAGGTTTTCCGTCCTTCGCGCTTTTCATTAGGTATGAAGTGCGGTAACTTCCCCGTTTCTTTTTCAGCCTGCCGCCCTTCATCGGGATGATGAAACCGATGTCGAGTCTCCGGAGCAATCTCACGACATCTATGGTGTAGAATCCCCTGTCAAGTAGCGCTATCCTGACCGTTATTCCGCACCTTCGCAGCAGAAACAGGAGGTCTCTGACGATGTCCCTCATTGACGTGCCGAGAGGCGCAAAGATCACTGCAAGAGTGAACCGTTTCCCCCTTTTCCCTAGAACATACGCGGTGGCCATGACATGGAACCTGGTAGTGCCATCCTTCTGCTTGCACCTGCCAAGTTCTTCTTCCCTTTCGTAGGGCAGGCCATGATAAGGTATCAGATGGGTGTCGACGGCGATGTCGAGAATCCGTCTGCCGAATCTTTTCTCCGCATCGGCCCTCAGAATCGAATTGGTTCCGTCCTCGACCTTCTTCAGGTCGAGCCCTTCCAGAACTCTTGCAATCTGACGCCGCGATCTGCCCTTCTTCATCCTCTTCCTCGCGCCGTGTATGCTGCTGTGCGAGCAGGCCGCCTTGACTGTGACCACCGCCGCGTCGCGGAGCAGCCTTCGATTGCTTTTCGCATGGGACGCATTATCCAAGACCGTTATCAGTATCTCGGACGCGCGCCGGAAGGCATTATCGCCTTCATCGCGTCTTTTCTCCAACCGCTTGGAAGGCGCTGGTATCTTATTCGTTTTCTTCGATATTTTCATGTTAACGACTAGGCGGAGGGTCGCCGTCCGTGAACAACTGGCGGCGGCTCCGCTGACATTTATGGACGTCCATCATACGAACTGGTTGCCTGCGGATGGTCGGTCCGCCCACTATTCATTCGGATAGAAAAAAATACAGAACTATCGTTACAACGCGTCTACATCGTTAAATGACCAACTACTGAAGTTAGTCAAAAAGGGGAAGAGAATACGGAAGCGCCGACGGTAAATTTGACACCAATGACACTTTGCATAGCTGGAAAAGTTCGGTGCGGAACCGCTGATACCACTACACATAGACGCCTCTCCATCCGGTAGCAATCCGCCGAGGAGAAGAGCGGTGAGAACCCAATTCTGTCTTCCTTCAAGGCCAGGAAGACGACCGTTTCACGACACCAAAATAAGGAGGAAAAAGATGCAGAAGAAGTGGAGGAGGTGAGCGAAACATGGGATGCGGTGGCCCATAACAGGGGGTATTTTCTCTGCGGTGAAGCGGAAATTCGGGGAAAATACTGTGAACAGGAAGAAAGAGAACCTAATCGCTGAGGCGGTGCAGAGATTTTGGGTGTATGACGCGATCTGCAGTTACGCCCAACAGAGATGATTGCGTGGGTTAAGATAAAGATAGGTCTGTTCCGTTATAATTGTTCAACAGAGCATCTCTAGGGAACACACTCTAGGGGACATATAATTAGTTATGTAAGCCCTGAGAGGGAGTTGAACCCTCAACCTCTTGTTCGCTTGCCCCGCGTCGCGAGCGACCGGGCATACAAGACAAGCGCTCTACCGTTGAGCTACCAGGGCCCGCACCATCTTTCATTTCAGCTATTAAAACTCTATCGGCATGCACGCTCCATTCCGTCTTGCTAGAGCTGTGCGAGCACTTTCTCTGCTATCTCCTTGCCCAATATCGAGCGCACCCTGTCCTGGTTCACCCTGACCTCTGCGACGCTCTTGATGCCGTTGTTGAAGAGCAGCCTGGCCCTGACCCTGCCGATCTCCCTGAGCCTGACGAGGTCGAGGAGCTCCTCCTTTATGCCGTAGCGAAGCCGGACCCTCGCGTCTATGAGCTTGTGGAGCGGCATGTGCTGCACCCTGGCTAGCTCTATGGCCGCGTACGCTAGCC
>JAKATK010000020.1 GCA_021827995.1 Microcaldota archaeon | reverse complement strand
TCGCAATGAAGTTGAGTTGGTTCGTGCGGCGTCTGAAACCCGATGTGGTGAAACGCGTTGCCTCCCTAATCCCTATAGAGGCGTTATTAAGCTTCCAAGTCTAATTACTTTTGCGGTTGGCTATAATCCTACCTGGAATTATACGTTGGATTAGTCATCTTATTTTGCAGTAATCCCTAAAATCCTTCGGCTTACATCATAAATGGAGGATTTCTACAGGGCCCGAATTACGCCCCAAACCAATACGGATGAAGTGTTTACGGCGCAGCCACGCTGACAGTCTTTATGCTTACATTACCGGTTCTTATCATGATTCCGGTATCTATAGTAGTATTTATTACAAAAGTGCTGTTCTTTATTGGACTACTTTCATTAGGAATGAATTCTAACCATGTCCTTCCAGGAATTAGTGGCATTAGCGTAATCTTTTGTCCTTTTGTAACATGTATCGTGCAATATGATGCCACCGAGGTAAGGTTATCGCAGGTTCCAGCCGCATTTAATTTCGCATTTAGTATAATTATAGTATCAGTAGAATTATTGTAGTACCATACGATATTACCGCTTATAACCGTGATGCCTTTTGGTGGAGGAGGTTGGTATAATTGGCTTGGTAACGTTGTTGTAGATATGGTGCAGCAACTCGATGCGCCATGGTATAAACTACTTATCGCCACTATTGCAGCGAGTAGGATAACAATCCCTAAAACAAATAATTTTTTGTTTGCAAACATTTGATTCACTCCATGTAGTCAACTAAAATCCCCCGTCTCGAATTCTGATCCGTTAACTTTTGCTATAATAATTGTTGTTGTAGCCCACCTCCATGTAGGAATCCTGCGCGTTTGCATCCGGTATCACCAGCGTGTCGACATGGTACGGGCCGGGATTCAGCGGATAAGCTACGAAGCCGCCATCCACATATTTTGGATACGGGTTGCCATAAAATATGGCATCCTCGTAGCACGTGCAGTAATGGCCGCTCCTTGAACCGTCCGAGTTCCTAAGCGACGCGGCCAGAACCACGTTATTTGTCGTTATGTTGCCGTTCGGCACATAAGTGACATCGTTCTCGCCGCCGGCCACCGGGGTTATGTATCCATCGGCGATGAATGGGAACTGTGGCGCGGTTATCGATGGCAGTGCGGCCGCGTCCGCGGACGAATAAGAGGAGAAGACGCTGGCGCCGTTGTCGTACTCTGCGTACGTCTGGCTGAGCTGCGGCGCCTCGCCGGCGTAAATTGGAGCGCGCGCATTCCGCTTTTTACCGCAAACACTATCCAATTCTGGAGTCTTGCAGGAAGAGCGGTCACCGTACGGTTCGGTGAGCATGGACCCTGCAGAAGTGCTTTAAATCTAAGTGTAGAATGTAGAGCGGTCGCGTGATAATTATAGGCGGCCCGGCGTCCAACGGTCTCGAGGAGAGCATAGGGCGCGAGCTGCACGCAAAGAGCGTCAGGGCCGAGCACAAGCTCTTCCCCGACGGCGAGTCGCACGTCAAGATACCGTGCCCGCTCAAGGGCGAGGACGCAGTGCTGGTGCAGTCGACCTATGCGCCGCAGGACAAGCACCTGATGGAGCTCTTCCTGATGGCCGACACCGCCAGGTCGATGGGCGCGGCCAGTATCACGGCAGTGGTCCCGTACCTGGCTTACCTCAGGCAGGACAGGAAGTTCAACGAGGGAGAAGCGGTCAGCTCAGAGACGGTGCTCAAGCTCCTGAACGCCCTCGATGTGTCGAAGCTGGTGGTGGTGCAGCCGCACAAGACGGCGCCGTTCTCTGCCTTCAGGGGCGAGGCGGTCTTCGTCGACCCGATACCGATGCAGGCTGACGCAATCATGGAGAGCATAGACGACCCAGTGGTCCTGGCTCCGGACAAGGGCGGCATAGGGCGCGCAGAGGAACTGGCCAGCATATTCGAGTGCGAGTACTCGCACATAGAGAAGCTGCGCAACGTCGACACCGGGAGCGTTAATATGGTGGCGCCACTGCAAGGCTCATTCGACAGCAAGACCGTCCTCATCATAGATGATATAATAAGCACTGGCAACACGATGGCGCTCGGCACCAAGGAGGTACTGGCCAAGGGTGCGACCAAGGTGGTCGCTGTCGCTACGCACCTGATAATGGTGGACGACGCGTACGACAAGCTGGTCAAGGCTGGCGTGTCTGAGATTTACGGCACGAACACTGTGCCGTACAGCGGCGCCAAGATGCTCGACATAGGCGCAGAGATAGCCGCCGTGCTGTAGCGCAGGCCCCTATGTACGCCAGCATTATACGACGGCATAGCTAGCGAACATTTTTATATGCTGACGCAAGAACCCCATGATGTTTTAATCTCGCATCAGCCGTGATTCCGTGGATGGTGAAAGGTCGATAGAGGAGGTGCACGCCGCAGAGGAGGCCGCCAGGGGCGCGGTAGGAGCGGCACAGAGGGCCAGGGAGGCGCTGCTGGGCAAGGCGATGGAGGAGTCCAGGAAAATCGTCGAGGACGCGGAGAGCGCAGCTGCAGAACTCAGGGCCAAGAAACTGGTCGAACTGGAGGCGGAGCTTGAGCGCGCTAGGAAGGAGCACGCAGCGCTGGCCGCGAAGAGGCATGAGACGGCGGCCAAGACGCGCTGCTCCCAGACCGCAGCCAAGCAGATCGTAAAGGCGCTGCTGCGCGAGATACTTGGTGCATAGATGCTACGCACAGAGCGCATGCAGAAGGTCAGGCTTCTCTGCCTGAAGAAGGACAGGCGCGCGGTGGTGCACGAGCTGCACAGGCTGGGCGCCATAGACCTTAGGAGGAGCGGGCTCCAGCTATCCGATGGTTCTGTCGGGGATGAGGTCCAGCAGATATCCGACATGCTGATAAGGGTTGGCGGCGCGATAGACGTGCTGCGCGCGTACACTGACGTTAAGAGGAGGAGCCAGCCGACACCGGTAAAGCACATGGCGCTCGGCACACTACTGGAGAGGCTTGGCAGCTACTCGCAGATCGGTGAGACCTACCAGATCAGCGCTGCGCTCAAGGAGCTGGACGACCAGGCTGAGATACTGGGCGCGGCCGCACGCGTCGCAAACGCGCTGGCCGGGATTGACATAGACATGGCATCGCTGAGGAGCGACGTGCTGTCTTTCAAGGCATTCGAGATGAGCGCCGATCAGGTCGAGCGCCTCAAGAGCACGATAGGCGAGCGTGGCATAAGCGCAGAGGTCCTGGCCAGCAGGATGAACGGTAAAGAGTTCGGCGTTCTTGTCGCATACGACAAGAAGGCCAGCATAGACGACGTGATAAAGGGCATCGCGCCGAGGGAGCTGGACATAACTATGAAGGAGCTTCACGGCAAGCCAAAAGAGGCTGCGGCTAGAATCGCTAGGGAGCTCGCCGAGAACGCGAAGAGGCGCAAGGAGCTGCAGGCGAGGCTGAGGAACCTCGCAGCAGAAAACCTTGACAAGCTGCTCGCGCTCAGGGAGATGCTGGAGATAGAGCTGGAGAAGGGCAACGCGAGCTCGGAGTTCAAGGTTACGGAGAGCGCCATGGTCATAGAGGGCTGGGTGCCCAGAAAGCGCACAGAGGAGCTCGAGTCTAGGCTGGCACTGGCGACGAGCGGCAGGTTCGAGATGGAGTACATAGAGGCAGGCGAGGATGAGCTCGCACCGACGCTGGTCAACAGGCCGTCGTTCCTTAAGCCGTTCGACTACCTGATGGAGTTCCTCTCGCTGCCGCGCAGCGACGAGATAGACCCGACGTGGATATTCATAATCAGCTTCCCGATATTCTACGGCCTGATGATAAGCGACGTAGGCTACGGCTTGGCGTCGTTACTGCTCTCGTGGTACATAACGAGGATAACCGATCCGGACGGCCTCATGTACAACACGGCCAAGATATGGGAGCTGGGCGCGATGTCGGCCGTAGTGTTCGGCGTCATAACCAACGAGTACTTCGGCTTCCAGGTGACGCAGCTCATAGGCTTCCAGGGCATAGACTGGACTAAGAGCATCACCTCGATACTCGCGATAACGGTGCTGTTCGGCATCGTGCAGGTCGGCCTCGGCATAATCTTCGGCATCGTAAACGCGAGACGGGAGCGCGAGAACAAGTTAGTAGTGAGCAGGTCGGCCTCTCTGGTCACGCTGGTATCCGGTACGCTGGCGATAGCCGGCGGCTTCTTCGGCTTAATGCCTGCCGGGCCCAGCATCGACATGGCCGTGCTTGCCGTTGCCGCGCTTCTAGTCACGATCATCTTCGGCGGCAGGGAGGCCACCGAGGTCACCAACCTGATAACCCATCCGCTGAGCTACAGCAGGATAATGGGCTTCGGCATGGCGAGCATAATCATAGCCTCGCTCATAGACAAGGCGTTCACGCCGAACTGGGCGGCCGGGCCGCTGCTGTTCATCGGCTTCCTGATAATATTCATAGCCCTGCACTTCCTCAACATGATACTCTCGATATTCGAGGGCATCGTGCAGGCGGTCAGGCTCAACTTCGTGGAGTTCTTCACGAAGTTCTACAAGGGCGGCGGCATAAAGTTCAGGCCCTTCGGGTACAGGCGCGTCTACACAGTGGACGCCGATGCTTCTGACGCTTAGGTGTGTGAATGGCAATAGACTTGAACGGTGCGATAGCCGCGATAGGCGCGGGGGTCGCGATAGCGGGTGGAGCCATGGGCACTGGCATGGCACAGTCCGGCATAGGAAGCGCTGGCATAGGGCTCATAGCAGAGAAGCCCAACCAGATAGGCATAGCGCTCCTGTTCCTGGTGCTGCCAGAGACGCTGGTCATATTCGGCTTCGTCATAGCCATACTCGTCATGCTGGCCGGTGGCCTGATATAACGGTGCGTCGATGCCCCTTGAGGATCTGAGGAGGGACATAGAGAAGGGAGCGAAGGCAGAGGCGGCCCGAATAAACAGGGAAACCGAGGAGGAGCGCGGGAAGATACTCAAAGAGGCCAGGGACAGGGCCGATGCGATAGCAAGGGACGCGGCTGCTGGAGTCGAGGCCGAGGTGCAGGCCAGGCGGGCTGCAGAGGCGGCCGGCCTGGAGCTGGAGGCGCGGATGGCTGAGCTGTCCGGCAGGGAGAGCGCGTTGGAGCGCGAGGCCAAGGCGATAATGTCTATGCTTGTGCGCGAGCTCAGGGCCAAGCACAGGGACGAGCTCCTCAAGGGCGCGCTCAAGAGCTTCGCCAGGATAGTGCCGCAGGAGCAGACCACGCTGCAGCTCGGCAGGGGCTACAGGGACCAGCCCAGGGGCAAGTACAGGATAGAGAGGCTCGATGGCGAGGGCTTCAGGCTGCTGTCTGCAGACGGCAAGATAGCGCTCAATGGCGACATAGCTGATCTCGTCGGGTCGTACGAGCCGGCCATAAAGAGCGAGCTGGCGAAGGCGATGTTCAAGCCGCGCGCAAGGCTAGCAAAGGCGGCCACTGCAACCACGGCTGCGCCTACAGGGCCGAAGAAGCGCGGAAGGCCGAGGAAGTCGGAATGAGAACTGGTCACCATGTCAGGTTACAAGTCCGCTGTGAAGTACGGCTACTCGAACGCCAGGGTCAAGGCCATGCAGGCTAGGCTGCTCGGCCAGGACACTGTGCGCGGCATAGCGAGCGCGCCGGACATGGCTGCCGTGCTGACTGCGTTGTTCCAGACAGACTACAAGGACAGCATCACCGCCTTCGGCGGCCTCGAGATAAAGAGCGAGCTGATAGACTTCGCGCTGAGCAGGGAGCTCGCCAGGGCCGTGGACAGCCTCGTCAGGATAGCGCCGTATATAGAGCGCACGAACGTGGTGGCGCTGGTCAGCAGGTGGGACCTCTACAACGTCAAGCTCGCAATAGAGGCCAAGGACCGCGGCCTCAGGTACGAGGCCTTCTCGAGCAACGTGATAGACCACGGCAGGTACAACGCTGTCGCGATAAAAGAGGCCATGGAGGCAGACAGCGTCGAGGCCCTGATCGCGAAGCTCATGATGAACAGCAGGTACGTATCGGCGCTGCAGGCGGCGCTCGACAGCTACAAGGGCAGCCATGACGCGACAGAGGCCATAGCGCGCATAGACCAGTGGTACTATGCGATGGTCAGCAAGACGATAACGTCATTGCGGGTAGCGCACCAGCGCTCCGCCGCGATACTTAAGATGGAGATAGACAAGGCCAACCTCATGGCGCTGCTCATGGCAAAGAGGCACGGTGCGGACTGGCAGGCCGTTGCCGGGCGCATCATAGGCCACGGCAACATGCAGGCGCAGAGGCTCGAGTCGCTGTACCAGGGCTCTGGCACAGTCGAGGAGCTGGCGCAGCAGGTAACCGAATTCAACCTCGCGGACGGAGTCGCGGCGTTCAAGAGGACAGGCAGGCTGCTGCCGTTCGAGATAGCGATAAACACCGGCATACTGGTCGAGAGCATGCGCATGCTCAGGCACAGCGTGCTCTCTTTGGACTCGATAATAGCTTACGCGTTCCTGAAGGAGATAGAGGTAATGACGATACGAACGCTGATAAAGGGCAGGCAGTACAACATAGCGAAAGAAGAGATGGATAGGCTGATGGCATGGAGGGCGTAGCGCGACAGAGGCAAACGACTTACAAGGTCGCGGTCGTTGGCAGCGAGCCGCTCCAGCTGGGCTTCAAGCTGGCTGGCGTGACGAGGTCGTTCATAGTGGGCACAAGGGACGAAGCCGAGTCGAAGCTCAGGGAGCTGATGAATGAACCTGATGTCGGCATAATCGTGTTCACTTCGAAGGCAGCGAAGCTCATAACCGACAGGAAGCTGAGGCTGGCGATGCAGACCAGCGTGCTGCCATTGTTCGTCGAGGTGCCGGACTACGACGAGAAGACAGCGAGCGAGAGCATGCTGAGGGAACTGATACTCAAGGCGGTCGGCATAGACGTCAGGGAGGGCATGTGGAAGTGATTCGTGTTGAAGAGTGATCGAATGGGCGTTATAGAACGCGTGTCAGGGCCGCTAGTGGTAGCCGACGGCATGCTCGGGAGCAAGATGTACGACGTCACAACGGTAGGCAGGGCCGGCCTGATAGGCGAGATAATACAACTGCGCGGGGAGAGGGCCATCATACAGGTCTACGAGGACACGACCGGGATAAGGCCTGGCGAGAAGGTCGAGTCAACAGGCTCGCCGCTCTCTGTCGACCTAGGGCCTGGCCTCTTCGGCATGATCTATGACGGCATACAGCGCCCACTCGAGGTGCTGAGGGGCAAGAGCGGCGCTTTCATAGGCAGGGGCATATCCGCAGACGCGCTGCCAAGGAACAAGATGTGGAAGTTCGTAGCCACGGCGAAGCAGGGCTCGAGGGTCAGGGCAGGCGACACCATAGGCTACGTGCAGGAGACCGAGCTGCTCAAGCACCACATAATGGTACCGAACGGCGTGAGCGGCACGCTCACCAGGATATCTAGCGGCAACTTCACAATAACCGACAGGATAGGCGAGATAAACACAGGCAAGGACAGGATCGCAGTGACTATGATGCAGAAGAGGGCCGTCAGGGAGGCGGCGCCGTTCGCGAGGAAGTTCAAGTCGGACGAGCCTATGGTCACTGGCATGCGCGTTGTAGACACGCTGTTCCCCATCGCGAAGGGCGGCACCGCGGCTATACCAGGGCCGTTCGGAAGCGGGAAGACGGTCACCCAACACAGCATAGCCAAGTTCGCGGATGTGGACATAGTGGTTTACGTCGGCTGCGGCGAGCGCGGCAACGAGATGACCGACGTGCTGACCGAGTTCCCGGAACTTAAGGACCCTAGGACTGGCAGGCCGCTCATGGAAAGGACCGTACTGATAGCCAACACGAGCAACATGCCTGTGGCAGCTAGGGAGGCGAGCATATACACCGGCGTGACGATAGCCGAGTACTTCAGGGACATGGGCTACAGCGTGGCGCTGCTGGCCGACTCGACCTCGAGATGGGCAGAGGCGATGAGGGAGATATCAGCCAGGCTGGAGGAGATGCCAGGCGAGGAGGGCTACCCAGCGTACCTGCCGAAGAGGCTCGCGGAGTATTACGAGCGCGCTGGAAAGATAGAGACCATGTCGAACAGGGTAGGCTCAGTAACTATGATAGGCGCGGTCTCGCCGCCTGGCGGCGACATATCGGAACCGGTATCGCAGGGGACCCTCAGGGTAGTGAAGACCTTCTGGGCTCTCGATGCGCCTCTGGCCGCTTCTAGGCACTTCCCGGCAATAAACTGGCTGAAGAGCTACTCGCTCTACACCACTGCCATGAGCGGATGGTACGAGAAGAACGTAGGCGCGGAATACGTGGCTAACAAGAAGGCGGCGCTGGAGCTGCTGCAGAAGGAGGCCGAGCTCAAGGACATAGTGCAGCTCGTCGGCGAGGACGCGCTGCCTGACTCTGAGCGCATCGTGCTCATAATAGGGGCCATGCTCAGGGAGGACTTCCTGAGGCAGAGCGCTTTCGACGATGTCGACGCGTACTCGAGCTTAAGGAAGCAGAGCCATATGCTGGCGGTCATGATGCACTACGCAGGCACGGCCAGGGAGCTGGTCGGCAAGGGCGTCTCAGCTGATAGGATCGCGGCCATGAAGGTGAGGGCGGAGATAGCGAGGCTCAAGGGCGTGCCGGACGCGCAGGTGGAGCAGACGGCGAAGAAGCTTATGGATGAGATAAACTCCGAGTCATCCGCGCTGCTCGTGACAGAGCGTGAGGGGCAGGAGGCGGCATGAGGTGTTACAATGAGATTCGACATAGAGTATAGGAGCCTTGAGAGCGTTGCCGGACCGTTGGTCGTGGTCGGCAAGGTAGGTACCGCAGCGTACAACGAGATAGTCAGGATACGCCTGCAGAACGGCGAGGAGCGCCTCGGCCAGGTGCTGGAGACATCGAACACCTACGCCGTCGTGCAGGTCTTCGGGCCCACGCGCGGCATAGACATAGAGAAATCATCGGCCAGGTTCCTCGGCGAGACCTTCACTGTAGGCGTGAGCGAGGACATGCTCGGCAGGGTCTTCGACGGGCAGGGCAGGCCCAGGGACGTGAAGGCAGAACCGACATACGAGGCGAGGCGCGACATAAACGGGGCACCGATAAACCCGTCGGCGAGGGCGCTGCCTAACGACTTCATAGAGACAGGCATATCGTCTATAGACGGGCTCAACACGCTGGTTCGCGGCCAGAAGCTGCCGCTGTTCACAGGCTCAGGCCTGCAGCACAACGCGCTCACAGCGCAGATAACGAGGCAGGCAAAGACGAAGCACACCGGGGAGAGGTTCGTGGTGGTCTTCGCAGGCATAGGCATAACCCACGACGACTATCTCTACTTCATGGACGAGTTCAGGAAGACCGGCGCGCTGAACAGGGCAGTAGCGTTCATAAACCTGGCAGACGAGCCTAGCATCGAGAGGATCATAACGCCCAGGATAGCGCTGACGACCGCAGAGTACTTGGCTTACGAGAAGGGCATGCACGTGCTGGTCATACTCAATGACATGACCAACTACTGCGAGGCCCTGCGTGAGGTCTCGAGCGCAAGGGAGGAGGTGCCAGGCAGGCGCGGTTACCCAGGTTACATGTACACAGACCTGGCCAGCATATACGAGCGTGCGGGCATAGTCCGCGGCAAGCCTGGCTCGATAACGCAGCTCAACGTGGTCACCATGCCGAGCGACGACGTGACGCACCCGATTCCGGACCTCA
This sequence comes from Microcaldota archaeon, assembly GCA_021827995.1. Lineage (GTDB taxonomy): Archaea > Micrarchaeota > Micrarchaeia > Micrarchaeales > Micrarchaeaceae > JAKATK01. The sequence continues at coordinate 10,985 of JAKATK010000020.1, read as the reverse complement.
CCGGCTACATAACCGAGGGCCAGATGTTCCTGAGCAGGGAGCTCTCGAACAAGGGCATATACCCGCCGATAAACCCTCTGGGTTCGTTGTCTAGGCTGATGAACAACGGCATAGGGCCAGGCAAGACGAGGGAGGACCACAGGGGCGTAGCAGACCAGCTGTACGGAGCTTACGCGAAGGCGCAGGACGCCAAGAACCTGAGCTCGATAGTGGGTGCGGAGGCGCTGAGCGAGAGCGACAAGCGCTACCTGAGGTTCGGCGAGGAGTTCGAGAAGAGGTTCCTGAGCCAAGGCCTTTACGAGGACAGGGGCATAGAGGAGACGCTCGAGATTGGCTGGGAGCTGCTGTCGATGCTGCCTGAAACGGAGCTGACTAGGGTCAAGAGCGAGTACATAAGGAAGTACTACAAGGGTGCACATGGTGCCGCAACAGCTTAACCCGACTAGGATAAACCTCATAAACCTGAGGGTGCGCATAGCGAAGGCCAGCGCAGGCCACGACATACTCAAGAGGAAGCGCGAGGTGCTCGTCATGGAGTTCCTCGGCCTGATAAAGGAGTCTCGGGACGACAGGCAGAAGCTGTACGCTACGCTCAGCAGGGCGTACGAGAGCGTAATGATAGGCGAGGCCTACGCAGGCAACCTGCAGCTTGAGGGCATGGCCATGCACGTCAAGGAGATAAGCCCGATAGCGATAAAGGTAAAGAACGTCATGGGCGTGCCGCTGCCGCAGATAAGCGGCGGCCAGAGGGCAGGCCAGACATACAGCTTCATGTCGATGAACGCGGCTTCCGAGGACATCACCGAGGGCTTCACCAAGGTCACGGATTCTGTCATACGCATAGCTCAGAGCGAGCAGAGCATAATAAGGCTCGCGACCGAGATCGACAAGACGAAGCGCAGGGTTAACGCGCTCGAATATTCGGTCATACCAGGCATGAGGGGCCAGGCCAAGTACATATCGATGAGGCTTGAGGAGATGGAGCGCGAGATGTTCACTGCGCTCAAGCACGTCAAGAAGAGGCTCGCCAGAGCTAAGGCTGCTTCGGATGGACGTCGCTGATACAGGCATGGCTGCGGCCGGCGCGGCGCAGGCGTCGGCAGGCGCAGTCCTCAGGTTCAAGAGGATAAGGCGCTACCTGCTCATCATAAACGTGGCCGTAGTGGCAGCGGTCATCATTGCTATAGCTTTGCTCATAATCCGCTAGGGCTGCCTTCGGCTTCACGTGCAGGCAACGCGCGCTGAGTCAAGGAAGCTCGCCGGCCAGGGCAGCCAGCAGCGCTGGCGGGTCTATCACGCTCGAATTGGACCCAGTTACAATTGATATCGATGCGAAGTACGTGTCCTTGAGAGCGATCATGTGCAAGAACTGCCCGTATGGCGGCTTAAGAGCCTGCGTGTAGTACGAGTACTGCATGCCATCGTACGTAGACGATCCAGTCACTGGAGGAAGCCCATGCAACGCGGAAGAATACATGCCCTGCGCGCTCGTGGAGTTGAAGAGCGTCTCGTAAAGCAGCGGCCGAGAGCCGCTGCCAGTTATCCTGTAGTCCACGGTCCACAGCGTGCCGCTGAACGTCGTGTTGGAGCAGTGCTCAGTACTGATGCATTCTTTGACCGAGTAGTTGCCTGATGGACCTATCAGGTCGGCAGCCTGGCCCTCGGATATGTACGGGCCTGGTGGCACGGTGGAACTAGCGCTTGAATTGCCTGGTGCAGGTCCTGTAGTAGAACTGGCGGTTGGCGACTGCTGGAAGCCTTTGCCGGACAACAGCCCTGACACGTAGAGCAGCACAGCCACGACTATGACGGCTGCAAGGATCAGCGTCATGACCTTTCTCTCCATTGGATCAACTTAGACAATGTTATGACATACCTGGTGCATATTCGTCAGCATAACTTGCTTATGGAGTGACAGGCGGCGAGCCGCTGTACTGGACTGGTATAGTTATGCCGCTGCCGCCGGAGCCGCCCACGTCAAAGACCTGGCCGTTGCACGACTGCGATGGCGTACTGGTGCCGCCGCCCTGGCTGGGGCTTGAGCTCTGGCTCGTCAGATACACTATCAGCAATGAGCCGCCACCGCCTGAGCCTGCGCTCGCGACGTCTACTCCGTTGCATGCGTCGTCAGTGTAACCGCCATTCTGGCCAGCGAGGTTCACGCTGCCGGCAGATACCGTAGTGCCCTCTATGAACAGGCCGTAGGAACCGCTGCCGCCACTCACGTCCCCGCCGCCGCCGGAGCCTGCGCCGCCACCCCCTGCTCCTTCTAGGTAGTTCTGGATGCCGTTGTTGTACAGCGTCGTTATCTGCGAGCTTGACCAGCCGGGCTGCGGCGCCGTCTGGCCGTTGCCGCCGTAGTTAAAACCGCCGCCAGCGTAGTTCGGGTTCGCGCCGCCTCCAGGCACAAAGGTGGAGCCGCCAGAACCAGCCTGAGGACCGCAGCATTGGCTCGTGCTGGCTCCGCCACCACCGGAGCCACCGTAGCTGCTAAATGCGTTGCCGCCGTTGCCACCGTTACTCGCGCCGCCGTTGCCGACCGAGCCTGCATCTATCGTACCGGAATTGGTAAAGGTGCTGCCGGCTATGAAACTGTAGCCGTTCGATGTCACGGTGACGCCGCCATCTATCGTGATTGAGCCCGTCGCCTTGACGTCGCTAGTCAAGGGCGTGCTGGTGTCGAACACAACATTGCCGTTGCACGGGCCGCCATTGTAGCCCTGCGACGAGAGGCACTGCTGTATCGTGGTCGTGCTCGTGGTCGTTGTTGAGGTCGTGCTCGTCGTGGTGGACATGCTTGATGTCGTCGTTGTGGTTGTCATAGTAGTCGTGCTGGAGGAAGTTACTGACGATGACGTCGTGGACGTCACGGTTGTGGACGTTGTGGTAGGGCCTAGGAAACTGGCCGACGACCTGATGGTCAGCGTGGCGACCTTTGAGAACGAGGTTGGCGCTGGGCATGGCTGCGCTGTGCAGTAGCCGAACCAGACGTAGCCGGCGAACTGCGTGCCGATGGGCGGGTTGCTTGGTATGGCGCCTGCGGGGAAAACATTCGCCGGGAAAACCACTGCGACTGTCTGGCCTGGTACCAGTGCTCTGACGCCGTTCGGCCCCGGAAGACCCACTGTCACTGCGTTCGCGCAGCCGGTCTGGGTGCACGTGAGGTTCACCGGTATGCCGCTGGAGTTCAGAGCCTCGCCCTGAGCGGCGACGAAGATCCAGTCGCCGTAGTAGTCCCTGCCGTTGGTCTGACCGAACGTGAAGGTTATGCCGCTGGCCGTGTATATCGGGTTCTTGCATATGAAGCCCGCCTGTGCTATGCATGCCTGGGCTCCGCCCAGTCCGTTGAAGACACCGAACTCAAAGAGGGCTGCGAGGACCACTGCGACAATCAGTATCGCCCAGCCGTAGGTGAGCAGGAACTCCATCGCTGACTGTAATCTGAGTTTATCTAATTGACTGGGCGCCTTGCTTGTGCGCTTGCGCGTATACATTTTTACACCGGTAAGCCATTGCGCCATAGACGTCAGTCGGCGTACCTGTAATATATTAACGCATGCCAGATTTATAATGATTGACTCGCTCTCCAATTTTGACGCGGATTGGGCATCGCATCTGATGCGTCCTGCATTGCAGAGCGTGGCCGCTGCGGCCAGGGAATCAGATATTCTTTTAAAGTTGCAAGCGCAATAATGCCTATCTTCATACGGCGCGGGCGCCATAGGCGCGCGCAGTTCTTGGGAGAGCGGTGCCGGATGACGTGGTGCATGTCATGATTAACCATGCTGCAATCGAGGCCAGGTGGCAGAAGGCCTGGGCCGACGCCAAGGTCTTCGAGGTTGAGCCGAACGAGAAACCTGCGCTACTTGTTACTGCAGCCATGCCATACCTTGACATGCCGCAGCATGTGGGCCATCTCAGGACCTACGGAACGGCAGACGCATACGCCAGATACATGCGCATGCGCGGCTACAACGTACTCTACCCGATGGCGTTCCACGCGACTGGAACGCCGGTGATAGCGATTGCGAAACGTGTCGGGACCGGCGACCCTGATATACTCGACACGCTCAAGCTGTTCGGCGTGCCAGACGAGGAAGTAAAGAAGATGGTAGAACCTGTGTACATAACCAAGTACTTCGAGAACGAGATGCGCCGTGGTATGGTGGCGGCGGGCTACGGCATAGACTGGAGATGCAGCTTCACGTCGATAGACCCGCTCTTCAGCAAGATGGTGGAGTGGCAGTTCATGAGGCTGCATGACCTTGGTTTCCTGGCGACCGGCGCGCATCCAGTAGGCTGGTGCACGAACGAGGGTAACGCTGTAGGCCAGCACGACACGCACGGCGACGTGCAGCCGAAGATAGAGAAGTTAGTAGCCATAAAGTTCAAGGACAGCGGCTCTGGCGTTTTCTTCCCATGCCTGACATACAGGCCAGAAACGGTCTACGGCGTAACCAACATATTCATCAACGAGTCTGCCAAGTACGTTGTGGCAGAGATAGCGGGCTCGACATGCTACCTGTCCGAGGCCAGCGCGAAGGCGTTGGCGGAGCAGACGAGCGTCAGAGTGATTAGCGCCATACAGACCAGCGAGCTGCTCAAAAAGAAGGCGATAAACCCGCTCACTAAAGAGGAGGTACCGGTCCTGCCTGGCTTCTTTGTAAAGGAGGATACCGGCACTGGCGTGGTGATGAGCGTGCCAGCGCACGCACCGTTCGATTATGCGGCTCTAATGCGCCTGAAGATAAGCGGGCATGCGCTACCGGAGATGCAGTACCGGAGGGTGCTCAGGATAGAGGGCAGGCCTGACGACGAAGCGCTCTTTGAAAACGTGCGCACCATCGGCCATGCAGAGGCCATAAGGATAGGGGACAGCACGACGGAGGCCGACCTGGAACTCGCGACGAAGGCGGTTTACAGCGAGGAGGCGCGCAGAGGGGTCATGCTGGTCGGCAAGTACGCGGGTTCTAGGGAACCGGAGGCGCGAGAGGCCATAGCGAAGGATTTGATTGACGCTGGGCAGGCGTTCCGGGTATACGCGCTGGCCAACGAGGAGCAGGTAATCTGCAGGTGCGGCACCAAAGTGATAGTCAAGGTCGTCACTGACCAGTGGTTCATAAACTACGGGGACGAGAAGTGGAAGGCCAGCGTGAAGAAGCACCTGCTACGCATGAAGCTGCTGCCGAAGAACACTGTGAACCTGTACGCGGCCACCGTTGACTGGATAGACGAGAGGGCGGCGGAGCGCGCGCAGGGACTCGGGACCAGGTTCCCCTTCAACCCAGAGCACATAATAGAATCCTTATCGGATTCGACCATATACATGTGCTTCTACACCTTCGCGCACACGCTCAGGACCTACGGCGTGAAGCCCGAACAGCTCAAACCGGAATTCTTCAACTACGTCGTAGAGGGCAGCGGTTCGGTGAGCGCTACCGCTGCCGCGACCGGCATAGACGCCTCGGTGCTCAAGAAGTGCAAGGACTCGTTCGATTACTGGTACACGTTCACATCTAGGCACTCGGCTACCGACCTGATACCGAACCACCTGACGATGTACGTTTTCAACCACGTCGCGCTCATGAAGGAGGAGCATTGGCCTAAACAGATAGTCGCAAACGCCCTGGTGAACTATGAGGGCGAGAAGATGAGCAAGAGCCTGGGCAACATCGTGCCGCTCATAGAAGGGGTCAGGAAGTACGGCGCCGACAGCATGCGCATGGTCGAGATAGCAGGCGCAGAGCTGGGCTCGGTGACCAACTTCTCGGTGGAGGCCATGAACGGCGTCGACGAGAGGAGCGAGTTCCTTTACAGGACAGTGGCTGACATACCGTCGCTGCAGGCTGGCGCGCTCGGCCACATTGATTACTGGTTATACTCCAGGCTCAATACCAAGATAAAGGCAGCCACTGCAAGCATGGACGAGTTGCGCTTCAGGGCAGCCTATGACGATATATTCTACGGCTCTGTGCTGGAACTCAGACACTACTTCGCAAGGGGCGGCGCTAACGCAGTCGTTGTGAACGACTACATGCGCGCAATCACGATCATGCTGGCACCGGTCATGCCGCACTTCGCGGAGGAGCTGTGGCACATGCTCGGCGCCTCCGGCCTAGTGGTCCAGGAGCAGTGGCCAGCAGCGGACGAGGCCATGATCAACAGCGAGGCCGAGGAATTCGAGGACATGCTGGATGCCATCGTATCTGATATATCGACGGCGAAGGAGATGACCTCCAGGATGGAGGCCAACAAGGGCAAGAGCATCAGGCGCATAGCCGTGATAGTGGCCGCCGATTGGAAGAGCGCGGCGCAGAACGCCTTCGTTGAGCTGCGCGACATCGGCAGGGTGATGGCGATGAGGGAGTTGGCCGACGTAGACAGGGAGACGCTGTCGAAAGCGCTGGCACAGTTCGCCAAGAAGGGGCGCGAGTTGACACGCACAAGGGCCGGCACGGCGTCTTCGACAAGGCCCGCTCTGGACGAGGCGAGGCAGTACATCGCTGGCCAGCTAAGCCTAGGGCCGGGCGTGCAGATAGCAGTCGAGCTCGAGACAGAATCTAGGTCCGCGAGGGCTGGCAGGGCCATGCCAGGCAAGCCGAGCATAGACATACAGTGGGGCTGAATCCCATGGGCGAGCGCATGCTGGACATGTTCGACCTATTCATATTCGACTGGGACGGGACGCTCACAAGGATACATGCGCTGCGCAGGCTCAACCAGACGTTCAATCCCCATTGGCTCTACATGAAGCGGGGAGCCAGGCGCACGCCAATCCATGACGGCAAGGCGCCTGCAGGAGCTTTGCACACGAGGCTGGACGAGGGCGCCGGGAAGCCGTTCGGATCGGGCAACCCGCTGCTGCTGAAGCTAATAGAGCTGTCGATGGCGTTCATCAAGCCGCAACTGCAGGAGCAGACGATCGACACGCTCAAGCTGCTCCGCGAGCATGGCAAGAAGATCGCGCTGCTCACCGATGCGAACCCTTACCGGATGCTGCGCGAGCTCTCGAGATTGGGCGTCGGAGCGTACTTCGACGTGGCGGTCAGCGCGCAGGAGATCGGGGCGCTGAAGCCCAGCCCGACAGGCATAGAGGAGATCCTCAGGGCAACGGGCTGCGCCGACAAGGGCCGCGTGGTGTATGTTGGGGATATGGCCGATGACATGCTCGCTGCAAGGAACGCTGGCGTAAGGCCGTGCGCGATAACGAACGGGCTCGAAAGCGCCAAGGTCCTGGAACGCTTCGAGCCATGGCGCATCTTCAGCAGCATGAGCGACTTCAGGAGCGCGCTCTGATTCGCTGCTCATCGTGGCACTATGCACCTGCAGGTGCATCGGTCACGTCGCTACGCTTCAGCACTGTCAGATTATGCTCCGCCGATTGTTGCTGGTATGGCTGCGCCTGGCTCTGCTGGCGCTGGCCGCGCTTCCTGCGGGGCCTCTGCGCTATCGGCAGGGTGAACCAGAACGTGCTGCCCTTGCCGAGTTCCGACCGGACATTTATCTTGCCGTGGTGCAGCAGCACTATCTCTTTGGTTATCGAGAGGCCTAGGCCAGTGCCGGTGCCCTCCGGCTTTATCAGCGCGGTCTTCTGGTTCTGGTTCTGCACCTGGTAGAACTTCTTGAACAACCTCTTCTGGTCAATGTCGCTTATGCCCATGCCGGTGTCAGTCACCTCGCAGCGCACCCTGCTCTTGTTCTCCATGAAGATCCTGACGCTTATGCCGCCGGTGTCGGTGAACTTGATCGCGTTGCCTATCAGGTTGACGAATACCTGTATCAGCCTGTTCTGGTCCGCGCTAACGTCTGGGACGTCGGGCGACACGCTCCACGAGAACGAGAGCCCCTTCCTGGTCATCGACTCCTCGAGCGCGCGTATGCTCGGGTTGTTCCTCAGCTCGGCCAGGTTGACCTCCCTGAAGTCGAGCACCACCTTGTTGGCCTCGAGCTTTGCCGCGTCTAGTATCTGCTGTATCATCAGTATGAACCGGTCAGACTCGTCCAGTATAGTCTTGACGAAGTCGCGCTGGTCGGGGTTGAGCTCCCCGGCATCGCCATCGTACAGGAGCTTGGCGAAGCCCTTTATGCTAGTGAGCGGCGTCTTGAGTTCATGGGATATGTTGTATATGAACTGCGACTTGAGCTCGCTGTTCGACTGCAGCTTCTGCAGCGCGCGCCGAGCTACCTCCAGGTCGTCCTTCTGCGCGCGCATCTCCTGCTTGGTCACCTGCTCCTTTATCAGTATCGCGTATGCGTCCTCCTCGCCGCGAAGGGCCCTTATGTGGTGCGTCGCTGGTATCTGCTCGCTCTTGTAGTCCGCGGGCACGCGCCCGGACCCATCTTGGGGCGCCTTGCGAAGCAGCAGGACGTACGTGTTGTCCACCTTGCCGCCGTTCTTCACATATGCGATGTCGCGGTCCAACAGGAACTTGTTGGATTCTTCGTACAGAAGCCGCACGTCCTTGCCTACGAGCTCGTCCTTCGTGTAACCGAGAGCGTTCAGGACCGGCATGTTGCAGCGCTTTATGAAGCCCAGGCCGTCTATCGTTATAATTATGTCGCTGGACGCTTCGGCGAAGTCGTCAAGCGCCGCGCTGAGAAGCTCGACGCTCTTCTCTGCGTCCGCCCTGGTCATGAAGACCACGGCGCCATAGAACGATCTTGTCATCAGAATGTGCAACCTTCGCGGCGGCGTGCCAGCTGCCAGGTCGACAGTGGCCGACAGCGTGCCGTTCTCGATCGCCTTCGGCAGTCCGCCATTGTCTGATATTAGCGGCCTCTGCTTCTCCGCTATCATCTCGAGAAGGGACTTGCCGGACGCGATTTCAGGCGTAGTACCAAGAAGCTTGGCCAGGCCCGCAGAGATCTGCCTGACTGCGAACGACTGGTCGATGAACGCTATGCCAAGGTCTGTGCTGCCGGACAGCGCGGCCAGGATGCTGCCCATCAGCGACGCTGGGCTCGAGTCGATGACGGCGATGTGGACCAACGCGTCGCTTATCCGGTTTATGCTGAGCGAGAAGAGGCGCGGCTCGGAATCGCCTATTGCTCGCGCTTCCATGACAGAGCTCCTCTGCACCGATGATATCGAGGCCGGGTCTATGTCTAGGAGCGTGTTTATTTTCATGCCGGCACTGGCGCTTAGATTGAACCTAGACAGCGCGCTCCTGTTGGACCTCACGATGATACCGTCCCTGCCGACAAGGAACTGCGGCGTGGAGTGGTTGAACGCAGCGTCGAAATATTCCGCCAGGCGAAGGCTTCTGGCCTTCTCTCTCTTGTACGACAGGGCTATGGCGAGGAGCGACACGCTCGGCAGTATGCTGTCTACGAGCTCGCCGGTGAAGGTACCGTCCCGCTTGGACAGCATCTCCACAATCGAGACCACAGAGCCATCGACGAGAACTGGCACGGCACAGTAGCTGCCGAAGCCGGCATTCTTGTATGCTATCAGGTCGGTGAACGCGGAGTACTCGCTGAGCTGGTTGTCCACGAAAAGCTTCTTTGTGTTGGCGACGTACTCGCAGACCGGCTGGGAACTCTCGCTGCCAGGTTCCCTTATCGCGACCTTGTCGAGGCCGAAGGTCGATGCCAGCGTACCTGTGAAAGCGTTGGACAGCTGCTCCTCGCTCATCTGCATGGCCAGGAGCTGACCGAGCTCGGAAAGGAACTTTGTGGCCGTAGCGACCTCCTGCATTGGATCATCCTGGTTGCCAGTGGATAGATGCTAACAAAGGTATTTAACGATTTACGGCTTCTCTTAACTCTGACGGCTACGCGTTTCGCAACGTGGGATTCGATGGCGATTAGGGAGCTCTTTGATGGCGTCTACTCTATAGACGGCAGGCTGGCCACCAGGAACATGGCGAGGGGCGCGAGGGTCTACGGCGAGGACCTGGTCGAGCTCGACGGCGTAGAGTACAGGATGTGGAATCCCTACAGGAGCAAGCTATCGGCAGCTATACTGCTAGGCCTCAAGGGCTTCTCGATGCGCGACGGCAGCACGGTCCTGTACCTCGGCGCGGCCACTGGCACGACAGCCAGCCACGTCAGCGATGTTGTTGGGCCAAACGGCAGGGTCTACTGCGTGGAACTGAGCGCAAGGAACATGCGCGAACTCATAAGGGTGTGCGAGTCCAGGAAAAACATGCTGCCTATACTGGGCGATGCGAGGCGGGTGGACGCGTACGCCGATGCTGTGGGTGCGTGCGACTTCATATACCAGGACGTCGCGGCGAGGGACCAGGCCTCGATACTCATGGCAAACGCGGGCATGCTCAAGCGTGGCGGCACAGCCTATTTCATAATAAAGTCGCAGAGCATAAGCATAGCCAAGCGCCCCAGCGACGTGTTCGACGATGAGCTGGCCAGACTCTCCGGCACTTTCGAGGTGGTGCAGCGCATGGGCCTCGAGCCATTCGACAGCATGCACCTCTTCACTGTACTGAGGAAGGCGGTCTGAGTCTCAGCGGCCATCACGCAGGGCTCCGCGTTTCGGCGTGAGTTCGAGACCAGGTTGTTGCATCGCGCATTGGGTTTCGAATCGACGGTAAGAACGGGTGCGAAGAGCAACATTTTAAATCATAGCGTTAGCCCCTCAACGATTTAACGCTAATACTGACGCTAATCTTTGTACTGATAGCAATTGTGGTCGTCGCAGCTGTCGGAGGGGTGGGCCACCAGCCGCTCTTGACATCAGACATGATGTCGTACAACTCTGGCGTGAACAGCTACGGCTTCACCGAGACGGCCCTCTAGGACTACAATGGCAATTATATAGCAACATTCTACGGCTTCGGCAGCCATATACCAGAAGCTACTCTGGCGCCTGCAATAGCCTGGAACCTGCCGTAGCCAGGGAACACGGTGGCCTGGTATGCGGCGTGCGGTCGCCTATGGTGCCACGCTCTCGACGCAACCCGGCGTTCCGACATGTAATGAAGCGCAGCGACGAGCGGTAGCTACGTAGGGCGTTACGGTCCAGT
>JAKATK010000019.1 GCA_021827995.1 Microcaldota archaeon | reverse complement strand
ATGCAAGAGACACGACGCAGGAATGCAGCAGCTGCCATTACATAAAGAAAGGGGAGGAGAGGCTGACCCTGGAAGACAGGACATACCACTGCAACGTCTGCGGCATGGCAATGGACAGGGACGTGAACGCATCGATAAACATATTGCACAGAGCAACTACCCTCGGACAGAGGGGAAGTCACGCTCAGGGAGAGAGTGTAAGACCTCAACGGGAGGCAGTCCTCGAGGAACTGAGAACATACCCTGCGAATAACAGGGGAAGCCTCGACCTTTAGGCCGAGGAGGATGTCACACCATTGCAGTAACTAAAAACTAATCGCGATCGCATGCTGGCCGAACAGCTGAAGAGGCTCACGCTGAACGAGTTGCTGGGCCGGCTCTCCTCCTCGCTCCGTGGCTTCGCGGCCGAGCTTGCCAGTGCAGTGGACAGGAACAGGGGCATAAGCATGGACGACCTTGCGCACCTGCGCGATCACATAACCAGGAAGCTGTCCGAGGGCGTGGAGACCGCGGAGAACCGGAAGCTCCTGTCCGTGCTCGACCTCGTCGCAACGGACAAGGCCGTCGTGGAGGCCATAAAGAAGAACGCTGACGACTGGCTGGCGTTCCTCGACGCGATAGAGAACAACATAAGGGGCAGGGAGAGCCTGAGCGAGTCGGAGCGGCTCGACCTCGAGCGCATCGAGCGGCTGACAGCAGAGATACGCAGGCTGCTCAGGAAGTAGCCGCATCCGCTCCATGGCCATGCAGCCTCGCAGAGCCGAAACTGCATGTAATTCTGAGCGGGCAATCCGCGCACACCGGCTCACGCTTCCTGCAGAATCTCTTGCCGAGTTCGACGAACTGCGCATGGAAATCCTGGTACAGGGTCAGGTCCCTGTCTATCCTGGACTCAAAATAACCCTTGAGCGCATCGTACGCCATGTCCTCGTCTATCGACGGGTCCACCCTGTGCATTATCCTCTTCGTGTAGGAGTCTATCACGAAAGTGGGCTTCTCCGCGGCGTAGAGCACTATGGAATCCGCGGTTTCGTTGCCGATGCCGCTGAACTCGAGCAGCCGCTCGCGCAGCTCCAAGGCATCAAGTGCCATGAACCCCTCTAGCGAGCCGTAGTCCCTCCTTATGCACCGCAGTATGTCGCGGAGTCGTTTCGCCTTCTGCCTGTAGAAGCCGCTCGGCCTCACGAGCCGCTCCATCCGCGAAAGCCCTATGCCGGACAGCCTGTCGAAGCGCATGAGCCCAGCTTCCTTTATGTTCGCTATCGCTCGTTCAACGTTCTTCCACGACGTCTGCTGCGTCAGTATGGCGCCTACGAAAACCTCCAAGGGCGTGTCGCCCGGCCACCAGTCCTGGAAGCCGAAACGCTTCCTGAGCAGTTTGTATATCAATACCGGATCCGCGGTCATTGCAGCACCGTGCCCCAAGACGAGCAGGCCATAGGTTTTTATGCGGCGTGCGCTATTTATTCCGCGTGGTTGCGATGGTGCGGCGCAATGCCGGGCATGCCCTCGGAATCGAGACGCTCGGCATAGAGCGCGTTCCAGAAAGCAAGAGGCACGGCACCTCCGGTAGGGCGTTCACCGTCTGGTTCGCGGCCAACCTGGGCGCGCCAGGTTTCGCGATAGGCGTGCTCATCGTGCTCGTCTTCGGCCTCACCCTGGCGCAGGCGCTGCCCGTCCTGATCCTGAGCAACCTTATCGGAGGCGCATTGCTGGGCGCCGTCGCCTCGATGGGCCCTTCACTTGGCATACCGCAGATGATGAGTTCCAGGAGCGCGTTCGGAAGGCGTGGCAACTACCTTCTGGCGTCGCTGAACTGGGTCAGCACGATAGGCTGGTTCACGTTCAACACGATTATAGGGGCCATCGCCATACTGGCCATAGTCCCGGGCTTCAGCCTGTATGCCGCGGTCACTGCCCTCGTTGCGGTACAGATGGCGATAGCTGTGCTTGGGCATGACATGATACACACGTTCGAGAAGGCGATGTCATTGATCCTGGGCGCGCTTTTCGTTGCGATCTTCCTACTCATCGTCCCTCACCTCGGCGCTGCGCTGTCGTACGTGCCGAGTGCAGCACCCCAGCCCGGTGCCATGCTCGGGGCGGTCGGAATGGCGATAGCCGTCGCATTCTCCTACATAATAGCATGGTCGCCGTATGCGTCCGACTACTCGCGGTACTTTTCGAGCAAGGTTTCCAAGATACGCGTCGCAGTGCTCGCCATGCTCGGTGCCGCTGCGGGTTCTTTCATCGCCGAGGCTCTGGGGGCTCTCGTAGCAGCTATAATACAAAACCAGAACGTGGCAGCACAGAGCGCTACACTCTTTTCCGGTATAGCCTCGCAGTTCGGGGTTCTCGGCATCGCCATGCTCGTGGCGCTAGCGATCGGGGTCATCACTGCGAACGCGCTCAACATATATTCGAACGCGTTGTCCGCCCTCGTGCTCGACGTGAAGGCGAGGCGCTGGGTCATGGTCGCTGTAGGTGGCCTCCTGGGCCTAGCCCTCGCCATAGGTGTCGGGACAAACTTCGCAGCAGACTTCGAAAACTTCCTGCTTGTGCTTGACTACTGGATAACGCCGTGGGCGGCCATAATGCTAGTAGACTTCTTCGTCGTTGGTAAGACCGCAGCCAACGTTCGCAGACCTAGGTCGTTCGACGCGCCATCGATAGGAATCTACCTAGCATCGATAGCGCTATCGTCGCCTTTCATGGTGCCCCCTGGCGTGTGCACGGCTGGCGTATCCAACGGCTGCATCGTCGTGCCTCTGTTGGGATCCATGTCAAGCCTCTTCGGCGGTGCGGACTTCAGCTACTTCATCTCATTTGCGATCGCAGCTGTGGCATACTATATATATCGCATGCGCCCAGGTCTGGTCGGCACGAGGCGCAATCGGTGATCGCATGGCTGGAGGCACTGACACGGGCACTGGCACAGACCTAAAAAGCGCCACCAGCGCGCTTATAAAGGCCGTGCGGTACGCATACTCCCTGCAGTCGTTCTTCTGCATAGATACCCGCATGGGCAACGCCTTCGTCCGCGTCGACAGCAAGACTGCCGTGATAACGCCGAGCGGTGACAAGTACGGTATGGGCATCAAGGACGTGTCGGTCATCGACATAAAGAGTGGCGAGTCCAAAAACGGCATCAAGCCTTCGAGCGAGACGCCCATGCACACCGAGCTGCTGAGGCGGATGCCAGATGTGACCGCGGGCATTCACATGCACGGCAGGTTCGCGCCGCCGCTGGTCAAGGCGATGGGCATAGGTTCCCTGGACGCATCTGACTTTGCGGAAGCGGACTACTACGTAGGCGGCGGCGCATCCGCCAGGTTCGCGCTCGCCATGGGCAAGTCCGGCAGTCAAGACCTGGCCGACAAAGTGGCGTCGGAGTTCAGGCGCGGCGCTCAGGTCGTAATAATAGGGGGTGCGGACGGCGAGTACCATGGCAGCGTAGCGACGAGTTCAAGGGCGCGCCGCGACGAGGCCCTGATGGAAGCACTGCACAGGCTGGTTGACTTAGAGTACATGGCGCAGATAAAGCTCATCGAGCTGTACCTGACGAAAGGGCTAGAGCGCTAGCCCAACCCAGCGCCGCAGCTGCAGAAACCGAACTCATCTATCCTGGTATTGCACACCGGGCAGCGCTCATCGTGGTATACCACATCCTCCGGAACCTTCCCGTATACCTCCATGTGCGCGTCCTTGGTCTGCGCCACGTCCCCAGCAGGATTGGACCTTACCGCTATCTTAGCCATGCTCCCATGGGCTCTTTTGCGCCGCAAGATTAATATCTTGCGCCGCAAATAGTCGTCGCAGTGTTCCGGTGCCGAGGAAGGTAATACACATAGGCAGCGACCATGCCGGTTTCGAGCTAAAGCGCACCCTGTCAAGCTACCTGGAGTCTCACGGCGTCACAGTTCATGATGATGGCCCGCGCGAGTACGACCCAGACGATGATTATCCAGTGTACGCGCAGAGGGTGTGCAGGGACGTCCTTGCCGGCAAGGCCCTCGGGATCCTCATTTGCGGCACAGGCCAGGGCATGGACATAGCGGCTAACAAGATGAAGGGCATATACGCCACGGTCGCGTGGGATGAGAAAACAGCGACCACGGCCAGGGAGCACGACGGCGCCAACGTGCTCTGTCTTGCGTCCAGGGTCACAAAGCCGGATGCGGCCAAGCGTATAGTGTCGCTATGGCTCAATGCTGAACCGGCAAGGGCAGGCAGGCACTTGCGGCGCATAAACGAGATAAAGCGCATGGAGCGGCAGAACTTCAAGCGCGCGCGGTAACGCAGACCTCGTCACGAATCTACGCGCTATCGCTACCAAGGCGCCAAATGCATAGCGTTATAAAGCCTGGGCAAAAGCGGCGCGCCCTATTGTTCTCATGGACAACCTTGCGTATCAACTTTTTGTGACAGGTTTAGCTGCGCTGCTCATAGCGTACCGGTTCTCGTGAATGCATCTCAAGTATCGCAGAGAGCCAATGAAATAAGCGCTGCGCTAAATTCCGCAGCGGCCCTATCCGCGGCCCTCGGCGGCACAACCACGGCCAATCGTAGCAGCTCCTTGGGCCCACGAATCTATTATCGCGAAGGCGCACACAAATCCCACTAAGCTAGAGCCTCTTCCCGAAGGTGAGCAGGCGCTCGTACTGCTCATAGCCCATACTGCGAAACAGGGCCCTAGAGGCTCGGTTCCTGGAATAGACCTCAGCTTTCACCCTAGTGGCGCCCATGGCCCTGAGCCTGCGCTCTGCCTCCGCAACCAGCAGGCTGGCGACGCCTGCCCTCCTGCAGGCGCGCTCCACGGCCAGGTGGTGCAGCCAGCCGCGCCTGCCGTCCCAGGTCACGAGCACCGACCCCACTATAGCGCCGTCCATCGTAGCTACGATCGAGAGGCCCTTGTTCCTCCTCAGCATGAGTCCTACGCCACGCCTGTCATCGCCGTCGCGCACCGCTATGCCGTTGCGCAGCCACAGCGCCATAAGCGCTCCGTGGTCGCGTACCGTGGCCGTCCTGAGCCTAAGTTCCCCACCATGAAAGACAAGACCTGTACGCATAGTATGACCGCATTTAGATCCAGGATTGCGTTGCGATTGGTGCGAGTCAAAACAGCCCGAACTTGCGCTTCTTGCCTGTGTACCCGTCCATGCCCCCGCCGAGCTCAGCGAGCTTCTTCATGAGCTCCCTCTGCTCCGCGCTGAGGTTCCTCGGCGTATCCACAGTTATGCTCACGACCTCGTCGCCCCTCGCCGAGCTGTTCAGGCGCGGCATACCATGGCCGCGCATCCTAATCACATCGCCGCTCTGAGCGCCTTCCTCAATCCTAAGCCTCTCCTCGCCTTCGAGCGTAGGCACAGTCACAGTGCCGCCCAGCGCAGCTACGTAGAACGGTATGTGGAACTCAATGTAGAGGTCGTCGCCGCGCCTGGTGAAGGTCCTGTTGCCCTGCACGCTGATCTCTACGTAGGCGTCTCCGCTCCTGCCCCTGCCGTAGTCGCCCATGCCGCGCAGCCTGAGACGCATTCCGGTGTCAGCGCCGGCTGGTATGGTTATATCGACCCTGTCCTCGGCCTGTACCCTGCCGTGGCCATGGCAGACCGTGCACGCCTCCTCGAACGCCTTCCCGGTGCCGCCGCACTCCTGGCAGGTGGTTATCGTCTGCATGACCCCGAACGGCGTGCGCCTGGTCACCTTCTTCGTGCCAGCGCCCCCGCAAGCCCTGCACCGTATTATCTCGCTGCCGGGCTCGGCGCCCGAGCCGCCGCACCTGCTGCACTTCTTAACGTGCCTTATCATCAGCGTCTTGTGCGTGCCCCTCGCCGCCTCTTCTAGCGTTATCGACGCGTGCGCCAGGATGTCGCTGCCCATGTCTGCAGCGCGTCTGCCGCCGCTGAAGCCGAAGAGCGTGTCGAAGATGTCCCCGCTGCTGCCTCCGACGTCCATGCCGCCTATGTTTATGCCGAGGTTCCTGAAGATGTCCTCGAAGTTGAAATTCCTGAAGATATCCTCAGTGCTGTACCTCTGGTTGAACTGCTCCGGCCCGTATGCATCGTACTGCCTGCGCTTCTCCTCATCGCTCAGCACCGCGTAGGCCTCGTTTATCCTCTTGAACTCCTCCTCCGCGTCCTTGCTCTTGTTCCTGTCAGGATGGTAGCGCATGGCCAGCTCGCGGTATGCCCTCTTTATATCATCCTGGCTGGCGTCCCTTTTGACCCCAAGCACATCGTAGTAGTCCTTTGCCATCCTAACGTCACTTCTCTACTTTATACTCGGTGTCTGTGGCGCCCTGGTCGCCAGCATCACCATGTTCGCCGCCGGTTCCCTCGTAGGGGCCCCCCTCTGGACCGTGCCCTTCATCTGTTGGCTGGCCCTTCCCGTACATCGCGCCGCCGATCTCCTCGAGCGCTTTCTTGAGCGCCTCCATCGAATCCTTGACTGCATCCATGTCGTCCTTGGTGAGCGCGTCCTTCAGCGAGTCCTTTGCCTCGTTCACCCTCTTCTCCACATCGCCTGGTATCTTGCCCTTGTACTCATCCAGGGCTCGCTCAGCGCTGTAGACCAGCGACTCGGCTGTGTTCTTGAGCTCTATCTGCTCGCGCACCTTCTTGTCGGCTTCCTCGAACTTCTTCGCCTCATCCATCTTCTTCTCTATATCCTCCTTGCTCATCTTGTGCGGTGCTACGATATCCATGCCTTGCGACTTGCCCGTGCCCTTGTCCTTGGCGGTCACGTGCAATATGCCATTGGAGTCGATGTCGAAGGTCACCTCTATCTGAGGTATGCCGCGCCTGGCAGGCGGTATGCCAGTTAGCGTGAACTTTCCGAGTTCTATGTTATCCTTGGCCATGGGCCTCTCGCCCTGTATGACGTGTATGTCCACGCTGGTCTGCATGTCGTCTGCGGTCGTGAATATCTGCGACTTCTTGATCGGTATAGTTGTGTTCCTCTCTATCAGCTTCGTCGCCACGCCACCGAGCGTCTCTATGCAAAGCGACAGCGGCGTCACGTCCAAGAGCAGTATGTCCTTGACCTCGCCGCTGAGCACGCCGGCCTGTATGGCCGCGCCGAAGGCCACAGCTTCCATTGGGTCCACGCCCCGTTCGACCTTCTTGCTCAGCAACTGCTCAACGTAGCGCTGCACTATCGGCATGCGCGTCGGCCCACCAACGAGTATTATCTTGTCCAGCTGGCTGGCATCCATCTTGGCGTCGTCCAGCGCCCTCTTCACGGCAGATGCCGACCTCTCCACTATCGGCACCACTAGACTCTCGAGCTTCGCCCTTGTCAGGCGGTGCGTGAAGTTGACCGGCTCGCCCTTGGCGCCCTTCGACAGGAAAGGCAGGTTTATCTCCGTCGTCGTCGATGTAGACAGCTCTATCTTTGCCCTCTCCGCAGCTTCCCTGAGCCTCTGCATCGCCTGCACGTCCTTCGATATATCTGTACCGTGCTTCGCCTTTATCTCATCTAGCAGGTATGATACTATGGCGCTGTCCATGTCCGTGCCTCCCAGCTCGTTGACGCCTGCTGTCGACTTGACCTCAAAGACGCCGTTGCCGAACTCCATTATCGTGACGTCGAGCGTGCCGCCGCCAAGGTCGTACACCAGTATCTTCATCTCCTTGCCGGCCTTGTCTAGGCCGTAAGCCAGCGACGCAGCCGTCGGCTCGTTGACTAACCGCACAACTTCAAGGCCAGCGATCTCCCCGGCGTCCTTGGTCGCCTGCCTCTGGTTGTCATTGAAGTTTGCCGGCACGGTTATGACCGCCTTTGTGACCGGCTCTCCAAGATACGCCTCTGCGTCGGCCTTTATCTTCTGCAGCAGCATGGCCGACAGCTCCTGCGGTTTGTACTGCTTGCCGAATATCTTATACACATAATCTGAGCCCATCTTCCTCTTGAAGGCCGAGGCCGTGCCATCCGGGTTTGCCACCGCCTGCCGCCTGGCTGGTTCGCCGACTAGCCTCTCGCCGTCCTTCGTGAAGGCCACATAGCTGGGGAAGGCCTTGCCGTATAAGGTGATGCCCTCGGCACTAGGTATTATCACCGGCCTGCCGTTCTCGAGCACCGCTGCAGCCGAATTCGATGTTCCCAAGTCCACGCCTATTATCCTGCTCATGCTCTCACCATTTAAACATCAATGCATCGCTTTCTCGCCATCCCCGTCCTTTTTCGCTTCAGTGGGTCCCTTAGCCACTATGACTGCTGGTGGTCTCAGTAGTATGTCGTTAAGTGTGTACCCCTTCTTCACGACCTCGAGTATGGTCCCGGCCGGCTTTTCCGATTCGATGGCCATTATCACTTCATGCTTGTACGGGTCGAACACGCCCTTGGCCGGCACCTCGCTCAGCCCGTCCTTCCTCAGCGCTTCGATGAGGTTCGAGTAGAGCATCTCGACGCCCTTTGCTATGCCATCGTTCTTTGCGTTCTCCATCGCCATCATCGCGACCTCGAACTCATCCAGCACCGGCAGCAGGTTCTTAACCAGCTCGGCCTTGCCGAGCATCTTTGCGCTGTCCATGTCCTTCCTGGTCTTCTTCTTGTAGTTGTCGAACTCTGCCGCGAGCCGGAGCAGCCTGTCCTTGAGCTCCTCAGAGCTCTCAGTGCCGGCCTTGGCCTCATCCGCCGGCTTCTGGGCCGCGCCGCCGTTCCCATTCTCCGTTTCTTCACCGCTCATTCGAAACACCGAGTACCCTTTGCTCCTTGCTGTGCTTTGCGAGCATGACCCTGTCGAACTCCTTGGCGAAGTCGAGCATGCGTTTCATCTCCCTCGTCAGGTCGTACTCTATCTCCTCTATCGACCTGTACATGTCCGCGCTTCTCAGGTAGTAGCGCCTGCCCCTGCGCGTCACGAGGCCAGCCTCCATCAGCCTGTTCAGGTGGTAGATGACCGTGCTCCTTGCCACGCCCTCCCTCAGCTTAATCTTCGAGCTGGATAATCCTTTGTCGCTGTAGGTAGCTTCAGCCAACTCCCTGAGCAGCTCCTCCTCTATACCAATGCCCTTGTCCGTGCTGCTCTCGAGCCCGAAGGCCATGCAGAACCACCGTATGAGCTCGCGCTGGTCCTTCCTCTTGGGTGCTTCGACGTAGCGTATGCTTATCCTTTCCATATCGACCTGTGCCTGTGACCATCTTTTATCTGGATATACAAATATTTATACTTTTCGTTCAAGAAAAACCTGAAATGTCAATAAAAATTCGACAAATGCCTGGGCCGCCTACCTCCAAGTTTTTGGCTGTTCGTGCGTGAATATATTGGTCTTCTTCCCGCCGTTGTCCTCCTCTACCGTAGATACCGCCATCATCGATGCCAGTATCAGTACTATCGAGAGTATGAGGTCGGGGTTTATTGCACCTATGAAGATTGCGTAGAGCGTTGATATGAAAACCACGTCGGTCTCGCTGAGCATGAACAAGACGTTGTTGCCGACGAACCGCATTACGCCGCCGTAATCCTTTATGTGCCTGTAGCTGTAGACCATCGTGAGGATGCTGATGAAGAGGAGCGCTGCGCCGCTCACCGTATAGAGCGCCAGGCCGCTGCTTATGTGCACGGCGCCGCCGCCCAGCACTACGAACACCGATATGCTGACAAGCAACTGCGCGAGTAAGAGCCAGAATACGAAGTTCATCTCGTTGACTGCGCGCTTGCTGTTGTGCGAGAACAGGTAGTTGGCCAGGCCGAACAGGAATATCATCGCTACGGCCAGGTACAGGTCCTCCTGGGTAAGTCCAGCGAAGCCCACGTGCGCAATGAGCTCAAGCGCCATCAACACGAGTATCGCTGCCACGAATATCCGTGCCACGACGCCCATGCTCAGGACCTCCCGGTGATGCAGCGCATTGATAACCGTGAAGATTATCATGTTCAGCGTGACTATGGCGGACAGCGCGACTATGTTCGTAGGGCTCGATATCCCTATAAAGAGCATGGCCGCTATCGTGAAGAGGAGGCCGTTGGCCACGTACCTAAGCTTTGGCAGCCTGATGAGCCTTCGCCTAGCCGCTTCCGACGCTATCAGGAACATGAAGGCGAAGAACGACATCAGCATATAGTACGTCGGCGCACCGTACGCCTCTGACGCGACCATCGATTCTATGAACCACCCGCCCATGGCGAGCGATGATGCTATTGATAGCAGCATAGACCTTAGGAACCCAATGTTCATGTGCGTTCAACTTGTGCTGCGCCAAAAGATGACGCAGACCATGGTCTCGCATCCATTTTACTATAAATAAATTTAATTGATTGCCCGTAATCCTAGCGGGTCTAATAACCGAATGTGCGTCACGACTCCACGAAACGCCTCACCGCGTCTGCCAGGCCGCGCGCTCCCTCGTCCGTCTTTGCCTCGACGTAGGCCCTTACCAGCGCCTCGGTGCCCGATTCCCTAACGAGCACCCAGGCCCCGTCATCAAGGCTCAGTTTGACCCCGTCAAGGAAGGAGCGCCCGGTTATCCTCATTCCGGCGAAGCTGTCGCCTATCTGCATCTCGCCTAGCTCCTGCAGCCTGTTGCTCATGCCGGCCCTCTTCTCCATCGATACCGTCAGGAACTGGCCGTAGCCGAAATCGTGCGATACGCGCTTCCAGATCTCCTGCAGTGGCACTCCCTCCTTTGCGATCATCTCGCACATGAGCGCTCCAGCTGCTATGCCATCCTTGTCCGGTATCCAGTTGCCGAAGGCGACGCCCTGTGCAGCGCCCTCTATTCCGAAGACCGCGCCATTCATCAGCTCCCTAGCTATGTTCTTGAAGCCGACCTGCACTTCAACGAAGCCGACGCCGTACTTAGCGCACAGCCTGTCGAGCGCCGCCGTTGTCTGTATGGACTTGGCCACGCTGCCGACCTCGTGGCGGTATCCGAAAAGGTAGTCGCACATCATGAGCCCGCTCTCGTTGGCCGTGTAGTACTTGCCCGTACCGTCTACTATCGCGAACCTGTCGGCGTCGCCATCGTTCGCTATACCCATATCAGCGCCCAGATCCCTAACTGCAGCCACGAGCTCCTTGACATTGTCTTCTGACGGGTTCGGACTCAGGCCGCCAAAGTCCGGATCGTAACTCTTGTGCAGCTCGTGCACCTCGGCTCCATGCCTGTCCAATAAATCGGCAAGGTAGCCGCTGCCTGCGCCATGCAGCGTATCGACCACTACGCGCATGCCCTTGACTCCGCTCAGGTCGAAGCGCCTGGAGAGCGCAGCCAGGTAATCCGGCTTTGGGTCTATCCTATCGGCCCTGCACGCCGACGGTTCGACAGCACCTTCCGGCATATAACTGCTTATCATGTCGGTTACCTCCTTGAGCGGCGTGGCTCCAGTAGACGCTATGAACTTTATGCCGTTGTAAATTGGCGGGTTGTGGCTGGCCGTTACTGCTATGCCTCCAACCGCGCCCCTCATTGTCGTGAACGACACCACCGGCGTGGGCGTCGGTCTGTCAGTTAGCTTTGTCCCGAAGCCTAGTGAGCCCATCACGCCGCACACCAGTTCGGCGAAGTGCCCGGAGTTCTTCCTAGCATCATAACCCACCACGACTGTGCCGGTACCATTCTCCGCCCTTAGATACTCACCTATGCCTTGCGCAGCCCTGAGCACGTTGGCATCGTCAAAACCAGAGTCCATACGCTCCCTCCAGCCGCTGGTACCGAAAGCAATCCTGTAAGCAGACATGCAACGCTCCTCGCAACCGATTAATTACTTTATGAATTATAATAACTTCCAACCAAGCATATCAAATCCCGGGATGCGCCCAGAGATCGGTGTTCGGATGCCAAAACTTGTTGTACCAGACCTCGTGATAATGCTGGCCGGCGGGGAAGGCACGCGCTTAAGACCGATCACGTACGAGATACCCAAACCGCTAATCCCTGTGCATGGCAAGCCGGTCTCGGAGCACATAATCATGGAGTTGGCCAGGAACGGCGTTCGCGACATAGTCATGGCAATAGGCTATAAGGCCGAAATGATAGAGAGGCATTTCGGTGATGGCTCCGCGCTGGGAGTCAGGATAAAGTACAGCGTCGAGGACAAGCCCCTTGGGACCGGGGGCGCCGCCGCTGCTGCCCTGAGCGCCTCCAAGACCGACGGACCTGACGATATTGTAGTAACCACAGCGGATAACCTATTCGAGATAGACCTTGCCGGCATGTACAAGCTCCATAGGCGTGCCAGCGCCCTGGCGACGATAGCGGTGAGGCATGTCGATGACGTGGCTGGTTATGGTGTGGTCGAACTTAGCGGCAGCGAGATAACCAGTTTCATAGAGAAACCGGATCCAAAGGTCACTCGTAGCCGGCTCATAAACGCAGGTATCTATATAATCAGGTCTGAGGCTTTCGCGCGCATGCCCGACGCGCCGTTCTCGATGGAGCGCGATTTCTTCCACAAAATAGCAGGTACGGGCGCCCTGCACGCCTTCAGCATGCAGGGCCGCTGGCTTCCCATAGACACCATGGAGCGCTACGAGAGGGCCATAAAAGAGTGGTGACTGCTCACCTGAGCCTTGTCGTGTCTAGATTCATCGGCGACTTCGATTCGGTATGGAAGATGCGCCCCAGGCTCCTGGCCAAGTCCTCGCACTTCTGCTCCTCGCCATGCATGGTGAAGAACAACTTCGGCCTAGGCCTCAGGTTATCCACGAAGTTGACCAGCTGCTGCCTGTCGCTGTGGCCCGAGAACCCATCGACGGTGTTGATGCTCATGTTTATCTTTACCGGGGTCATCTTGCCGTCCTCGTCCGGCAGGGCGATCTCGCTCAGGCCGTTCTGCACACGCCTGCCGAGCGAGTTCTGGCTGTTGTAGCCCACGAACACAAGCGAGTTCCTCTGGTCGTTAGCGAGCAGCCTGAAGTACTCGACGCTGGCGCCGCCGTTGAGCATGCCGCTGCTAGCTATTATCACTGCCGGCCCGCGCTCCATGGCCTCGGAGCGCTCGCCCTTTATTATCTCGAAGATCTCGCTCTCGAACGGCGACTTGTCGCTCAGGATCCTGTTCCTCAGGCCCTCCTTGAGGTACTCCGGATATGCTGTGTGTATGGCGCTGGCCTCGAGTATCATGCCATCAAGGAAGACCGGCACGTCTATGTTGTACGGGCTGTTCTTGCCTATGTAGTTCTCCATGACTAGCTGCAGCTCCTGGCTCCTCCCGACGGCGAACGCCGGTATGAGCACCTTGCCGCCCTGGTCCACTGTCCTCTTTATTATGCTCATTATATGCTTTTCTGCATCGTACCTGTTCGGGGTCCGGTCACCGGAGCCGCCGTAAGTGCTCTCTATGAAGAGCGCGTCTATTCTTGGGTACCTGACCGACGCAGGGTCGAAGAGCCTAGTGAAGCCGTACTTCATGTCGCCAGTGTGCACTATGTTGTAAAGCCCCTCGCCTATGTGGAGGTGTATCGTCGCGCTGCCCAGTATGTGGCCCGCGTTGTGGTACGTGAGCTTTATCTCGTCGGTTATGTTCGTTACCTCGCCGTAGTCCCTAACAACCATGTGCATAAGCATCTTCTTTATGTCCTTCTCGTCGTACAGCGGCGTGCCGCCGCTCCTGACCACCAACCTTGTGTAATCATTCAAGAGAAGGGCCATCAGGTCCCTGGTCGGCGGTGTAGCGTACACGGGGCCATCGTAGCCGTACTTGAACAGGTAAGGCACGAAACCGGCATGGTCCATGTGCGCGTGCGATAGTATAACCGCGTCGAGCTCATTTATCGCGAAGTTGGCGCTGTCGAGGTACGGGAAGGCCTTGTTGACCTCTGAGCCAGCGTTAGCGTCCAGGCCCTTTATGCCAGGTTCGGGGCTTATGCCGCAGTCTATTATTATCTTCGAGTGCGGCGTCTCCAGCAGCAGGCAGCTTCTGCCCACCTCCTTGAAGCCACCGAGCGACGTGACCTTGAGCCACTCGCTCTTCATCATCGGCGTGTTTATCTTGTTGCCCAGCCTAGTTAGGAACTTCTTCCTGAAGGCCCTCTCGTTGTATAGCAGGTTCCTGACCCCGCTTATCGTGTCGCTGCTCATGGTGGGCGTACGCAGCACCTTCGGCGACCAGTTCGTCTGCATCGCAATGTTCTTGAGCGTCGAGCCGCCCTTGCCTATGACCAGGCCTGGCTTCAGCGCCTCTAGGTATACCTCGCCGAACTCTGGTGCGAAGTGAACGCTGCCTATGACCGCTTCCTGTGGCACTATCGACTTTATGATCTGTTCCGCCTGCTGCGTCTGCATCAAGTTCTTCTCTACGCTCCTGACAACGAGCTTCTTCTTTATGGATGAAGCGATGCTCCCTATGAGCGACTCGTCCCTGTACACTGCCCTGAGGTCGTTCACGTAAACTACAATGTCGGTGCCCTCGAATTCAGCGCGGTCGAAGCCGGCATCCTGGGGCAGCATGCCGCGTATCCTGCCAAAAAGCTCCTCGGCGCGCTGCTTCGCTCTCTGCTCTTCTGTGTTGTTGTTCTTCTCCTCCAAAAAACCACTGCCTGTCTGGACTGGCCCGTATATGCCGCGTGCACGTCCGGTGCGAATTACTTGCTGGTTATGAACTTGTCTATGTCCTTGCCTTGGTACTCGGTGTAGCCGCCCTTAGTTATGGTCGCTATGTTCATGTTGTCGCCAGTCACGGCGTCGTGCTTCATGGCTATCGCGAGCGCGCGTGCGACGTCCTTCACGCCCTCCTTTACCGTGATGCCCTTCCTGTACACGTCCTCTATGTAACCAAGAGCGGTCATCGAGCCGCTGCCTGTGGCCGTGAACTTAGACTCGACGGTGTAGCCGCCTATAGGATCGAGGTTGAAGAGCTGCATCTCGCCGTTGTCGATCCCGGCCACTATCAGTTGCACCATGTAAGGCATCATCTTGTTAGACTGCAGTATTATGGACAGGAGCGAGGAAGCGCTCTTCGGCGACAGCGCCCTACCCTCGTTCATCTTGTATATCTCGTTCTCGGCCTTGAGCACCCTTATGAGTTCCTGTGCGTCGCCGACCGAGCCGGCTATCGTTATGCCGATGTTGTCATCTATGCGCCAGACCTTCTTCGCCTCAGAGCTCGCTATGAACGTGTCGAAGCTGGCCCTAGTGTCCGCGCCAATCACGACGCCGTCGCTGCAGACAATCCCGATGGTTGTCGTGCCCTTCATGTAGTCATCGCTGTCGATCTTCCCATACATTTTTACACCAGATGTGACCGGCCATGCCTGGCACGGTCCTAAAGCAAACAATCCATGGTGCGCACAGAACTCGCGTTGCTGAAGACAAAGGATTTGCTTAACCACTTTGCACGGTTAACTATATAATCCTTGCCCCAGCGGGGCAGGCGCTAGAACTCTAGCGCGCTGCCGTTGCCCACGAACCTGCGCTTGCTGTTGCACAGCTCGGCGAAGGCGAAAGTCCTGTGCATCTTCGTTATCTTGATGTTGTAGATGTTTCCGATGCGCGTCTTCGCGTTCTGTACGAAGACGACAAGGTCGCCCACCTTGCCTATACCCTCGCCGCGCGCATCCTTGGCGTCTACGCGCAGCTGATACGTCTCCCCCTCCTCTATGTTTGGTTCAGTCGCCATTTCTATCCACCGCCGACAGTCTAGCAGGTACACTGACCGCTGCATAGGAACCATCGCTCCCTACGGCCGCTGCACCCACCCAGACACAGTCGCCTATTATAGAAGTGCCGTACAAGCTTTTTAAGCGTATCCTGCAGGTTCTACGATTGTCTAGGTCTGCGCATGCGCAGCCTTGACCCCGGCCTGCTCCTCATCGCGAATAGGAGCGCGCCGATGGTGACGCATATCAAGACTAGCACCGCGATCGTAGCGTCATACGCATAGCTCTCTATAATGGAAATCTGCTTGGCCGCGCTGTGCATCGATTCGTCGAGCAACATGGTCGCATACGACGGCCTAGTCTGCGAGTAGTTTCTCGCCTGGTTTAGCAGCGCGTATGCGCGCGTCAGGTTCGGATAGAATATCAGGTAGCCGCTCTCGTTGGCCGTCTGCAGGTATGCTGCTGTCGCGTTTATGTCCTGCGCGATGCTCCGATTGGCTTGTAGCGCTGTGGCCGCGCCTGCCATGTGTAGCGCGACCGTGAGCGTGATGGATAACGCCATTGCTTGCAGCAGCGGCCGCACGACCACACCATTACAGGTTTACGTCGATCTTGAGCTGCTCCTTGAGCTCCCTGTACCTGTTCCTTATGGTGACCTCGGTCACGCCAGCCACGTCGGCCACCTCCTTCTGGGTGCGCCTCTCCCCGGCGAGCGCCCCGGCGATGTAGACCGCGGCAGCGCTAACGCCCGTAGGGCTCCTGCCTGACACGAGCCCCTTGCGCATCGCCTCCTTGAGGAGCTGTATCGACTTCTCCTGGGCCTCGCCGCTCAGCTTGAGCGCGCTCGCGTACCTCGGCACGTAGCTGACCGGATCGGTCAGCGGTATCTTCAGGCCGAGTTCATGCGATATGACCCTGTAGGCCCTGCCTATCTCCTTCTTGGGCAGGCCAGATATGTTCGCGACCTCGTCAAGCGTTCTTGGCATGCCTGCAGCCCTGCACGCGGCGTATATGACCGCCTGCACTACGGTCTCGATCGGCCGGCCCCGTATCAGGTTGTTCTGGACGCACTTCCTGTAGAGCAGAGCCGCGCTCTCCCTTATATTATCCGGCAGGCCCAGATAGCTGGCCACCCTGTTGAGCTCAGGCAGTGCTATCAGATAGTTCCTCTCGCTGGAGCTCGCTATGCTGGCACGCTTGTGCCACTTGCGCATCCTGTATAGCTGCGCCTGGTGCTTCGACGCTATCCTAACGCCGCGTATGTCCTTGTTGTAGAGGTCTATCTCAGTAACTAGACCCCTGTTCGGCTTGGTGAACTTTATCGGCGCACCGGTCCTCGCCCTAGCGTTCCTCTGGTCGGCGTCGAATGCGCGCCACTCCGGTCCAGTATCTGTTATGTTTTCCTCTATGACCAGGCCGCAGTTGTTGCAGACCAGCTCGCCGCGTTCGCTGTCGAACACTATGCCGGTGTTGCCGCAGCTCGGGCACCTCTTCACGCGCTCTTCCACTATGACCGCCGAGCCGCGCTGTGACACCGCCTGCGCCAGCCTGGTGTGCGCCTCAGCCAGTCCAGTGGACTGGTCATGCGCACGCGCCGGGGCAGCAGTCGCCTGCCTGGCGCCTGTCTCCGCAGGCTTCTTTTTAACAGTCGATGTGCTCCCTTTAGCCTTGCCCTGCTTCTTAGATTTAGAGTCTTTAACCATCGTTGACACCCGTTGAACCTGAAGCGCCGAATCGGTAAGGTCTTTAAACCTTACCTATAATTAGCACCATACTTAGGTGCGCAATAGATATTTAAATCTTTCTATGGCAGGCCGACCGCAGTCGACGGTTTGACGTCGCCGCGCCCGCGCATCGAGTCGAGCAGGACGTTGAGGTTGTGGTCCACCCTTGACACGTATGGGTTAGATCTTGGTACGTTGTGCAGGCTCAGCGCCTTGAAGTGTCCGATCAGGCCTAGAGCCCGCTCGTTCAAGGCCCGCAGGCCCGCGGACTTGACCCTGTAGCTGCCCACGAGCTGCCTGACCACCAGCTCGCTGTCGGAGAACAGGCGCATCTCCGCGCCGGCATGGTTGCCTATGTGGGCCTCGCACCATTCCAAGGCCATTATTATGGCGGTGTACTCCGCTGCGTTGTTCGTAGCTATGCCATTGTACCTGCTGCGCTCAATCAGGGACCTGCCAGCATCGAGCACGAGAAAGCCCGACGCGCTGGGGCCTGGGTTACCGCGCGCTGCCCCGTCAGTATAAATCTCTATGTCACGCATCTCCACCACTCCCAACCTGACATTTATCCCCATATATATGCGCGAGGCCTATTAACGGCTACATCGGCCCTCTAAATGCATAAATACCTAACTGCGAGGAAGGTTACGGCCCGCCTTGCCCGTGCGGTGATAAGATAAGGATCTACAATCTGGATGACGGTCGCGCACTTGTAGGCGCGGCCAGGAAATGCATAGAGGCATACGCATCGGACCTGCGCTTCGACCTAGACGATGTTCGCGAGGGCATACTCCACCTTGACCAGGAGTACGGCGCTTTCGTAACGCTGGAGAGCTACCCATCAAGGGAGCTCAGGGGCTGTATAGGCTTCCCAAGGCCGGTCGGCAAGATACGCGACGCTGTCGTACAAGCCGCAGTCTACGCCGCCTTCGACGACCCGAGATTCCCGCCTGTATCGCGCAGGGAGCTCGCCGCGCTCACCATAGAGGTGAGTATCCTGTCGGAGCCTGAGCCGATACTCGGCAGCCCAGAGGAGAGGCGCAGCGCGGTATCGATAGGTAGGGACGGCCTCATCATAGAGAGCGGCCGCAGCTCTGGCCTGCTGTTGCCGATAGTTCCGGTAGAGTACGGTTGGGACGTCAACGAGTTCCTTTCGCAGCTGTGCTACAAGGCCGGCCTGGAAGAGGGCGCCTGGGCGGGAAGCGATGCCAGGCTGTACAGGTTCGAGACCCAGGTATTCGCGGAGAGCTCCCCAGGCGGCCCTGTCACTGAACGCGACCCGAGCAAGGCGCCGCGTCGCAAGGAGTAACATAGTATTACGGCTTCGCGCTACCGGATCCTCCTGCACTAGCGCTCGCCGTACCTTGCCAGGAACTCGGCATACCTGTTTACCGCCTGCTCCGGCGCCGAGGGCCTGAACTTCGATATAATCTTGTCTAGGTCAAGCATCGCTATCTGGGTCTCCTGGCCCGACCTGATGCTCTCCTCCATGGCCAGCGTCTTCGCTTCCCTGCACACGTTGGCTATGTCAGCGCCGGTGTAGCCCCTGGTCACGTTCGCTAGCCTCTGGAAGTCGATGCCCTTCTCGACAGGCGCGTCCTTCAGGTAGTGCCTGAAGAGCTCTATGCGCTGCGAGGCGTTCGGCGGCTTGACGAATATTAGCTTGTCAAACCTGCCAGGCCTTAGCACCGCTGGGTCGAGCCCGTCAGGGTTGTTCGTTGCGCCAACTATTACCACATCAGAAACCTTGCTTATGCCGTCTATCTCCTGCAGCAGCAGGCTGACCCTCTGCACCGCTGCCTCGCTCGCTCCCTGCCTGCTCGGGAAGATGCCGTCTATCTCGTCTATCATGATGACCGACGGCGCGTTCTCCTTGGCCCTGTCGAATATCTCCTTTATCGTCGATGTGGCCTTGTCGCTGCTCATGCGCGCAAGCGCCGCGCCGTTGATGTCAAGCATCGTGACGCCATGCATCTCGTTGACAACTGCCCTCATTAGCATCGTCTTGCCTGTGCCTGGCGGTCCGAACAGCAGCATGCCGTTTATCGCCTTGACGCCGTACTTGCTGGTCAGCTCCGGGTGCAGCAGGGGCATCTCTACGGCTTCCCGCACTGCCCTCTTCGCCTCGTCCAGGCCCACCACGTCGTCCAGGGTGAGCCCGGCCGCGCGCTCCTGCCTGGTCTCCTCAAAGCTGCGCCTCTCGAAGTCCAGCCTGAAGGCGTTGTAGCTCTCTATCTGCGACATCGTAGTGGACGGCTTCGTGTTGTTTACCGCGTCGAGTATCTCCTGCATCGTTATGGCAAGGACCTTGTGCTCCCCGGCTGCCTTCTGCGCCACGATCTGGGCCACGCTCTCGCATACCGCCTTTATATCTGCGCCGGAGTACCTCTCTGTCCTCTCCGCGAGCTTTGTGTAGTCTACGTCCTTAGCTATGGGCAGCTTGCCGAGGTACATCCTGAATATGCTCTTCCTGCCCTCTATGTCCGGCAGCGGCATGTATATTATCTTGTCTAGCCTGCCCGGCCTGAGCAGCGCCGGGTCGAGCAGGTTGGGCGCGTTAGTGGCCCCGACTATTATCACGTTGCCGACCTTCTGGAAGCCGTCCATCTCGATCATTAGCTGCGTCGCTACGCGCACCCTCGACTCGTCCTGCTGGGTTTCGTAACGCTTGCCCGCTATAGAGTCTATCTCATCTATGAAGAGTACGCACGGCGCGTTCTTCTTCGCTATGCTGAATATATCGGACAGCTTCTTCTCGGTCTCGCCAGGGTACGGCGATATCAGGTTGCTTGCCTTTATATGGTAGAAGCCGGCGTGTATCTCGTTGGCCAGAGCCCTCATCATCAGGGTCTTGCCTGTGCCTGGCGGCCCGAAGAGCAGTATGCCCTTCGCAGGCTTCACGTTGTACGCCTTGGATATGCCGCGCTCCTCGATTGGGGCAAGCACTGCATCCCGCAGCTCCTTCTTTGTAGCCTCGTAGTCGCCTATGTCAGCGAAGGTCTCGCTTGCGCCGCCGGCCGCTACCAGGTCCTCGAAGGCCTCGCCGAACTTCATGCGCAGGTCCTGCTTCCTTACGTCAAGCACCTTGACTATGTTGACGCCGTAGAGCGCCAGCCCATAGATGAACGCCGGGGCTATCACGAAGCTGGCCAGGGCGAGCAACGACGGCGAGCCGCCGCCGACCTTTACCATGGCCATATAAGCGAACGGGTAGATCAGGCCCGGCATCGAGGCCACCATGCCCCTGAAGCGCGAGCGCCACGTAGCGGCGACGAAATCCACCATGAGCACCATGACCACCAAGGCGCCCAGCATCGCCAGGTAACCCCAAGCACTAACAGTGAACGACGCCGCTATCGATGACACAGTGCTAGTCAGGCTGCCGGTCACAGTAGAGTTGCCGAACTGCGACATGGCACTTGAGAAGCCGCTTGCGAAGTTGAAGGCCGACAGCGCAGGCCTCGATGCGCTGTGGTATATGGCCACTGTGTTGCCCACTATGGCCTGGTGCGCCAGAGTTGCGTTGTAGTAAATGTAACCGGAGTTCTGCACGCCGGTAAGCGCAGACAGGGCTACAATGCTGAGGAGCGCGGCTATCGTGACGAGCACCGCCCTCTTGTAGCCTATTATGAGCGTTGCTATTATGAGCGCCGGTATCTCCAGCAGAAAGCCGAGCGGCGAAAAGGCCAGCGCTACGAGTATGTACAGGAAGGTGAGCGACCTGTAGTGCATGTAGCCTATGATCAGCGATGCGCTCACTATGAAGAGGAAGAAGAGCGCTATCGCAGGGAGCTGGTACATGAACGCTGGGAAGATCAGCGCCATGAGCGCTATCAGGCCGAGGAATGGATGGTACAGCGTTATGGCGATGAGAAGCACGAGCAGGAGCGCGAGCACCGGCAGCGGGTAGAAGGGCAGTGCTGTAGCGATGACCAGGAA
>JAKATK010000018.1 GCA_021827995.1 Microcaldota archaeon | reverse complement strand
ACGTACACGCGCCTAATATCGGTGGTCAGCTCCTCTAGCTGCCACTTGCTGAGCGACGGCAGCAGGCGATTAACTGCCTCCTTCGCGGCCTCCAGCCTATCGCCTGGCCTCATGTGTTCGGGGAGCGCGTGTTCGATTTCATGGCCGCTAAACGCCACCTGTGGCTCCATTGGCTCAACCTTCATATTTTTGAAAAGCCCGGAATTGGTCTGCCAGCCGCGTGTTCGAATCTCGGCGGTAGCGAATTTTTTCCCTGAGAGGGAGTTGAACCCCCCGCACCGTTCCCCGGCCGATGCCATGCACCCGGCCGCCCCAGCTTGTCCCTGGCCCGTGTCGCCGAGCGTGAGCGCAGGGCCTGCCCGATCGCCCGCGCAGCGGGCTTGGTGGGCAGGCCCGGCCCGGCTAGCGCTGGTTGCCTTCTTGAGCTTGGACTTGGGGGCCGGATTTCGGCGGCCCCATGATTTCAAGACCTTCTGAAGTTTTTTCCAGCATAATCGCATTTGCTTCCCAATCCTTCTTCTATGCGCATCAGCTGGTTGTATTTTGCGAGCCTTTCGGACCTGCACGGGGCGCCGCTCTTTATATGCCCGGCATTTATGCCTACCGAAAGGTCCGCTATGAAAGGGTCCTCGGTCTCGCCGCTTCTGTGGCTCACCAAAACGCCCCAACCCGCTGCTTTAGCCATCTTTGACGCAGCGATACTCTCGGTTATTGTTCCTATCTGGTTCACCTTCAATAGCAGGCCATTCGCCGCCTTTTTTTCTATACCGATCTTTATACGCGCAGGATTCGTTACCAGTAAGTCATCGCCCACGATCTCAACCGCATTGCCTATCGCGGCAGTCAATTTTGCGAAATTATCCCAATCGTCCTGTGCGAAAGGATCCTCCATGAACGCGATATCATAATCATTAAGAAATTCCTTATACAACTCAATCATCTCGTCGCCCGTCCTTAATGGGCTCTTCAGGCCTTGGCTCTTGAACCCGAGGTCGTATTTGCCATCAGAAAAGAACTCCGAAGCAGCCGAATCGATCCCTATCCTTATTTCCTTTGCATACCCCGCGCTATCTATCGCGTCGCTGAGCAGTCCAAGTGCATCCTTGGCGTCTTTCAAGTTCGGCGCGAACCCTCCTTCATCCCCAACATTTGTCGCATCGATGCCATATTTTACCTTTATGGCGGTTTTGAGCGTATGATAAACCTCAGAAGCCATTCTCAGTGCCTCATGGAAGTTTGGTGCTCCTGTTGGCACTATCATGAATTCCTGCATCGCTAGCTCATTGCCGGCATGC
The DNA here is from genome assembly GCA_021827995.1 of Microcaldota archaeon. Taxonomy (GTDB): domain Archaea; phylum Micrarchaeota; class Micrarchaeia; order Micrarchaeales; family Micrarchaeaceae; genus JAKATK01. The sequence continues at coordinate 26,108 of JAKATK010000018.1, read as the reverse complement.
ACGCCCCCGTTTATTACATTGAAGCAAGGTGTCGGTAGCGTGAATTTTCTAACGCCGGCAAGGGCTGCTATGTGTTCGTACAACGGCACACCGTTGGCCGCGGCCCCTGCTTTGCACGCTGCCATGGACACTGCCAATACCGCATTAGCGCCGAGCCTGCCTTTGTTGTCGGTACCGTCCAACTCTATCATTGCCGCGTCTATTTGTTGCTGTTCCGTAGGATCCATTCCCAAAACGCGTTTGGAGATTGGTCCATCCACATTCTCTAGCGCCTTAAGTACGCCCTTCCCAACGTATCTTGTCTTATCATTGTCGCGTAACTCTAGCGCCTCATGCACCCCGGTAGAAGCGCCGCTTGGGACCATCGCCCTGAAAATGCCGTCCTCGGTTTGTATCTCGGCCTCAACCGTGGGGTTACCCCGAGAATCCAGCACTTCGCGTGCTTTAATCTTGTCAATCACACTCACGGTACCACGTGATTAAAATGCGCTTAAAGTTTATTAGGCGTTTGGACACATGCACGAGCCGGTACAAAACGAGCTTGGAATAAATCAATTGGGATTTTGCGGCACAATGCCCGAGCCTGTCTTAGTAGCTCGCGTTAGGTAGGTAAGGGTAAGTAGCTCGCGCCTATCCTAACTCACCCAGCAACTCTTTAATCATCACAGTCATCCTTTTGATGGGCCGCGATAAAACCAAGCAGACTGTATGAAAACCATAATAACTTAAGCGCCGCACACAACGGGGTTCAATGCTAGCATCGAAGGGTTTCGCCAGCGACAACAACTCCGGCGTGCACCCATCTATACTAAAGGCGGTCGAGGCTGCCAATTCCGGTCACGTCATCGCTTACGGCGACGACGTCTATACGAAGCGCGCAGTGGAGCGCATGCGAGCGAATTTTGGCATGAGCGCCGATGTCTATTTTGTGTTCGGGGGCACAGGCGCCAACGTTGTGGCCCTAAAGGCGATGACCGAATCGTATCACGCCATAATATGCGCGGAGACCGCCCACATGAACGTCGAGGAGGTGGGCGCTCCGGAGAAGTTCACCGGCTGCAAGCTGCTGACGATACCATCTAGCGACGGCAAGATAACCACCGAAGGCATAAAGCGCCACCTCCGTGCTCTCGGCAACCAGCACCATGTGCAGCCGCGCGTCGTATCAATAACGCAGGCTACCGAGTACGGCACAGTGTACACGAAAGACGAGATTAAGGGCATAGCAGACTTCGCGCACGATCACGGCCTGTTCCTTTACGTGGACGGCGCCAGGCTAGCCAACGCGGCCGCGCATCTCAATAGCGACCTAAAGGGGATAACCGCAGAAGTCGGTGTTGACGCCCTATCGTTCAGCGGCACGAAGAACGGCATGATGTACGGAGAGGCGGTTGTCTTCTTCAGGAAGGAGTTGTCAAAGGACTTCCAATACATCCAGAAGCAGGCCACGCAGCTGCCATCCAAGATGAGGTTCATATCTGCGCAGTTCGAAGCTCTACTGTCGAATGGCCTGTGGCTCAGGAATGCAAAGAACGCCAACCGGATGGCGCAGCTGTTGGCTAGTCGGCTTAGCGAGATTCCAAAAATAAAAATAACCCAAAAGGTGGAGGCGAACGCCGTCTTCGCTCTGATACCGAAGAGATATGTCCCAATAATACAGAGGAGGTACTTCTTCTACACCTGGAACGAGTACGGATACGCCTCGGAAGCGCGCCTCATGGCGTCCTTCGACACAACCGAGGAGGACATCGACAGCTTTGCCGGCTTCCTGAAAAAAGTCATCGCCAGATGAGGTTCATGCAGCGTTTCGCGGCTGAGTGTTTCCGCCGCGCGTCAGACCTTCCTGAGCCTTACCCCTGCTTCCTTAAGCATCCGCATCGGTACGTCGCTAAGCGGGTATCTGGTGCTGTACACGACCTCCCTTATCCCGGCATTGAGTATGAGCTTCGTGCAGAAGAGGCACGGCGAGTGCGTCGTGTATATGGCTGAGCCCTTTATGCCTATCCCATGATAAGCCGCCTGCACGATAGCGTTCTCCTCGGCATGGGAGCACAGGCACTCGCCCAGCTTCGTGCCACTACTCGCGTCGCTGCTGCACCTCTTGCAGCCACCTTCGTTGCAGTTCTTCAGGCCCCTGGGCGTGCCGTTGTAGCCGGTCGAAACGATTCTGCCCTCGTTGACTATTACCGCGCCTATGCTCCTCCTCAAGCAGTTGCTCCTCGTCGAGACTGCGCCGGCTATGTTCATGTAGTATTCGTCAAAGCTTGGCCTGCTCTTCCCCAATGCGACTCTGCTAGCCATATAAACCTATCACACTGCTGCATCGCACGCTTATGCGAGTTTCATGCTTTCAGTGCAGCCCGCTCCCGCAGCAATTGGAACGTTATTGCCTTAGTAATGGTCTATCGTGCCGGCCGCCAGCCACTGGCCGGCTCCGACAGCGGCAACAGCAAGTATCTGCACACTCACCGAAGGCATGCTGACCGCTATCGGCAAGGCGCCCCATGTGGCCTTCTCACACGTGGAATGCCTCCCCTCCAAACCAGGTATGCATTCTCGGTGAATGTATTTATACCTTGTTTTGCCATTAGCACGGACTGTGCAGATAGCCGGTTGCGGCTCCATTGCGGAAAGGAACCACAATCGCTCTCAGAAAGGTTTATATGCATGCCTAAGTATAACAATAAGAATATCGTGCTGCATGAGCTAATCGGCCTTGGGGTCGAGGTAGTCAACAGCAGTGACGTGTACCAGATGGGCATCCGCGGGACAGTAATCGACGAGACCAAGAACATGCTCGTTGTGCGCGCTTCCAGCGGCGTAAAGAGGATACAGAAAAAGACATCAACATTTAAATTCATTACAGAGAAAGATGCCTTCACCGTCTCTGGAGTTGAGATAAACTTCAGGCCGCACGAGCGAATAGAGAAGAGCCTCAAGTTTTACGGGCGTCGGCGTGCATAGCGCCGTGCCCGTTAAGGCGTGATTGCTTTGGAGTGTACTGACATAAAATGCCCGGTCCACGGGCAGCTTAAGACCCACGGAAGGGAGATAGAGGCAGTCGTGGTCAGCGCAAAGGCCAGGAAGACCGCCATAGTCGAGCACGCTTACTCTATATTCCTGCACAAGTACGAGCGATCACTGAGAAAGAACTCCAGGATAGCGGCATACAACCCCGACTGCATCGGCGCGCTCATGGGTGACCGCGTAACAATAATCGAGACGCGCAGGCTCAGCAAGACCAAGTCGTATGCGATAACGAATGTGCTGAAAAGAGCGGGTGCGCAGCAATGAGGGGACTTGCATCATCCATATCCAAGACGCTCATACCGGGCAGCGTCATTACATGCGCCGACAACAGCGGCGCCAAGACCCTGATGATACTGAACAAGACCGGCAGAGCTGGCAGGAAGGGCAGGCTGGCGGCGTCAGGCATAGGTGACATAGTCATCGCTACGGTAAAGAGCGGCAATCCGCAGTACAGAAGGAAGAAGGTAAGAGTGGTCATAATAAGGCAGCGGCAACCTATAAGGCGAGCAGATGGACTGCGCGTCAGGTTCGAGGACAACGCTGGTATACTCATAACGGACGCGAACCTGCCCGTCGGCACGGAGGTGAAGGGCGCTATGGCGCGCGAGGTCGTCGATCGGTACGTGAAGCTGGCTGGCATAGCGTCTAGAATAATGTGATGTCATGATAATAAGCTCCCAGCCACGTGCACAGAGGCGCTTCAGGTTCACTGCGCACATGCAGCAGCGTCAGCACTTCCTGCACGCGCACATAGACAAGGCGCTCAGGAGCAAGCTGGGCATCAACAGGCGCGCGGTCCAGATAGCGAAGGGTGACACCGTCAAGGTCGTCAGCGGATCTAAGCGCGGTTCCGCAGGCAAGGTCACGGCGGTGGACCTGAGGAGCGGCAGGATAGCTATAGACTCGCTGACGAAGAAGACCGCGCGCGGCAAGGAGTTCAGCGTCACTATCAGCGCGAATAATGTTTACATAACCGATTTGAACCTGTCAGACAAACGGCGCGCGGCGAGGCTGCACCTGGCCCAGGCCAAGGCCCAGCCGGCCCCAGCGCCGTCGCAGCAGCCTAGCCGCAAGCAAACGCAGGCCAATGAATCGGCCAAGTCCGGTGAGTGAATGTCGAAGAAGGGAGGAAGCAGGCACATAAAGGGTCTTGTGACACCGCGGTACATGGACGTGGGCAAGAAGCAGTACGCTTACACCATAAAGCCTGCGCCTGGCAGGCACAGCGGCGACAAGAGCATAGCGCTATCGTTGCTGCTCAGGAAGCTAGGGCTGGCGCAGACCGCCAGGGAGGCCCGCATCGCGATAAGCAGCGGCTCAGCTAAGGTCAACGGCAAGATCGTCAGGGACATAAGGTTCCCGATAGGGATAAACGACATCGTCGAGGTAGAGAAGGCAGGCAAGTCGGTCGCAATCGGCATAGACAACGTCGCCCACATGGCCGTACGCGATGTCAGCAAGTCCGATCGCCTGTCGCAGCTCTTCAAGGTCGTAGGCAAGCACACGGCCAAGGGCGGGCTATCGCTGTTAAGGCTTCATGACGGCAGGCTTATCAAGGCGTCAAAGGACGCAAGGGTCAATGATTCGGTGTCGCTTTCTGAAGGCGAGGTCGACAGGGTGTTCAAGATGGCCGGCGGTTCCAAATGCCTGGTCGTCAGCGGCGTCCACGTCGGCACATCCGGTTCAATAGTCTCTATAACACCTGGCACGATGCACGTGGGCGCCAAGGCTCTTGTCAAGGTCAAAGAGAACGAGCAGTTCGAGACGCTCGTCAAGAACATCATGGTTACTGGCTGATCAAATGGCGGAAGCTGCATCTACGCAAGAGAATCCCATGCGCAAAATATTCATAGACAGGGTCGTGCTGAGCGTGGGCACAGGCAGCGATGCCCAGATCCAATCGAACGCCAAGAAGCTTCTCGAGACGATAACGTCGAAGAAGGTCGCCGACGCTGTTTCAAGGAAGAGGAACCCGTCGTTCAAGATAACCAAGGGCCAGAAGATTGGCGCCTTCGTTACGGTCAGGAAGGCAGACTCGAAGAAGCTTGTTGCCAGGCTGCTGGGTGCAGTGGACAACAGGATACGCGAGAGCTCGGTGACGAGCAACTCGCTTAGCTTCGGTATAAGAGAGTACATAGACATAAGCGGGATAAAGTACGACCCGAAGATAGGGATGCTAGGCATGAACGTCGCGGTCTCGTTCAAGAGGCCGGGTAACCGCGTAGCTCTCAGGAAGCGGCGCAGGGCCGATGTGCCAGAATCTCACCGCGTGATAAAACCGGAAGAGATAAAGGATTACATGGTAAAAGAGTTTGGCGTGTCTTTCGCTTGATGGTGAATCGATGCAGATGAGGCTTGAGGAAAGGGCAAAGGGCCGCGGCACGAGGATGTGCAGGTTCTGCGGCACCAGCCGTGGCCTTATAAGGGCGCACAAGCTCGTGATCTGCAGGCGGTGCTTCCGTGAGGTCGCGCCCCACCTTGGATTCAAGAAGTATGGCTGATTACATGGTCGACATATTCGCTGACGCCGTGAACACGATAAAGACGAACGAGCGCATAGGCAGGCGCGAGTGCGTCATACCATCGACAAAGTTCATAAGGGCCGTCATGTCCGTGATGAAGGACAGCGGCTACATAACCGGCTTCGAGGAATTCGCCGATGGCAAGTTCAAGAAGCTTAGGGTCTCTCTGTCGAACAGGATAAACCGCATCGGCGTGATAAAGCCCCGCTTCGCTGTCACGAACGAGCGGATAAGCATCTACGAATCCAGATATGTGCCGAGCAGGGATTTCGGCATAGTGATAATGTCGACGCCGAAGGGGCTCATGACCAGCAGGGAAGCGAGGGAGCGCGGTTTCGGCGGCAGGATGATCGCATACATGTACTGAGGTGTTCGCACGGAGAAGATATCGCTTGAGGTTCCAAATGGCATCAACATACGGGTGAGCGACGGCAGCGTGTCGATCAAGGGGCCTCTCGGTTCGAACTCGCGGAGCTTCAACACCGACCTCATGTCGGTCAAGGCCGAGAATGGCAGGCTCAGCATAGAGCCCGTGTCAGAGCCGCCGCTCGAGAAGAAGGCGGCCAATGCCGCCATAGCCGTGCGCAAGCAGATAGAGAACGACATGGCCGGAGTCAAGGCATTCTTCGAGATAAAGATGCAATCAGTTTACGCGCACTTCCCGCTGACAATGGAGGCCGGCGAAGGCTTCCTCGTGATAAAGAACATGCTGGGCGAACGGGCCCCAAGGCGCGCACGCCTCTTCGGCAGCACGAAGGTCGAGGTAAAGGGCCAGGCGCTGCGCCTGTACGGTACGAGCAAGGATGACGTCACGCAGTCGGCCAGGAGCATAAGGCAGGCCTGCAGGGTCAGGCGCAAGGACGATAGGACGTTCCAGGACGGCATATACTACGCATTGGAGTGATTGCATGGCGCTAAGGAAGAAGTCACACCCGAAGTTCAATGTGCCTAATTACGGCGCGAAGAGCAGGAAGAGGGTCCAGGCGCGCTGGCGCAAGCAGCGCGGCATAGACAACAAGAAGCGCATAAAGAAGAGCTTCATGGGTGCCGAGCCCACTATAGGCTACGCCAACCCGATGGAGCTCAGGGGGGTCAGGGCCGACGGCGCGGTAGCAGTCGTCGTGCACAACGTCGACGAGCTGCAGGGCGCTATACGCAGCGCAGAGAACGGCGGCCGCAAGACCGACGTCACCCTCGCATCGGCGCTGTCGAGGAAGAAGCGCGCGGCGTTCGCCACGGTCGCGCGGCAGCACGGTATAAGGGTAACAAACGGTTGATATCATGGGCCTCAAGCTTGCCAGGCGGCTCGCTGCGGATATGCTCGGCAGGGGCGAGAGCAGCGTCAGGTTCAAGGAGGGCTCGCTCGCCGAGGCGCAGAAGGCCATAACGCGCGAGGACGTACGCAGGCTCATCACGAGCGGAGGCATTTACGCCATACCGAAGAAGCGGAACAAGAGCATCCACGGCCTAGTGCTCAGGATGAAGCGCGCTGGCGGCAGGCGCCGCGGCAGGGGCAGCAGGTCGGGCTCACTGAAGGCGCGCGGTACGGTAGAGCACAAGAAGAGGGTCCGCGGCCAGCGCAGGGTCCTGGCCGCGCTGAAGCAGAGCGACGCCATCGACAACGAGGCCTTCAAGAAGCTCTACAGGCTGGTTAAGGGCGGCACATTCCCTAGCAAGGTATCGCTGCTCAACAGGATACGCAGCGAGGGCATCAAGATAAGCGACGAGCAGTTCGAGAAGCTCAGGCATGCGTGATATTCATGAGAAAACTCATAAGGTACAGGCGCAGGCTGGCGCTGACGGATTACAAGCGCAGGGTCGCGCTACTCAAGAGCGGATGCCCGCGCGTAGTTATACGTAAGAGCAACCGCGGCATAATCGCGCAGGTGCTCGAGTACGACGAGAAGGGCGACAGGGTTCTGGCTAGCGCGAACTCGAAGGAGCTCAAGGGCTATGGCTGGCTGCCGCACCGCAACGTGCCTACAGCATATCTGACCGGCGCGCTGCTCGCGAAGAAGGCCAAGGCGCTGGCGCTGAAACCCATGGTGCTCGATACCGGCCTGTACAAGCCCATAAAGTCGTCGGTGATATTCGCGGCCGCGAAGGGCTGCATAGACGCCGGCCTGAAGGTCAGCTTCAGCGCGAGCGTGGACGAGTCGCGCATCAGGGGCGACCACATAGCCTCGTACGCCAAGCTGCTGGCCGAGAACCCGGAAAGGCTGAAACGCCAGTTCTCGTCCTATGCGAAGGGCAGCGTCGACGCGGCCGGCCTGCCTTCGATGTTCGATGCTGCCAAGGGCAAGATAATTAGCGCGTGATACTTTGAACAGGCACGTAATAAGGAAGGGCAAGACCAGGCGCGAGCGCTTCGGCCAGCGCAGGCGCGATGATGCACAGGCCGAGGCCGCAGCTGCGTGGGAGCCTAGGACCGAGCTTGGCAGGAAGGTCAAGGCCCATGAGGTTACCTCGATAGACGAGATATTCAACAACGGCAAGCACATAGCTGAGACCGGCGTGATAGACACTCTGCTGCCCAACCTTCAGGACGAGGTCGTGGAGATCGTGAGCGTGCAGAGGATGACAAAGAACAACAGGAAGATGAAGTTCAGGGCCACGGTGATCGTTGGCGACGGCGCCGGCCACGTGGGCATAGGCGCAGCGAAGGACATAGAGTCCAGGGCAGCGGTGAACGCAGCGATAGTGGCAGCGAAGTACAACATAATACCTGTAATACTCGGTTGCGGTTCTATGCAGTGCAGGTGCGGTACCAGGCACAGCCTGCCGATAACCGCCAGGGGCAAGTGCGGCAGCGTAGAGGTCATACTCAAGCCGGCACCCAGGGGCCTTGGCATAGTCGCCAACAAACCGGTGAGGCGCATGCTTCAACTTGCCGGTGTCAGCGACGCGTGGAGCTTCTCCAAGGGCAGGACTAGGGTCAAGTACAACTCGCTCATGGCGGTCTACAGGGCCCTGCAAGGTGTCAACAGCATGAAGAACGCGCAGTCGTTCGCGGTAGGGAGCGCCGGCGCCGAGGCGCCGCAGCAGGTAGCAGTACAGCCGGCAACATAACGAACGCGATGCATGGATGGCCGCTAGCAGGATCGGCAGTAGCGCCGCAGCAACCGGTGGCGACCTGGCCAGGAAGAGGACGGCACTCACGCTCGTCGCCGCTGGCACCGTCCTGGTAATAATGGCCGCAGCCGTGTTCCTCGCATCGCAGCCAAGCAGGCAGGCAAGCCAGCAAACTACGACGGTGCCGCCGGTCATAAACCAGGTAGACCAGTACGCGCACCTTTCCACAGCGTATTTCGCGCTGGTGGCCCCGCGCGGCGTGCTGGACTCGAACCAGAGGTTCGCGTCACTGGCCGGCTCGAAGTACCAGTTCCTGTACGCGAACGCGTCGAACTTCACCGGCGTAGAGAGGTCGCAGTTCATAGTTCTGGTTGTCAACTCCAGCAACTCCGCGTACGCTGCTCTCGCGCTCGACGCGATGAACGGCTCCGCGCTCGCCTACGCAGAGAACCACACCAACGGCATAATCATAAGCAAAAGCGATGTCTGGGCCGACGGCCAGACGGTCTTCCTGCTCGTAGGCTACAAGAACGCGAGCGCGCTCACCGCTGCATTGCTCAGCTTCTTCGTCAAGGCGCCTGTTTATGCGCCGAACAGCGCTATAGCGAGGTTCGCAAACTTCAACGGCACTGCAAACCTATCAGGTTCCAAAGACCCGATCATGGACGCCTACCTCGACGGCACCTACGAGCTGGGCCCCAGCGACAGGTCTCTCTACTACCCTTACAACTACTACGAGGAATTCGCCTACCTGATTTATCAGGCTCCGATAGCGTTCCCTGATCCGGTGCCAGGATTCGAGGGCAACGCCTCCGGTCTTGAATTGCCGCTTCACGCGATGGTGTGCGTTCCGCCTCCCCCGCCAATACCCGGCTCATCGATCTGCATAGGGGACTACGCAGCCATGCCTATGTTCCAGGTCGGCAACTCGACGCCGTCGCAGCCGCAGTGGTCGATGAAGAGCGCGGACTGCGATTTCCCCGGCATCGACGTGTGCGTCGACACCGAGGGCTTCGCGGCTTCAGGCATAGACCCACAGTTGCCATGGGCCGAGATACCGAGCATCTTCTACGGCTTCACATCTACAGGCAGCGAGATACCACCGTCGATGACCGGCACATCCGGGCCTGCGCTTGACTCCGCGCCGTTGGTATGGCTGTATTACGGTCCCGGAAGCTTGGGCTCCAGCATTGCCGGACAGGGTTTGAACATCATCGGGCAAAACGCCACGCAGCTGCTCATTGATTCTGGCGTAGAGATGTTCTCGACGCCGTACAACGAGACGCCAATAGGCAACTTTACCGGCACAGGTTTCAACAAGAGCACCGGCGGCAAAGGCAACGCCACGTACGCGTGCCGCTCGTCTTACTGCGGTATGTTCTTCAACTACGCTATTTACGCGCTCATGACCCAGTCCTCGAACCTGCCCGCCGGCCTGTGGCAGTCGTTGCCGCCAAACGAATATCAGGTCGTGGGTCCAGGCACTGGCTATTACTCCGTGCTGCGCCCAGTCACCCTGACCACGCCTAAGGTGCTAAAGGGACCGTACGCCACCTACTACTTCAGCTACTGGAGCGTCTATTCAGAGATTGACGGCAACCAGTACTACCAGAGGTTCAACACCTCCAACGCGACCTTCCAGGTCATAGGGCCCACGCAGGCAGAAGCGGTCTACACGCATACCAGCGCTCCAGGCTCCATCGAGGTCAAGTCCGGGTATATACCGATAAGCGACATGGTGGCTTGCCCGTCATTCATCAACTGCTCCGTCTCGCCAGCTCTCATCGGCAACGTCAGCTTTAAAATAAGCAGCCTGAACACGTCTGTGGCAGTCTCGAATGCGACGGACTCCAACGGCGTATTCGCTACAAGGACGCTGCTAGGCGGTTGCTACAACGTGTCCGCATACAAGGCGGGCTACCAGTTCTTCCCGGTTCCGAATCCAGTGTGCGTCAACGGGGCTAGCGGCGTCTATCTAATAGATTACAATCCGTATGTTTTCGAAATCGCGTGGCCGAAGGGCTATGCGTACGGCGGCGCGCCGGTAAACTCCACGGTGCCAATCGACGTAACCGTCAAGTACCCTGCAGGCGGCCCCGCTGCTAACCTGGCCGTGCACGCATCCGTTGGTTCCGGCACGATAAGCGGCAGTTCAATCACCTCTGCCAACGGCACAGCCATTTTCGACTGGCGCACAGGCGGAACCAGCGGCATCTATGATTTGAACTTCACGGCCAGTGGCCTGTTCACGCCATCGCAGACGTACAGCGTCACTGCCGTAGTCTACTCGGCCAACTACCACGCAGTTATCATGCACGTGGGACTTGCATCAAGCTCAGTGGGCGCTTCGCAGGGAGGCTCATCAATAGACGCCGTCACAGTGCACGTCTGCCAGTTTGTGTTCAACCTGTCTGCAAACGCGACGCTGTCGTGCTCGAAGCCGTACAGGGCCAACATGAGCGTATCCGGCCTGCCATCCGGGATCGCAGCCGTCTTCACCCCGAACCCGGCAACGCCTGGTCCTGGCACCACCGATGACAGCAGCGTTCTCACGCTGAAGCCTAGCGCGAGCGTCGCTACGGGCACATACAACGCAACGATCTCTGCTTCCATAACACTGCCCAACGGGACCAGGCTCACCGGCGCGGCCCGTCTGATGGTCGCCATCGAGCCGAGTCCCGGTGCGTGCAACGGTCTTGGGGCCGTGAGCGGCGCAGTCTACAGGTTCGGAGAGCTGACGCCGGCCAACGTCACGCTGTACAGGCAGTCTGGCGGCGTCACGTACAGGAACACGACGCGCAACGGCACGTTCTACACCGGCTTCGTGCTGCCTAGCGGCAGCTACTCAGCTACTGCCTACTCAATATACTCGAGTTCGTACCCGTACGGCAGCGCGACCGTTAACGTCACGCCGTGCAACACTAGCAGCGTCGTCATAGGCCAGCCGCCGACGAACACCACGTCCGTCACGTCCACAACTTCGAGCACCACAAGCTCAACCGCCTTGTCAACCACATCGACTTCGACAACGATTGCCGGCAACTACTACTCATGCAACGTGTGTAACGGCCTGTTGCGCCAGGGCTACTCGTGCCCGCCTAGCTGCCCCGACGCAGTTTCGTGCATCGGCGGCTTCAAGTGTACAGCATAGCCTGGCCCTGCCGTATGGGAGACGATGACCTCGAATCCGCAGCATAAACCTGACTACCAATGGGCAATGGTTGGCATGCAGGATTCCGGAGTTCCAATCGTCATGGGCATGCGCATACCATGTGCGGCAGGGCGCTGGCGCTGAAGAAGGGACTGGCTGGAGCCGCCGGCATTTTTCGACAATGTCATAGCCGACCTAAAGGCTTGCGAGGAGGCAGGTCATGCCACAATAGACGAGCGCGCCAACGAGCTGGTCCTGGCTCAGTTCAACCGCGCCGACCCTGGCTGAGCTACTGCTTCATAGGGAGGTCATGTCCAGAATCGACAACGGTGCGCTTGCTAAGCCAAAGGGTTCGAAGTCAAGGAGCAGGAAATAGCCAGCGCCAAGTAAACCACCGACGCAAACGGTGTGGTATCCTACGATGATTGGCGACATGTAACGCCGGTCTACGCAATCTGTACACCCGTAATCAGAATGCTCTGAGAGCCGGTTTACTGCGACCCAGTCATTGGAAAATCTGGAAGAAACAAATCTTCCGCTCCAACAGCGATTTTGCACCCCCGTCGCAATCTAGGATCTTACGCCGATTAAACGGCTTCGCATCTCTCATTACTCCAATAACGAGAGGTTTCATAAGGTGGGCATATCCACAGAGATGAACAGCTAGGTCTTCGTGCTCGGCACCGCTTAGTCATACCTGTTCACCGGCAGGCGTGGCACTGGTGGTGAACTCATAAGGTCGGTATTCGCACCGCAGTTGTACGATTATATCGGCGAGTGCGCCAGCCCGCGGTCAATCCCGAGTGACTCGATTGCCCTATCCTATCATATCGAAAGGCCCATCTTAGTACCGAGTTGCCTTATAGATGGCAGCTGGCATATGGCCACACTGCTGTTCTTGAGCGCGTTGCACAAGTCAGCTGCATAAACGTCGGCCGCGGCGTACTCGCCCCAAGCGAACTGGTCGTTGAATTCAGATAACTGTTTTAGTATCTGTGCGTGAGTCATGCTCGCTATGCTGGCGAAGCCGCCCGATGTATTATTGCCTACTACCACAGCATCTGCGCCAAGCACGAGCGAGGTGCCCCAGAAGGTGAACGGCGTGCCAGTGAACTGGCCAGTCGCGTTCATGAACTGCAGCGCTTCCCCATAAGTCGTGTTCGGCGCGAGAGGCACGAAGTACGACAGTGGCTGTATCTCGAAATGTCCAGTTATCGGTGACTCGTACTCTGCTGCGATGAAGTTTATCAGCCCGCTCGAGTAATGGCTCTCGAAGTCGACGCCGGCCTGTGTCGTGAGGTTGTCCACGCTCCAGTAGAGCGTCGGGACGTCGCCGTCCTGCAGCGCGCTGTAGCCGTAGTAGAGCTGCGTGAAGTTCCCGAAGCGCGACAGGGCCAGAGCCATGGCCCACCTGTTCTCGCCGCAGAATGGGCATGTGGTCGCACCTATGTAGATGACGGTTGGCTTGCCGTTTATTAAGTAGGGCTTGAACTGCGGGCTTTTGCCCACGACCACCTCGTTGGTGAGCGAGCTGTTGAGAAGTTTCGCGGCAGCAGTGTCATAGTACGACAGGGGGGCGTCGTTTATCACTGCCATGGCGCTGGCGTTCAGCGGCTGGTCTATGCCGGCCAGCGTGCCGCTGCTGTTCACAGTGATGGAGGTCGCATTGGTTGTGCTGCCTGCAATGCTTGTTGTGCTTCCGGAGCTGTTCGGCGCTGTCGCTTGGTTGACTATAACGCTCGTGTGCGCGTTGAGGGCCATGTACACCAGCGCAACCGCTAGCGCCGCTATGATAAGCGACTGCACGAAGTTAAGGCCGAGGGACTTGCTTAGCATCCTGCCGGTATCCGTGCTGGTCCCGTATACACTGTGCCTGTAAGCTCTGCGTCTTGCCATCGAAATACCGTGCACCGCGCGATAACCTACCGCGGCCAATGCAAGTATAGTTTCGCGTGCACCAATTTAATCCTTTCCTTTGCAGCGACGTAAAACTGGAGCACCGCGCAACTTTATTAAGACCCGCGCAAAAGCTATGGCATGGTTCGATGTTGAGCAGGCTCACGCTGTATTCAGGCATAGCGGTCATCGTACTTGCTGCGCTTCTATTCGTGGCGATAATATTGGCGCCGCCCACCGCCCCATCAAGAGCGACCAACACACTCGCCACCACAACAACCGTAACGACACCAAGTGCAATCCCATTCGCTGTGCTTCTCACCGACCCGGTGCACGCGCCTGCAGGCACCAACGCCGTGGTCGTGACATATTCCGGCGTAAAACTTCGCGAGGCAGCATCGGCCAATGTCAGCGCCACAATAGAGATCAACGCCAGCGGCAGCGCCAACCTAGTCAACCTGACCAATTCTACCCGCACCATAGCCATCGTATCCGTGCCTAGCAACACCACGTTCGTTTCCATGACGCTCAACGTGACCTCTGCAAACGTCGTGATAGGCGATGTCGCGCACAGCGTCGCGGTGCCGAGCGGCGGGATAACCGCACCGATACACTGGACCGGCGGCGCCATGGCCGGCGCCATAATGGACCTCAATCCAGCAATCGTGCAGGTCTATGCCCAGAATGGCACGGCGTCGTTCGTGCTCGCGCCGTCCGTTGTCGCCATCTCCGCGGATAGTGCCTCGCTGAATGCGACCGTATTGACCATAGGCGCGCAGTCCGGCATCGGGGCCGCGGAGCGTGACAGCCTAGAATCCGCTACGGCGCGTATAGCTATAACCGGTGCAAGCATAACTACCGGAAACAACGCGTCAAGCATTAGCGTCAGCGTGACGAATCCCGGCGGCTCCCCGGCAACGCTCAGGCATGTGATACTGTCCGGTTACATGCTGGCATCACTGAACCTGTCGGTCGGTTCCGTAATTGGTGCATCGCGCCCAAGCGGGTTCCCGCCAAGCCTGTGCGGTGCGTCAGCATCGTGCAGCTCCGGTGTGGCGAACATAGTCTACGGCAGCAGCCTCCTGCCAGGAAACCTGAGCTCGGCGTTCCGCGGCGTGGCCGGCATAAACACTAGCGCTCTGGATAACCTGTCACGCGACAGAGCGCTTGCGCTCGCGACCGATGACGAGCTTAACCTATCGATATCAAGGGATTTGCACATGTTCAACGCATCGGATCCTGCGTGGCGGTTCGCACAAGGCGAAGCCGCCGCGTTCGCGGCGCGCTTTTACGACACCCTCAATTTCGCGATCGGCCCGTGCGTGGGCTACTACGCGACCAGATGCACGGTCTCGCTGCCGTTCAATACGAGCGCTGCGGAGGGTCTGAACGGCTACACGCTTGGACCAGGCGGCAACGTGACTCTGCTGTTCACCGGCGGCATCGATTACGGCACTGGTGCTAGGTTCGCCGACATGATACAAAACCAGCCCTACTCGATAAGCGTTCTGGGCGATGGCGGCGCGCTCGCTGCAACAATCGTTAACGCGACGTAATTGGGCCATGTCAACCTGAATTTCGCAACAGCCATGCGCAGCGCCGGTCACGCAAATGAATAAACGCCTTTTTCGAACAAATAAAATGAGGGCATGCCAACGCAGGTGAAGAAGCGGTCCGGCAAGACAGTCGGCTTCGAGCTCGCCAAGATAACGAATGCGATCCATAAGGCCATGCTAGATTCTGGCATAACGGACAAGTCGCTGCGGGAATCGGGCTCCATATCGCGCAGGGTCGAGCAGGAGCTCAACAAGCGGTTCAGTGGCAGGATACCTAGCGTCGAGGACATACAGGACATTGTGGAGGAGAAGCTGATGAGCGGCGGCTACACCGCCGTGGCGCGCAACTACATACTGTACAGGCAGGCGCACAAGGAGATGCGGGTTCTCAAGTCGATGCTTGGCGTCAGCGATGACGAGCTCAAGCTCACACCGAACGCGATAAGCGTCCTAGAGCGCCGCTACTTGGTCAAGGGCCAGAGCGGCGCACTGGCAGAGACACCGGCCCAGATGTTCGCAAGGGTTGCCGCTGCGATAGCCAAGCCAGACAGGATGTATGGCCAGGACGCCGAGAGGTCTAAGAGGGCATTCTACGATCTAATGGCCGGCATGTTGTTCCTGCCGAACTCGCCCACGCTCATGAATGCAGGCACCGGCTCCAACCAGCTGAGCGCCTGCTTCGTCCTGCCTGTCGAGGACTCTCTGGACGGTATCTTCGGCGCGATCCACAAAGCGGTTAAGATCCAGCAGACCGGCGGCGGCACCGGTTTCAGCTTCTCAAGGCTGCGGCCCAACGGCGACGTGGTCAAGACTACCCAGGGCGTGGCCTCAGGGCCGGTCCCTTTCATAAGGGTGTTCAACGCGGCTACAGAGGCCATAAAGCAGGGAGGCAAGCGCAGGGGCGCGAACATGGGCATACTGCGCTATGACCACCCAGACATACAAAAGTTCGTGTCGATAAAGCTGGACAAGGACGAGCTTAACAACTTCAACATATCGGTAAGTGCTGACGACAAGTTCATGAAGGCGGTAGCCAACGACTCGGACATAGAGCTCATAAACCCAAGGACCGGATCGTCGACTGGCAGCATGAACGCGAAACTGTTATTCGATCAGATAGCGACAAACGCATGGACCACTGGAGACCCTGGCTTGGTCTTCATGGACGAGATAAACAGGCTGAGCCCGCTGAGGAACATCGAGCTCATCGAGGCGACAAACCCGTGCGGCGAACAGCCACTTCTGCCATATGAATCGTGCAACCTGGGATCAATAAACGTGGCCAGGCTGGCAAGGAGAAACGACATCGACTGGGGCAAGTTGGCAGATGCGGTTCGCGAGTCCGTACACTTCCTCGACAACGTGATTGACGCCAACACCTACATACTAAAGGAGATAAACGACAAGACCAAGGCCAACAGGAAGATAGGCCTAGGCATAATGGGCTGGGCCGACCTGCTGGCCATTCTCGGCATAAGGTATGACAGCACCGAGGCGCTCAACTTCGCTGGCAAGCTCATGGCGTTCATACAGAAGACTGCAAGGGAAGCGTCGATGGAGATCGGCCTTGCGCGCGGCTCCTTCCCTAACTTCGAGAGGAGCACACTGGGCAAGGACTTCAAGGCCATGCGGAATTCCACGGTGACCACGATAGCGCCCACCGGCACGATAAGCATAATCGCCGGCGCGTCCAGCGGCATAGAGCCGCTCTTCGCGATAAGCTACGTCAGGAACGTGATGGAGGGCACGCAGCTCATAGAGGTCAACGAGGTCTTCCGCAGCTACGCAAAGCGGAAGGGCTTTTATAGCGATGAGCTGATAAGGCGCATATCGATGTCCGGCTCGCTGCATGGCATAGACGGCGTCCCAAGGGAAGCGAAGGAGATCTTCGTCAGCGCGTTCGATGTGAGCCCGGAGTGGCACGTCAGGATGCAGGCCGAGTTCCAGAAGCACGTAGACAACGCGGTGTCGAAGACGGTGAACCTGCCGACTAGCGCCACACCGAATGACGTGCGCAGAATCTACACCACTGCGCACAGGTTGCACTGCAAGGGCATAACCGTGTACCGCTATGGCAGCAAGGAGAACCAGGTGCTCAGCATACATCCTGGCGGCAAGGCGCCTGTCGTGGCCGATTCGGAGTACTCGGGCGGCTGCCCCTACCCTTACTGTGAGCGCTGAGCGTGGTTCGATGTATTCGCAGGTAGCTGGCAGGCAGGAACTCATCCCTATATCTAAGCTTAGCATGATATGCATGTGCGAGACCAAATACTATGACGCCATGACCGGCAAGGCACCCGTTACGCTCGCAATGCGCAGAGGCTCCGACATGCACAGGGAGCTGGCCCTGCGCGCGCCCAAGATGACTATGGCCGAGATAATGAACGGCATGGCCACCCACTTGCAGTTCAGCGCCAGGGAAATAAGCGTAATAGACACCAGGCTGCGCCTCAAGGGGAGGATAGATCAACTCAACCTGACCGGCAAGACCATCGGCGACAAGAGCGAGTGCATCGTAATCGAGGACAAGTACCCGAGGCAGCCGTACGATTCCATACCGCAGCTCTACAAGCTGCAGCTCGCCGCGTACGCCTTGGCCATGATGGATTCTAGGGAGTACGGCAGGCTGTGCACCGTTACCGGCGTGCAGCTCATCTGCAGGGGCGCAGATCATTCGGCGCTCAGGGAGTTCTCTGCAGAGTCTGCTGAGCTCTCGACCTGGGAGTATAACGTGCCACTGGCCGTCAAGGTCGCCTGGGCGCTTTGCGATGGGAAGCGCCCTGCGGAGCATAGGCGACTCGACATAACTACCGGCGCGTGGGGCCCCTGCAGTTGCTACCGGAAATAGCCCTGTACCAATACTGCAAGGTTTACAGTACTACAAGCCCTTATACGAATGGTTTAAATATATATGCATAGGGATGCATTAGCAAGTTCGTGCCTTCGCGCACGCGGCAGCAGGCCGCGGTGTGCGTGGCCTGGGAATGGGTTCGACCCGTATGGCGTCGTGCATGCAGCCCGCGAAGCTGCTGAGGTGGCTTGATTCAGTCGTCTCCTCGGTCAGCATTAGCTTCGTCGGACACGTCATGAACCTGACACCGTACGACCGTTTGACCGCATAACCTGCCTCAAGAAAGCTCTTCGGGGTGTTTGTGTGGGTCAAATGGTCACTACTACTGTACTCGATAGAAGCGCGCGATACACTGAGCGCGAGCTGCTCGTGCTGTTCGAGATCGGCTCCGATACGATCGACAGCGCGTCCAGCTTCGTAGGTTACATGTGCGATGCCTACGGCATATCCGAGAGCTCGCTCTGGTACGTTCTAAACGGCCTCAAGAGGAAGGGCCTGCTCGATTTCGCGAGCAGGGAGAACCCACGCAGGGGCCTGGCGCTCACGCCCATTGGGCTAAGAAGCCTGCGCGAGGTCGAGCCGGTCAGGCGCGGCACTATCCAGACGTTCAGCCAAGCCCCGGCGGGCAGATGGTCTGGATCGCGTGGGTCGCGCCAATACGCCATAGCCATGGCTCGTGCCTGACCGTTTTGGGCGTTAACTGACTATACTGCCTTGGGTGGGCGGGTGGGTTGTCGGGCACCGGCGTGCCTTGCGCGCCGGTGCCCATACGTTATCGCGTTCTCTTCGAGCAGCAACGCCCTCTTCCTTGCGGTGCCGCCAGAGGAGTAGTTGCCGAGCGACCCGTCAGACCTTATGACCCTGTGGCATGGTATGATTATCGGGAACGGGTTCTTCCTCAACGCCGTGCCCACCGCCCTGCACGCGCCTGGATGGCCCACCATCGCGGCCAATTCGCCGTAGGTCAGCGTCTTCCCCCTAGGTATGCCGGCTGTGCGCACGAGCACCTTTATCTGGAACTCAGTCAGCCCTAGCTCGGGCCTGCTGAGCAGCCTCCTTGCCGTTCCGACGCTGTTGCGATGCATGCTCTTACCGAAGTAAAACTTGCTGCCTGTGTACCTTACCTAACAACGAATCAGGCAAAGCCGAGCGTACTGAACATCTTAGCGGCTGACCTGCCGCCGCCGGCCTCCTCCAGCACCTCGAGCGCTCTCGGCGTGTCCATGTCGTCGTCCATCGCATCGAAGAAGCGTTCCATGCCGGCGCCCGTGTCGCCGCCATGCGACTTAATCGCCCTCTCCACGCGCCTGACGCGTTCGTCCGCTCTGCGGAGCTCGTCCATGTCGAGCTCCCATACGCTACGGTAGTGGTGCGACAGGAGCACCCACCTTATCGCGTTCGGCGTGTAGCGCTTTAACAGGTCGCTTAGCATGATTAGGTTGCCCAGAGACTTCGACATCTTCTCGCCGTTCTTGAGTATCATGCCGGTGTGCATGAAGTGCGATGCGTACGGCCCATCGCCGCTGATGCTGTCGAGTATCGCCGCCGTATCCTCATGGTGCGGGAACATGAGGTCGCTGCCTCCACCCTGTATGTCGATTTTCGGGCCCAGAAGCGTGTTGATGATCGTGGCACACTCTATGTGCCAGCCGGGCCTGCCGGTGCCCATGGCTGTGTCCCACGAAGGCTCCCAGTACCTGCTCCTAACCCACATCCTGAAGTCCTCGGGCCGCTTCATGTTGGCGTAGTCCGGATGCTCTTCCCGCTCAGTGAGCAGATACACCATCTGCTTGTGCGTGAAACTTGATATGTACCCGTACCTCTTGAACTTCGCGGTGTCGAAGTAGACCGCCCACCCGCTCTCGTATGCGAGCCCCATGCGCATGAGCCTCTTCACCATTGCGGCCATCTCGCCCATGAAGTCAGTGGCCCTGTAGTACCGCTTCGGCCAGCATACATTAAGCCTCCTCATGTTCTCAATGTAGCGCGCCGACCAGCGTTTGACAAGGCCCCTCCATTCGGTGTTCGTTTCCCTGGCACGCTTGAGTATGTCCTCGTCGATATCGGTTATGTTCTGCACGTACCTGACATCGAAGCCACGCAGCGCCAGGTACCTGCTAAGCGTGTCGAAAAACGTGAACGTCGACGCATGGCCTAGGTGCGTAGTGTCATAAGGGGTGACGCCGCACACGTACATCGATACCGTTTTGCCGTGCAGCGGCTTGAAGGCGACCTTCTTGCGCCGCCTCGAGTCGAATAGCTTTAGCGCCATCTAATCACTGCATGGTTGGCTGCTGCCGGCGCTGTCGCAGTCCGATGCCGGCTGCGCATCCGCGAGGTGGCTGAACAGCGATCGATAGCCGGTGCGGCAGCGCACTAGCCTAGGCATCATCTGGTCGGTGCTGCATTGCTCTTCTGCACCACTGCGCCATAGCGGTTCTTGAACATGCCCCTAAGCCCGGTCTTGCTCCAGCAGTCCTTGCAGATCACGAGCCTCGATGTCTTCGTCACCCTCTCGGAGCTCTTGACGCAGTCGAAGCATATGCTCCTGCCGCAGTAGTCGCACCTCTCGAGCTTGTAGACCTCTGCCTTGCACCTCTCGCACGTTAGAGCCATGTGGAACACCAGAGCCGTAAAAAGCTTTAAAGCCCTCGGGCCATAATTAGCTGAGCATATATAAAAATGTAGCAGATTGCATGCGAGTCAGCATACGCACGTACGGCTGCACCCTGAACCAGAGCGACGGGGAGCTGATGAGGGACATACTCGAGGGCAGCGGGGCCGCCACCGTAGCGGAAGGTTCTGGTCCTGATGTACTCGTGGTCAACACCTGCACTGTCAAGAAGGTCACAGAGCAGAAGATACTTTACAGGCTAAGCACGCTGGAGAGGATGGGCGCCAGAATGGTAGTTACCGGCTGCATGGCCAGCGCCAACCCCGACCTGATACAAAAGTACGCGCCCAGCGCGAGCATACTGACCACGAGCAACGTGCAGAGGATCGCGGAAGCCGTAAGGGCAGCGTCAGAGGGCAGGCGCGTAGTCTTCGACGGCCATGCCGGCATAGACAAGCCGGCGATGCTCGGCCACGCGGGCGGGGTCATAGCCAGGGTCCCGGTCAGCGAGGGCTGCCTGAGCAGCTGCTCGTTCTGCGAGACTAAGTTCGCCAGGGGCCCGCTCAACAGCTTCCCTGAGAGCAGCATACTCAACGCCATAAGGTACAGCGTGGCGCATGGTGCCAAGGAGATTCAGCTGACATCGCAGGACACCGGCGCCTACGGCGCCGACAGGCGCACAGACATAGCCGAGCTCATGGGCAGGATAGCCAGCATAGATGGCGACTTCAGGGTCAGGGTCGGCATGCTTAACCCTGAGCACCTGCACAAGTACCTAGAGCGTTTCATCAGCATACTCGGGCATGAGAGGTTCTACAAGTTCGTGCACCTACCATTGCAGTCGGGCAGCGACGCCGTGCTGGAATCGATGGGGCGCAACTACACCGCCGAAGAGTTCATCGGTTACGCGCGGCGCATAAGCGATGCGGTGCCCGGCCTGACACTTGCTACGGACGTCATAGTCGGCTACCCAGGTGAGACCGACCGCGATTTCAAGGCCACGATGGACCTTATAAGCGAAGTAAAGCCCGCGATAACGAACATCTCGAAGTTCTCTGCCAGGCCGCACGCGCGTGCGTCTAGGCTGCGCCAGCTACCGAGCTCCGTGGTGAACAGGCGGAGCATAGCCGTGTACAGGCTGACGAGGTCGATACAGAACGGCATCAACTCCGAGCGCATAGGCATGGTCGAGAGCGTTCTGCTTACTGAGCATGGCGACGACTCGATAAACGGTCGCGACGATTCGTACAGGTCGGTAGTGGTTAAGAATCCCGTAGCCTCGGTGCAACTCGGTTCGAGGGTCGCAGTCAGGATCCATTCGGCGTCGGCAAGCAGCATCTACGGCACCATAGAAGGGCCAGAGAGCGTGCTCGCTGCGCGAAGTAGTGTGCGGAGCGCATAGGCGTATTGTGTGTACAGCGACGAGATACAAGCCCTGTTCAAGGGCAAGGGCATAAGCATCGGCGACAGGATAGCGCTGTCGCTGGGCAGGGTCAGGCTGGAGGGCGAGCTCATGCCCAAGGCCAACATAGGCAGCCCGCGAACAATCGTGATAAAGCTCGACGACGGCTACAACATCGGCGTCAAACACGGCGAGGGGCTTCGCCTGGAGAGGGTGGCTACTGGCACGCACAACATAGCCTCGTTCCCCAAGGTAAGATTGGCACACGACGGTAAGCTGCCGAGGGTAACGCTGGTCTACACCGGTGGCACGATAGGCAGCAGGGTCGACTACGAGACCGGCGGCGTGTCTATGCTGCTTAAGCCCGAGGAGCTGCTATACAACGTGCCCGAGATCCAGGACGTGGCCGATGTGTACGTCGACATGCTGATGAGCACCGCTAGCGAGGACCTGTCGTATCATGAATGGCGGAAGATAGCCGAGGGCGTTGCTAGGGCCTTCGAGGCCGGCTCGCGCGGCGTGGTCGTAACAATAGGCACCGACACGATGCACTACACCGCGGCTGCGCTTAGCTTCATGCTCCAGGGGCTTGCAGGTCCGGTCGTGCTGACCGGAGCGCAGAGGAGCAGCGACAGGGGTTCCAGCGATGGCTTCATGAACCTCGTGTGCGCAACAAACGTTGCCGCGAAGTCTGACATCGCAGAAGTCTG
The DNA here is from genome assembly GCA_021827995.1 of Microcaldota archaeon. GTDB lineage: Archaea > Micrarchaeota > Micrarchaeia > Micrarchaeales > Micrarchaeaceae > JAKATK01. The sequence goes on along the minus strand of JAKATK010000018.1, from coordinate 3,304 downwards.
CCTCAGCATGCACAACAAGAGCTCTGACGAGGAGTGCGCGCTCATACGCGGCACTAGGGCCAGGAAAATGCACACGTCGAGGCGTGACGCGTTCAGGTCCATAAACGACAGGCCCATCGCGATGATATCCAGGGCTGGCGCGATAGCGTACACGAACGATTACAGGCACGCCGATGGCGGCAGGTTCTCATTGAGAACTGGCTTCGAGCCGAAGGTCGCGCTGGTGAAGGTCTACCCGAATTCTGATCCATCCATAATAGACTTCTATATGGACAAGGGTTTCAAGGGCCTCATAATAGAGGGCACCGGCCTGGGCCATGCGCCAGTGTCAACGAAGCACGAGGAATTCCAGTGGCTGCCGCACATAAAGGCGGCGCTCGACCGTGGTCTCGCTGTAGGTATGACATCGCAGTGCCTGTACGGCAGGGTGCATCCCAACGTGTACAAGAACCTCAGGCTTCTGAGCAACCTCGGCGTGGTCTACTGCGAGGACATGATGCCTGAGGTGGCGCAGATAAAGCTGTCGTGGTTGCTGGGCAACTACGATAAGGACGAGGCAAAATCGATGCTCAACAGGAACCTTGTCGGGGAGATAAGCAGCAGGTCCAGGTTCAACGAATACATGGTGTGATTGCGCAGTTGCACCATTTACCGAACTACACGCCCCCCCCGCAACGCTTTTACGGGTTAGCAGTGAAGTTGAATTGGTATGATGAAGAAGAGGGCTTACCTGTATGCAGTGGTCGCGGTAGCGGTAGCGGCTGCAGCAGTGATTATAGTATCATACCAACAGTTTGCCCAAGGGAATCAAGCACAGGTGATTGCGCCAGCAAGCTACAGCGGTACTGCGTGTCCTCAGTTATACAGTGCGTTCTATACGGAAGTCAGTCCAACGGGGGTCGCAGGAAATATAAAAGTGTATAACCTTTCCAATAACTTCATGGATTACTTGATAGCACCAGGCGACACAGGAATCATAAAGTATAACATATCTAGGGTATTGCTTCATGGGACTAACCTAAGCATATTAAGAGAATTTAATAAATCGATAGATTACAGTTTGATTGCAAACATTGTTAATGTGTCAAATAATGTTGTCTTATCACATGAATCATACATTACGGTTAGAGAGAACGTAACACCTAAAAACATTACAATTACTGAGTATCAAAATGGTACGCCGCACACTGCAACAATTAAAGCATACGAAGCTTGCTATAGATTGCCAAAGAGCAATATTATAATGAGCGCGGGGCAAGAATCATGCTATAGCAGTAGTCAGCAACCACCAGAGTTCCTAAACTACAGCTATACAAACAACACACATGCAGGCATAAGCATTACGTACCAACCGAGATATACGCCAGTACAGGTAAACAATTCTACTACTGTGGAAGTTATAATCTCTGTCTCTCCAAATGTTACACACGGAACATATCTGCTATATGCGCAAATGACTGGCGAATGGTGCTGGTCAGGACCTTTCGCTTACTTGACGATAGGCGATTCACCTTATTCCGGAAAGGTGCCATCCATACCACAAACATAATAAACTGTTGACCTCCATGCAAAAATTAGCAGTTTTGCTTCAATACTTGGCAATTGTAATTTTCATTGGGCAAACCTTTTCATCGTCCGTTACAAACATAAATGGTCTTATTTATTCTGGATATATACAAGAGCAGTTATCAAACTATACTTCAGTGTATGGTTGTTGGTCTGTGCAACAGGCCCTTAATAGCCCTACATCAAGGTATTCTGCACAATGGATAGGGCTTGGTGGCACTGGTTCTGGATACTTAATACAGACTGGTACAGAATCTAATTTTACTGGATCGCCGCAATACGAAGCCGTGTACGACGTAGTTCCAAATACTGGTTCTACCCAATCCTTATTTGCAGTGAATCAGGGTGATAAGATTTGCGCTAGCATACGGCTAAATCAGACTACCAGAGTTTGGAACATTACAATAATTGATACCACCAATAGCACCAATGCCAATGCTATAGACATTAAGGGTGGAATACCAACCAACAGTACTTTTATTTCTGGGGCTGAAACGTCAGCGGACTGGATAGAGGAAAGACCTGAAATAGGTAATTCGAAAACCGCCCTTACAAATTTCATCAACGCCTTTTTTTTTAATTGCACATTTTCTACAAACTTTTCCTCTAAACAGCGACCAATAAGTGCGCTTAATTATGTAAATGAAAGCATGTATAATTATAATACTACGACGCCATGGATGAGCAATAGTTCAATTCCCTCCAGATTGCAAAATAACGGGACAGAATTCTTTATACGCAATTTCAGAGTGGGTCCTACTTTAAACGTTTCAAGCAAAATAATAACGCGAGGAGAAAATTATATTATAAAACCAGAAACTATCTGGTTTAACACCAAGAATACAAGTGCTGCGCTGGGAGGCACTGCAAACTATTCCTATCAGTGGTTTGAGCAGAAACCCGGAAGCAAATTCATGGCTGCTACTGATTGCGCAAATTCGACTAACAATACATGCATTGTTCAAACAAATTCCTCTACAAAAGGCGGCACTTACTCATACGTTTTGCGTGCCAACGATTCGTTTGACAAGACCGAATCCATCAACTCCTCTGTAATAAATGTCTCCGTCTTCGCAGCGGACATATCACCGCTCAAGGCCGCGATGGACAAGGGCTTCAATACCACGATAACCGGGATCGTGGCCGGCGGCAAAAAGCCGTACAGGTACCAGTGGTACGCCGAAGCGCCGAACCAGTCGAACCTTACAATACCAGCCACGGGCTCCCTGCTCGGCAGCGGCCTTCCATGCGTGGTGCATGTCGACTGCGGCATGTCTGCGGTGGAGGCGAACACGCTGCTAGGCAACGGCACGGCCTTCGGTGAGGCGCAGTCCAGTACGGCCATCTTCTACGCCAAGCCGAATTACCAGACGGGCACATACCGTTTCATGCTGCAGGCTACGGACAACGAGAGCGCGCCGCTCGTCGTGAACTCAAGCATAGCAAACGTGACGGTCTTCAACGCGCTCTCGGTTTCCCTTTCGGCCTCATTTCAGTAGTTGACCGCACGGTACATGATTTGCACCCCTATTTTGAATGATGCGCATGACTGAACCCACATGAAATGCGGTCTCATAGCGCGGTACCGGATTGCGAGGGCCATTTCCGGGCCGTTTCACGTCGATGTTTGATGGCTGCCGCTGGATGAATCGTAAAGGATCTGCATGTGTACCGCTTATCCTATGCCTGTTCTCTCACCATAGCACGCCCTGATCCGGTGGAGAAGGATGTCCGCGAA
>JAKATK010000017.1 GCA_021827995.1 Microcaldota archaeon | reverse complement strand
TCCTGGGTCTTATCGACTTGTCGAGTTTATAACTCGATTCGATGCCGAATCTCTTTCTGTAGAACTCTGCAATCTTGCCCGGTGCGAATCCTATGCCGCCGGTTATGAAACATAGTTGCATCGCCCCATGATGGCCAAACCGTTTGCCCCTGTTGTACTTGATCACACTGGCTGCATTGACCAGCAGCGTCACAGGTTTTCCGTCCTTTGCGCTTTTCATTAGGTATGAAGTGCGGTAGCTTCCCCGCTTCTTTTTCAGCCTGTTGCCCTTCATCGGGATGATGAAACCGATGTCGAGTCTCCGTAGCAATCTCACGACATCTATGGCGTAGAATCCCCTGTCAAGTAGCATTATCCTGACCATTATTCCGCACCTTCGCAGCAGAAACAGGAGGTCTCTGACGATGTCCCTCATTGATGTGCCGAGAGGCACAAAGATCACTGCAAGAGTGAACCGTTTCCCCCTTTTCCCTAGAACATACGCCGTGGCCATGACATGGAACCTGGTAGTGCCGTCCTTCTGCTTGCACCTGCCGAGTTCTTCTTTCCTTTCGTAGGGCAGCCATGGTAAGGTATCAGATGGGTGTCAACGGCGATGTCGAGAGTCTGCCTGCCGAATCTTTTCTTCGCATCGGCCCTCAGAATCGAATTGGTTCCGTCCTCGACCTTCTTCAGGTCGAGCCCTTCCAGCACCGCCGCGATGCGGCGGCGGGACATGCCCTTCTTCATCCTCTTCCTCGCACCATGTATGCTGCTGCGCGAGCAGGCCGCCTTGACTGTGACCACCGCCGCGTCGTGTAGCAGCCTTTGGTTGCGTTTCACATAGGATGCGTTATCCAAGACCGTTATCAGTATCTCGGACGCGCGCCGGAAGGCATTATCGCCTTCATCGCGTCTTTTCTCCAACCGCCCGGAAGGCGTTGGTATCTTATTCGTTTTCTTCGATATTTTCATGTTAAAAACTAGGCGGAGGGTCGCCGTCCGTGCACAACGGGCGGTGGCTCCGCTGACACTTGTAGACGTCTACCACGTGAACTGGTCGTCTGCGGTTGGTCGGTCCGCCCACTCTCTATTCTGATAAGAAAAAATACAGAACTATCGTTGCAACGCGTTTACGCCGTAAAACGGCCAACTACTGAAGTCAGACAAACAACTAAGATGGATCCTCATCCAAGACGCTCACAGCGCTGTGAGAAAGAAGGGAAAGCTCAGGAAATATTACCTGAAGAAGGTGCGAAGGAACGGGGAACAGGATGCGATAGTGGCGATTGCCAGAAAGTTGGTGAAGATAATTCACTGCATGCTTACCCGAGGTGAACCCTATAGCGAAAACTACGGGAAGTAATCGGTAAGGTGAGGAAAGGAGGAAGTGCAATATTCCATCATGACCACCGAGGTCTGTTTTTTGCACACCTCCCCACAACACAACTACACGCGTTGCACCTTAGAGTGCTGATAGCTGTGTGTTGCGTGGCCCTCACACGGTCGGATTAGGAAGGAAGTTATAAAAGGCGGTATTGCGATGTAGAAGTCGAAACGGCGTTTTTTTACATAGCTGAACGGTTGAACGAGCTGGGCTAAGGACCACACTCCATGCAACTTCGTCAATCGGCGAGCCCCCCACTGCAGCATATTTAAGCGTTTACCGTGATGTACGGATGGGCTAACAGCAAAGTAACAGCTACATGCGCGAGGTAGCACCGTGAGAAACAATTTAACAATATTAACCATAGTGCTTGCAATAGTAGCGGTAGCGTTAATTGTGATACTTGTCGTTCTATATCCTACGTTCGTTTCTAACGTTAATACCCAAAAGATTGTACCAGGGAGCGCAGTTTTTTCGACGCCAGCATGTCTTAGTGGCACTGTTTACGCCGATATTGAGCCGATTGCTTTAACAAACATTAGCGCGTATACAAATAAAAGATATCAAAACTTTGTCATAGCGCCTGGAAGCAGCGGCCTAATAAAATTTTTGGTTATAATGAAAAAGATAGGAATGCCCAATAATACTACTAATGTGAATATTACAAACGTTACAAATCACATTAATTTATATCATGAATCTTATAAGGCAGTCGAAGAAAATGTTACACAAATAAACGTAAGTTTAACTAGATATTCGAACGGGACAGTTATCTCCTCAGAAGGCACCGTATTGGCTCCTGGGCAAACGTCACATGTCTGGATTAACAAAGGTACCGTTATACTATTCCCAAACGGTACTAAAATGACACTTGCTAATAACACATACTTTGCTATCCCAACTGGTTTACCTATAGGCACAACAATAGTTATTGGGTACAAAGCGTGCTATCCTGGAGGTTGCTATAGCGGTGGCGGCCCAAGACCTCCGGAATTTCTTAATATTAGCTTTGATAACTATTCACACCCTGGGCTAAATCTATCTTTTAATAGAACGTACGAATTGGTATCTTCAAGCAAAGGCGTATATGTGAATCTTACTATAACCGTTATGAATTATGCACAATCAGGTACATATATGCTGGGACTTTATGCCGGTTCGAGATTGTGTGGCTATAAAAATATTTATTTAACAATCGGTAATTCGCCATATATAAAAAATGCCACGACGCCGCAACCAACATCGGGCAACGCCACGACTGGCATACCGTCAACGCCCATAAGGTCAGGCTCGACGACAACGATACCTGTGAGTACGACGGTTCCAGGATAAGCGAGCAATGGGGCATATGCTGCAGAATGCAACCGCCGCTGCCATGCAACGCTCTGTTTGGATCCTGAATCATGTTACGTGATGGGCATGAAAATCCAGTCAATAAACCCGGCCACGGAGCAGCTCAACGGCGAGTTCGAGACTCTCTATTGGCCGAGCGCCAATAAGGCTGCCAAGGACTCCGGAGGGGCCTTCGAAGAATGGAAGATGCTGGACGTGAACACGCTCGCAGGCACGTCGGTGCCTGCAGTCGCGGGCTCCGGCAATCCCGGCGTCACCACGACCATGCCGCAGAGCCCGATTCCGAGCCGCGCAGCGCCGACGGTGATAACAACCATCACCAGCACCGTGGGCACGACCACCTCGACGACCAGCATAGCACTCCCGATAACCATACCAGTGAACATACCCATGGCTGGTGGTAGTTGATTCGATGCAGGATGAAAATAACAAGTATAGCTCAATCGGCTTCCTCTGCGGCATAGAGATACACCAGAGGCTCGCGACCAGGGAGAAGCTCTTCTGCAGCTGCTCCGCTGACACAAGCAGGACTGGCAAGGCCGTGGCAAGCGTGATGAGGCACCAGCGGGCCGTTGCTGGCGAGCTCGGCAAGGTCGACGCCGCCGCAGAGTTCGAGGAGCTCAAGGACAGGGAGTTCGTCTACAACGTCTATGACGAGAACACGTGCCTGGTGGAGGTGGACGAGGAGCCGCCGCACCAGCTGAACGTCGAGGCGCTTGTCATGGCTGTGGCCGCTGCGAGGGCCCTCGGCATGGAGCTCGTCGACGAGTTGCAACCAATGAGGAAGAGCGTAGTCGACGGCAGCGACCCGAGCGCCTTCCAGCGCACCATCCTTGTAGGCATGGAAGGTCACATAGAGACCCCAAGCGGAGTGCGCGCCAGGCTCGAGAAGCTGTTCGTAGAGGAGGAGTCCTCAGGCATATCGTCGAAGCAATCCGGCCGCTCGATAACCTACGACATCGACCGGCTTGGCATACCGCTCATCGAGATAGACACGGACCCGAACATACCGACGCCGCTCGCCGCAAAGGAGATAGCCCTAGCCATAGGGACGATGCTCCGCGTGGCTGGCCTGGCCCAGAGGGGCCTCGGCACGATAAGGCAGGACGTCAACGTCTCAATAAGGGACGGCGCCAGGGTCGAGATAAAGGGCCTTCAGGAGCTAGACAATCTCGACAAGTTCGTCGAGAACGAGGTCCGCAGGCAGTCCGCCCTGGTAGCCATAAAAAAGAGGCTCTCCGATGCCGGCGCAAAGGTCGGCTCCCCGATCGATGTGACGTACCTCTTCTCCGGCACTGCCGTCAGGGTGCTCCGCGGTCAGATAGACAACGGCGGCACTGTCCTTGGCATGAAGCTCGGGGGCTTCGCGGGCGCTGTCGGGACCGAGGTGAACCCAGACAGGCGCCTAGGCACGGAGTTCAGCGACTATGCCAAGGCCGCTGGCGTGCACGGCATAATCCACAGCGACGAGGACATGGGCTCATACGGTTTCACCTCAGCGGAGCTCGACGGTCTGTCGAAGCTGCTCGGCATTGGCAGTGGCGATGCGTTCGTGCTCATAGCTGGCAAGAGCGGCGAAGCCGCCGGCGCCGCGGCGCTGGTCAAGATGCGAGCAGAGTACTGCCTCGTCGGCGTTCCCAAGGAAACCAGGGGCGTCGCTAGCGCTGAGAGGTGCACCACTAGGTTCCTCAGGCCGCTCCCTACTGGCTGGAGGATGTACCCGGAGACTGACGTAAGGCCGATAGAGATATCCGATGAGCTGCTCAAGAGGGCAAGCATGTTCGCTACCGACGTCGGCAGCGAGAGGGCCAGGCTGGTCGAGCAGCTCAAGAGCGACGACCTCGCCGGCAAGATGATGATGTCACCGAGGCTTGCCGTCTACAGGCTCGTCGTTGGCTCGTCTGGCGCCGATCCGGTGTTAGTGGCCAACACGCTGCTGCAGAAGTTCACAGAGCTCAAACGCAACGGAATAGATGTCGACTCCATAAGGCCAGAGCGCCTCGTCGAGCTCTTCGCCGCGTACTCGAAGGGCAGGATCACAAAGCAGGCTATAGACGAGCTGCTGAAGCGGCTCGCTAAGTCGGACACGGCCATAGACGAAGCCATAAGAGAACTGTCGATAGAGCGTATAAGCGGGGCTAAGCTGAAGGCGCTCATAAAGTCGATCGCAGGTGCGAGCGGGTTGGGTAACCCTGACGTGCTGAAGAAGAAGATAATGGCGCAGCACAGGCTCACGGTTGACGGCTCGGAACTAAATCAGGCGCTTGGTTCAGGATGATCTAATGGTCGAGCTTCCCCCTAAGGCCAAGGAACTTATTGACGGCAAGAATTTCGCCAGCGTAGCGACATTGATGAAGGACGGCTCGCCGCAGGTGACGACTACGTGGGTGGACCGCGACGGCGACACTGTGCTCATAAACACGACAGAGAACCGGGTAAAGACCAGGAACGTGAGGCGCGACCCCAGGGTAGCGATCGGCATATACCGGCTCACCGACCCATACGATGCGGTGTACATACGCGGTGTGGTCAGGGAGATAACCAGGCAGGGCGCCGAGGAGCATGTCGACAGGCTATCGCAGAAGTACGTCGGAACGGACTACAGGCAACACGGCGACAGGGTCATCCTTAGGATAGAGCCGATTCGCGTCTTCGTGCAGAAGCAGTGAGCTAGCGGCGTGCCCCTGCTCAGTCTATCTTGACGTAGGAGCCGTAGCCATGGGCCTTCTTCATCTCCAGGTGCAGTGTGTTGTTCTCGAAGTGTGCCTTCACCGACTTAGCATCGACGTTTACGGGCAATGGCACGACCCTGTAGTAGCCGGTGTATTTCCGCTCGTTGTAATAGTAGTCGCCCTCATCCGCTTCCTTAGACTCGCTGCTGCGCGCCGATATGATAATGCTGTCCTTTTCGACCCTGAGCTTTATGTCATCTTTTTTCACTCCAGGCAGATCGGCCGTGAGTACGAGCCTGTCGCCCTTGTCAACGAGGTCTATGCTTGGCATCCTGCCGAACAACGGCCTCGTGTACTTGAATGATGCTGATATGGCTTTGTCGATGGCCTTATTTACCATATCGCTTATGCCTGCTGGTACCTGCATGTGTCCCTCTACCTTATCGGACTTCTTCGATTCCGCCATGTCATCACGTAGTCACTGTCACGTGTTGCAGTATACGAGACCAGCGTCTACAGCCGCCTACAGTCAGGGAATGGATCCGCAGCGGCAACTCAGCGCCTGAGCAGGCTCATGAGCAGCAGCTTCTCCGTCTCGTCCCATTTCTTGATGACCACTATGTTCTGCTGCGTCTTGTTCGCCGCCTCGGCCTGGTTCCACGGCTGGCTTATCAGGAGCACGAGTTTGTTCTGTGCGGCTACTGACGCGGCTACCTCGAAGTTGTCATCAACGAACACGTCAGCGTTGTATCCCGCCTTCTCGGCCGAGCGGTTGACATGGACGAACTTGTCGTAAGGTATGTGGTGGTCGTCGAGCCACTTCCTGACCGTGGCATCGTCGCCCATAGTGGCTGTGAGTATATGTATCTCGTACTTGCTCTTGAGCGCTAGAAGTATGTTCGGTATATCCGGATCCTCGAGCTGTATCTTGTCCGGCTCATCCCATGTCTTCTTGAGCAGCTTGAGCAGGTTCTCCCTGGGCACGCCGACTATGTTCTCCAGGTGGTACTCGACGGCGTCCTTCTTCGTTATTTCCTTGCCGTACTCGTTCTTTATGAGCTCGAGCCAAGGTGTAGTTACGTCTGCGAGTGTGCCGTCTACGTCAACAGCAAGTATCCTCTTCTGATCCTGCTTAACGGCACTCTTTTCTGCAGTACTCACGTCCCCACCAGATTAGCAATGCGCCCAGAACATATTTAATCATTTCTCTCAGTAGCCGTCACAATTCTGGGACTCACTCCATACCAATGTTAAGGAGCCTTATGTCGCCGCTGTCGTTCTGCTTTGCGTAATAGGCTATGAGGCTGCGCACCTCATTGGAGGCAACGGCCTTCATGGCCCCGTCCAGGGCGAACCACCTGCACTCCTTCGTGCCGGCAGGCTTGGTGTAGTCCTTGACAGTGTAGCACACTATCTCGAAAAACACCGCGTGGCCAGCCTCCGGGTCGGCGAGGTCCTCCTTGACTGCCAGCGTGCCAATCGGATGCACATCTATGCCTGCCTGCTCCAGCGCGGCGCGCTTTGCCACATCCAGGATGTGTTCCCCGAAGGCTACGTTGGAGCGGGGCACTGTCCATGCGTTTTCTCCGTCCGTCATCCTGACGAGCAGTATGCGGTTATCCTTGTCGAATATGTAAGCTCTTGCTGCGACCTGCGGCGTCTTTGTGCTAGCTTTCGGGGCCATACAAACCAACTAATCTGACACCTTCGCGTCCTTTTTTGGTACAAGCGGAGCTTTTAATATGATTGCACTGTACCGCACAACAATCGATGGCCTTTCATTCGTATTTTGTGCTATACTGATAACATCCTGCCCAGTCTCCTTGCTCGTCTCTGCAGCTACCTTCGCCAAGTCATTCATAAGCTTTTCCTTGGACACCTCCTTCTTGGCGTACAACAACTTCGGCTCGCCTTTACCTATAACAATTTCACCCAGGCTGCCGTACTTCTCCTTGTATTTCTTGATAAGCGCCTCTTTATCCTTTTCATCAATCTGGTCTTCAAGGACCACCTCTACCCTAGTATTTTTTATATCGATCCTATTAAGCTTCTCCGCTCTGAGCTGTTCTTCGAACTCTTTGAAAAGACCACTAATATCCACATAATCAGGATTTAGCGCAAGTTCACATTCCAAATCGATTATGCGGTACGTATATGTAGGATTATCAAGAGGGTCCATCACAAAATCTGCGTACTCATCAAAACTACAACCTGTTGTATAATCCTTGCCTGTGCTAAGAAAAATTTTACCTATCAACTCATCCGATGAGCGCGCATCCTCAGCATACTTACGTAGAACTGGTATGACAACACTAGGAGATGCATCTTTATTCTTCAAATTAAAATGGAAGTATCCTTGACCGTTATAACCAAAAGCTATATTCGCTGTTGACACGTCAATCAACCATGCGCCTAATCGCTCTCGATTTCTGGCGACTTGCCACTGGCTCTTACCCCAGTGCGTCTTAGTTTTTTGTTTGCCGATGTTCTTATGTCATCTATCAAAGCATCGAATTCCTTCGCGCTCATGTGCATTGCTGTGTTCGCCAATATATCCTTATTAAGCCTAAACAGTGCGGGCTCCAACTTTGCGGCTGCCCGTACCTTCTCTTGCAAATCTGCGTCCGCTCCGATTTTAGACGGTTTTTGGATCCATGCCCCGATTTTTACTTTTTGCTTCTTACTATCCATATAAACTTTTTCACCATAACCAAGAAGGTTATCAGTATCTAGCCACAGTTGCTCATCGCGTGCGGTACTACGCATTTCAATTGGGTCGCCTACATAAGGACTCATCTCTCCTAGCTTGATTAGCCTGTACGCGATGACTTGGGCCTCAAATTCTGATGACGCATGAAAATTGGTGGGGTCGTAGCCATAGCCCATAACAAGTTTGTGCGCTATCTCTATATATTTGTAATATTTGGTGCGGTTTTTGGCACTGTCATCGGTATTAATAGGTGGGCCCACAGCAAGAAATTCGTGTCTTCCCACCTCCTTAAACCTGAGTTTGGTAACGTAACCGCTTCCACCTGTTTCTACAACAACTTCGAATGCAGCAGTAGACTCGTCATTCCGCTTAACCGTGCCAAACAGCACCGCCAAATCACCGTTACCACTGGATGGCTCTGATTTTGAAATCTCGTCCCTTATATCCGATTCTATCCTATTGCCCATCTTGGCGAAGTCTGCAGAGCTGTCACGCAACTCGTCTGCGTGCGCTGCAATTACGCCCTTCACGATCCTGTCCAACCTCTCCAAGCCCGCCTCGGCCACGACTATGCCGTCGGCCACGTCGCGTACCTTCTGCGCGTACAGGTAAACCTCGCTTATGTTCTCCGGATGCTCCACACCAAAATCGTTGCTGAGCAGCTCGGACCATGCAAGCCGAGTTTGCTCGTTTACCCCATCAAGCCGTAGCGTGGCCCTGCTGTCAGAGGCCAGAAGGAAGCCGCCGTCATACGGTATGAGCGCTATCACGGTCATGTCATATCTACAGATGAATATGTCGCATGTAAGGCTTATACGTTTTTCCATGCGCTACCTGCCGTTGGCGGCGATGCAGACCTGCGGCGCGGCTCAAGCCACGCCCTACACAACGTTTTTATTAAATGGCACGGATAATAGAGCGCCTAGTAGTTAGGCAAAGCTCTTGGTGAAGCGCCGTGCCCGAAGAGGAAACCGTTGCACTCGAACCCAAAGTCGATTCCATAGCCATAGGCGCCTCCCTGCTCGGCAGCTTCGAGGCCATGTCCAGCCGGCTGTCCCAGCTGCAGATATTCACGATGAAGGCGAGCCCCGACAGCCTCGTTCTGCTGCGCATAGAGAGCCGCGACATGCAGAAGAGGCCGTTCCTGTTCTTCGTCTTCACCTTCGAGCGCGACCGCATCACGATAGACTATACGGCCGCGCAGGACTCCAGCATGAAACTGCGGAAGCTCTATGTGCTCCGCAACCTCCTCAGCATACTGTCGATGGTTCTTGACGTGTACCAGCCGAACCCGGTGGAGCTGTTCCAGCAACTGAGCTCTTCTGTCGACGATGTTCTTGGCACCATGTCGCAGAGCTACAGCGCCCTCGTCAACAGCTACGATTCGATATTCAACGAGTACAGAGAGCTCAAGAGGCTGAGCACGCAGCTCGAATCCTCGAACAAGAGCCTAACGGCGCAGGTGACGCAGATCAGTTCGGAGAACGACGAGCTGAAGAAGCGCCTCAAGGAACTCGAGTCGTACTCCGACGAGTCGCTCATGTCTATGATAGAGGACTGGATAGAGGCGCACGAGAACACGATAGACGTCGATGAGTTCTCCAAGAACTACAAGATAGTGGCTCCGAGGGTGGAGCAGATGCTGAACAGGATGGTCTCCCTCGGCTACATAGAGCTCAGGGGCTAGGGTGGTGCGATGCGCTATGCCGTGCGGGTAAAGCGCCGTGTCAAGAACCTCAGGGTCTACACGATAACGAAGAGGCTGGGCCCAAAGGAGAATTTCATGACCCGGCTGTTCACGAAGATGCTCACGAAGGGCAGCAAGGGGCAGGACAAGCAGTAGCAGTTGGTAGTGCGCATGTCGCTCAAACGCATACTCAGGAAGCCACCGGTTATCATCGGCATAATAGTCATGATAATCTTCGTAGCTCTGCTCGTGTACGTTAGGTTCGAGATAGCGGCCATAAGCGCGACCCTGACAACTATACCGAGCGGCCCGCCTCCCATACCGAGCATATCGGCTAGCCTGGTGAACCAGAGCTTCATGTCCTACGACAGCGGTTCTTACGTGGTGCCGTATGCGTTGCTGCGCATAGTGTCCCGCAACCTGTCATCGATAAACGTGAGCGCATCGCTACTGCTCAGGCCGGCGCCCGCCCACGTGTACATATTCGATACCAGCGACGAGTGCTACAAGTGCGGCGATACCAGCCTGATGGCGTCCACCCTGGAATCCGACCTGGTGAGATACGACGGCGTGTCCGGGCCCTCCAACTTCTCTTACGTGGCAGAGAACGACGTCGCCAACATAACGAACAACTCCGTGCTCGTTGTGCCGAACGGCTTCCTGCCGGCCATCATGCTGAGCACCGCGCCGAACTCCACCAACACGACCGTGCTCGACGAGCTCCTGAGCAGGGGCGTCAGCATCGTGTATGTCGGCGGCCCGTTCTCTAACCTGCTGGAACCCGGTTCAGCCATAATACCGGCTACTGCGCCGCCCGCGTACCTGTACACACACGCAGTGAACGCGTCCGTCATGGCCGGCCTGGCCAACTCTTCACAGTTCAACTTCAAGGCGCCAGCGTTCGCGCTCACCGGCGGCCTGTTCTACGGTCCAATCAGTTACGAGAACGTCATGAACGGTTCCATCGTAGTGTTCGGCAACTACTCGACAGCATGGGCGAACGCGACCTACGAGGGCGCAGACCTCGCCAAGGCGATAGCCCTGCTCTTCTGGATGCCCAGGTACGCCTATCACGACGGTTACATCAAGCCGGCGAACTCGACCAGCACGAATAGTAACGTCGGCATAGCCATGTTGAACAGCTCGGTGTCGTACAATTACACGAACACGCTGACGCTAGAGCGCGGTTCCGGTGTAATCACGCTGTACACGAACGCATCTTACGGGCTCGCTCCACTGAGCAGGTACGTGCGCATAGAGTACAAGCCCTCGTTCGCGATAAACGGTTCTATAGCGATGCCGAGTTACGTCGTACCGGGGGTCAGCACCTACACTAACATGACCGTGTTCACGCACTCGTCGGTGCCGAAGACCCTGCTACCGCACCTATCGATTTACAGCATAAACATGTCACCGGTCATGCAGATACCGCTGCCCACGATATCTAAGGCCACTGGCAACTACCAGTTCGTCAAGTACCTCACATTCGACCTCCCATCCGGAAGCTACATAGCCGCACTGCAGAACTTTTCCGGCGCCACATCTGCGCTCTCGCTCTTCAACGTCAACATATCGGTAGCGCTGCTCAGCAGCAACTTCGCTAACGGCGCATTCACGCTCACAGCGTTCTCCCATGGCACGCCGGTGTCCGGCCTGCCTTACTCGATAACGGTGAACGGCAGGTACAGGGAGAACGGCACGCTGAGCAACGGCACGATCTCGTACATCCTGCCTGCCGGCTCCCCAGAGATTTACGGCACGGTAAACTTTGTCGTCAGCCTTCTATCATCCAACTACACAGTATCGACCTCGAACATAGCGCCCACTGTGCGGATAAACTCCGATTACATCGCGCTGGCCATAGTGGCCGTGGTCATGATCCTGATGATAACGCTGGTGCGCGCCCCCAACAGGGACGAGTTCTACATCGACGTGCCGCACCTGCCGCCGAAGAACAGGCTGCCTATAAAGGTCAGGGCCAATGACATTCTTGGTGTATTCGACAGGATGGGCCTGTACTACCACTGGCACTTCATGCCGTTCTCCAAGAGCGAGGTGCGCATGGCCATAGCGAAGTACGTGAACATGGGCGGCATGCCGGTCAACCTGACAATGAACAACGTCGACCGGATACTCGACCAGCTGGTCGCTGCCGGCCTAGTGTACACGGCCAGCGACCTGTACGCCCCGAAGTCGTGGATAACGCAGAGCGGTCATGACATCGAGTACCTTGCGACGTTCAAGAAGCTCAGGGTCTTCCTAGTCACGCACGGGTACTCGTTCACCGACATAGATTCGAGCAACACTGCTGACATAGTCGCCACGATGCACGGTGAGCATGCCTACATAGTGATATACTCGAAGACGACGAAGTTCACGAAGATGCCTATGCAGTCAGGCATAAAAACGTACCTGGCCTTCCTTGACGCTGCCAAGCTTGAAGACTTCAGGGCTGTGCTGTACAACACGAACACCAACGAGGCAGAGGCCATAAAGCTTTACCTTGCATCTGGCGTGCTGGAGCTCATAGATGCGGACGACCCGCATCAGTTGACGCTGTCTTGAGCCCGATCGGCCTCTTCCTGTGCCTGGCCCTCCTGCGTGCCATCCTGATCGGCAGCGCCGCCGACCTTGGCCCTAGGGTAGTACTTCGCGATTAGCTTCTCCAAATCCTTCTTTATCGCCTCGCTCTTCTCCCCTGTGAGGCTGCCGAGGTCCATTGACAACTGGTTGGCGTAGCGCATCATCATCCTGTACTTACTGGTCTCGTGGCTCACGTGTATCTTGCCGCTTATGTAGCGCTGCACCCCGCGCGCCGCATCCATCACCGCGAGCTTTATCTCGTCGATTATCTCGTCCTCCTGGGCGATGGCCTCCTTGCCAACGCCCGAATACGGTATGTACACAGAAGATACGTTCACGAAGATGCTCACCGGCTGCGTTTCTATGTCTATGTTGTAGCGCTTCCAGTCTATGTCGCGCGTGGCAGACGTTATGGCGCACGAGCCGCTGTCGAATAGCAGCGGTACCCTGTTTGCGAACCTGAGCACCGAGCCTTCGTAGCCCTCCGAGGTCTTCTTACCGGAGTTGCCACCGTAAGAAACCGCGGCCTCCACTATGAACGGCACGCCGCCCCTGAAGACCTTGGGCCTGCGCTCCACCACGTTCATGAACTCCGGGTTCAGTATGTTCTTTATCGCCGTCTCCACCTGGCTCTCGCCTATCGGTATTACAGATGTGGCGTCAGGTGCTATCCACTTCACGCTCCTGAAAGCCTTTACGAGCGACTCTGCTTCGGCCCACGTGAGCGCCCTAGGGTTCTTGCCGAAATCTACATCTGTCGCCACCGATGCGAGCTCCTTCACCTTGTCCTGCGACACCCTGGAGAAAGCGTCTATCAGCATCGACGATATCCTTCTGCTCTGGCTCACGTGCGCGAAGTCGATCAGGTCGTTTACGGTCAAGCCTAGCGGGTGCGGTTTTATCGCCTTCGGCCTGGCCGGCGTCTTGTCAACTGCCCTAAGAAAGACGCTCTCCTGGCCGGATGGGTCGGTGAACCTTATCTGTGCGTGCGGGTTCGATAGCGCCGTGCGCCTCAGGTACTCATAAACGCCATGGTCGCCGCCCTCGTACTTCACCTCGGCGAACTCGCCCTCGACGCGTAGGCCTCGCGGGGCGCTATCCAGTTCAGCGAAATCGGTCACGACCGGCTTGTTGCGCGTCGTGTCCACGGATATGCTGCACGAGTATGGTTTACCGGTGCCTGTGTACGACGTTGCGCGTACCGGCTTGCCGGTCGTGATCTGCGCAAAGAGCGTACAACCAGATGCGCCGATGCCTTGCTGGCCCCTCTGCTGCATGTACCTGTGGAACTTAGTACCGGCGAGTATGGTTGCGAGCGCCTTGCCGATGTAGCCCTTGGGTATGCCTGGGCCGTTGTCTGCTACGGTAACCCGATACTTGCTCTCGCCTGTCATGTCTATCCTCACGTCTATGTCCGGCAGTATGTTGGCCTCCTCGCAGGCGTCTAGGGAATTCGTGAGGTATTCGTGAACCACAGTGACGAGCGAGCGCGACATGCCGGAATAACCGAGCATCTGCCTGTTCTTCTTGAAGAACTCCGCTATCGAGTGCTCCTTGAACTCGCGGAAAATCTCATCGGCGTTCGTCTCGGCCATGCAGAGCCTCAGAAGCTGGCGTCGTGCGCAGCCTCCTTGTTGCGCCTGTGGAGCGCCTCCATGCGTGCATAAGCTGACTTGTGCATGCTGCCCTTTATGAGCGCCTCTGTGGCTGCCCTGGCCTCCTGCAGCGCCTCGCTCGTTCCTATGAACGAGACCGTGTTGCCGTACACGCTTATCTTGGCGCCGCTCACCTGCTCCATGTATTTCTTGGTCTTCCCCTTCCTGCCTATTATCCTGGCCTTTATGCGCGATATGCTCTTCTCGCTGCCTAGCGCGTCCTCCAGGTCTATGGAATCGAAGTAGTTGCCCTCACGGGCAAGCCTTAGCGCGTCGGCCATCTCGAAGCCGCGCCCGTACGCATAGACCACGCTTTTTGCTGTGAACTCGCCGACCGCATCGCCCTCCACGGTAACGCACTCGTCGTCGAGCTCGGCCTTGCAACCGCACAGTGCACACAGCTCCTTGAGAAGGCGTGGGTCGCCCCGCAGAGCCTTCATACGCTCCCTAGGTATGTAAATCTGTTGCATCGCAATCGCATCGCTGCCGGGCGCCGCCATGCCCTGCCAGGATCCAGAACTAGTAATGCCTGGCAAAGGTTTAAATTCTTTTTGAGGTAAATGACATCGTGATTTGGGTTTCTAACCCTTATTTTACACTTCAGCGGTCGCGTTAGTTGCGCGTACGTTCATTCTGGGATTTAGCTTAGCGAAATGGTGAGTTTTATGGCAGACAAGCCGCACATGAACCTGATCTTCATAGGGCACATAGACCACGGGAAGTCCACGACAGTCGGGAGGCTGCTCTACGATACCGGCGTGATAACCGACAGGGATATACAGAGGTACAAGGAGCTCACGCAGCAGCTCAACAGGCCTACCTTCGAGTTCGCTTTCGTCATGGACTCGCTCAAGGAGGAGCGCGAGCGTGGCATAACCATAGACATAGCGCACAGGGACTTCCAGACGCCGAAGTACTACTTCACGATCATAGACGCGCCAGGCCACAGGGACTTCGTCAAGAACATGATAACTGGCGCCAGCCAGGCCGACGCTGCCGTACTGGTCGTCAGCGCTGTGGACGGCGTGATGGCGCAGACAAGGGAGCACGCCATACTGGCCAACGTGCTTGGAATACAGCAGCTCATAATCGGCATAAACAAGATGGACGCCGCCAAGTACTCGCAGGAGCAGTTCGAGACGACGAAGAAGGCCGCATACGACCTGCTCAAGTCCCTCGGCTTCAAGGTGGACCAGATACCGTTCGTGCCGTACTCCGCCATGGAGGGCGCTAACGTCAGCAAGAAGTCCGACAAGATGCCGTGGTACAACGGCCCGACTCTGCTCGAGGCGCTCGACTCTTTCAAGGTCCCGGCCAAGCCCGTGGACAAGCCCCTGAGGCTGCCAGTGCAGGACGTCTTCAGCATATCCGGTTTCGGCACCGTACCGGTGGGCCGGGTAGAGACTGGCATAATGAAGCCTGGTGACCAGATAATAATCGAGCCCAGCGGCATCAAGACCGAGGTAAAGAGCATAGAGATGCACCACCAGGCCCTGCAGAAGGCCGAGCCAGGTGACAATGTCGGCTTCAACATCAAGGGCATCGAGAAGAAGGACATAAAGCGCGGCGATGTCGTAGGTCCCTCTAGCAATCCGCCGAAGGTCGCCAACGAGTTCACCGCGCAGATAATAGTGCTGCACCACCAGAACGTCATAGCCCGGGGTTACACGCCGGTGTTCCACATACACACCGCGCAGGTAGCCTGCTCCTTCGTCGACATACTGGAGAAGAAAGACCCGAAGAGCGGCCAGACGCTGGAGAAGAATCCGCAGACCATAAAGACCGGTGACATAGCCATCGTCAAGGTCAAGCCCACGAAGCCGATTAGCCTTGAGAAGTACAGCGACTTCCCCCAGATGGGCCGCTTCGCCATAAGGGACATGGGCGAGACCATAGGTGCAGGCATAATACTGGACGTGGAAGCGCGCCAGCAGTAGTGACTAAATGAGCCTCGCAGTGATAAAGCTTGTGAGCACAAGCAAGAACGACGTCAATACGATAGCAGGGCAGATAAAGGACATAGCAACAACAACTGGCATAAAGTGCAAGGGGCCAGTGCCGCTGCCGACGCGCAGGATGTCCCAGACGGTAAGGAAGACCCCCTGCGGGGACGGCAGCCATACCTACGAGAAGTGGGAGCTCAGGTTCCACAAGAGGCTCATAGAGCTCGACGTGAGCGAGCAGGCGCTGCGCCAGATAATGCGCATACCGGTACCAGACACTGTGCAGATAGAGATAAGCCTGTAGTCCTTCCTGCAACCCCGGCTCTTGCCGGCGAGAGGTGCGGCAATGGAGCTATCCGACTACCAGAGTGAAGCGAGGAAGACCGCCATCTATCCCAAAAAAAGCAAGATAGAAGCCGTTAGCTACCTGACGATGGGCTTGACCGGCGAGGCCGGCGAGTTCGCCAACAAGGTGAAGAAGGTCATCAGGGACGGCACCGATTTCGACAAGGCCATGGTCGACGAGCTCGGCGACGTGCTGTGGTACCTGTCGCAGCTGGCAGAGGAGCTTGGCACCGATTTGGATTCCATAGCTGCCGCCAACCTAGAAAAGCTGAGGAAGAGATACGAGAGCGGCAAGATAAGCGGCAGCGGTGACTACCGCTAGTACCCACGTCAACGAAGCCATTGCTACGTTTAGCGGTCAAAGAAGCAGCTATCCTGCAGCATGCCGAAAACAGTCTGCTAAAGATCCCATGCAGCGCAGCATAAACCGATAGAGTCCCAGCACGAAGAACGCGGCAAGCGATTCGGTAGTCTGCCGCATAGCTAAGGAAGGAGCATCTGAAAGCAGGCCTTAACAACGCCCTGATGGCAATCACCGCTATACCTATACCTGTCAAGCGCCCCATGATAACGACCAACACGCGCATCATATAGCCTTCCAACGCTTCTGTACCGATCTAGCAATGAGGCCATGTTCCGGTCAAGCATGTCGTCGCAGTGCTAAAGAACGGTAGCACGTTAAGGCTCGACCGTGTGGAAGCCAACGCGTCTAATGCGCTCTGCGAGCAGCTCCAGATGCCGGCCAGAATGCAGGTCAACGCCACCGTGAGCGGCTGCCACGTGGCAACGGCAAACATGATAATGGCCTCATCTGGTCGATAAGCGTAGGTTACTGGTCTGGCATAGTCAGGCTGGACATGGCGACAGGTATGGCCGAGGGCGCGGTCTACCTTACGAACGGCACAGGCGTTCAGAATGCCGCCCACGGCACATGCGGCGCACCAATGTTCGGCACCCAGCTGACACCCACGTTCAAGAACTGCACGTGCGCCAACGCCAACCGGTCCGTCTGCGCAACAGGATCCACTCACCAACTAAACCCACGCGTGACGTAGCACTGCCCACCACTCCCCTGCGCTCCTGTGGCTTTTCCAAACGAAAGATGAGCTGATAAAACGCTTACCCAAGCACAGCATAAACATATTTAAATGCCTAAATAGTAAGAAAGAAAGGAAGTAAAGCCGGTGCTGAAAGATGCTGTACAACTACATAGCCATAATATTCTTCACAGCGTTCGCGTTCTTCATACCGTACTCGCTGTTGCTCACGTCTAGGATACTGCGGCACAACTCACCGGGGAACCCGGTAAAGAACGCGCCCTACGAGAGCGCAGAGGAGACCGTCGGCAGCGGCATGGTGATACACACCGAGTACCTGCCGATATTCGCGCTCTTCCTCCCGTTCGAGGTCCTGTCGCTGCTTCTGCTCGTGTGGGCGTACGTCGCCAAGAGCGCGCCGTACACCACCGGCATATACATGCTCTCGCTACTCGTGGTGGCGATGCTCTTCGGCCTCGCCGCGTACAGGTACATAGGTGATAAGAATGTCTGATGAAACGCCACCGCATCGGGCAGGGCCATCCAACGCAGCGGTCCCGGGTGCGCCCTACACCGTTGAGCAGTTCATGAACGCAGAGAAGGAGATGACCAAGCTTCTGGGCCAGTCGCAGAAGAATTACAAGGTTACAGTAAACGCGATGTTTGCCAAGATGAGTGAGATAAGCAAGAGCATGCCACTGGCCAGGGATACCGTCAGGTGGGCGCGCATGAACTCGCTCTGGCCGCTCCAGTTCGGCCTCGCGTGCTGCGCCATAGAGCTCATGGACTTCGGTGCCTCGCGCATCGACGCTGAGCGCAAGGGCTACCTGCTATTCAGGGGCACGCCCAGGCAGTGCGATGTCATGATCGTGGCAGGCTGGGTCACCAAGTCAATGGTGCCTAGGGTGAAGAGGCTCTACCTACAGATGTCAGAGCCGCGCTACGTTATAGCTTTCGGCGAGTGCGCCACTGCCGGTGGCCCCTGGTGGGAGAGCTACAACATAATGCAGGGCATAGACCAGGTGTTGCCAGTCGATGTTTACGTTTGCGGATGCCCGCCGAAGCCGGAGAACCTCTTCGAGGGTCTAATGAAGCTACAGGGGAAGGTAGGTGGTAAAGTTGCTGGAAGTACCGAGAGAAGCGTTAGTGAAAACCTGCAAAGACATGAAAGCGAAGGGGTTTGACTACCTCAGCAAGATAACTGCTGTGGACTATGTCAGCTACCTCGAGGCAGTGTATATTCTGTACAATACGGACAGCAAGCAGATGGAGGTGCTCAGGGTCAAGCTGGACGCCCAGAATCCAGAGGTCGACAGCGTAATGGAGCTTTACAAGGCCGCCGACTGGTACGAGCGCGAGATGTCCGAGATGTTCGGTATAAGGATCGCCGGCAGGCAGAACATAAAGCGCCTGCTCCTCAGGGAGTGGAACGGCTCCGAGCCGCCGCTCAGGAAGAGCTTCGTGTGGGGCAAGAACGATTACAAGAGGTTGCCTTGATGGCCTTGGTAAGGATCAACGTGGGGCCTGTGCACCCGAGCACGCACGGCGTGCTCCGTCTAGTCGTAGACGTCGATGGCGACACAGTCAAGAACGTCGAGTGTCACATAGGCTTCCTGCACCGCGGCGTCGAGAAGCTCTGCGAGACGAGGATGTACATGCAGAACCCATCGTACATGGAGAAGCTCGACTACATAGCGCCGCTCAGCTGGGACGAGATGTACGTATCCGCTGTCGAGCAGGCTATGGGCGCTGAGGTGAAGCAGGACGCGCAGTACGCCAGGATGATACTGCTGGAGTTTCAGCGCATAGCCAGCCACCTACTCTGGCTCGGCACTCTCGCCAACGACCTGGGCCAGATGTTCACAGCATTCATGTGGGCCTTCAGGGACAGGGCCAAGGTCATAAAGCTGCTCGAGGACGTGGCTGGCAGCAGGATGTTCTACGTGAACGTCAGGATAGGCGGCCTCTACATGCCGCTCCCGAAGGACTTCAAGGAGAGGTCGTACGCCCTGGTCGACTACCTGGAGGGCGCGCTTAGGGAGTACCCTGAGGTGCTCGACGATAACGAGGTATTCATGGAGCGCACGCGCGGAGTCGGCGCACTGAGCAGGGAAGACGCCATAAACTACGGGGTATCCGGCCCGGTGCTCAGGGCTTCCGGGGTGGCGGAGGACGTGAGGAAGTCGCAGCCGTACTACGCATACGGCAAGGTCAATTTCGAGCTTCCGGTTATGCGCAAAGGCGACTCCTTCGACAGGTACAGGGTGCGCTACGAGGAGATGCTGCAGAGCCTGAGCATAATAAGGCAGACCCTAGCGCTGCTTCCTGACGAGTCCGACGTGGTCGGCCAGCCCATAAAGCTGATAGGCCAACAGGCGAAGCCTGACACGGTAATAACCAGGAGGGAGTTGCCCAGGGGCGAGGGCATCGTCTACATGATACCTGAAAAGCAGAGGCCTTACCGCATATCGCTCAGGTCGCCCACGTTCATAAACCTGGCCGTGCTGCAGAAGCTGTGCGAGGACGTCAAGTTCGCCGACGTCTTCGCTATAATGGGCAGCCTCGACCTGGTCCTGGGCGAGATAGACCGATAGTATAGCACTTAGTGGTTCAATGGACAAGGCACAGTTCGAGAAGCTGACCAAGGATTACCAGCAGTTGCAGGAGCAGCTGCGCAACCTTGCGCTGCAGCGCGAGCAGTTCGCAATGCAGAACGAGGAGTACAAGGAGGCGCTCGCGTCTATACAAGCATCAGCGGGTAAGATATACTACGCCGTCGGCGGGGCGCTAGTCGAGTCTAACAAGGATGCAGCCGCGAAGGACATAAAGGAGAAGCAGGAGAGCCTGGAGCTGCGCCTATCGATAATGGGCAAGCAGTACGAAGAGCTGTCGAAGAGGGAGCAGGCGCTCAGGACCGAGATAACAAACGCGCTAAAGGCCACGGGCGCTGCAGGCCCGGCGCAGTAGCGTTTTGCATGAGGCAGATAAAGGATATTGAGAGCCTACTGGGCGAGCTGGCCGCGCACAGGTCGCGCAGGGTCCTGCTCACGTTCCACTCGATGGGCGACACCGATGCTATCGCATCCGCCATCGCCCTGTCGAGGCTGATGATAAAGCCGACAGTGGCTACCGCTGACACGATCACGTCGAACGCCGCGCGCATGCTCAGGAGGTCCGGTCACGGTGCAGAGCGCATAGAGCACTCATTCCCGCCGGACGTCGACGCCGTTGTGATAACCGATGCGAACGACTTCGACCAGTGCGGCGCCTTCAAGGAGCGGCTCTCGTCGTTCGCAGGCCCTGTGATAATAGTCGACCACCACGCGCCGACAGAGATAAGCGGCGACAACGTGCTGGTATTCGATGATGAGTCGTTCAACTCCACCTCGAGCATAGCCTACGAGGTCCTCAAGCTAGCAAGGCTCGCCATAAACGAGAACCTGGCCGAGCTGCTGCTAATGGGGATAATATCAGATTCTGCAGAGCTCAAGAACGCGTCAGCCAAGACGTTCATAGAGATGGGCGAGCTCATGGGCATCGCGCGCATGGACTACCAGTCCGTGCTCGACGACATGAGGCACATAGCCCCTCCGGAGAGCAGGGCCGAGACGATGCAGGACCTCGCGAGCGCGTCGATAGAGGTGAAGGGCGGCCTGTTGATAGTGCACGGTGTCTCGAACGGTCCAGCCAACCTGGTAGCCGATGACGCAATACGCGTTGGCGCCGACCTAGCAATTTTCCGTAGCGGCGGCGGCAACGAGGCGTCGTTCTCTGCCAGGCTGCGCCCGCCTCTTGACAGGCAGTACGGCATACACCTCGGCAATCTGATGAAGGAGCTGGCACCGATTATAAACGGCACGGGCGGCGGCCATCCGTGCGCGGCTGGCGCGTACGGCACCGGCGTTGCTAATGCCGACGCGTTCCTGCGGAAACTGCTCGAGAGGGTCGAAGAAACCGTAGAGTGATTGCGTGCGCATAGCCATAGTATCTGACCTGCACCTCGGTTATGAGCGCTTCGAGGAGGACGCCTACGCCCAGGCGCGCGGCGCGCTCAACCGCGCTGCAGCCATGGCCGACGCTATTCTCATACCCGGGGACATATTCGATAAGAGGGCCCCCAAGCCAGAGGCCATAGCGCAAGCGATAAACATATTCAGGGCGCTGTCCCGCTTGGAGTGGGGCGCAAGGGTGCTCGGCTCGAAGAGCCAAGGCCTGGACAGGGACGACGTCTATACCAGTGTGCCGATCATAGCGATACCAGGCACCCACGAGCGAACCGCAGAGGGCAGGGAGAATGCGCTGCGGCTCCTGAGCCTCGCCGGCCTGCTTGTCGACACGAGCGAGGCCGTGACTACGATAGCCAAGGGCGACGAGCGCGTCGCGGTCTTCGGTCTCGGGGGAGTTTCTGAGGAGCGCGTCAGGGAGCGCCTGAAAGCGCTGGACCCAAAGCCCGTGGACGGCGCATTCAACGTATTCATGTTCCACCAGTCAGTGTACGAGCTCCTGCCGTTCAACGACGAGTTCATACACTACGATGACCTGCCTGCCGGCTTCGACCTTTACGTCAACGGCCACATACACAGCATGGTAGAGGCCACGGTGCACTCGAAGCCCCTGCTCATACCTGGCAGCACGGTACTGACCCAGCTCAAGGAGGGCGAGCAGGCGCCAAAGGGCTTCTTTATATTCGACACGACTACAGGCAAGCACGCATTCGAGCGCATAGACTCTAGGCCGTTCATAGTGATCCGCGTGATGGCCGATGGCGACACGCCGTCGCAGCTCCAGTCGAGGTGCGATGACGAGATATCCAAGGCTTTGGCCGGCACCAGT
Source organism: Microcaldota archaeon (assembly GCA_021827995.1). Classification (GTDB taxonomy): domain Archaea; phylum Micrarchaeota; class Micrarchaeia; order Micrarchaeales; family Micrarchaeaceae; genus JAKATK01. Next base: position 7,421 of record JAKATK010000017.1, on the reverse strand, counting down.
ACAAAGCCGATAGTAAGGCTCGTTGTTGAGGGCACCATAGCTGAGGGCTTCGCTGGCAGCGACCTGCCGCTGCACGCACTGTCGTCGAAGTACTCCCAGAAGGCCTTCCTCGACCTGAACGTGTCCGCGCTGAAGAGCAGGCAACAGGAGCACGAGCTAGAGGAACTGCGAGAAGGCAAGGTCGGCGGCCTTTCGATAAAGGAGATGGGCATGGGCATGCTCGGCGCAAGGCTCAGGGCATCTGGCTTCGACAGCAGACTCGACTTCCAGGAGCTCTTCAACCTGCTGGCATCGCCGCAGAGCAAGGAAAAGGTCCTCAGGGCCGCGACCGAGTACATAGAATCGATCGCATCGTCGAGCAGCGGCGCGGCCACGGCGCAGCGCACCGTGGCAGACGACGGCGAGTGAGCTGTATGGCAGTCATCATGCTGCTGGCGTACACCACAACCGACAGCGTCTCGGCAGCGGCTGCCGAGCGCCTGAAGCCGATGCTTGGCATGGTCCACGACGCCGATCTGCGCGGTCACAGGCACTTCTCCAGCGGCCCCATCGAGATGCTTGAGCTGAGTACGCCGCTTGTCGATGCCCAAATGCTTGACAGTCTCGGCAGTTGGGACCTGATAGTGTTCCTGAGCAGGCACAGAAGCGCAAGGGGCGTGCCCGCGTTCACAGTTCATGCCGAGGGCAACTGGGGCCAGAGCGCTGACCTGGGCGGCACGCCAAGGGAGCTGGGCATGGCCGCGCCGGTACAGATGCTCGGTTTCCTGCGCTCGATCAGCTCAGCTGCGTCAATGGCCGGTGCGAAGGCACAGGTGGTCTACGAGGCGACGCACCACGGCCCGCTGCTAAGGACGCCGTCATTCTTCGCAGAGATGGGCGGCAGCGAGGAGGCCATGTCTGATACGGTAATGCTGGATACATTCGCCAGCGCCGTGGCAGACTTCGTAAATGGCCAAAGCGATCCAACGCCTGCGGGCAAGGTCGCCGTATACCTGGGTGGCACGCACTACCCCGCGAAGGCCACCGCGATGGCGCTGGGCAAGGGCTACGCCTTCGCGCACATAATGCCGAAGCACTTCGTAGCAGAGACTGGCATGCTGGCCCAGGCGTTCGAGCGTTCCAGGCCAAGGCCTACCAGCGCCGTCATAGAGTGGAAAAGCATAAATGCTGTTGCGAGAGATAAGCTGGTGCAAACGCTCGATCTTTTGGGATTTGAGTATGAGAGGGCATGAGCTGAGGTTCGTCTTCCTGTGCACCGCGCTGCTTATAGCGCAGGCTGCCATGGCCGGCGCCGCCTCGACCTACTGGTTCCAGACCGGAGTCCGCGGCGGCAGTGCCACCTACGGCAACAGCGGCGCCAGCGCCCTCATACAGACAGTCGTGCCGCAGAACAACATGATAGGGTCGTTCGGCTTCTGGGTAGGCGAGACGCTGTCTAACGGGGCGTTCGTTCAGGTCGGCTACGTGATACCAAATGCCACTGCCGAGTACCCGTCCGGCTGTGTGCCCAACCCGAGGAACAACACGCCGGTCTGTGCGACTCACGTGTCGCTCACCGCAGGCCAGCCGGTGTGGTTCTGGGAGTTCTTCCCGCATAACGTGACTAGCGGCTTCTTCGGCGGCTACGGGCCAGACGGCGTACTTGGCTCTAACGGTACGTTCAACAACTACTCCTTCAGGAGCTACGGCGACACCTGGTACTTCTACTTCAATGGCAACGTGATAGGCAGCGCTGACATGAATGCGTCGACGTCCGGTGGCAACCCGCCCATAGCCGTTGCGGAGTATGCTGACACGAGCACCAACAGCACCCTAATGGCGCCTGTGGGCTTCAAGAACCTGGCCTTCACGACTGGCGGCGGCTACGATCTTGTCCCGTCAGGATACTCGGTGCTGGGCTACGGCACCGGCAGCGCCAAGAGCCTGAAGAACAGGTACGGGCTGAAGGAGGTGGGCAACTACGCAGACTACTTCAGGGCAGGTTCTGGGCTGCCGCTACCGACCAACGGCACCAGGCTCTGGACGATAGGCTACACCCTCAACATAGTCTCGCCCTACGGGCTCAGCAGCTCGAGCAACTACGAGGCTTACACGATCGTCAACCTGACGGCGCCGACCAACATGAACATCTCGCCAGGTGAGCGCGTTGTGCTGAAGGGCTGGCGCGGAGTGGGCAGTGGCGCATACACGGGCAACGACACGTCCCACCTGCTGAGCATATACGATAACATAACCGAGTACCCCGTGTGGCAGCAGGAGTACTACGTTAACGTGTACTCGCCATACGGGAACCTGACCCCTACCAGCGGCAGCGGTTGGTACGACATGGGCGCAAAAGCCAACTATTCGGTTGCGCGCAACCTAACGCCGCTAACCTATGGGTCAAGGGCGGTCTTCGATGGCTGGAGCACCGGAGTCAAGGGCCTATCCGGCAGCGTCATAGTCGAGGGCCAGGAATACGTGGACGCCAACTGGGTCACGCAGTACCTGGTAAATGTATCTAGCAGATACGGCACCACTACGGGCAGCGGCTGGTACGATGCCGGTTCCACCGCCTACATAAGCCTCAACACTACCATGGTGCCCCTGGGCGAGGGCGGCAGGATACAGTTCCAGGGCTGGAGCAACGGCATGCAGAACCCGTCCGGCAACGTCACTGTCGGCGGGCCGCTGTTCCTGCACGCGCTCTTCAACGAGCAGTTCGCTACAAGCTTCCTCGCGACCGATACGTATGGCGAGCCGGTCGGCGATGTGGAGTACTTCGTGGTATCTGGTTCGCGCGTAAATGGCAGCGCCTACCTGAATGCCGGGCAGCAGTACGCGCTCCAGTACGCCAGGATAGACGGCCTAAACATCTCGATAAACCAGACCTTCAACGTCAGCTCGCCGCGAACAATAACCGCAAAGTTGCCGCTGTACAACGTAACAATAAACGCCAAGGACCTTCTGGGCGGCCCAGCGAATGCCACGCTGTCTGCAGAGTTCAGCAACGGCAGCACCTACACGCAGTTCCTAGGCCCGAACGGCAGCGTGACCTTCCACAACGTTCCGTACGGCCTAGTGTATGGCAGCGTAGGTTATGAGGGGGCTAGCAAGTCGTTCAACGTTAGTTACGGCACCGGTTTTGCCGCCAACTTCCAGGCACTACCGCCGTCGCTGATAATAGGCATCGTCGCGGTAGCGATAATAGCAGTGATGCTCGTTGTGACGCTGGTGCTGCGCAGGCGCGGTCATCACGAGGCGCGCCAGCCGCGCAGCTCTCCTGCTTAGGCGCGCAACGCGTTCACGGGCGAGATCATAGACGTCTACGAGCTCTTCAGTAAGAGGTACGGTAGCCTTACCGAGATACAGAGGGTCGCGATACCGATAGTGGAGCGAGGCGACAACACCCTCATCATAGCGCCCACTGGCGCAGGCAAGACAGAGGCAGCCGTGCTGCCGCTGCTCAGGAGGCTTGCGTCATCCGGGCATAAGGGCATAAGCGCGCTTTACATAACGCCGCTGCGGGCGCTCAACCGCGACCTGATAGGCAGGCTTGAATCCCTATGCACAGAAGTCGGCATCTCTGTCGCGGTCAGGCACGGCGACACCACGCAGAGCGAGCGCAGGCACCAGGCCGTGCAGGCCCCGCAACTCCTGATAACCACGCCAGAGACGCTGCAGAGCATACTGCCTACGAAGAGGCTGGGGGCTGCTCTCGCCAACCTCAAAGCGGTAGTGATAGACGAGGTGCACGAGCTGTACCACACAAAGCGCGGCGCGCAGCTGTCAATCGCATTGGAGAGGCTCGAGTCCATCTCACCGGGGTTCCAGCGCATAGGCATAAGCGCGACCGTCAGCGACGAGGACACCATAGGACGCTTCCTCTGCGGTGCGCGTCATTTCGAGGTCGCGAAATCATCAATGCAGAAGGGACTCTCGCTTAGGGTGACCCTGCCAAGCAGGCACGACAGCGGCCTCGGCCAGATGGCGCAGCGCTTCGACCTCGACACCGCAGCTCTCGCAAGGTTGGGTGCCATAGCCGACAGCATAGCCAAGTCTAGGTCAACGCTCGTATTCGCGAACACGAGGCAGGTCGTCGAAGCCCTGGGAAGCAGGCTGGTATACCTGAACACCATCAGGCCATTCGGAGGCATAGGCGTGCACCACAGCTCCCTAGACAGGTCTGAGCGCATCGCGATAGAGAGCTCGTTCAAGCGCGGCGAGCTCAAGAGCATCATAGCGACGAGCTCCCTTGAGCTTGGCATAGACATAGGCAGGATAGACCTCGTGGTCCAGTACGGGTCGCCGAGGCAGGCGCTGAGGCTCGTGCAGCGGGTAGGCAGGAGCGGCCACTCTGAGCGCGGCGCCGCAGATGGCCTTATCGTTGCGATGAACACGATGGACGCGGTCGAGTCCGTGGCCATCTGCGCCATGACTGCTACCGGAGTCCTGGAACGATTCGATGTGCAGAGGAACGCGCTCGACGTTCTCGCCGGCCAGCTGTGCGGCATCGCGCTCGACTTCGCATCGCGCGGGGCCGAATGCAGAGTCATAGACGCGCTCGCGACGGTCCGCGCCTCGTATTGCTACCGCGACCTACCCGTGGAGGAGTTCTCCAGGCTGCTTAAGTTCATGGACATGCAGCGCGTCGTCAGGACCAACGGCAGCGTCATAGTGCCGAGCGGCCGCACGCGCATGTTCTACTACGAGCACCTGAGCGTTATACCAGATACCAAGAGGTTCATAGTCAGGAACGCCATCGACAACAAGGTCATATCATCACTTGACGAGCGCTTCGTGTCGAGCACCATAGAGGAGGGCTCTGTCTTCATAACCAAGGGCCTGCCATGGCGCGCTATAAGCATAGACGAGCAGGTGGTGACCGTCGAGCCAAGCAGCGACCTCGGCGCTGCAGTGCCGGACTGGAGCGGCGAGGACATACCGGTGAGCAACGCCGTAGCGCAGCGCGTCAGGGCGTTAATGGCCGGTGCGTCGGATGCCGATAACGTAGGTGTGGACGATGAGACCGCGGCCGTCATCGCCGGCTTCATCGAGAAGCAGAAATCTGTCTGGGCGCCCACGATGGATTCTATAACGATAGAGCGTGCGGGCGATTACGCTGCAGTCTACACGTGGCTTGGCACGACTGCGAACGCAGCGCTGTCGAAGCTCATAACCAGCAACATAACTACGAGGCTGGGCCAGAGCGTGCCGGTCAGGACATCGCCTTACATCATACTCGTCGAGTTGGGCCCCAATTCAAGGATAGACCTGCGCCACGTGCTGTCGACGCTGCACGCGCAGGGCCTCGAGCGCTCGCTCATGTCGGCGACAGAGGATTCTGAACTCTTCAGGTACAAGTTCGTTGAGGTCGCCAAGCGCTTCGGCCTGATAGATCGCGACGCTAGCGTGTCGAAGTCTATGGTCAAGAGGCTGGCGAGGCTGTACAGGGGCACCCCGATACACACAGAAACCGTGAGGGAGCTGATGGAGAACGCGTTTGATATCAAGACGCTTGGGGCTTTTCTTGACGGGCTTGCATCTGGCTCAATTGCGATAACTGTCGTGGACCTGCCCGGGATGTCGCCCCTCACCAAGGCCATAACGGAATCGGCCTATTACACCAGAGAGCTCGTGCTTCCCCTCACTCCGGACAGCGCCATCATAGAGTCGTTCGCCAGCTCGATACTCTCGAAGCAGATGGAGCTCATCTGCACGTACTGCGGCTTCAGGTTCTCGAGAAAGGTATCGGATGTGAAGGACCACAAGAGGATCGCGTGCCCGTCGTGCGGCAGCGGGATGGTGGCTGCGTACAGCGAGCGCTACGAGAAGGCCATAGCTAAGAGGGCCGCAGGCCTGAAGCTGACGAAAGCAGACACGCAATCGCTGAGCGAGGCGCTCAGGACGGCGAGCCTGTTCGACGCGTACGGAGGCAGGGCCGCGGTCGCGCTCTCGACATACGGCGTGGGCCCGAAGAGCGCAGCCAGGGCTCTCATGATGCTGCGCAGGGACGAGAGGCTCTTCTACATAGACCTTCTAGACGCGCAGCGAACCTTCATAAGGACAAAGAAGTACTGGTCAGTCAGTTGACAAGTCTGCGCAACCGCATCACACGAGACTGAGCGTGTAGCTCGGCATCTGACCGTTAGGCGGGTAGACACGTACCCTGTTCCAGTATATTGTTATTGGGCCGGACGGATCTGGGCCGCCGCCGTTTCCATAGTTATCGCTAGGATTAAACATGAGATAATTTATTTGGGACGGGTAGGCAGATTCCGTTAGCAGAGTGACGTAATTCACCTGAATGAATGCAGAGTTGCCGGTGGAACCCACATAGGTACCGTAAACCTTGTTATTGTTTGTGTCACTAGTCCCACTGTCATACGATGTATAGCACGTGCCGCATGAGCCGTCTTTTACATAAAGTGAAATATGTGCGTTAGCGTTGTTATTACCCTCGCCTATGGCGTAAGTGAATGAAGGGTTCACTGTGTCGGCATAGCCGTACTGCTCGCCGACTGGAAATGCTGGACCAGTGTTGTACATGTTGCCGTAATACTCTGCCACGGTGCCGTACGTCATGGCAGAGGTCGCTGCCATATAAGTTGGGAAATTGCCTGCGTAATTCGAGGTTGGAGTTATCACCATGTACTCAGCAGAAAAAGTGTATGTGTCACCGTTGTTGCTATTCCAACCATTCGGCAGGGCGCTCAGGCCACCCCATCTCTGGTAATAACTGAAGACCGTGCCGCCGTTGTCATACTGCGCGTAAGTTTGGCTGATCTGCGGCGCCTCGCCTGCGATTGAACCATCGAACTCCGAACCTGCGCCGCTTGTGGGCCCGAACACCATGTATATGTTCTCACCAGAGGTCTCGCCGTTGAGCTTGATCCAAAAGATCGCCTGCGACGAGGATTGGTTGCTACACGCGGTCTCGGGGCAGCCCTCGAGCCACGAGGCCAGCGGCCCAGACGGGACACCATTCGTGAGCGAGGAGTAGAACCTTATGTTGCCCAGGTCGCTGCTCTCGTATGCCGAATACGCGGATGGGTTGAAAGTGATGTTCTGCTGGAACGTGCCTGATATCGTGCTGCCAGGATTGAGCGTTATCTGCACGTAAGGTGATGTCACTGTGAGTGTATATACGGCATTGCTCGTGGCACCAGTGAGCGCATTGGTGCCTGTCACCGTGATCGGGTAACTGCCCGGCTGCGCCGACGGGGTGGTGCTTATCGACAGGGTGCTTGTGCACGTCGGATCAGGCGTGCACGACAACGGGTTGAACGTCTTTGATATAGGCGGCGCGGTGTCAGACAGCGTCACTACGTTGGCGTTGTTTGATATCGGCGTAGTAATCGTCACCACTGCGTTGGTCGACTGGCCTGCCGTAATCGTGTTGCTGGTAGGGCTCACCGACACGGTGAAGCTGAACTGCTGCG
>JAKATK010000016.1 GCA_021827995.1 Microcaldota archaeon | reverse complement strand
ACGTACACGCGCCTAATATCGGTGGTCAGCTCCTCTAGCTGCCACTTGCTGAGCGACGGCAGCAGGCGATTAACTGCCTCCTTCGCGGCCTCCAGCCTATCGCCTGGCCTCATGTGTTCGGGGAGCGTGTGTTCGATTTCGTGGCTGCCGAACGCTACCTGTGGCTCCATTGGCTCGACCTTCATATTTTTGAAAAGCCCGGAATTTGCCTGCCAGCCGCGTGTTCGATTCTCGGTGTAAGCGGTTTGCTCCCTCTCAGGGCTTTTAACCCCTCCATAAACGAGCGGCCGGGCCGGCTCAAGGCCATATAGCTGGCATCCCCGAGCTTGGGCGCGGCCCGTGTCGCCGAGCTTGAGCGCCGGGCCTGCCCGATCGCCCGCGGAGCGGGCTCGGGGGGCAGGCCCGGCTCGGCTCGCGCTGGTTGACTTTTTGAGCTTGCGTTGGGGGGCCGGATTTCGGTGTAAGCGGTTTGCTCCCTCTCAGGGCTTTTAACCGGGTGGACGGCGAGCTGCATGAGATCACTTGCGGTGAGTAGGCTTCGTAAGCCCCTTGAGCAGGCGAATGATGACAAGGTCGTATGTTTCGGTCTCTGACAGCTTGAGCTTATCAAGAGCGCGCGCAGTCTTCGCAGAGACTCTAATTGTTTTTACGAGGACCATGCAATCCAGACATATTCTAACACTCACATTTAAAATACTTTCGGTAAATGCGCAGTTAACTGTAAGTCACTATAAATATTGCTTTGGACATTATTTTCATGGTGAGAGCGGTGAGTGGAAGCGCTGCCAAGCTGCATCGCATGATTAAGGGGATGCTAAGTGAGAACCAACAGTACCTTGAGCAGGAATATAGGCAGTTCGAGCTGCGCGGCGACAAGGATAGGACGATTGAAAAGCATCTGTGGCGCACGGTCACGTTCACTGCAGCGACAAGACAGTGAGCACGAAGGAGGACATCAAGCGTGGACTCAAGATGTTCTTAGCTGATATCCAGGGTCGCGACGCGGTGAGCTGGCTGCATGTCAACAGACACGTCAAAAGCTCGATGACTGCGGCCGACCTGCTGCACGAGGAGGATGTGAAGCGCATGATAGGCTTGTGCAGGCACTTGCGCGACAAGGCCATGATCGCTGTTGCCTTCGATGCTGGGCTCCGGCCGTGCGAGCTCCTGGGCCTCAGGCTATCGGATCTGGAGCTAGATGGCGAACCGGCCCATATCACGGTAAGCGGGAAGACCGGGCCGCGAACCGTGCCGATAACATTCTCTACACGCCTATTGCGCGAATACGTGCACGCGACGCCCCGCCTTGATGGCGGCGCGATATGGGAGAGGGACAAGCACGCTTTTAATCCGGGCAGGCTGCTCTACGCCGGCTACAGGAAGATGCTGGCCCGGGCCGCCAGGGAGGGCGGCATAACGAAGAGGGTGATACCATACACGCTGCGGCATTCGCGAATCACCGAGTACGCGGAGTTCATGACCGACCGCGAGCTCATGGCCTACTTCGGCACGACGCTGCTCAGCACTTACGCGCACATGACGACTAGAGAGCTAGACGGCGCGCTGGCCAGGAAGCGCAAGGAGGCTGACGTGGCCAGGGAGGTGCACGAGCTGAAGGCCATGGTGCGGATGCTGGCCGACGAGAGGAAGAGGAGTTGACCCATCCACGCCCGGCGGAAGCGGTACCCGCGCCGGGCGCGGCGCCGGATGGGGAAGCTGCTATAAGGGCAGTTCACTTAGATTAATTATGGGTAGTTAGCCTATAAAAGGCTTTTTCTTTGCCTGTCGCAATCACCGCGTCATCCTGCCCTCAACATTGTCGAGCAGCTGACGTATCACGTCGTCGTACGTGTCGCCCTTGCGCCCCAGCTTGCGCAGACGGCCGCGCGTCGCCAAGCTGATGTGTATCACGGTGCCCTTGTCGTTCGCTACCATTCAATCAATCCTCGCGCTCCTCCTGCATCACTGCGAGCCTGCTTACGATGCCGTTCTCGTCGTCAGGGCAGATATATAGCCATTCGTCGTCAGGTAGCGAATAGTAATAGATTATGCCGTTTATGTCGGCGAACCTGTCACTTTCGTGCTCATCGATGTACTCAGTCAGCTCGTCGTCGTAGTCGTCGAGATGATATATCACATCCTCCCACACGTTGTTCGCTATGCCGTCGGTGGTGGCATCGGCGAGGTGGGTCGCCTCATAGTCGTTGAGTCTGTCGCAGATTTTCTGTGCATCGGCTGCCAGCGCTGCGCGTTGCTCGGCATTCATGTTGCCCCACTGCGACGCCAATTCGCTTGAGGTCTTTTCCAACCTCGACTCCGGTTCGGTCGTCATGTCATTCACCATTTCACAGTATATTATATGTTGCGATAGGTATTTATACGTTCCGATATACTCCTGGTCGAGCCTCTTCCTGGTTCTCGACTTCGCTGGCCTCTCCGGCCTCTCCGGCTGGGCTGGGGGCTGGGCGCCTGGCGAGCTTCAGCAAAACTAGCACAAGGAGGGCGCCGACGGCGGCAGCTGCGGCGTACGGCAGTACGCCAACGCCGCCGGAGGCGTCCGGCTGGCTGGGCTGCGCGGAAACTGCTGGAATCACTCGGATCGTGTTGGAATCCAACACGTAGCCGGCCTGGTCTGTTATCCGCACCGAAGCGTTGCCCGCTGCCTGGAACGTGAAATTAGACGCAGAGAAAGCGGTCGTGTTGCCCTGCAGCTCGCCGTCCAGGTACCACGAGAAGGTGAACGGGGGCGAACCGCCTGTAGCTACGATCGTGGCTGTGGAGTTGGCCGCCCTGAAGAGCTCGATGCCTGGTATCTGTCCTACCGGCACAGACATATTGAGGCTTGCCACGTCGCCGGCGCGATCCATGACCCTGAACACGATGCTATGCTGGTCCACACCCGTGAAGTTGAAGACCGGTGCCACAGGCAGGTAGGCGTTGACGCCTAATAACGTGTGGTTGGCCGAGAGCTCGGTGTCGTTGCCGTCCACCGACCACCAGTAGGAATATGGCGGCGTGCCTCCGGTGGCCTGGACGAGCTGCACGGGCACGCCCACATCCGCAGCGCTGTGTACGACCGTGAGCTTGAGTGGGACGGAGGCTATCGCCATGGTGAAGGGCGCAGAGGCCTGCGCACCGACGCTGTCCCTTACAGTGAGCGTGCAGCTGTATGATCCTGGGCCTAGCGGTATGGTGGCGTTGAGCTCTAGTTGCGTCGCACCGCAGCCGACAGAGGAGTAGTAGGAGGGCACGCCGCCGCTGACACGGTAATCTAGCCTGAGGGGCTGGCCGGAGTCGAAACTGTAGTTTTTCATGGTCATGCCGATCGACAGCTGCGGGATCGGCGGATCCGGGAGCGTTCCGGTGGTGAAGATGCCGTTGTCCCATGAGGCGTAGGCCCCGTGCGTGGATAACTGCGCGGTCGAGGCGGGAGCCCCGGAGGTCGCGGAGAACAAGACGTGATTAGGCGTAAAGTTAGGGAATGGGCTGGACACTTCGTCGATTCCGAGGCTGGCGAGCGTGATGTTGGTATTGTATGGTGAGTATGCAGCTATATATTGTGACTCAGGCGGTTCCGAGGCGGTCTCTATTTCGGTGAGGAGACTGGTCGGCGTCGCGAGTGGGCCCGGGATGAATTGAGAGGCGCCGAATGCGCCATAAGAGAAATTGACCTCGGCTCCGGTATTCCAATCCTTTACCTGCATCAATACCTCGTCGCCGCTGAAGCTTAGGCTCAAACGAACTTTACTGTATGCCGGGAAGCCAGGCATCGTGCCTCCACAACCGAAAACTGTTTCTGCGCCGTGGTAGACTTGGCAACCTGGCGGATTTGCAATAACCTGATACCAGTATCCGCTAGCGGTGTAGCCGTTGAGTACGTAATTAGTATCTGCATTAGGTTCTACGGTGACGTTGTATGCCAACTGCGAGTACGTGCCATGAAATATGGCCAACATCTGCTCGTCGTAGTACGTATTCGCGACGCTGTAGGAGCATATTAAGACTGATGCGACTAAAATCGCGGCGTACTTCGTGGTCACACCTTTTCTATCGAGACTTTCAGCCGCTGCCCTTTCCTCAGCTTCAATACCGTTACCACAACCTTCGGGATGGTTATGCGGTTATCCGCTATCACCTCCGCGTAAAAAGTCTCCATGTTAACCACAATAATAAAGTGTCAACCATATATTTAAGCGTAGACTTTCTACGTCTTGTCGAGTCGTTAGATATACTCCTTCTTTCGCAATTCGGATCTGACCGACTCTACGAATTCATGCGCGCCTCTGCCATATTCCGTGATCCGTAGCGTGCCCGCTCTGAATTCTACGACCTCGTGCCTGAGTAACCCAAATAAGAGGAGCACACAGCCGACGAACAATGGTATTGTGCCGATGCCACTGACTCCACTGGCCATCGAGTATAATCCTAGCACCACCAAAATAAAGCCGCCGATGAAAAACATGAAATTCCTTCGATAGCCGTAGACGATAGAATCCAATTTGTTAAGGTATATCTCGTTCGTGGTCCCGGACCAGAAACTATTGTTTTCTTGTACTATACTTTTTGCCGTAAGTTCCACGGATCCGAATCTGGCAAGGCTATCTTTCATGCAATCGGCAAAAGTTCGCAGAAAAGTAATTTAAGCCGAGCGGTCAGATGGCCAGAGGGACCAGCAGCCACATGGCGAAGAGCACGAAGGCCGTCGCGTATGCGTAGTAATAGCGCCTGGCGCGGTAGAAGCCACGACGATCCAGCCGCTGCCTGCGGTGCCGATAGAAGTCGTATGTGCCGTATGCCACGAACACCAGCGCAGCAAGAAGCCAGATGGGCATCATCACGCCCTGCGCCGCGTTGCCGAGCCTGACGTAACTGGTGAAGAGCGGGACGTAGATCGCAGAGACGAAGTTGTTCGATGCGTTGAGGAGCTGACCCGCGGAATTATAGACGACGGCGGTGCCCACGCTAAGCGTCGCGTTCGGTGGTATGGTGAAGCTGCCGCCGGAGCCGCCGCCGGGCTGGCCGGTCGATGCCGTTATCGTGGTCGTGGCAGCTATCGAGGTGGTGGGCGCTATCGAAGTGGTGGATATGGTCGTCGTTATGGGACAGTTGCCGGTAGCGCAGATGGTGGTCGTCGACATGGACGTGGACGACGTCGATGCCGTAGTGGTGCTTGTGGTGGTTGAGGTGGTCGATGTGGTAGGCGCACCGCAGAATAGGTCATAGTAATAGCATATCGTAGTCGACGTGGAGGTGGTGCCGGTGGTGGTCGTGGCAGCTATCGAGGTGGTGGGTGCCGTGGTCTGCGTCGACGTAGTGGCAGTGGTGGAGGTGGTAGATATCGAAGTCGTCGACGTAGTGGTCGAGTTAGAGCTAGACAAGGCGGTACTGAACGCTGGTTTCACGTGCAGTATCACGCTTGATCCTACGTCCGTGCTGTTGTCCTCGGCCGTGACGTTGTACGTGCCGGCCTGCCAGTAGCAGCCCATGCCGGTGTTGCAGATCGTCTCGTAAGTGTAGCTCGCAGCGTTGCTTCCGCATACGACTAGCGTATTGTTGACGAACACGCAGTTCTTGTAGGTGCTGCCGGCTTCGTCGTGCAGCTCCACTGTGATGTTGACCCGATCGGCCGTAGTGGTATTGAGCGTGTTGCCGGTGAGGAGCTGGCCGTTCGAGTGGATGAGTATCGTCGGCGGGTTGACAGGCTGGAGCGGCGGCGTGGTCCACTGGTACGCGAGCACCTGGCCGTTGCCGCCGCTGCCGCCACTCGTACCGCCCGAGTTCGCCGAACCTGGGCCGCCCGTCACGTTCAGCGTGCCGCGCGTCAATGTGCTGGAATACGCAAGTACCAACGTCCCTCCGCCGCCGCCGCCGCCGCCGTTTGAACCGGACTGTCCGCGCGCAGAGATGTCACCGGTGTTGATTATCGAGGCGGCTTGTATGAGTATGCCAGCGCCTGCGGCCCCACTAATTCCTCCAGTTATCGCATTATTCGACGCGCCACCTCCACCCGACGCCCCAGCCAAATATTCTGTCGTATTAGATGCTAGCAGCCTGATTTCTGCGTTAGATAGCGTTGGAGGGGCAGGCGTAGCACCATTGCCGCCATTGGTCGCTCCGATTCCGCCTGCACCGCCTCCTATAATCGAATTGCCACCATAGCCACCGTTATAACCAGTTACACCTGCGCCACCTCCTCCTGAACCGCCATATGAGTTGAGTATCTGGCAACCGATCCTGCCATTTCCACCGCCCGATGCCCCTCCTGCTACGCCAACGCAAAACGAACCTGCTTTAACGGTGCCTGAATTGTCGAATGTGCCTCCTGCCAGAAGGTATGCTTCAGGATATGTCCCATAATTGAAAGACAGAACAACGCCAGAGTCTACGGTGATATTTCCGCTCGCATTCACGATACCTGTAATCCCCGTGTCCTGCGTGTATGTCACATTCCCGATGCACTTTCCGGCAGCCAGGTTGTTCGTGCAAGTGCCCTCGAATATGCCTGTCGGGTCGTCGGCGCTGTAGTTGGGCGCCGGGCCGCTATCAAAGCGCAGCGTGGCGCTCTGGTTCATCGGGAGGACCAGGCTGAAAGGCTGGTAGACGGCTGACGCGTTGACAGACCTGTTGAACAGCGTGGTGCCGTTCGCGGTCCTGAGCGAGTAGCTGAACTGCGCGGAGTTGCCTGCGGGCAGCGACGCGCTCAAGTTTCCAGAGACCACGCAGTAGCGGTGCAGGCGCTTCTGCGCGTCTATCGTGTACTTGAAGGCTGCGCAGCCCAGGTGCACGGTCGAGTTCTGCGCGTCCACCGCCGCGCCGTCTGCATAGACGCGCAGGGGCGGGGGCGCCTTGGTAACCGTCACGTTGACGACCTCGAGCGTGGCGTTGTGGTAGAATGCGTAGCTCTCCTTCGTGCCTGCGGGCAGGAGGTGGCCTGAATCCGAAACGTTGCCGTACTGTTCGCGCAGCCCGGCATGGGTGACGTTGACCACGCCGAGGCCGCGGAAGCGTGCGACGGCGGCTGGGAGCTCGCTGCCGTTGATGGGGGTCATGTTGCTGAGCGCTGCATGGGACAATCTCGGCGGCGAGGGCGATATCGCGGTGTAATTGGCGAGCAGCGCGTTAGCGACGACGCTGAGGACGGCAGGATCCGAGAGCTCGTTCATTGGGATGAGCCTTATGCCGGTGACGTTGCCAGGCCTGCCTGACGCGGCGAGGTAGCCGGGCGCGCTGGCCGTGTAGCTGGTGCTGTTGAGCTGGGGCGTTGCCACTACAACGCTGTTCGATTGCGCGGTGACCTGGCCGGACCAGAGCGTGCCTGTCGGGGTGACACCGGTCACAGTGACGTTCCACGGCGTGCCCTGCGCCAGGCCGTTGGCCACGAAAGCATACCGCGCCGCGCCGGCCTGGCCCAGCATCGCCAGGAAGAGCACCAGGAAACCTAACGCGATGCAGAGCGCGCTCATCCTCGAGTTCATGGCGTCACCGTGATAGCCGCCCCGCACGGGCCTGCCGGCCCGACGGACGCCGCAATGCCGACGCCGCACTCTGAGGCGGGGACGGCCATCAATACGAATACTCCCATGACATCACACATAAACGCGGAACTCAAGCGAGCCGATGTCCCTGTACCTCAGCGCCAGTGTGCCGGTGCAGGTGCGCAGGTCCGCGTGGTCCCCGGCGTCCGCGCATGCGGTGAACTCCACGCGCTGCGGGTAGCGCGACGGTACTTTGGGCACCACGAACAACCGGTAGGCCTGGCCGTAGGCCTCGCAGTGCCTGACGAGCGCGCGCACGGCCCGCAGGAATTCCTTCTTGTCCATCTCATCGACCCATGATGAAGCTCGCGCCCTGCAGCGTTACTACGTAGCAAGGGCCATGGCCCTCCTGGCCTGCGCACCATTTCAGGTAGCCGAGCTCCGAGAGGCGCTCCAGGCCACGGCGCACGCGCAGCGAGAGCGTGCCGAGGTCGGGCAGCGCGCCGGCCTCCAGCACGCGCTGAAGCAGCACGTACTCGTCGTCGTCGAGTTCGTCCATGATATCACAACAGCGCTATGGCCAGGAGCACGTAGCACCACACTACGAGGAAGCCGATCAGCAGGAACACCGCGGTACGCGTATCTATGTGCAGCATCACAACCACGAGAAGAGGCTCAGGAACCAGCCCCAGAAGTCGCAGAGACCCTGGAAAAGGCCTGGATAGCATCCGTACTGGTCTGGGGATAGCTCGGTGACGTATATTGTAGACGATGACGACTGGTACATGGTGGTGGTGGCAGGCATGCTGGTGGTGCTTGAGCTCAGAGAGCTCGTGGTGCAGCCGTTGCATATGGTCGATGTAGTGGATGATGAGGCCGTGGTCGTCGTGCTGGCCGAGGTGGTGGCTGCAGTCGTGGATGCCGTGGTCGAGGAGGTGGAGGTGGTAGTGGATATCGTTATGGTGGTGCTGCCCGAGCTCGAGCTTATCGGGATGGTGAACAGCAGCACCTGGGCCTGGTTCTGCGAATATTCCGATGCGATCGACAGCTTGGCGGTGTAGACGTTGCTGATGCCTGCAGGGCCGGCTGCCTGGAACGTGATCGTGCCGTTCGTCTGGTTATAGTAGTCCGCGGGTAGCGAGATCTCGCACGTGGTCGCGTTGCCGGTGTGGTAGAGGTAGTAGTTCTGGAGCGGGCTTGGTGTCGAAGCGCTTACCGGCGCGTCCAGCTCGGTCATGGTGCCGGACCCGAAGTACACAAGGTTCCTGCTCGTCGTGCAGCTGGAGCTGAACGAGAGGGTCTGCGGGCTGCCGTATGGGTCGTGGTATGCGTAGCTGACCGAGACGGTGGCCGGCGCCAGGCCTAGCGACGGGTACGCGTATGTCAGGAAGTATGCGAACCTGTTGCCGGCTGCGGAGCCGGCGTTAAGGGCCAGCAGTCCGGTCAGGTGCAGCGCTATTATGGCGGCCGCGAGCGCGACCAACAGGACAAATACGACACCGCCTATTTTTTGTTTCTTTTGTTGCATGTCACAACCCAGTTAACGCGAAGAAATTCACTCCGAGGAACTGCGCGACGCCCATAACGATCAGCACTATGCCCAGCAAGATAGCGACGACGTCAGCGCCACCCTTCAGCAGCTTCTTGCCAGGGACGAGCACCAGGATGCCGAGGAACACGAAGCCGAAGTCCGTGATGTGCAGCGCGAGCCACGCCTGCAGCGCTGACAAGGCCAGTTGCGAGCCGATAGAGCCCAGGCCGGCCGTCAGGCCGGAGGTGACGTTGGACAGCTGGAGAAGCGGCAGGGCGAGCAGGGGCGCGACCGCGAACGCGCCGCGCGCAGGGTGCGAGCCGAAGACGCGGGCAAGAACGTGGCCCCTGTTGAACGCCAGCACGATCAGGAACGCGTACATGACAGGCATCAGCACGACCTCCTGGAGCGGCAGCCCGAGGGTCATCACGGCGTAGACGCTGTTGTTGATGCTGTGAGATATGCGGCCTGCCATGGTGTTCTGCAGCACCCAGTCTATGAGGGTGATCGAGATAGCGAACAGGAACGCCTTGAGCATTATCGTCCCGGCATCGGCAGGGCTCGCAGAGACATGCAGGATGGAGAACAGCAGCGAAGTCGTGACGAACGACGTGATCAGCGCGCCGTAGAAAGTGCGCCTGAGGCTCCGGCGCGGCTGCGCGGACGGATCGCGCTTGCGCGCCTTGAAGAGGCCTACAGCGAATGAGAGGAAGAACAGCAGCAGCGTGATGGGAAGGAGCGCGGGCACGAAGAGCGACGAGACCGCGGCGAACAACAGGAGTATGGCCAATGGGATGTGGGTGAAGAGCGGGACGAAGACGCTGCGGACTAGCGCCTCCTCTATCTCTGGCTCGTAAAATGCCAGGAGGAGGAGCAGTACAATGGCAGATGAAGCCGTGAGCCCTGCTGTCGCCACCGAGAGGTCGACGGGGAGCGAGAGCCAGGACAGGAAGCTCAGCGGCGCGAGCCACTCCGGCAGCGTGACTATGATGCCGAACGCTGCTCCGATAGCCAACGTGATGTACAGCTGCCGCGACGTCTTGAGGGAACCGAAGAGCACGCCGCCAGGGAGTCGGCCGCGGCTCAGGTTGGAGACGAGCAGTATGGTGTACGCGAAGAGTCCGAGGACGGCGTAGATCACGAAGTCCCAGGCTGCGGCTATGTCGCTCTGCAGGGCCACTATGCCGAATATGAACGCGACCAGGAAGAGCGTTATTACCAGTATGTAGCCAAGGTCGCTCGGGTTGGGCGCCGCGCTCACGAAGTAATCATCAGAGTGTCCTAGTGCCATATAATCACCTGCCGAAGGGGCGCCCGTGCGGGGTCGTCAGGAAGAAGCCCGCGTAATCGAACAGCGCAGCGAAAATGAAGACCGCCACTGCCGGGCCGCCGAGACTCACTGACGTTACCCCGAACGTGGCGAGCGCGACAGGCAGGAAGAGCGAGACGGTGAACGCGCCGACGAGCTTCTGCACGGCATCGAGTTTGTGGCCAAGCCAGACGTAGTCGGTGACCCAGTTCGCCGCAGCGATGAGCACGAAACTCTCGAGCCACGCCTGCGCAACAGTAGTGAGCGGCAGCGATGCGGCGAACGTGACAGCTATCTGCTGGAAGAACACGAGGAACGTCACTTCGATGCCTACGAGGACGGCAGTGCTCGCGTAGACGTACGAGCGGAACCACTCAGTCAACCGGCCAGCGAGGCTGTTGTATAACAGCATGCTATCTCCTCTTGGTGCGCCTGCGCCTGCTGCCGCGCCGGCGACGACCACCCAGGAATGCCAGGCCTGCCACGATCGCGATGAAGAGGACGATCGCATATATGTTGGCGCCGCCGTTCTTCGGCGATGATATGGGCTCGCAGACCGGCGGCGAAACCGTGACGTTCTCGAAGTAGCCGACAGGACAGTTGTTGACCGCGACGCATACGCCGTTGAGGAACTCGTAACCGGCCGGGCACTCGTTGGCGGACTGGTTGCCGCCGGTGTTGTTCAGGGTAGGGCCGATCGGCTGGCATGTAAGCGAGTTCACGTACTTGTAGTTAGATGGGCAGTTCGGCCTTACCGTCGAATTGAACGAGAATGTGGAGCTGAATATCGAGTAGCTGCTCGAGTACGCAGTCGCGCTGCACGGTGCGACGAGGTTGTTCAGGCCCGGGTTGGCCGGAGTCTGGACAGACACGGGCACAGTGACAGAGGCGAATGGCTGAGCGTACACAGGCTGCGCGCTGAAGGTTGAGTTGCCGCATGCGCCGGAGATGCCGAACGACGCGCCGGCGGAGGCGTTGTTGTAGACCGTGAACGTTAGCGTGGCCGCGGATCCCGACTGGAACACCGGCCTCGATGGCGTGACGCCCGTGATGATCGGCTTCGCGACCGGGATGTAGGGCGAGAGCGTGGCGAGCTTGGCCACGAGCTGCACCTCCGGGTACTCTATCGGCGCACGCGAAACGTCGATGTAGCCCGTGTTGTCCGATGGGTCGAAGCGCGACAGAAGGGTGTAGTTCTGCGGCTGGTACAGGAACGTGTTCAGGTTGGAGTTCTGCGAAGCTATGCTGTCACTCAGCTGCGACAACGAATACACATTCTGCACCGTGAGTCCGTCGATGACGAGATTGGCCTCGAGCCACGAGCTGGGGAACTGTCCGGTGTATGTGTCGCTGTCCGCCAGCAGCGCGGAGCTCGCAGGCAGCTGGTTTATCTGTTTGTAGGTGCCGGTGAGGAGCGACGTGTTGACTATCGACGCGTTGGGGTAGAAGTCTGCGACGCTTGGGTAGCCGACCGGCATCGGGTTGGAGCTCATCGCGTAGCCAGAGATCTGGGCGTAGACTGTGCTGCCGCACGAACCGCTGTCGTGCATGTCGCTGAGCGGGATGGTGCATGTGTAGCTCGAGTTGGTGAACGTGACCGATGCGTTGAGCTTGAGCTGCTGGCTGTACGGCTGATATATCGTAGCCATCGGCACCTGGAAGGGAGCGACGCAGCCGAGCTCGACTGAAACCGAGCCGAATGCGCTGCCTGCCGCTTGGCCGATATAGACTGTAGTAGGATGCGATACTGGCGCAGATGCGCATGATGCGGCGAACGCGTCGACGCGCTGCAATAGGTATTGCTCGGTATTAAATCCGAGGTATGTACCTACCGCGAACGTGTACGTGCTCGCGTTGGGATCCGAGCTCGAGCAGACGAAACCGAACCCGCATGTACTGTTCTGGTAGTCTATCCCGACGGGGACATAACGCCATGCGTACAGCTTCGTACCCTGGAACTGGTATCTTACCGCTATGCTCTCGTTCTCGAGCGCGTAGGTGATGCTGACCGGGTTGTCCGCGTGCGTCGAGTAGCTGGAATTGATCCCCTGCGCGATGCTGCCCTGCGTGCCGTTCAGCGACTGTCCCTGGCCGTTGATCGTGAAGCCGACGAGATAAGCCGGGCCGTTCAGGCCAGCGAAGTTCGACAGAAACTTGACGCTGCTCAGCGAGGTGACTGTGCCGCCCTGTATCGGCGCCGTGGAGTTAGTCGCGATCGAGGAACCAGAGGCAAAGGAGAGGTAGCCTCCAAGGTGGAGGCTAAGGATGGCGACCGCTGCGGCTATGAAGACAGCTAGCAGGATACCGCCGCCCTTGCGATCCATTCAAACACGAAAATGGGGCGGGGCCGAAGCCCCGCCGAAACAAACCGTCTGTGACAAACCCTCTACGGCCATCAGCCATAGACCGAGATGTTGTACTCACCCGACACGGTCACCAGCGGGCTGTTGACCTTCGTCGCGTTGATGTACAGGCCAGACTCGAGCTGGCCGTTCACCTGCTGCGCACCCTGCGACGCGACCCACGTGTTGATCGTGCTCGGGACCAGGGTGTTCGCCGGCAGAGTGCCGGTCTTTATCGTCGGGGTGAACGAGTCGATGAAGTTCGGGGGCAGCTGCGACATGCTGAAGCCCGCGACCGCATCGCGTGCTGGCACGCTCACGAGGCCCTGCGGCACTGTCGTGGCCACGAAGCCGGACGGCAACGTGATGCTGGAGATCTGCGAACTATTGTAGGCGTAGATCAGCAGCGCGTTGGGGTCGCCGTAGTAGCCGTAGCTCGTCTTGATCCTCTGCGTCAGAGCGCTGTCGACGTAGTTGTTCGCCACGCCTGTCAGCACGCCGCCCTTCGCCGAGAAGCCCGCCACGGTGTTGTTGTTGAAGTCCATCGTGGGCACGCTGATCGGCAGAAGTTGCTTGGCGACGCTCTGGATTGTCTGGCGCACGGTCACGTTCACTGCAGCGACGTATTCTGAGACGTCGTTGCCGAAGAACGCGGTGTACTGGCCACCGTAGTTCACTCCGCTCACGTTCGTGGCTGCTATGGCTGATGTCGTGCCGCTAGCAGTCGCCAACGCCGAACCTGCCGCGAACAGCTGATATGGTACTGCGAGCTGTGTCGGCGCACCGACCGAGCTGTTCAGGTTCGTAATGTACGCGTATAGCTGCAGCTTGCAGGCGTTGTTGCTGCTGCATGTCGACGTAGAGTTGGGCGGCACTGGCAGCTGCTGGCCGCCGCCTGCGCCCGTGTAGTTGTTCACCACGTTGGGCGGATGGTACATTACTACTATCACGACTGCAGCCGCCACTATGAAGAACCCCAGCAAGCCGAGCCCGGTGCCCGTCTTGATGCCCTTCATTGGCCTCGCTCTCGGGGAGGCCTCTCCGGGGCGCGCGGCCCTCTTGCTGAAGATTGGTTTCCTCATGGTTCACACCTTGAGCATCATGTCACGCCTGAAGCGTGCTGCTTGAACGCGTACGCCGCGGCTTCCCTGAACGCACGCTCCGCACGCTCGAACGCTTTCGCAGTCTCGGGCATGTGGCGCCTGCTGTACTTGCGCGCGTTGAGCATCGACAGGTTCGCCGCGTCGTTGAGCTGCCTGCCGATCGTGAGCGCGGCGAAGTGTTTGGCTCTCCCTGCACGGTAGTTCTCCTCTGGGCTGTAGTTCTCTGAGTATATGCCGAGATGGCGCACATGTATCTGTGCGCCGCGGGTCCTGGCTGCGTGGCGCTCCTTCCGGCGCAAGGCCCGCCTGGCCTTCGCCAGATTCCTGAGCCACACCTGTTTGTCGTGCGCGCTATAGTGCCGTGTCATCCCTCATCGCCTTACCAGATGAATATGATCCGACCTGACCTTGAACGCTGAGATCATCAGGTAGTTGTCGCGGAAGTCCTTGTCGCTCGTCAGGAAGAGGCGCGCGTACTCCCTCAGATCGCGCGGCATGGCAGGATCGTTCTGCACCCTGCGGAAGAACGCGACCAGCTGCGTAAGCGTCGTCTCCATGTCTCATCGCTTATGTTATTGAACCGAAACCCACTGGTGGCTTTCGTTCATGCGAGCCTGGACGGATGGGAGCTCAGCATCGGATTAGGGTCGAAGATTATGTACTCGTTGTCGTTGTCCTCATCGACGACGAACCACCTGCTCGGCTCGAGGCCAAGGCTGGTCTTGTGCGGGCCCGGCAGGTCGAAGAGCTGTTTTATCACGGCTTCCAGGAGGTGCTTGCCGCGGAGGACCGCGGCGTTCGACTCGGTGAGCCTCGCGCTGAAGACGTACTTGAACTGCTCGAAGAAGCGCGAGTCCACCATGCTTGCTGCCTGCGCGTCGCCGCCGAAATCGACCCCGGCCTGCCGCGCCTCGGTGAGGAACGATCTCACGAAATCGCGCGTATAGCTGTCTCCCTTCTCGGGGGCCAGGCGCGGCAGCTCGGTGACGTATATCCATGTGCCTGCGGGGCTGCGCAGCTGCGCGGACGGCAAGCGGAAGCGCTGGAAATCGTTCGTGTCGTAGAGCACCTCGGTGAAGATGACCATCATCTCGGCGTAGAACTGCATGTCTACGTAAGAATGCGAAAGCGAGCTGGACTGCCTGCCGCGGAAGGCCACGTAGCCTGTGCCTGCGCGGTCCATCATCTCCTTCCTGACGTCTATCCAGTTGCGCGGGTCGTCGCTGAGGTAGCGTTCCTCGACCGCGGTCTTGATGCGCCTGATCAGGCGTTCGCCGGTGGCAGGCAGCGACAGCGCGGCCGCGGAGGCGGCTATGACTGCGTACATGTCGGCTATCTTCCTGATCGAGTCCCTCCGGAGCATCACGTGTTTCATGACGTCGACGTAGTTCGCGCTCGCCTCGCGGCTCGACGTGTCTATGCCGACGAGCTGCAGGAACAGCCTCACCGTTTCGTCGACGTTGTGCGCTGCCAGGTAAGCCAGGTCGGGCCAGCCTACGCTGAACAGCTTGTCCACGCCTGGCTGCGGCCCCTGGCTGCGCGGGCTGATCGTCAGCACGTCGTCGCCCCTGCGCTCCATGCCGATCGACTTTAGGTAGTCGTCTATAGCGGGGCGGATCGCGTCGTACCGCCTTTCTGCGTATGCCGGCTCTTTAGCCGCGACCATCTCTCCTTTGGTGTCGTACAGCAGGCCTGGCTCCTTGAACCTGCGGCCGAGGTTGTGCGCGAATATGTATTTTCCTAGGGCGGTCTTCCCCGCTCCCTGGGCGCCTAGGAATATGGCCGGCAGGGTACGCACCTCGGCGGAGATGCCGGAGGCGAACTTCTTAGTGTGCAGCACGCGGATGTGCGCCCTGTCGAAGATGCCATCGGCGCAGCCGAGCACTATGTCTGAGTCCTGTATCGTGACGGGCTCGAGCTCCTCTGGCGGCTTCGCCGGGTGCATCCGGGCCCACTTCTCGCGGAACGTCGAGAGATTCCAGCCCTCTCTGAGTATCTTTTCGTGCAGCTCCTCGAGCGTCCTTGCAGGCATGTCATGCGCCGTGGAGGAAGAACCCGAGCAGCAGGCCTGCGACGAACGCGGCTGCCAGGACCAGCGCAAGCTTCACCCTGGTGGTGACTACGAACTCAGACACCGCTTTCACCTATCTTGAGCATTATCTCGGCGTACTTCTGCGCGCTGATGTTGCCGCGCCAGAGCTGCGTGCCCTCTGGTCGGCGCTGGTGAGCGCCACTCTTGAGCGCCTCCATCTTGATTTCTACGCCGCGATAGTGGATGATGCCATTCTTGTGATCTACCCAGTTTTCGCCAGGCCTGTGCTGCGCGGCCGCCGTGGGTCCTTCCGCTGTTCCTTCCGTGGGGGCTTCCGGGGCTGCCGTCGGCGCTTCCGATGCAACCATCCGTATTTTGGTCCGCGGGCCTTCCGCTGTTCCTTCCGCTGATCCTTCTGTTAATCCTTCCGCGTTTTCTTCCGTGGATCCTTCCGGAACTTCTTCCGTAGGGGCTTCCGGGGCTTTTTCTCCCCTTTCGTCGACAGGCGTCCGCGGCTGGTTATTTGCGGGTTTTTGGCTTCCGTACTCCGGAACGCGGACCGGAAGCTTGTTGATTAGCGCCATGAGAGCGTCGTACTCCTTGCGGCGCCCCTCGAGTATCCGGTCCCAGTTGGCCACTGCGTCCTTCCGCGCCTGGATCTCCGCGTCGAGACGCGCGGACTCCGCCTCCTTCTCGGTGATCTTGGATTCGGCGCTGATCCTCCTGGCCTCGGCATCGGCTTCCGCTTCGGCCACGGCCTTCTCCCTGGCCGCGAGGCTCTCCAGGTACCCCCTGAGCGAGGCCAGGACGAGGAAGGTGCGGTACTGCTCAGTCTTCGATATCGTGACTAGATGGTCGCGGAGCAGGAGTATGCGCTCCCGCATGCGCAGCAGGTTCTCGACTTCGCGCGTCATGTCCGCGGCCTGCAGCGCTATCACTGCTGCGAACGCCGCGTCGATCTCGTTGACGGCCTTGTCCACCCCGGCGCCGAAGTTGCGCTGCAGGCGCGTCATGTCGTACCGGCTCGGGTTCGAGACGTTCTCTATCGCGCCGATCTCGAACGCCACCTTGTCGTCGGCTGCGGTGTTGATGCTGTAGACGAGCTGGTCGGGCATCGACTCGGTCTGCTCGCGGAATTCGGGCTCGGAGATGCTGAAATGGCGCAACGCCAGGTCCAGTATGCTATCGTCTCCTACAGGCATCGGGCGGTCGAGGTAGAACGCGAGCGATCGCATCCATTTGGCCAGGTCCTTGTCCCTGCGCCGTTGGTTGTATGCTTCGATGCTGCGCAGCATAGATTGCAGCTGCTTAGTGCCGTATGCTACGACCAGGTTCGCATGGAACTTGTTGCCGTTATCGTACCATTCCAGGAGCGACGCGTGGCCTAGCGGGTCTATGTCCCTGAGCTTGTCGAGCACAGGCTTGAGGTCGCGCGTATCGGCGCGCATGGTCTCGCGCTGGGCCTTGAGGCGCGCGAGAAGCTGTGCAATGTTGTTCTCGTCAGTCGTCAAAATCACCAGTTACTACCTCTTTCTCCTCTGCAGGACCCTCATCCTTCGCCCTGAAACGCGGGTTGCCGCGTTCGGTTCCCTCGACACGGTCGGCGTGCGCCTGTTCGATCTCCTGCGCGTGCTGCTCCGACTTGGATTTAGATGCGTCATTGAGCGCCTGCTCGGCGGCCTGGCGCTCCAATTCAAGCCTCGCGATCCTGCTCATCAGAGACGCTATCTTGCGCTGGTCGTGGCCTCCGCGGCCGCTCTTGGAATAGAACCAGGTACGCACCTTCTGCTCGAACTCCACGTGCGGGTCGGGCTCCTCCCATACCTGCGTCTTATTCACCTCTTGCTCCGTGCCGTCGTCGAGCACGACCGAGCCGGACCAGATGCCATTGCCTTCGTCCGGTCCGTCTATCCACCCGGTGATCCACGAGACGCGCGCTGGTGAATAATCAAGGTTGACGAAGCGGTCAGATGTAGGCAGCCCGAGATTCTGAATGTAGCCAGGCTCAGGATCCGCACGTCCTGTGATGCGTCCTAGCAGAGGTGCTAGAAGGTTCATGCGATACAGCATGAAGAGCGTGCCCAGTATGGCTGGTATGCTCGTCCCGGCGATCAACGCCACCCAATACACTAGAGGTATCATGCTCAGACCTGCTCGTCGCGTCCTCCCACACTATGTTTGGTACGCACCGCGTTCTTCGCTGCGGCCTGCGCACGCCAGAGTATCACGATGGCCACGCTAACTATGCCGCCGATGACGCCTACTATCAGGAAGGCCACAGAGAAGCCCGTCTCGCTAGAGCTGATCTGCGCGCTGTCGTTGTTCAGCTGGCTGTTGAGCGCGGCCACGCGGGAGTTAGTGTAGTTCAGGTTCATGCGGCACGACACTGCGGATTGGTTAGCCACGGCGTATGACCTGAGCATCGCCTGCGCAGCTGACTGGCTGAAGTTGCCTGACGCGAAGTCGTACGAGCCGAGGAGCGTGAAGATGCTCGGCGATTCGTTGCGCAGCTGCGTGCACAGGTCCATCGCGTTGCTAGTGCCCGCCCCGATCGTGATCATCGCTCCCTGGGCGCAGTCGTTGGCTGCGGTGCTGTTCCATAGCATGAGCTCCTCGCTGTTGTTGCGGAAGAGGTCGGTGAAGTTCGCCCCGACGACATTAGCCACGCCCGGTATGCTAAGCAGTTGGCGCGGCCCTAGGTGGATGGTGTTCGCAGACCACGGCACGACGCCCGCACTGATAGACACGTTGCACGGCGCGGTGTCGTTGACGTATGACATTACGCCATTGTATGCGTATGTCAGGTTCCTGCGCAGAGTGCAGATCGCCTCCGGCTTGCTGCGAACGGTCAGGTTGAGCGTCGAGTTGGCGAATATGCCGTTGTACGCCAGCGTGACATTGCGATTCAGCTTCACGATGGGCGACACGCGCCATGCGAAGGTCACGTTAGGCTCCGGGGTCACGTTGCCGTTCTGCTGCGTGTAGCTGGAGTTGAGCGATATCACGTTAGACACTGTCGGAGGCGCGACTATGCGGACGTTGTTGACCGTGACGTTCTTCTCGCCCACGCCCACGTCTACAGTCTGGCTGCCGATCCCTCTCACTGACACGCTCAGCGTCACGTTAGGCTCCGGGGTCACGCTCACGATCTGGTTAGACGTGCTGGAGTTGACCGCACGCGTAGCGTTGACCGCGGCCGGGCAGCTGATCGTGAAGTTGTATTGTGCGTTGACTATCTGGTGCTGGCCGTTGACGCACGCGTATGCAGCATTGAGTTTGGGTTGCGCCGCGGTCACGGTGCTGATGCCTATGCTAGAGCTCGTGTTTATGCTGTTCGAGAGGCGCACGCCGCTGATCGTCATGCTGGTGTAGTTCAGGATCATGGTGTTGCCCGCGTCCAGGATGGTGTTGGCCAGCGGCAGCTCAGAGACCGTGAGCGTGTTCGACACGGAGTTGTAGCTCAGCGACAGGCCTATCGTAGCCGCGTGCACCGGCAGCATCACGAG
Source organism: Microcaldota archaeon (assembly GCA_021827995.1). Classification (GTDB taxonomy): domain Archaea; phylum Micrarchaeota; class Micrarchaeia; order Micrarchaeales; family Micrarchaeaceae; genus JAKATK01. The sequence continues at coordinate 11,180 of JAKATK010000016.1, read as the reverse complement.
CAGTATCGCCATGGCGGCGATCGTCCACTTAGTCTGCATTTGAATCACGTCAAACATTTTCTTGCACATGGTGCTCCTTCGGCTGCGGCCATGTGATGACCGCGCCTTTGGCGCGCAGGTCGGCCTCTTCCTCCGCCGTGGTCTTGCGCTCGTCGGTGCCGAGGGCCTTGTCCCAGAAGCGGGCGCGCCAGGTGCCATAGCTCACTTTCGAGAAGTGCTTGTCCCAGAAGTCAGTGATGACAGGGCCGCCGTTCCTGTAGTCCATGTTAAGTACCTCGCCGTGGCGCTCGCCCTCCCAGCTGTAGCCGAGCAGCATCAGTTTCCCGCGCGTGAACATCTCGATGTCGTGCTTGCGTATCTCCTGGTACGGAGGCAGGCGGTGCCTAAAGCCCGGAGTCTGGCGGGCGGCCTCGTGCAGCAGCTCAGGATCGCCCTCGAGCGGCTGTTGCTCGGCGCCATGCGGCATGAGAACGTAGACAAGAAGGAGCGCCAGCATCGCGTCGGCGAGCCAGTTGTATTCTTGCGTGGCCAGCAGGAAGAGCATGACTGCGGACAGAAGCGCAGATACCGCGAGCTTGTTCGGGCTGCCAGGCATCGTCATCACTGCTCTATTATTATGTGCAGGCGGCGGCGGCCGTTGCGCGCGCGCTCCTTGAAAAACTCCGGCGGCTGTATCGGCTTGTCCTTGTCGATTTCGGCGTCGCGCAGGACGCTGATCGGAAGGTGCAGGTACGGATAACCGCCGATCTGGGTGAGACGCCGCGGCAATCTTATAGGTTCCATGATGAACATTTAGGAGCGAAACCCACTGGTGGGTTTCGCTCATGCCAGGCCTAGCGCTGATCCAGCGCCACAGGCTCGTCGTTGACGTCGTACGCTATGCGGCCGCCGTCCTTCCTGGTCTGCACTATGTGCCAGATGACGCCGCCGGCTACGTTCTCGTAGTACAGCTTGATGAAGTCCGGGCAGTCCGCGAGCGGCTGCACGAACGGCTGCGACAACGCCTCGGTATCTCGCGCAGGTATCGGGATGTAGCCGTGCTTGCGCTGGCCTCCGCGGACGCCCTGGCGCTCGGTGTGGACGAAGACCCAGCCTAGCTCGCGCAGGTCGCGGAAAGAGATCGTGTGCCACGCGTGGGGAGGCAGCCAGCCGCGCGGCAGCTCTTCGTGATCCTCCTCTTCGCGTACGGTATCGTCGGGATGGCCCTGCAGCTCGTCGCGCTTGGGCACTAGCTTGGGCGTCCTGGGATAGACGCGCTCCCAGGGATCCATGGCTATCCCTGACCGTCGATTTTCACGCTGCCGTGGCAGTCGGGGCAGCACGCGTAGTGGGTCGCCTTGCCCTTATAGTTCCAGATGTGGCCGCAGTGGGGGCATACAAGTTCCATGCCAATCTACCTCGGGTAGTATTCAGTAGTAGTATTATGTATCGGAAGTCACCAGTGGGTTTCGGCGACAATATGCTAATTCCTTATATGGAATTAACGGTGTTAGAATGCCCGGGAACTATGTATCGAGAGGGATCAGGAAGAGGGCGGACAACTACCCTCTGACTGCGCTGGAAGTGCGGCGCGCGCTCGCCGAGACCGAGAAAGCGCAGGATGGGAAGCGGGACAGGATGATCCTGCTGCTGGGTGTGCACACGGGGGCGCGGGTGAACGAGCTCACGACTCTACGCAAGGATAAAATCGACTGGAGCAACGATCAGCTCATACTCTGGGACCAAAAAAAAGACACTAAAATGGTGCGCAGACGCGATGGCAGCGTGCAACGCGTGCCGCAGCCGCAGAAGAAGTGGCGTCGCGTGCAGGTGCCCCATGATTTGATGGCGGAGCTCAAGCGCTATGCCGCAAGCGTGGACGGCGAGCTCGTGTTCCCATACGACTATAGGTTGTTCGAGTCGGTGATGAAACGCTATTTCCCAGGCAAGTCGTGGCACTGCATGCGCCATACATACGTGACGCTGAGCCGCGAGGCTGGGCGCAGCATTGAGTACATCATGCAGCAGACAGGCGACAGCTGGGCGATGATCAGCAAGACCTACGAGGCTGTGAGGCCACAGCGGATGCGCCATGAGACGGCGATCCCGATATACTGACGCGTATCACTATGCGCGGCGTCAGGCGAGAGACACCTGAGCCGGGTATGCTGCGGAGCCTGCGCTCGATCGACAGCAAGTCCTCCTTCGCGGCCGCCTCGCTCGGCTCGCCGAGCACCTGGACGGTGCCGCTCGCAAATATCTTGTACTTCGCGCCTGCGTGCGCAGCTGCGGCGATCAACGCGTTGGATATGTTAGGATCGTAGACCGCGCCGTCGAGCGCCGCGGCGAGCACCTCCAGGTGGAGCGAGGCCTCAAGATGGCCGTGGGCGCAGATGTTGTAGATCTTGATCTGCATATCGTCTCACTTCGACAGGTCGATCAGCATGAAGTTCAGCTGGTAGCGCACGCCGTTGATCGTCACCTTGTCAGACGCGAAGTAGCCCGATTTGCCGGACTTGAAACTGCGCGGCTTCATCGTCACGGTCTTCACCGGCCCTGATTCGTCCGAGATCTCTATTGGGATGTCCATGCTAATCACTCATCATGCCTCACTTCTTTCTCGGTCGGGCCACGCCCAGACCTGCGAGAATGGCTTTGGCGCCTACCACTAACATCAAGACCGTGAATACCACCGCGGTCGCGGCGCCCTTCTGCAACCCTTCAACTAATCCCATTTCAATCGCCTGAACGTTCGATTTCCAGGAAGTCCTCCAGTTCTAGCATCACTACCGTGCCAGGATATCCCTTCTTGTGGAAGGCCAACAGAGGCCTCTTCCTCTCCCTTTTCGCGGAAGCCCTGGCCCTCTGCCACTCTGCCCAGAAGGGCAGCTTGGAGCGCAGCTTGGCCTCGATGTAGTACCTGTCGCTGAGCGTGTCCGATTCCGTGCCGTGGCCGGAGTTGCGGCCGCTCAGAGGGGTCCTCTTGGTGCCGAATTCCGCTGCGATGCGGCGCTCAAGTGCTTTCCAAGCTTGGTCGGTCATCTTCTCGCCTCCTGCGTGTCGGAATTGTCCAAGTCGTCTTGTCTGGGCGGCGGGATGCTGCTAGGTGGCGGCGGGCCTTCCGGTTTTGGAGGGTCGAGGTTTTTCTGGCGGTGGGCGGCGCGGCATTCGGTGGGTATCTTTTCCTTTGATGGTGGTTCGGTGGTCGTGTAAGTAGCGTTGAATATGTCTATCTTGCAAGGATAAACTTCGCCGTGTATCCCCTTGATTAGCACGTCCTTGCCAGCATAGCCGTATAGCTTGCCTTCCCGCGTATCTATCTCTATGGTTTTTGTTATCTCCTTATTAGGTAAGGTCGGGCTAAAAACCCCTGAATTTATTCTGGGGATGATGCCCGACCGTTTTTTAGTTTCCATGCGCTATCTCACCTTTACCCTGAATCCGTCCTTCGTGTCCTTGATTGTCAGCCTTGACTTTATGGTTATGCTAAAAACCTTTACCAACGCATCAGGTATTATCATCGCCATGCTGTGACCTGACCTAAATGGGCTTTTTGTAGTCTTCATCTCAAAACCTTTTGCGCTTCTTGTGCTGATGTTTTGTTTCTTTTTTCTTTTTCCTTTATCTGGCGTTTCTTGGAGAGACGCATAGAGTATGCGCCATCGCCTCTGCTCCAATTCAGTATGAAACCGACTTTAGGGTTCAGTAGTTGTCCTTCTAATAATTTGTCGTTGAGGTCTGCGATAAGTGCAGACAATTCCTTTCTGTTTTCTTCCCATAACTGCTCTTCTGATTTTTTCTCCATGTTATACACCATACTTTTCCTTTAATTTTGCCCACTCTTTATATGGCACAATCAAGTATGCGGTATCCAATACTTCCTCGCCTTTTTCGTTTTTCGGTATATCTAGGAATTTGTCCAATTCCATGAATATGTTGAATGCTGTTTTGTTGACTATATTTTCGATTGGATTGTAATCTTTTCGTGCCATCTCAACCACCCAACCTCTTCTGCTTACCTCTCGGATGCTGCAAGTTCCACTCGTGCATCCTTGCATGTCTCATCTGCTCGTCTATGTATCTCTTAACCTTGTCCTCGCTTATGTATCCTGCCGTGCTTACGAAGTAACCCTTTGCCCACAAGTGCTCTCCGAGATTGTATTGCTTTATGAGGTTCGGAAACACTCTGCGAAGCTGTATAGATGAGTTGCCTTTGAGAAGTTTAACGACGTATGCGACTGGTATTTTCGGAGGGACGCTTATGAATAAGTGTATATGGTCTGGCTGTATCTCGAAGGCGAGGACTTGCCATCCCCTCGCCTCTGACTGACCTCTTATGATTTGGTCTAACACCTCCTTGAAGTTCGCATGGCGCAGAATCTGCCTTCTGTATTTCGGTATCGTTACGATATGGTAGTTCACGTTATAAGTCGTGTGCGCCTCCGTCCTTATCGTGTCCATCTTCTCCTCTGATGGATTTATGTGCTGCGGCATTTCAATGTGAGGGTTCGGCATCGGTATTGTGGTTCTCATGCTTTCACCAAATCAAAACATGCATACTCCTTAGATGTGCATTTTTCCTTATCTTCTGAATCGAAGAATCTTATCGTGATCCATTCTACTGGATAATCAGGTTTTATGCGTGTCCCCCATGGGCCGTTGTATGGTTCCATGCTTACGTCAATTCCAATTACTTCGCCTACCTTTTCGTCGTATTTTGTCATGACCTTTTCGCCTATTTTCCATGACGCATTTTCCTTCATCCATGCGATTATCTCTGCATATGCAGCACAGGTCTTTGTATGAAATCTTTTACCGTTATCAGGGAATCCGCAGTTACAATTAGTCATGCTTCCACCTTTAATTGCCTCTGTCTCCATTCTTTGTAACTACTTTCTATGATTGCTCTTAGTGCCTTTTCTTGTTTGCGGAGGACGTCAAGTTGGTCTAGTATGTAGTTTGTTGTTGACGATGATTCTATGTATCCAAGATTGTTTGCTATCCTGCTTATTGTCTTGCTTATTTCATCTGCGGATTCTAACAACATTTTTGGTCTTATCGGCGTCTTTGATTCTGATAGGAAATACCAGTAGCAATTTGCCATGTGTTCCTCTACTGCCTTTTTACTACCAGCAAAAGTGCAGTATCCGCAACTCGTTTCATGCTCTGCTTCGTAGTTGCTTTCTGCATCGTATTCCTCTTGGGCTTCCCCGCCCATGATTGGTTCGTTTTTTGTTGCCATCTTAATCACAATACTATTACGCAGTAAAGATATATATACCTTCCGTATGAATGTCTATACATAAGTATAGACTTCTCCTCTGCATCTGCTTTTTAGTTGCCATGTTTCTGCCTTGAGATTCGTTGCCACGCAGTAAAGCCCCCGACTTCAGTCGGTGGGATATTTACATTGCACTTTTATTGGTTTCTTCCAGCAGTCTTTCCATTCTATCTCGTCGTTGGTCGTCATGTGCTCACTTATACTCATTGCACGGGCACCATTCCCACTGCGCCAGCTTGACCTTGCAGTCCAGCGTGTTCTTCCCGTGCCTGTAGCGAGGATGGCCGCAGGCCGCGCATTTCTTGCGCTCTTCTTTCGTGTACATCGGATCACTTACGCGTGAAAGGCCAGATGCGCCTGCGCTGCTTCGGCTGCGGGGCCTGGAGCTGCCGCATCGCGAGCTCGAGCCTGTCAAGCCTAGAGACCAGGACCGGGAGCGCATCCCGGACCTCGTTGATCAGCTTGTGGGTGTCCTGCACCATCGGGATGTGACTGGCCTCCTGCTGACCATAGTAGTGCAGCAGCTCTGCGGCCTGTGACAGGTTCGCAGTTATGGAGGCGCTGAGCTGTTTCAGCTCTGCTATGCTGGCGGCGTTGTCTTTCGATGCAGTAATAGCCTCGCTGAGCCTGCCGCGCAGGCCGTGGTGGAGCAGCTCGTCCATGAACATGTGCACCTCGGTGGTGTGATGGTCCGCCGTGGCCGGGTCGGTGGCCTCGGCTTCGTGCAGCGACTTGAACCAGTCACCAGGCGAATCGTCGAACTCGAAGCACTTGCGCTCGTTGAAGGGGTCGTATATGCGGAAGGTGCGCTCGGCGAGCTCGATCTCGCCTGCGCTCTTCCTGGCTACTATGTCTTTAGAAAGCGGGTTCTGGGTCTGCGCGAGCTCCTGGCGCACCACCGCGCCAACGTAGATGCCGTTTATTCGCGCAATCTTGAGGCCCAGCGATGCCTCGGCATCCAGCGCGATGGACCATGCGCGGCGCATGACATACTGCGTGAGCGCGAAGGGCACGGTGCTCTGCTGGGCCACCAGTGCGTCCGGGGGCACTATCACGATCGACTTGGAGTAGATGCGCAGCTCGTAGCCGTCCGGGCGGAAGACCGATAGAGGGTAGTCGTTCCTGATCGCCCACTGCTTGAAGTCCACGCCCTTGTCCTTGCACAGGCCGGCCAGCCGGGGCCGATCGTAGGCCACCAGGGGGTACTCTATGTACGTGGCGTGGTTCCGGTAGCTCGGCTGGGCCTCCGCAGCTCGGCTAGGCTTAGTAGGTACAGCTTCTGACAATGGGTTTGGTATAGTATTGAAACCTGACGACAGATTTGGGGCACTTCTGACAATCATTGTCATAAGTATTGTCAGAAGCTGGCGACCCTGTTCAGTGACCTGGTAATAGCGGTTCGTGGTGCTGCCTGCCGCTTCCACAAGGCCTTTCCTGGACATGCGGACAAGGGCCTGGCTGACCGAGTTCCTCTTGAGCCCAAGCTGCCTGGCCAGCTCGACCTCGCCATAGGGCCGCTGCGCGAGCTGCTCCAGGATCCTCTTGGTTGTGTCGGTCTTCAAGTCACGTCACTCTTCAGCTATCTCAATCCTAAACTCCTGGCCCTGCAGGCTGCGGTAGTACTTCTCTTTGTTACGTGTCCATCTCCGTATGGTGGTCCAGAGCTGTGGGCCGGTTTGGAGCTGCGAAAGCAGCAGCAGGAACAGGCAGTCGCCCTTCGGCAGCGGGTACCGGCCGTTATCGTAATCGGTATCGTACGCCACGAACTCTGGGCTCATGCGCCTGGAATCGTCCTTGAAAACGTGCAGTAGTATGGCATCGTGAACTGGGGAACCGTCAGAATCGCGCGGCATCTTGAAGTAGCTATGGCTGAATTTCAAGACAGGTCCGGGCTTCCACTTTAGGTCATTAGGGTAGCCGTAGAGTACGCCGCGTGCGCACCTGTCGCAGATGTCGGGGCCGGCCCAGGAGCAGCCGCCCAAGCATGCATGGTCGTCGGTGCAGCCGCAGACCCTACAACGTCGCTGCGCAGTACCGCTCATCGAACCACCTTAAGCGTTATGAGCTCGCCTCCTGGAGCGATGTACTCCATCCGGTAGAGCGTCATGTGCGGGCCTTCATGACCCTTCGACTGGTCGCAGTGGTAGACCTTCTTGTCTGCCCGGAAGCGCCTCTCGCACATATCCACAACGATAATCGCGTTCTTCTTCATGCTAATCGCCATCCACAGCTTCGGCTGCCTTGCGTTCCAATTCGGCGGCCTTCTCCGCGCCCTCCTGCTCGGCCTGCAGCTCGGCCTTGGACTTCACAGGAGGCGCTTCTTTCGATGCGGCGAGCTTCGACTTCTCGCTCCTGAGTTGCAGCTCCCTGACGTCCACCGGAGCCAGGAGGCCCTGCCTGGCCTCTTTCTTGGCCTTCTCCGCAGCGGCGCCCTGCTCAGTCAGCAGGGCGTCAGCAGCGTCATTGTTCTTCTTCGGTCTTCCTCGTGGCATGTTGATCACTTGCTAGCGTCCTTCCGCGGCCTCCCGGGGCCCTTCTTCCTGCGGTCGCCGTACTTCGTCATGAACGCGTCCACGTCCTTCTGCAGCTCCTTCATCTTCGCCGGCGTGAGCTCGGACGCGGGGCCGGACACGACGGTCTTGAACTTCTTCAGGTCGTCGCTCGCGTAGTCCTTCGGCTCGGCCACGAAGAAAACCCTGCCTATCTCGTCGTGCAGCGACACGAACGAGCCGCTCACGTTGAGGTACATGGTGCGGGTGTGTCCATCCTTCTCGCCGGATATGCGCACGTCACTGACGCTGTCGAAGTCCGCCGCATGCACCAGGACATAGCGGCTGAACGCTGCCTCGAAGTCCTGCACTGTGTACTCGGTGCGCAGCGCGCTCGGGTTCTTCGGCTTCATGCTCTGCTGACCGCGCTCGCGATCCGGAGGAGTCCCATGGCGCTGCATGTCGTGCTGCTCCTTGGTGAGGCCGTCGTTGAGGTTCCAGTGGTGGTAGTTCTTGCACTCGACATAAGGCAGCTTGAGGTACGAGATGTCGTCCGCCGGCTGGCCGCACGTGGGGCACTTCTTGTGTACGGACTTCTCAAGCGCGGCCTTCAGCTGCTCCTGCGTGCGGTACTCTGCCTTCACGCGTTCCATCGCGTCGGCGAAGGTGCGCACCGTAGGAACCTGGCCCTGCTTCGCCACGTCCTTGTCCTCCAAGAGCTCCTTCACCGCGAGCTCCTGGGCGCCCGGCTGCATCGTGGCGAGTATCTCCATGTGCGATGATGTGAGCTTCGTCTCCCTCAGCTTGTCGCGCACGTCCTGCTTGATTTGCAGCAGCGATAGCCTGTGCGATATCAGGGTGCGGTCGCAGCCGAGCTCGACGGCCAGCTGAGACTCGGTCTGCTTCGTCGAGTCGAGGACTCTGCGGAACACCAGCGCCTCGTTGAACGGATCGAGAGTGCCGCGCTCAGCGTTCTTGTGCCACGCGTAGAGCAGTGCCGAGGTCTCGTCTTTAAGGCTCAGAATCCTGGCCGGTATGGACTTCCACCCGAGCGACTTTGCCGCCTGCAACCTGTGGTTGCCGTCCGCGACCACGTACTCCACGCCGCCGACCGGAGAACCGGGATTGTATATGTCTATCGGGTGTATGCCCGCGGGCCCGTGCTCCTTCATGTCCGCGACCAGGCCCGCGAAGGCCTGCTCAGTCATGCTGTTTGCGTTCAGCTGGGAGTACGCTATCTTTGACAGTTCCACCAGCTGCACCTCCACTTGCACCTCCTCAGTCTTGGTTTTCATTTCATCACGATTGCAATTATCTCTTCTTTATCGCCGCAGGTCCACACGTTGTATTTGTCGTCTTTGCCCTCGTCCTCGAGCCTCTTCACGAGTACATCTGATAGAGTCGCGGCCGCCGTCTTTGAGCCGCAGCGGTGCACCACCGCGTGCGTCGCAGTGGCCGCCGAGCAGCGTTCTATCATCGCGTCGGCTATCACGTCTTCCATAATCCCCAGCGCGCTGAGAGGTACTATCTCCACCATGTTGCCCCGTTGTTGGCCAGCCTTGTCCTCGGCCACGCGCTGCGTCTGCTTACCATCGGGCTTGTGTTTGTAGTAGCTCACGGTGGCCTCGGTGATGCCGTACTTCTCGGCCAGCTCCCTTGCTGGGGTGCCGGAGTTCATGGCAGCTTCGAGCTCCGCGCGCTGATCCTTAGTCAGTTTCCTGCGTGTCGCAGTTTCCTCTACCATTCAATCTCCTCGTTTTCTAGTTGAGCGTCATAGCGCAGCTTGGCGGCCGGTGGGCGTGGACTTGTGATACTTGTTCGTGATCTTGATGTAGCCGCACTCGCACCTGTAGACGTACCGCCTGCCGCGCTGAGTGTCCTCTGCGCCCTGCTGCACCATCTCCTTGCCGCAGTGGGCACATACTGGCACGTCATCAACCCTCTATGCGGACTTTCTCGGCCGACTTCACAACGGCCGCGTACTCCAGGATTGACATGCCCTTGCAGTATGCGACGCGCTTGTTCCAGGCGCGGAAGTCGGCCACGGTGCCGAAGAAGCTGAGGCCATCGAAGCCTGCTCTGAGTTGGGCCATGTCACGCACCCTTGCCGTATGCCTTCATCTTGCGCTCGTCCTGGATCTCTATGCGGGACGACAGCGAGACGCTGAACTCCTGAGACTGCTTCTGTAGCAGCCCCTCGAGGACTATCGGCAGCAGCGCATTGTCAGGCAGGATCTCGTCCGTCTTGATGTTGAGTGCCTGCGCGGTCATCGCCTTGGCCTGCTGTACGAGTCCCTCCAGTTGCGCTATGTCAAGAGGCGGCGGCAGGGGCGGCAACTGCGCTGGTTCGGGCCGGACCTGCGACTGTCGGCCGTTTCCTGCCTTGTCCGGAAACTTGCAGTCCGCATGCACGAACTGCCTGGTCTTGTCATCGTAGAGTATCCTCTTGCCGAGGAGCTCTTGCTTGCACAGACCGCACTGGCCGCTCTTTTCCGCAACGAAGATTTTCGTCGTCATCGAGTCACCTAAGCATCGCGTGGGCCGGGAGTAGACGCTTCATCTTGCCCCCGCAGTTTGACGGCGCGGGTACCCTACACCCCTTCATCTGCATCATCTCCACGGCCCTGATAGTTTTTGTGGGTATCGTCACGGCGGCGGCTCTCTTGCACATCCCGCCGCCGAAATTTAGGATCCTACGCCGCACGAACCGGTCGCGCTGCGTAAGCGAAAGCGTGGGTCCGGCTCGCGGTTTGCGCGGCGCCGGACCCGAGGTGATACGATGTTTGGACAGCATACTGACCCCAGCCGCTTGCCTCGGCCGGGGCCTGATTGCATCCAGAGGAAAAGCAGTAGCCCGCAGCGGTGCCAGGTGACAAAGATGCGACTTCACGGAACCTACGCTGCGGGCAGCGGTTCCGCTGGAATATGGTTCCAGCATGACGACAGAAGATGGAGGGTTCAACTCCCTCTCAGGGCTTTTAACCCCTCCATAAACGAGCGGCCGGGCCGGCTCAAGGCCATATAGCTGGCATCCCCGAGCTTGGGCGCGGCCCGTGTCGCCGAGCTTGAGCGCCGGGCCTGCCCGATCGCCCGCGGAGCGGGCTCGGGGGGCAGGCCCGGCTCGGCTCGCGCTGGTTGACTTTTTGAGCTTGCGTTGGGGGGCCGGATTTCGGCGGCCCCATTGTGATTTATCGACGACAAGGGGAGTGTTCGGATTCGTAGAAATAGCAGGTTCGGGGTCGCGTTTTGCCATGCACAGCACCTAACCACAATAACCAATGTTAAAGTTATAGTATATAAAGCGTATGTGTTCGGATTTCAGATTACTGACTGAGACGCCGGAATAGAAGTAAATTGAGTTGCTTGTATAAAATCATGAATATTGCAATAGCTAACAAGATTTCTACTATGATGACAAAAAGGTACAGCAT
>JAKATK010000015.1 GCA_021827995.1 Microcaldota archaeon | reverse complement strand
TTAGTATAGAGCGCGCAATAGCTGAGCTCAGGTTCGCGGACCAGGTGGAACTCGTGCAGCGTGCAGCCGCATATGCTGATAGGATCGAGGCCATGAAGCGGCTCAATGCGGAGTATGCATCTGCACGCAAGTTGCTCGCCGGCTCGGACCTCGGCCGCAGGCTGGTGCCAGGAGAAGGTCCGCTAGACGCCAGGGTGATGCTCATTGGCCAGGCCCCTGGCGCAGAGGAGGACGCGCAGCTCAGGCCATTCGTCGGCAGGAGCGGCGACCTGCTCAACAAGCTGCTCGATACCGCAGGCCTGGACAGGGAGAGGGTCTACATAACTAGCGTCGTCCAGTTCTTCCCGCCGAAGAACCGCGCGCCTACAAGAAATGAGGTCTCGTTTTTCAGGCCCTTCCTGACCCGCCAGATCAAAATAGTAAAGCCCGACCTGATAGTGCTGCTCGGTTCTGTCGCATCGGAGGCAGTGGCTGGCCTCGGCGGCGTATCTAGGATGCACGGCATGCTCGTCAACGTCGGTGGCAACAACCTCTTCGTCACGATGCATCCGGCCGCAGCTGTGCGCATAAAGAGGAACGAGCCAAAACTTTTTGATGATTTCCGAAAACTCGGGCTCGTGGCCGCGCGACTCAGAGCGCGAGCATGACCCTACCGTCGCGCTCAGCAGAATCCAGAGCCTCGAGCGCCTTCCTGCCATCGCTCAGCCCGAACCGCTTCCATACCTTAACCTTGTATCGCATGGAATCGCCCGCCAGTCCAGTGAACTCCCTCATCGTGCCGCCGGTCGATCCTAGGATTGCGAGTTCCTTGGTGTAAGCGTTCATGATGTCAAAGCCGACGTTTCTGCCCGTGAGCGTGCCGAACGTGACCAGCCTGCCCCTAGCGCCGAGAAGCGAAAGGCCAGCTTGCCAGAATCTCTCGCCGAGTGAGTTTATCACCACGCTGGCCATGGCCCCTCCGGTCAGCTTGGAAACAAACTCGGCCGCTCCGTTCGCGTCTACGGTAAAATCTGCACCATATTGCCCGAGCCAGGATTTCCTTGACACTGCGATAGTCTTTGCGCCCATCGCCTTTGCGAACTGCAGCGCGAACATGCCAGTGTTGCCGGAGCCGCCCAGCACCACGCAGGTGTCCGAGCCCTTGACCGACGCCCTCATCACAGCGTGGTAAGCAGTAAGAGCTGCAACCGGCAGGCTCGCGGCCATCTCCCAGCTGAGGTCGTCCGGTATCCTGACCGCGTTTCTGGCGTTTATCGCTGAGTACTCGGCGAAGCCGCCGTTGGAGATTGTGCCGAGTATGAAGCCATCCCTGCAAAGGTTTTCGTTGCCAGACCTGCACATGTCGCAGGTACCATCGAAAACCCTGTTGTATACAGAAACCCTGTCGCCAACGCTTAGGTTATCGACTCCGCTGCCAATCTCCACCACCTCGCCTGCGAACTCCGCGCCCGGTATCCGCGCTTTTTCCGGCTCGCGCGGCATAGGCCTAACACTGAGAGGATCCATGACGGGTCTCACATCTATCGGGTTCACCCCAGCCATCCTGTTCCTTACGAGGACCTGGCCGGCGGATATGCTAGGCGCCGCGACCTCGCTAACGCTTAGGTTCTCCATGCCGCTGCCGTTCACGATCAGGGCCTTCATGACGTAACCTCCTACCAACCCAATGTGCGAGAGCTATTTCGCATCCTGCTGATCCAGCCGCTTCTCCATCGGGAACGGTATTACCTCCTTTATGGACTGCTTGTTCGTCAATAGCATGACCAGCCTGTCTATGCCCACGCCTATCCCGCCAGTCGGCGGCATGCCGTACTCCATGGCCTCGACGAAGTCCATGTCCAACGGCTCCGCTTCCTTGTCTCCGGCATCGCGCAGCCGTTCCTGTGCCTCGAAGTTCTCGCGCTGCAGCGCCGCATCGTTGAGTTCCGAATAAGCGTTTGCTACCTCTAGGCCGCCTATGTAGAGCTCGAAGCGCTCCACAAGCCTATCGTCGCCCCTCTTGGGCCTCGCCAGCGGCGACGTCTCCTTGGGCCAGTCGGTTATGAAGGTCGGCTGCACGAGCGTTGGTTGTATCAGCATGTCCAGGAGCTTGCCGTACGCGTGCGCCCTGGTGCGCGTCCCACGCTCGAACTTGGCGCCGTGCGATTCCGCTGCCCCTACGAGTTCATCGTCGCTCAACTTCGTGGTGTCCAAACCAAGCTTCTCGTTTATTGCTTCGACAAAACGCAGCCGCCTGAAGCGCTTCCCGAGGTCTATGCCGTTGCCTGCGTACTCTAGCGTCGTGGAGCCGCGGACCCGCTTGCACACCCTGCGCAGCATGCCCTCTGCCAAACGCATCATGTCCTTGTAGTCTGCGTACGCCTCGTATGCCTCGACCATGGTGAACTCCGGGCTGTGGGTCGCGTCTATGTCCTCGTTCCTGAAGGCCTTGTACACCTCGTAGACCCTGCTCATGCCGCCGATGATGAGCCTCTTCAGGTAGAGCTCGTTCGCTATCCTGAGGTAGTCCTCCTCGCCTAGCGTATTGACGTAAGTCTTGAACGGCGTCGCATCGCCTCCGCCGTACAGCGGCTGTATCACAGGTGTTTCGACCTCCATGAAGCCCCTGCCGTCAAGGAAGCGCCTGATCTCCCTTATAGCGATGGTCCTGCGCCTGATGACCTCCTTGGCATCCGGGTTCACTATCATGTCCAGGTATCGCTTCCTGTACCTGAGCTCGACGTCCTGCAGGCCATGCCACTTGTCCGGCAGCGTCCTCATCGCTTTCGCGAGTAGCGTGATGTTCTCGGCCTTGACGCTCACCTCGCCCCTGTTCGTCTTGAAGACGGTGCCAGCGGCTCCGATTATGTCGCCGGCGTTGTAGCGTTTTACCTCCGCGAACTTGGCTTCGCCGAGCACAGAGAAATCAGCGTAGCACTGCATTTTGTCTGTGTCATCGATCACGTCCAGGAAGACGAGCTTGCCTGAGGCCCTGGCCGCCACGATTCTGCCGGCTATGGACACCCGACGCCCTTCATACCTCTGGTAATCGCCCTTTATATCGGATGCGCTGTCGGTGACGTCCCAAGAGTACGGCAGGCCGTTCTGCCGCGGTGCCTCTTCCGACATGGTATCACGTGCAGCGCGCCGCGCTCGTCACTTACCCCTGGTCTTATCCGCCTTGCTAACGACGTTCTCGAATATGTCCATGCCCTTTTCCAGGTTCTTGTCGTCGACAGTGAGGGGTGGTATTATCCTTATGGTGGACATACCGGATGGTAGCACCACGAGACCCTCGTAGAAGCACGCGTCGGCGATCTCGTCCCTAGCCTTTGTGGCAGGCTCCTTCGTCTTCCTGTCCTTAACGAACTCAACGCCTATCATCAGGCCTATGCCCCTGACATCGCCTATGATCTCATAGGAGTCCTTCATCTTGTTCAGCCTTTTCATTACGTACGCTCCCTTCCTCTCTATGCCGCTCTGCAAGCTCTTCATGTTCTTTTTCACGTAGTCGATTGACGCATTGGCCGCTGAGGCTGCGAGCAGATTGCCTCCGAAAGTGGTGGAGTGCGAGCCTGCTGGCATGTCGCCAAGCGATCCCCTCACCAGCGTGGCGCCCATCGGCACACCGCCAGCTATCGACTTCGCCAGAGTGTACATGTCGGCTTCCACGCCGAAGTTCTCGATCGCGAAGAACTTCCCGGTGCGCATGTAGCCGGCCTGCACCTCATCAGATACGAGCACAGCCCCGCTCTCGTCCGCTATGCTCCTAAGCTCCCTCATGAACTCCTTAGGTGGCACCACGTAGCCGCCCTCGCCCTGTATCGGCTCGACGAATATCGCAGCAAGCTCATTCTTCGAGACCTCCTTTGACAGCGGGTACTTCCTTATGAAGTCTGCACAAGCGATGCCGCACGATGGGTATTCGAGGCCGAGCGGGCACCTGTAGCAATAGGCGTATGGTGCGTGCACCACCGGGCCGAACGGCCCGAAGTGCTCCCTCTGCACCAGCTTCGACGCGGTTAGCGACAGCGATCCCATCGTCCTGCCGTGGAAACCGCCATAGAAGGCCATCAGGTAGCGCCTCTTCGTCAATAACCTAGACAGCTTTATCGCCGCCTCGACAGCTTCAGTACCGGAGTTCGAGAAGAAGACCCTGCCGTTGAATCCTTTGGGCGCCATGCCAAGTAGCTTTTCGGCGAACGCGACCGGCAGCTCGCCGTAGTAATCGGCGAAGGCGCCATGCATCAGCTTTTCGGCCTGCTTCTTGACGGCATCGCGTATCTCCACGTTGGCATTGACACCGAGGTTGTAAACGCTTATGAAGCTGGAGAAGTCTATGAACTTGTTACCCTCGATATCGTAGACGAAGTCGCCGTCTCCGTGGTCCGGCACGAACGGATACGTTTCCCTAGTCAGCGTTAGCATGACCTTCCTGTCCCGCGCGATAACATCCTTTATCCTCTTACCGATTTTCACGCCCATCAGAAGCACCGCCTTAAGTCTCTGAATTAAGGTTTTTATTGGTTCTCACGCCCATTTTCGCAGAATTAATGTCGGTGCGGTATCAAGCGCGGTAGCTTTCGCGCCCTCGCGCCGCGCAGTTGCGTGTCTTAGCGTTGTAGTCATTCTGTCCAAACATAAGCAAAGCTTTTTAAATGGATTCATCCACAATAGAATCATGAATAAATCATGAAGGGTTGTTGATTCGATCAACAACGAATCATGATGGTTCACACCTCGGGTGGATTGATGCGCTCTTCAAGGGCTTCGGGCCGCGAACTGACCGCCATGAAAGGCAGGGTCACGAAGCTGAGCCGGAAGCTCTCCAAGAGCGACAGGGCGCTGAAGCACGCGCAGAGATCCTTGGCGCGCACCAGGAGCGAGGAGCGAGTAAGCTCGAGCATACTGGACCTCTTCAAGATGGCGAATGAGCAGAATGTGCAGACTAGGAGGGCTCTCGATGCGCTAATGGCAAGGCTAGATAAGATAGAAGAGCGAATGGGCGCTGCCGGCGGACAGGTCGCGCGCGAGGAGGCCGCCGAAACTCAAATCAACGGGCCTCGCGAGGTTGACCTGTCGCCCATCGATGTCAAGATAATACAATTCATACAGACCAAGGACGGCATGGCCTGTGCAGACGAAGTGAAGGAATACATGAACTACAGGGGAAGGAACGCCGCATGCACCAGGCTCAACAGGCTGTGCAGGGACGGTATCCTAGAAAGGCACAGGATGGGCCGCAAGGTTTACTACAAATATGATGCTGGCAAGACGACCGAAATTCGAATTCTCGCACCTTTGCAGTAAGGAGCCCGCGGCGACCGCGGGCTCTTACCCATTTCGAACCCATAGCGGAGCCAGCGCCGGCACCAATCAACCGCGCGCTCCCAGGCACCTATTTCGTAAGAGCTGAAAGAAGCTCATAGCTGCGCAGCGCATCCCCGTTGTCAACCACGAATATGGTCTCAGTGTAGCAGCTTATGGTCTCTATGATGTTGATGTTCTGTCCTGCCAGCATTGCGGTGAGCAGCGATAGCGCGCCCACGGTGGTCTCGAGCCTCTCGTCAGAGTGTACGATTATGGCCGTGCACGAGTCACGCACCTTTAGTATACTACGCCTATCGTTCTTGGTCATGCGCGCTGCTGATTTCCTGTCGGTAAGGTACGCGTAGTACGCGCCGAATTTGACCTCGGCCTCGCTCTTCAAGTCCAGCCTGTTCCGTGAAGTTATCACGACTATACCGTCCATAAGCGTTATCGTATTGCCCTCGAATATAAGGTGCGCATGCAGCTCCGTCGCCTCCCTGCGCGCCATGACCTCGCTGGCGTACCTGCACACTCCGGCCTTGACGGCTGCGTAGCTCTTTAGCCCGAGTTCCTCCTGGATCATCCTAGAGAGGGCGCTGTAGTTGACGATGCCACCCTCTATGGCCATAAGCGTGAACGGCCTGCTCCTCAGGTACGTCCGGATCGTATCGGCTACGCTCATTTGCAACACCTGTCTCATTTATGGTAAATTTTGCGACAAATATATCATAAGGTGTATATATAAGAACATGCCCAAGTGTTGTACCGGCCTTAACGCTGGCGTGGTGTGGTGGATGCCCACAAAGAGTCTTGGAAATGGTACGCCTGGTGTGGAGACCAGCGGCGAAATGAGCGAGGCGCAGAAGAACCTCGCGAAGGCCATGCTCAAGGGCGAACTTGGCGTCGGCCTGAGCGAGAGCTTCGTTCATGACAGGGCCATGAAGTTTTACACGTACGAGTATGTCGTGCCGGTATCCCTGGCGCACAGCAAGGAAGCTGCAGTGCTGCTGAATGGCATGCTGGCGAACCTGCCCGAAGACATGCGCGGCATGATCACCTTCAGAGCCAGCGGAGCCGACGAGGCCGTGGAGAGACTTAGCGGCGAGCAGTGCTTCTACATAACTCTAGAGTGCGGTTACCACAGGGCCGCAGACCCAGAATCCGATGCGCTCCGCTCCACAATGAACTTGATCGGCGATGTCCTGCTCGACAGATGCTCCCCGCACGACATCGCGGTGGCATACGCGTTCGTCAAACAGTGACGTGCCGGATGAGGTGTGACCATGGTCAGGTTCTATTACATCCCGGCAGAGGAGGATTACCCGAAACGGCTAAGGGCGATGCTCAGGAAGGAGCCGTCGGAGGAGTTGCTTGACAAGGTAGCGGCAAGAGCAGAGCGCCTCGAGAGACTAGGCAAGAGCGAGGACCTCATAGCCATGCATTACGCCGCTGCCGCTGCCATAGCATGGAGCCTGGCCGCGGAGAGATTCCATGGATTCGAGTTCAGGGATGCTGTGGCCATGATGAGAAGAAGCCGCGAGTATCACGGGAAGGCGTTAATCCGATTCTAGAAGGAATCTGATAATCGGTCATGGTGTAGGGACGGTGGGGAAAAACGGTGTGAAAGTGGGCGATGGACGAGAAGGAAGACGGCTAAACTAGAAACACCCTAACTATGGCGAAGGGCTCTAAATATTCAAATATTAAGCCGGTTCAATACATATTACAAATGAAGAGCGGAACCGGGATGGTCATATGGGTTGCGAGGCGTCAAAGCTGCCGATCTGGCGCAGGCCGCGCGCCCAGTCTCTCGGCCAGCATGGTCGCGAACGCGTTCCGACGGCGCAGTCCGCCACGGAGTTCTTCATGACCTACGGCTGGGCCGTGCTAATAGTAGCCGTGGTTCTCGCAGCCCTCTTCGAGCTCGGAATCTTCAACCACGGTTTCGGCGCCAGTACCTGCATACCTATACCCAGTTTCACTTGCAGGAACCCGGTGTACGGCGCCAACACGATAACGTTCGATCTCGGCCAGAACACCGGTCACGACTACTATGGTAACTGGGTCTTCGTGGCCGCGCAGGGCGAGCCTCTGAGCGCCAACGGCATACCTATAAACTTCACCATCGGTACACCGCCGTCTTATGCAACCCAGATAGGCTCCGGGCAGGATCACGTGCTGATACCGGGTCAGATAACGAATGTCACGTTCTCGTACTTCCCGCAAGGTCAGATACTGCCTGGAATTCCTGCGGGCACGAACTTCGCCGGCTACGTCTGGATCGGCTACTGTCTGTCAGCGCCGTGCCCAGCCCCCACATCATACGAGAAGGTCGCTACAATGACGCTAGTTTCGGTCGGCGGCGCGCTACTTCAGAGTGGTGCCAGTACTCCAGGCAGTGCATCAGATCCATTTCCGTACGGCAATGGCTGGGCTGGTTCGGGCTACTACGACAACATACATGGCAACCCCTCAGGCTACATACTATACATATCCTCGCAGTCGCAGTTCAACAGTTGCGCGTCTGGCTGCGTAGCTTACCCACCGTCGACCACTACTACGACTTCATCGTCTACATCCTCTAGCTCTACCTCCTCCTCTACTACATCTTCTTCTACATCTTCTACAACATCGTCTACTTCTACAACCACCAGTTCATCTACCACCACATCCACAACTAGCACGTCTACTACGAGTTCTTCTACAACAACGTGCAGTGGAAATTGTTCACCACCGCCACAAAGTAGCATATCGCTTTATGTCTCGCCACCTGGCAATGGTGCAACATCTACAACAGAACCGGCTGGGACGCCAGTTACTCTGTATGCGGATGCGAATTGGTACGTAAGTGGTTACATAGACATATACGATCTTACAGATGTATGTTATCCGAACTTAAACTATTGCCAGGCGGCACCAATCCTAGTAACTCAATGCAATCCAGGTGGCTATACGTGCCAGGCAACAGTTTCTTCTTCGAATTACCCCGCAGGTACAGAATACGATTTCCAAGCGTACGTAAACTCTAACAGCTGCAGCGGGGCTACTGCATGTTCGAATAACGCCTATGTGACGTGGACTTCTACCACGACTACTACAACAATAAGTTGGTCCGTATCGCTTTCTGCTTCAAGCACGACCCCATCTGTGGGGCAAGCGGTAACGCTTACCGCAACAACCAATCACACCCCGTCCTCGGGCGGCTATTATCTAAGAATATTCGACCTAACAAACGGCACTACAGTCTGCCAAGAGTTCAGCACTACCACATGTTCTGTGTCAGTCAGCGAATCGCAATCGACTTCCCAGACTTACGAAGCTGCGATAGACCCTACAGAAGGCGCTACGTGTGGTAACGGTAATGGCGGCATCGCATGCTCCAACCAAGTCAGTGTAAATTGGGAGTATGAGGTTACGTTCTATGCTAGCGGCTTGCCCCAGTCAACCCCCCAGTGGTGCGTCACAGTATATAGCAGCAATCCTGCCTCATCCGCTTATCCGTCTTCTACTGGATGCGGTTCTGGCAGTACTGGATTCGTTAGTTTTAATAACTTGGTTGGTAGCCTCAGCTATCAATATAGCGGCGGCAACGGTATGAATAATTATTGCGCTGGTGGTCCGTCAATTCCGTCCGGCAGCTTCTCCGAAACATGCCAGTACTACAGTGTTGATATCTTGAGTTCGCCTGGTAATGGCGGTAGTACGTTGGTACAGTCCGGTACAGTATATAACACTCCATATGGCTCCTCTCCACTTGGCAGCAATCCGTATTACGTGACTTCTGGCTCGAGTTTGTTTCTGCAGGCGACACCATACTCCGGATGCTCCTTTAACCACTGGGGCACCACGGGCGGAATCGTTTTTGATCCTAGCGGAAGCTCTTCTTCAAATCCGACGTCGGTTGATGTATACGGTTCTGGTGATGTAACTGCTTATTGGAACATGAATTGGTTGTTTGGGTACTACTGTTGACTATAATAAGTAAACTATGGTGTTGCGTATGTATGTAAAAGTAGACCAAATGAAGAGAAAGCCATTCCGATTCGTGGCCCAGTCCGCAATGGAGTATCTGATGACTTACGGATGGGCCATACTGATTATAGCAGTGGTTCTGGCGTCCTTGTTCGAGTTGGGTGTCTTCAACGGCTCTAACCTGAGCCCGCAGGCCTGCATAGCGCAATCAGGTTTCGTCTGCAAGAATCCTGTATACACATCAAACGGAATAATATTTACCTTCGGCCAGACTACAGGCAGGGACTACTACGGCGACTGGGTCTTCGTGGCCTCTCAGGGCGAGGCGCTCAACTCCAGCGGCGTGCCGGTCAACTTCACCGGCCATTCGAGCCCCTACGACGCAGTGCAGGTCGGCAGCCCGTCCAATGTCCTTATACCGGGCCAGACTGTCACAGTAGATTTTCCGGCCAGCGACTTCCGAGCCGGCGCCGTACCGAGCAGCCCGACGATAGGCACGCCCTTCTCCGGCTACGTCTGGCTCGGTTACTGCCTCAGCCCGTGCACAAACGGTCCTACAGCGTACTCAAAGGTGGCTACGTTAACGGTGAAGTCGTCAGGTAGCTTTTCCGGGAGCACTACAACCACTCCTACGTCAACTTCAACATCCACCTCAACGAGTGCTTCAACCACATCTACTACAACAATCGTGTCTACAATCTATAATCCGCCAAGCTATGACGGGAATGACAATGTGGTGTACCAGTTAAGCACGGCTCTGTCTGGTGACATAAAGACTACCGGGAGCGTAACAATCTACAGTGGCGTCACGCTTACGACAGATGGTTTTGCAATAATATCAGGAGGGGCGTTCACCAATGACGGCACAATAATCACTGGGCAAGTCGGAAATGGAGGCGTCACCAATGGAAACGGTGGTGTAAATGGTGGTAACGTTCCAGATTCGTATGGCGGTTCTGGCGGCGGCGGCGGATGGTCTAACTGCAATACCGGCGGCGCAGGCGGCAACACCCTCGTTGCAGGTGGCGCTGCCGGTTCGCCGGGGAGTTGCAATGGCGACTCCCCTGGCAGTGGAGCTCACCAACCTGCCCCGGCCCCAAGTATAGTTTTGGCCGATATACCAACATGGTACGCAAATGGGTTCACTAACTACTATGATGGCGCGGGCGGAGGCACCTGCGGTTGTAACCCGAGCTATTCTGGCAGCGGTGGCAATGGCATTTACATACAGGCTACAGAAGTAATCAACAACAACGTGATAAATGCGAACGGCTATTCAGGCTGTCCGAATGGGCAGGGGACCGGTGCAGGACAGTGCTCCAGTTGCTCTGGAGATTGGTGCTGGAACGCAGGCGCTGGCGGCGGCGGATTCGTGATACTAGCGTACGAGTCCAGCATAACACCCGGAACAATAGACGTCTCTGGTGGTAGTGGCTGCGTACCTGGCAACTACCAGTGCGGTGGAAATGGCGGGTCAGGGCAATACATAGAAGTACCATATTCGTCCCCGCCAATACCCCCATAACTGTGTCTGCTTAACTTAATCGTTCTGGGCGTGATAAAATTAAAGTTAAATCTTATGCGACAGTGGCATTGGTGTTACTGATAGCGGTTGGCATAATCGCGCTATTAAAGTTCATTCAAACGCAGCCAATTCTAGCTCAAACCACGTCCAATCAGTCAATAACCATAGGCCTGTCAACAGCAACGAACGGTGTGGCCGGCAACATATATCTAGGACACGACTCATACCCAACAAGCGTAGCCTACGATCCTATAAATGGATACATGTATGTTACTGAGTACGGTCACAAGGCGGTTGCGGCCATATCCCCTAAAAACAATGCTATAACTACCGAAATCGCAGTAAGCTCTAATCCGGTTGCCATAGCTGTGGATAAAAGCAATGGTTACATATACATAGCAAACCCTCTGAACAATACAGTATCAATAATCGACGCTGCAAACGGTACTGTCATATCAACGATTATGGTCGGTCGTGGCCCTGATGGCATAACCCGCGATTCAATCAACAATTATACCTATGTGTCCTCAGGTGCTTCCGATGTAGTGTCTGTCGTATCCGGTAACGCAGTCATCCATAATATAACCGTGGGCGTCAACCCTGGCGGCATTCTTTTCGACCAAAGCAATAAAGAAATCTATGTGTTGGACTACGGCACCGTCGATCCTACGGGCTGCATCAACAATATAAACAATGGGGTAAATTGCTCAGTATCTGTAATATCACCAGCCAGCAACAGTGAGGTGTCAGCAATAAATACGGGCCGGTCTCCGAGTTCCATCGTGTATGACAACGCTACCGGAAGTCTCTACGTTGCGAATGAGGGCTCGAATACAATCTCTATAATAAAAAACAACTCAGTCAGCCTAACCATAAGTACTTATGGCGCTCCTCCAAGCGCCATGGCGTACGACCCTGCGAATAACAATGTTTATGTGGTAGAAGCAGGCACAAATCGTGTTCTGGTCCTATCGACCAAAACCAATACAATAATATCAAATATGAGCGTTGGGCAGTATATGTTCGGACTGGACGAGGCAGCAGCGTACGATCCCTCAAACGGCTATATCTACATAGCAAACTACGGTTCCGGTACTGTGACCGTGTTGACCCAGCGTTGAGTGGTAGGAACACGCAGTTGACCGTCTTACTCAAAACCCACTAAGTTGCACTCGTTGGAGTATGTTCTACAGATCGAAATAGAGGTAGAACTCCCGCGGTGTTGGCCTGCTCGCCACCTCCCTGTGCTGCGCCCTGCCGTACTCGATGATCCAGTCGATGAGGTCGCTCTCGAAGAGCGGCTTTAGATAGGCGTTGTCGGACTGGAGCGAATCGGTCGCGTCCATCAGGTCGCGCGGTAGCTCCTTGACGCCAAGTTCCCTCCTGCGCACCTGTGTCAGCTTGTATATGTCCTCGTCCACGGGGTCGCCAGGGTCCATCTTACGGGTTATCCCGTCGAGGCCGGCCATCAGCATGGCCGAGAAAGCCAGGTACTGGTTGCAGCTCGGGTCAGGCGTCCTGAACTCCACCCGCTTGGCAGCCTGCTTGCCGTTGAAGTATGCTGGTACCCTGACATTCGCGCTCCTGTTGCCCTTGCTCCACGCTATGAATATCGGGGCCTCGAACCCGGGCACGAGCCTCTTGTACGAGTTAGTGGTCGGCGCCACTATCGCGGCAAGGCTCCTGCTGTGATTGAGCAGTCCTCCAACGAAGTACCTGCCCGTCTGGCTAAGTTCAGCATACTTGTCCCCGCTGTCATAGAAGGCATTGTTCTGGCCGCGCCACAGGCTCGCGTGCACGTGAAGGCCGGATCCGTTGTCGCCGAAAATCGGCTTCGGCATCATCGTAGCCACCATGCCAGCGTTCGCAGCGACGTTCTTCACCGCGTACTTGAGCGTCGCAAGCTTGTCGGCCTGCGAGAGCAGCGTATCGTACATCACGTTTATCTCACACTGTCCCTCACCGGCGACCTCGTGATGGTGCGCCTCCACATGCGTGCCGAAGTTGTCGTGCATCACCCTTGTTATCTCGTTCCGGACATCCATGAGCGTGTCGTGCGGCTCCGAAGGGTAATAACCCTCCTTCGGCCTGAATGAATACTGTTGCGGGCTCTCGACCTCGCGGGACCTTATCCTGTAGAAGGAGCCCATCTCCCTCTGCCTGGGGTTAGTCTCCCACTCGGCTCCATCGAAGATGAAGAACTCGAGCTCAGGTCCCCAATACGATCTGTCGAAGCCGCGGCCCCTGAGATAGGTCTCGGCGTTCTGGGCCATGAACCTAGAGTCCCTGGAGAAATGCTTCTTGCCGCCGGCCTCCATAACGAAGGAGAGCATCCTAGCGGTCCTGTAACCTTTGCTCGTCTGCCAGGGTATCAGCGCATAAGTCGACTGATCCGGCAGGATGACCATGTCGGACTCGAATATCTCCTTGAAGCCGCGCAGGGAAGAGCCATCGAGCTTCGGCAGGCCGCCCGACAGGGCCTCCTCTGTCATGTTGTACGACGGCACCGTGACGTGGTTGAGCTTGCCTACCATGTCTATTATCTGCAGGTCGACGAACTCCACCTTGTCGGTCCTTATGCGCTCAAGGACGCCCCTAGCTTTTGCAGGCATAAGCCGTTTTTCATACCAACTTATTTATCAATTTCGCCGCACGCGCTGGATTATTGCGTGCAGCATTCAACGGCAATACGCGCGTTCCAGACTTCAGGCAGGTCCAGCGTTGCCTATACCGTAGTCCTCCCTCAGCCTGTCAGTGCCCACGGGCGTGGGTGAGCCATCGACTAGCAGTTCCTGCCTCTTGTTCTTCGGGAACAGTATGAAATCCCGTATGTTCTCCTCGCCCGCCAGCAGCGCCACCAGGCGATCCAGTCCCAGGGCGACGCCGCCGTGTATCGGCGCTCCGTATGAGAGGGCCTCGAGCATGAAGCCGAAATGCCTGTCTATGGTCTCGTCGCTCATGCCTATTCTGCGCAGGACCCTGCGCTGCAGCTCAGGGTTGTTTATCCTGATGGAACCGCTGCCGAGCTCATAGCCGTTGAGGACGAGGTCGTACTGCCTTCCTATGACGCGCTCTGGTTCAGCATCTAGGTGTTCGAGCGTCTCTGTCGTAGGCGCGGTGAACGGGTTGTGGGACGGTTTGAGCGCTCCGGTTATCTCGTCGCGCTCGAACTCCGGGAAGCCGTATATCCAGACGAACGAGTAGTCCGTCGAGAAGTCGCCTATCATGTCTCCAAGCGCCTTCCTAACTTTCCCCAGGGCGCCGAGCAGGAACCTATCGGACAGGTCGGCGCCCATGACTATGACGTCGCCATCGCCGGCACCAAGTTTCGACGCGATTGCGGCCGCCGCTGTGCCTAGAGCGTCCGCTATGCTTGGAGGCTCTGAGCGCACCGAGCCCCCATCCATATAGAGCCATGTCAGGCCGCCGAGGCCGAAGCCCTTCGCCAGCTCTACGAGCCCCAGCATCTGCTTTGTTGTGACCCTCGAGCCCGGCTTGCCGAAATCGGCCTTGAAGCGCATGGCCCTGACCCTGCCGCCGTTATCCGCAACCCTCTTGACAATCCTGTAGCCGCACGCCGCCACCTCCCTTGTGACGTCCTCTATGCGGGCGCCGAACCGGAGGTCCGGCTTGTCGCTGCCGTAGGTCCCGAACGCCTCCGCATAATTCATGCGTGCGAACGGCACCTTGATTTCCTTGCCGAGGACGTTCCTGAAAATCGAGGCTATCATGTCCTCGACAATCGACATGATGTATTCCTCGTCCTTGAAGGACACCTCCATGTCCACCTGCGTGAACTCAGGCTGCCTGTCCTCCCTCGGGTCCTCGTCCCTGAAGCACCTCGCTATCTGGAAGTATCTGTCCAGTCCGCCTATCATGCACATCTGCTTGAAGAGCTGCGGCGACTGCGGCAGCGCGTAGAACTTGCCCTTATGCAGGCGCGATGGGACTAGGAAAGTCCTGGCCCCGGTCTCGTACGTGTCCTTTATCAGCAGCGGCGTCTCTAACTCAAGGAAGTCTCGGCCCCATAGGAACTTCCTTATCTCCTTGGTGACGGCGTCTCTGAACACTATGTTATGCACGGCCTTCGGCCTCCTGAGGTCCAGATACCTGTGCCTCAGCCTGAGCTCCTCATCTGCTAGGAAGCGCCCCTTTTCAGGTATGAGCTCGAATGGCGGCACCCTAGACTCGCTTATCAGCTCGAAATACTCCACAGCGACCTCCACGGCGCCGGTCTTGCTCTCATTGTCGACTGTATCAGGCGACCTCTCCCTCACAGTGCCGAGGGCGTGTATGACGTACTCCCTCCCGAGTTTCTCGGCTTCGGTCTTTGCAGCTCCATCGAAGACGAGTTGTGTAGTGCCGTACCTGTCAGACAGGTCTATGAAGAGCTTGCCGCCATGGTCCCTGAGAAGCCTGCACCAGCCGTACAGGCTGACCTTCGAGCCGATGTGCGAAGCCCTAGCCTGTCCACAGTTTATCGTTTCCATACCAATGCATCTTTGCGAGCAAAAGAGGCCGTCTAACTATAAAGACCTTCCTTCGGGCACGGTGTCGCGCTCTGCAACTCCGGCGATCAGTGCCGCCTTAGCTTATCGCCGATCGAGTAGTAAACGATTATGCCAGCGACCAAGAACTTTTTCTGCCTGCCGGTGTGCGAGCCCCACCAAATTATCACATGTATGAAACCTATCAGGATCAGGACTACCGTTACGGTGCTTATGATGATGCTGACAGCTGCATCTACGAGCGTCGCTGCAGAGCCTGCCACAAGCAAGAAAGGCCAGATTCCGATGAGCAGAAGGCCGGTGCCGGCCTTGTTCGAAGCTGCACCGCGTTTTTGGCCATTCAATCAGCCAAGGCAATTGGCACCATTAAGCCTCGCACGAATCGGCCACACCACACGCCCTCACTGCAGAGCGCCGGAACTCTGCATGCGCTTTAGCGCCTCGGCGTACGCGTCCATCTCGTTGTCCATATTATACTCCCTAGCTATGTCTGCAGAGAGCTCCTTCAGCCTCTTCCTCAAGGAACCATCCTCGAAGAACAGCCTGATCTTCGCGGCCAGGTCCTCCGCGCTGTTCGGGTCGAACGTGTACATCCTGTCGCCGAAGACCTTCCTCATGTCATCGTTTATGCTGCCAGTGGACAGCAGCAGCGGCGTGCCGAAGAGAGCGGCCTCCATGAATGTGGCGTTGAACGATTCCCAGAACGATGGCAGTACGTAGAGGTCCGCAGCTGCGTAGTAGAGGCCCAGTTGCTCCTCCGGCACCCTGCCTACGACGCTGATGCGTCCGTCTCCAGCGGCCATGCCTACGTAAAGTCCTATCGACCTGCCGTCCCCTGCTATTATCAGGCGCATCCTGTCATCGCCGATGCTCTCGAAAGCGCGGATGAGCGTGCCGACGTTCTTCTGCGTCTCCGCCAGCCTACCAAGGTACAGCACCACCCTGCGGTCGCGCAGGCCGTTACGCTCCTTGAATTCTGCCAGCTCCCCTTCGCTCGGCTTTCTTGGCCTGAGCAGTGGCGTGCTGTGTATAACGATAGCATTCTTGTTGAAGCGCGTGACGCTAGCAAGCTGCTCGCTGTTGAGTACCACTACTCCGTCAAAGAAGCCGAAGAAGCGGCGCTGCGCGCCATCGAGGCCGGCGTAGCTGCCGGTGCCGAATGTGAGGCCTAGAGCGTTGTAGTCCAGCGGGCCGCCGTACCTGCCAGATGCGTTTGCGTGGTCTATGTAGATTATCTTGGCTCCGCGCAGGCTGCCCTTGAGCCTCCTGAGCACTACGAAATCCTGTATGGAGCTTGCAATCACTATGTCCGGCCGTATCCTCCTCAGCCATTCGTCAGCGCCAGGGGTCTTTATTCCGGTTACCGAGTAGAACGTGTAGTAGGCTATCCTGACCGGTACGCTGTCTACTAAGCCGTGCATCCCGCCCTTTATCGCCGGGCGCCGTTCCGCCTTGCCTACTGGCCTGCCAAGAAAGAATGCGTTGCCGTCATCCCCGACGTACTCGGTCCGGTAGCCGAAATAGTAAGTGTCGATGCCGCGCTTCCTGAGCTCCCTGAGCAGCGTGCCGGCGACCCTCTGCGCGCCGCCAACAGTGCCCAGCCTTGAGCTCACGTCGAATATGAGCACTCTCATGCGATCATGTGGCTAGAATATCGGCCCGTACCTCCTGTCATTGTCCGGCTTAATGCCGAAGTGCTTGAGCACAGTCGGCTCTACGTTGTACACGTACAGCTTCTTATCCGCTATCCTATCGTAGTCAAGCTCACGCCCATACGACAGCAGGCCGAAGATGCCGTTCCTCAGGTGGTCCCCCCTCTTGGCCATCTCTGGCTTTATGAAGAGGCCGCCGCTCTTCAGGTAACCAAACGAATCGAGCAGGCAGCCCTCCCTGGCCTCAGCCATTATATCAGGAGCTATGAACAACTTGGTGCCCTCGTAATAGTCGTCGCCGTCGTAAACTTTGACAATGACGCGCCTGCCGTCCCCGTCCTTGATGTCGAGCAGCTCCTTCATGAGCTCCCTCTTCAGCGCCCTCTTGTCAGATGGCTTCACAACCCGGCCGCTGTCGAAGCGCCCGTCGTTTATGAATATCGTGGCCACAGGGCAGTTGGCTACGCTTGCGAAGGCCCTCGTACCGGCCATGTCGTAGTCGAAGTCGTGCAGTCTGGTGTAGTCTTCTGCAGACGCGCCAGCCAGCGTCTTCGCCATGGCCGCCTTTGCCATGCCCTTTATGCTCTTCGGCAGCTTGTCGTACAGCACCTTCCTCGAGCCGCTCCTGTTGACCGCCTTGAGCAGCTTCTCCCTTACTGCGTACCTGACCGTGCCCCTGCTGCCGGAGCTCGCGATACTGGCCTCTAGTTCTGGCCTGAGCTTTGCGTAGCCTTTGTTTATGAGCCAGCCGTTCATCAGGAACTTCTCCCTTATGGGCTGCGCGCCGTGGTCAGACACGAGCATAACGGTTGCGCCCTCCTCCCCGGCCCTGTGCTCCAGCCACTCCATGAAGTCAGATATGCCCTTGTACAGCGGCAGCACGTAGCTCTGCCAGTCCGGCATGTTCATAGAGAAGTGCTGCATCCTATCGGTCTCGGTGAAGCAGATGAACGCCATGCCGTACTTGCCTGTCTCGATAAGCTCGCGGCTCATCTCGCTCCTGGTCCTTATGCTCTTCAGATAGATCGACGAGGCTTCCCTTAGCGTGACCTTGCCGCTCTTCATGTCGGCCTCGATCTCCGGCTCGCCGCTGAACGCGTACTCCTTTGCGACCGCCTTGACGCGCTGCGAGCTGAACCGTGCAGGCAGCGGGAAACCGCTAATCATGTCGACCCCGTCAACCGACGACGGCGTTACCGCCATTGCCGGCGTCATGACTAGGCATCTCACGCCGTTCGTAGCCAGCGTGTCCCAGAATGGCCTCCTGACCGCAGCGTCGTAGTATACGACGCTCTTCGTGTAGTTGGGCTCCATCCTGAGGAATTCCGGCACGCCGTGCCGGCCTGGCCTCACGCCGGTGTATATGCTCGGCCACGATGGCCCGGTCATCGGTGGCATGGTGGACTCCATGTCGGTGAGAGCCCCACGCTCTATGAACTCGGAGAAGCCGCGCATCCTCATGCCCCTGTGGAACCTCTTTATTATCCATAGCGGTGCGGAGTCTATGCCAATTATATAAAGCGTCTCATCGGCCAACTAGCCACCAGCAAACTACGGCCAGCGCATCGGATGCGTGCTCGGATCCATGCGCCATCGCGTAATCCATGCTGTTTATATTATAATCCGTGTATATATACTTTCTAGGTTCTGCGGTCCGCTCTCATCCAGCAAGTAAACGGCGTGGGATTTCCAGCCACCTTGTCGAGCACGCCGCGTGCGGTGCGTATCGGCGACGGCATCGCTCGCAAAGGGTTTTATCCCTTGCCATCCATTATTCCGCTTGCCAAGCGGACAGACCGATTTCCATGATTGAGATAGAGACGCCCTCTAGCGTCGATATACCGAGCAACATAAAGAGGAGTCTCTCCAAGACCGCAGCCAGGTTGAGGGCCCTCGGCGAGCAGGATTTCGTAAACAAGCAGCTCGAATCCCCATCAACATATCTGATCAGATCACCGGGCAAGTACGTGCGTCCCCTGCTGGTGTTCGTCGGCGCAACTGCCCTCGGCAAGGATCCGGGCAGGTACGTCGACCTCGCGGCATCCATAGAGCTGCTGCACACGGCGTCGCTGGTCCACGATGACATAATAGACGGCGACACCATTCGCCGTGGCAAGAGCTCCGTGCACATCGCCTACGGCGTCGATTCCGCGATACTGGCAGGCGACGCCCTGATATCGAAGTCGATACTGCTCGCCTCGCCATACGGATCAGAGGTGATCTCGGCGATATCCGAAGCCGCGATGGAGATGTGCGCCGGCGAGATGCTCGACTACGAGTGCCAGTCCAAGCGCGAGGTGCCCAGCAAGAAGCGCTACATCGAGATAGCCAAGCTGAAGAGCGCCTCGCTGATAGGTACCGCGGCCAGCATAGTTGCCGTGCACGAGCACAGCGGCGACATCGATGCGCTCCGCGAGTTCGGCGTCAAGGTCGGCACAGCGTTCCAGATACGCGACGATGTACTAAACTTCGCCGGCATGAACGACTCTAGGCCCAAGTCCACCGGCAACGACGCATCAGGATTCAGGCCCAACATAGTCAGCGTGTTGCAGGCCGCGTCGGCAGGCCCGGACGATGCGCTGGCGCGCGCGCTGGAGCTGAACAACTCCCTGATCGACGAAGCGTGCAGGGGCCTCGAGGCCAGCGCATCGGCTAAGCAGTTCACAAGGTACGCCGACATGATACGCGTGCGCGCGAAGGGTGCGTCACCGCGTCGTAGCAACGATGCCCTTAATTATTCCGCCCACGCCTAGGCCGCCGCTGGCCCTCACTACGAGCCTGTGGCTCAGCACCGGCTCCGCCAGGAACTTTATATCGTCGATAGTGGCCTCCTTGCGCCCCTGGATGAGCGCCCTAGCCTTCGCGCACCTCATGAAGCTTATCTCCGATCGCGGGCTGGCGCCCATGGTGATGTGTATGTCCTTCCTCGTGGCGTCCACCACCTTGGTTATGTAAGCTATCACCTCGTCTGGCATCACGATCCCGTTCACCATGTCCTGCATGCCGATTATGTCGTCCGTGGTTAGCACCTTCTGTGTCACTATCTTCTCCTCGCGCTCCTTTATGCGCAGCATCTGCTGCTCCTCCTCCATCGTCGGGTACGACACCGCCAAGCGCATGAGGAACCTGTCGGCGAGGACCTTCGGCAGCGGGGTGGTGCCCTCTATGTTGAGCGGGTTCTGCGTCGCCAGGGCCATGAACGGCTTGTACAGCGGCAGGCTAGCCCCGCCTATCGTGACCTGCCTCTCCTCTAGCGCCTCGAGCAGGGCCGTGTTGGTCCTCGGCGGTGCCCTGTTGAGCTCGTCTATTAGCAGTATGTTAGTGAAGATTGGCCCCCTCTTCAGCTGCACCTCGTTCTTGTCATCGACGTAGGTGTAGCCTATGATATCCTTTATTTCCAGGTCTGGCATGCCCTGTATCCTGGTGAACTGTGACTGGATAGTGTCGGCCAGGGTCTTCGTCATTGTGGTCTTCGCCACTCCTGGCACGCCCTCCAGGAGCACGTGGCCATTGGCCAGAATGGCTATGAACATCAGCTCTATGATCTCGCTCTTACCGGCTATCTTCTTCTTGACTTCCGTGAGGACCTTCTCAAAGGCAGTCTTCGGGTCCATCTCAAAACCTTTTTATTAATGCACAAAGAAAGCTATTATATCCGTTTGCTGGACTGTACACAAGGCTTTAATAGCAAGCGCGCACACATAGCGGTGGTTCAATGATAGGACTCGACGCCAAGCAGGTTCGCAGCGCATCGCTCAACGAGGTAGCTGAGGTACTTTCTGCCAGGGGCAAGGATGGCGCGCTCTCCTACGAGCAGCAGATAGCGCTGGATCACGCCAAGAAGTTCGCCTTGTCCGACTCTAAGTACGAGACGGCCAAGAAGTCCATGGAGGAGCTGAAGGTACTGCAGCCAAGTACGATCACAAGCGTGCTCAAC
Source organism: Microcaldota archaeon (assembly GCA_021827995.1). Lineage (GTDB taxonomy): Archaea > Micrarchaeota > Micrarchaeia > Micrarchaeales > Micrarchaeaceae > JAKATK01. The sequence continues at coordinate 12,596 of JAKATK010000015.1, read as the reverse complement.
GTTATGCCCAAGAACGAGCCCTCGCTCAGGCAGGTCCTGGCGGGCGCGAAGCAGCCTCTCGACGACGAGCTCGTCGGTAAGGTCTTTGAAATAGTGAAGAAGGCCAGTGTTTGAATGCTTCCGATGTTGCCCGAGATGGTTTCATGGAGGAGGAAAAGCATGAGGAGCGCAGGGAAGAGTACGCATACGTGCTCGACTTCCTGCTCACCGGCAAGTCCTTCTCCAACAGGCCTGAGCCTGTAGCTCAGCTGATGGGCGACACCTGGTTCACTCTGCTAGAGGCCGAGCCCAAGCCGGGCGTGGTGCTCAAGACTGCGGAGCAGGTCTACATCGGCAGGGACGAGCGCGACAAGATATCCATAATAAAGGCGCGCATAACCTTCGACAAGCTAACAGAGACCGCGAAGCGCGAGCTGCCTGGCATGGTAGCGATGGTGATAAAGAACAACGAGCAGCGCTTCGTCGACGTCTTCAACAACGCAGGGCCCATGAGCATAAGGCAGCACACTCTTGAGCTGCTGCCGAACGTAGGCAAGAAGCACCTGAAAGCCATACTCACGGCTAGAGAAGAGAAGAGGTTCGAGAGCTTCGCCGACATAGCGACGAGGGTGCCGCTGTTGCAGGACCCGGTAAAGCTGCTCTCCGATAGGGTCGTAATGGAGCTCAGCGGCAACGAGAGGTTCTACCTATTCGTCAAGCCTTACGTGAAGAAGCTGCACTACTAGGCCGCGCCACAGCTTCGAGGTGCACCGCTGGCACTACCAGGTGCCTGACAGCGTTGAATACCTTGAGCTCAACCACATAGGCAGAGCCGCGCTTCTCCAACACTGTGCCGATCCTGCCCCTGTACCTCGGGTGCGGTATGTTCTTGATGTTGCCCTTCGGCACCACCGCGACCTTGTCGCCGATCTCGAAGTTCTTTATCCTGCCAGTTACGCCTATGGATGACAGCCTGTGATGCCTAGACAGGTGCCTTGTCCTCCCCGCGAACAGGCCGTGTGAACGCTCGCTCATCCAAAACACCATCTATAGCCGTGGCATTATCTGAACGCTAATATATATATAGTTTGGTTGAGAAGAGAGCACTCAGTGTTCCAATGGCTCAGGAGGGCGGCCAGATCGCGCCGCCGCACAAGCACGTGGTTCTTAGGCCGACCTACAGGGTCGAGAACATCGTAGCTAGCGCCGATCTGAACATAGAGCTCGACCTGTACGGCCTGGCTAGCTCGTCGCACGACATAGACTACGAGCCGGAGCAGTTCCCCGGCGCCATACTGAAGATACACGAGCCAAAGGCCGCGCTTCTGCTATTCAAGAACGGGAAGATGATATGCACGGGCGCGCGCACCGTAGCGGACGTGAACAGGGCCGTGGCGCAGGCCGTCGAGCTGATAAAGAAGTTCAGGGCCTCCCACCACGTGCGCTGACAGTGCTCACCCGCTGAAGGTTATATTGCTTATTAGCACTGTGCCCTGCCCGCCGATAGCGGCGTTGTCGAAGAAACCGACTATGTTGCCGCTGGGGCCTGTAACCATCGGTATGCTCAGCGTATACTCCTCAGGTTCCGGCCCGACGCTCAGTATCTGTGTGGTGTGCGCATCGGTTGTCGTAGGGTAGCTCTGCACTGCCAGCGTCTGCGCCCCGTCCATTCCGACCGCGTCGAACCGCATGGTTGCGTTGATGCCAATTACCTGTGCCGTGCCGTTGGCGTACGGCGCGTAAGTGACCACGACGCCGTACTCGTTCGTTGGCGTCCACCAGGCAGAGCCATTGGGGAGCTCGACCTCGCCCCAGTGGTCCGGTTCGTAATAGCTTATGAAACCAGTGTAGAGGTTGCCGCTGAGAGCGCGCGCCGTGCTGAACACCGTCACGTTGTAGTCTGCGTAAACTGGCTCGCCGAACGTCTTATTGAGGTAGCCATAGAGCGAGTCGAAGGCGCCGCCGTTGTACGCCGCATCTATCACAACGATGAAGCCGGTCTTGTAGTCCAGAAGGGTCTTGAGCGACTGCTTCGTGTAGTTCTCGTCTATCGGCGACGCGTACGGCGGCGTGTAGTAGCTCTGGTTGTTGTAAGTGGCTAAGTATGTTGCCTGTGTTATCAGTGGCATGCTGAAGATGGTCAGGGCCTCCTGCAGGTCCCACCTGGTTATGGCGCCGCCTACAAGCGGCTTCTGCATCGCGGTCTCGTAATATTGCGCCATGCCGCTGTAGAGGAAGTTGCCGAGGCTAGATTGCGGCAGGACCAGCACGGAGAAGTTGCCTGGCATGTATGCCATCTGCCTTATGAAGTGCGGCACCGCAGTGTTCGTGGTCAGGCTCAGCGGCATGTTCAGGAACGATGGTCCGAAGGTCTCGAGCAGGAAGAACAGGCACAGGCCTGCCGTGGCAAAATATGTGCGTCTGGTCCCAGTGCCCGGGTGCGAACGCATTACCGCGAAGAGCCTCGCAGCGCCTATCGCAGCGAGCACCGCTATCGCGAGCGACACCACTATGTCAAACCTCTCCGGTTCCCTTATTATGTTTAACAGTGGCACATAGTGGTACAGGAGGAAAGGACCAGGTATACCGGTCAAAATGTTGCCGAACTTGATGTCGGGCCCGAGGGCGAGCCACGCCATCACCACTGCTAAAATGAGCCACACGGCAGACCTCCTGCGTTCGCGGTATACTCCGTAGAGCGCGAGCGCGAGCGCCGCAAGGCCCACGTAAGCCACCTGTCCATCAGACACGTACAGCAGGTTCGGCGCAACGGTGTGGAAAGCGTTGTCATAGAAGTAGTAGTTGGGCACGAAGAAGGCCAGGAAGTTGGCGCTCCACGCGATGTTGTCGGCTATACGGTTCTGCTGGTTGACCGCGCTCAGGCCGCTGGGTGCCAGCGCCGTGGAGATCAACGGTACGAAACCGAACGAGCCCAGGGCAAAGGCGGAGACGAATCCGACCGCAGCAAGCTTGAAGAGGCGCTGGCCGCCGAATAGCCTGCGCCGGTTATCCCTTCGCAGCAGGTACACCGCGAGTACTATGGCCACGCCCAGCAGCGCCATTATGCCCTCCTCGTACTCGTCCATGTACACTACGAGCACGAACGCAGCGCCCGCCAGAGCGGCGTACCTGTAGCCCCTTCCCTGGTCCAGTGCGCGTAACACGAAGTACATAAAGAACGCGGAGAAGCCGAGAAAGAAGAAGGGCGTGTGTAGTTGCATCTCGTAGGCGATGTGGAAGGCGCTGAATGTGAAGAAGAAGCCGCCGAGGAACGACGCGAGCGGGTCCCCTGTCACGTACTCGCACAGCACGAAGGCGCCGAGGCCGGTCACTATGAAGCCGAGGAAGAAGAGGACGTTGTAGGCCAGTGCCAGGCTGATGAATTGAAGCGGTATTGACAGCACGCCGCCTATCGGCGACAGGGTATCGAATACCGTGTCGAAGCCTATCGGGTACATGACGCTGTACGTGACAGTGTAGAAGCTAGAGTGCAGCGTGAGTAGGGAGTACTTGACCCACCACAGGCTCCACAATGCCTGGTAAGCGTCGCTAGTGTGCCCCGCTATCAGGTTTGTCGCGTTCGCCGCTATCGTCGGGAACAGGATTAGTGCCGTGACAAAATAAACCGTAGATACCTTGAGCAGTAGCATAGCCCTATCGCGGTTGTACGTAGCGTGGCCTTTGGCCGGACCAAGAAAAGATTTGGCGAAGTTCATTTCACCAAGCTTATCGTGTGTTCTGGATACACCCGTTTAGTCGCACAGATTTGCACGCAGGAATATAGAATGTGCACACTCGCTGCCCGGGCGTCGAGCGTGACAACTGCGGGCCTATATAACCTGGCAAAACCGATTAAGTCCTGGCCGCGACCCTGCCCGTACGGCCGGGCGCCTTCGGCGGCTTCAGTTCAGGGAAGACCTTAGACAGTATTAGCTGGTTCACGCATGAGTCGAACTTGAGATCTGTTATGACCTTGCCGAGCAGGTATGTCGCCGCTATCTGTTCAAGCTCCTTCCTGCCGTTGCACGATGCTGACAGGGCGCTCTTGGCTTCTGCTGAGCCCATCCTCTTTACCGCCTCGCCGAGCGAGTCGTAACTCTTCCTCATGCCAGAGGTGATCGAGGCCGATGCCTTGTCCAGCACGGTCGTGTCTATCCCGAGCAGCCTGTACATCCTGGTATCTATCGTGCTGCGTATACCGGCCAAGTGATAAACCGCCTCTTCTGGCTTGGTGCCGCTACGTATGCCCATCCGCTTTATGGCTACCCAGTCCTTGTACTTCGCCATGAAGTCTATGTACTCGCTGGGCTCGTCCAACGAATCACGAGGTCTGCATAACGTAGTAGCCCGCGGCCTTCTCCCTGGCAACGCGCTTTATAACGCCCTTGCCCGCGAGCGAGACAAGCGTGTTAGTGACCATGCTCTTAGGCCGGTTGCACTTCTTCGCTATGTCATCCGCGGTCTTTATGCTCGTGTCCTTCGTAGCTCCCAGCTCCTGCATCGCCTTGACGACGATCTGCTCTATCGGGGTAAGCTCAACCACAAACTCACCAATCGCAAAACTACTTCTTAACCTTTATCTCCTTGCGCTTCGGTCTGAGGTACCGGTAGTTGCACTTCCTGCATCGCTCGCTGCCTGCCGGGTTCCTGCTCTTGCACCTCTTGCAGATCCACACCTTCGCAAGCGCTGCATCTGCTATAGGAAACTTTCCCATTCAAAGACCTTGTCCGAATCACAGGAGCCAACTTCATCAGAAACCAATGGCAAGTTAGTTTGCAGGCACATATTATTAAAAGTTACCTAGGTATTAAAAGTTACCTAGGCGTTGTCCAGGGAGTCACTTCGCTATCTTGTTGAGTATCGGGTACGTGTCGCGTATGCGCTCCTGCTCCAGTTGCTGGTATACCATGTAGATTATGCCCACGGTCAGCAGTATCCCCATGCCAGTGCCGACCGCACCAGTAAGTGTCGCGAGCGCGGCCAGAAGCCCGACGAATATGCTGCCTAGCACAGTTATGGTGGGTATGTACCTCTTGAGCACGTTCTCTATGATCCGCGGGTCGCGCCTGAACCCAGGTATCTGCCAGCCTACCTCGCCGAGCTGCTCCGCCACGTTCTTGGGGCTCTGGCCGGTCATCTCTATCCAGAACCTGCCGAAGATGACGCACAGCACGACGAGCACTAGCGTGTAGATTATCACGTGCACCCACTCCGGCACTAAGACCTGGCCGCCCCATGGCAGCACCAGGGTGCTGGTCTGCGTCAGTAGGTAGTTGAAGTAGGGCCCGTAACCGCCTATGCCGCCGAAGGTGCCGGAGTACGGCAGCGGGAACTGCGGCGAGATGAGGTACGCTATGCCGCCGCTGAGCACCGGCGCGCCCGCCTGTACCGTGTAAGTGGCTATGAAGTGTGCAAGGCCGGCCAGGCTTCCCTGGACGCCGCTCAGGAACCTGAGCCATACAGTTAGGCTGAGCTCCAGCGACGATGCCAGTATTACAGGCAGCACGCTGACGTACAGGAATGGGATGGGCAGGCGCCCGCCTACGCCCCTGAGCTGCTCGAACGCGAGTGGCAACTCTACCTTCATCTCGTAAGCGTAGATGCTGACGAGGAATACTATTATCGCGAAGAACAGCGGCCCGAAGGCCAGCACTGCGTTCGCCAGCGCGTTGGCGCCGCCCTGCTGCACCGCTGCCACGGCTTCAGGTATTATGACCGTGAACGTGCCTGCTATTATCGCGTATGACACGCCGGCAGCTATGAAAAGGTTTATGCCTGAGGTTATGCCGTACTTGCTCATCATCTCGTCAAGGAACACTATGGTCACGGCGCCGATCAGTAGCTGGAACACGACGAGGCCGAATAGGCTCGGCGCTGCGATCGGCACATAGCCGGTGTAGACGAATATAAACGACTCCACGATCGCTATCGCTATTGCTGACAGCTTCTGCAGGCTCTGGAACCTGGCGCGCTGCGCCGTGTCCGCCATGTCCAGCTTGAGCACGTCAGAGCCGACCAGCAGCTGCAGCACTATGCTCGAGAGGACTATCGGCCCTATGCCTACGGTTATGACGCTGCCTATCTTGGCTGCGAATATTATGCTTATGAGCTGGAGTATCGGCTGCGACACCGCCACGCGGTTGACGCCCACGGCGTAGGTGTTGTAAAGCAAGAAGTAGACAGCTATTATGCCGGCAGTCCAGTACATCTTCTCTCTGAGCGATAGGGGCTTCGCGGGGCTCCTGATGGCTGGTATGAACTTCGATATCCTATCCATGAATTCCAAAGCCATTGCTGACGCACCGCCGTGCACTAGCTTTAAAAACAAATTTTAATAGCCTTTCTGCTTGATAAATGACTCGCGGCCCGGCCACTGGCGCCGCATCGCCGATGATACAATGGCTGGTGTTGGACCATGGCCCAGGCAGGCCGAGTTTGACGACCTGATAGTGTCATCTAGGGTGATCGGCTTCTTCGACGAGCCGGTGGAGATAAAGCGCGGCATGTTCTCCAATTGGTACGTGAACTGGCGCACCCTATCTAGCGACGTGTTCATGCTGGACAAGGTCACCGATCTAATAATCGACTTCATACGGCACACCGGCGTAGACCCGGAGTGCATCTACGGCGTGCCGGACGGGGCCACGAAGTGGGCCATAGTCTCGCAGCTCAAGTGGGCGCGCTCCAGGCCTGACTACCGACAGGGCGCGTACGCCATGCCGATGGGCAGGAGCAAGCCGAAGGAGCATGGCGTCCCGAAAGACAGGTTCTTCGTCGGCGAGCCCAGGGGCCGCACGCTCATACTAGAGGATGTCACGGTTATGGGCGACTCGCTCGTAAACGTCGTCAACACGCTGAAGGCGATGCACATCGAGATATGCGCGGCGATGGCGCTGACCGACAGGAACGAGCGCAGCGCATACGGGAAGAGCGTGCGCGAGACCCTCGCCGCGCTAGGTGTAGAGTACCACGCAATGAGCGATGCGATAGGGCTGCTGCCGAAAGCCTTCGCGGCGTCAGGCGCCAGCGCGGAGATAGGCGCCAAGGTGGAAGAGGAGTTCAGGCAGCTAGGGGTCAAGAGGCTCAGGCTGCGCCGCTAGGTGCCGTTGCCTTCGCCCTCGCCGCGCTTCTCCATGAGCCTCTTGCCGAGCTCGGCCCTGTTGTCCAGGCGCTTCTTGAAATCCTCGAGCGCGTCCTTGTCCATGACCTTCTCCAGCATATACTTGGAGTAGCCGGTTGCTATCTCTGATACGTCCAGCACGAGCGACTGCAGCTGGTTGGTCCTCAGGCACAGCTCGCGCTCAGGCCTGAGTATCTCGCAGCCTGCCGGCGCGTACCTGAATGCTATGTTTATCAGCGGCGCGAACGATTCCAGCAGTATCATGACCGACGCGCTGGTTATGAATATGCCGTTCTTCTCTATCGGGTCCTCTATGGTGCCCGTGCAGTACACGACACCGCGTTCCTTGAGCAGGTGCTCGCTTATCAGTTCCGTCAGCATCGGCTGCAGCTTGCTCTTGTCCGTGTCTTGCACGTCGAAGTACAGCCTAGCGAGTACTCCGCCCTTCGCGATCTTGTCCTCTGTCACCGCTTCAACGGAAGACTTTGCCATTCGATCAGCCTAAGATCCAGCCATCGCGCTGGCCGCCTCCTCGACGCTCACCAGGCTCTCCTCGCCGCTCACGAGGTTTCTGAGCTTGACGCGGCCCAGCTTCTCCTCGGACGGCCCTATTATGACTGCGTACTTAAACTTTAATGCGTTGGCGTACGCTAGCTGGTTAGAGATATTCCTAGAGGCCACGTTCATGTCCACCGCTATGCCGAGCCCCCTTAGCGCCTCGGCCACGCCCACGGCGTAGGAGCTCGACGCCCCCTTTATCGTGGCTACGAACGCGCTGGCATAGGTGTATCTGGGCGACGAAGAAGCGTTCAGAAGGTCCGCCACACGGTCGATGCCTATCGATATGCCGACCGCCGGCATGGGCTTGCCGCAGTAAACACCGACCAAGCCGTCATACCTGCCGCCGCCGCCGATGGACAGGCCGGATTCGGCCGTGCCTACCTCTGCGACCATGCCCGTGTAATAGTCCAGGCCGCGCATGAGCGACAGGTCTACGTCCACTGTGCCGTGCAGCGAGTAAGGCTTCAGCGCTTCTAGGACGCCGGAGAGTTCAGCGATCGACTCGTGCTCCCCGCCTATCAGCTCAGCGGCTAGCTTCATCTTGGCCCCGTTGTCGCCGCTGGTAGCTATGAAGGATGTTATCTTGTCGACGGTCTCGTTCTCGAGGCCGAGACCGCGGAGGAGCTGCGCGACGCCCTCGTCGCCCACCTTGTCTAGTTTGTCTATCGCGCGCTCCACCGCTGTTATCTTCGCGGCTGGTACGCCCATCTTCTGCATGGCCGCGTCCGCCAACTTCCTATTGTTTAGCCTCAGCCTGTACTCGATGCCTATGCTCTCGAGCGCCCTGCATGCGGCCGCGAGTACCTCAGCATCGCTGGGCACCGCATCGCCGCCAACTATATCGACGTCGGCCTGCATGAACTCTCTGTAGCGGCCGCGCTGCGGCTCCTCCCTGCGCCAGCACTTGCCTATCACGTACCTCTTGAAGGGCTGCTGCAACTCCATGTGCATGCAGACGTACCTGGCGAGCGACACGGTGTGGTCGTACCTGAGGCCTATGCCCTCGTCCGCGAACTCGTATATCAGCTTGGCTTCCTCGCCTATCGCGTTCTTCGCTCTGAGCACCTCTAAGGACTCTAGGCTTGGCGTGTCTATCGTAAGGAAGCCGAAGCCCTGGAACACGCTCTCGATCCTCTTGAGCAGCTCGTTCCTGAAAAGCGCTGCGTTCGGGAGAAGGTCCCTGACACCCCTAGGAAAAGGTATGTTTGGCATTCAAACTACCGCGCATGACCGGCGCCACGCGCCGGCGTCATAGAAAGCAGCGCCGCTCACATGTAACTCTTTATCCAAGCCTTGAGGTCCTCCTTCGGCGCGTAGCCGACTCTCATCGCCTTTACGGCCCCCTTATCGAATATCAGCGTCGTTGGTATGCTCTCTATGTTGTACTTTCTTGCTATGTTCTCGTTCTCATCTACGTTTATCTTCACGAACTTGACCTTGTCTCCCATCTCGCCAGAGACCTCCTCTATTATCGGGCTGTAGATTCTGCACGGCCCGCACCACGGCGCCCACATATCGATGACTACCGGTTTGTCCGCCTTGAGAACCTCCGCATCGAAGCCCTTCTCATTCACGTCCTTCGTCACCATGACATCATCCTATCAGCTATTTCCAAATCATAATTTAAAACACTTTCTGATTTTTGCTAGTGGCCATCGCATCCAACACAGCGGTAAAATATATAAGCGTGGCAACCAATCAATCTAGCGCTCCAGGCCGCGCCGCCGGCTTCCCGTACGTATACTGCGCTGCAAATCTGATAGGCATGATTGCATGTCATTCACCCTTGCCGGTAAGAAGGTGTCGCGGCTCGGTATAGGTACGTGGCGCATGGGCGGTGCGGAACAGGCTGAAACCGGCAACGATGCCGGCTACATAGATACGCTAAGATTCGCGCTTGAGCTCGGCGTAAACATAATAGACACCGCGGAGATGTACGGCGCTGGCCACACCGAGGAGCTGGTCGGAAGGGTCATAAAAGGGATGGACCGGGACAGCCTGTGCATAATAACAAAGGTCTGGCCGGACCACCTCAGGCGCAGGGACGTCGAAGCCTCGGCGAGGGCGAGCCTGAAGAGGCTCGGCACGGATTACATAGACCTGTACCTGATACACTGGCCAAACCCGCAGATAGACATCAGGGAGACGGTCTCGGCGCTGGAGGAGCTAGTCGACAGCGGTATCATAAGGCACATCGGCGTGAGCAACTTCGGCGTGGGCGACCTCGGCGCTGCCATGGCAGCATGCAAGAGGTACGAGATAGAGGCCAACGAGATAAAGTACAATATGGCTGAGAGGGGCTGCGAGCGCGATGTCATACCGTTCTGCGAGAGAAACGGCATACGCGTGATAGCATACACGCCTATGGCCAAGGGCAGCGTTGCCGGGATGAGGCAGTTGGAGCCGATGTCTGAGCGGATAAAAAAGACACCGATACAGATAGCGCTAAACTACCTGATGAAGAGGTCGATCCCGATACCCAAAGCTTCGAGCAAGGAGCACTGGGCTGAGATACTCGGCTCAGTCGGATGGGAACTCGATGCCAAGGACTACGCTGACCTGAGCGCGGCGCAGTAGCACGGACTTACGCATCGCCATCTCGATCCGAATCGGCAACGCCAACAGAACAACTCCATAAAATCAGGAGACACCATGCTCTTATGGTCACCGAACCCTACCCTCACGTCGTGATTTGAATGTGCAGGGGGTGAGATTTGAACTCACGAAGGTGCTAGGGGTTTGTGAGCCTGGCCTAGCCGTTTTTGCGTCTATGTTTCTAGCCATATTTCACACCAAAAATAACATAAAATTCTTAGCCTAAGCAGGTTCATCTGAACCATAAATTATGACCGAGCAAGGTATATAAGCAGCTAGCGTTCAGATTTCCGAAAATCTGAATCATACCAAAACCTTAGATAAGATAGGACAGTTGCGATGATTTGTATTTGCAGTAGCCCATTCAAGCAGGGGAATTATAGCTTTCCTCAGTTCCTTCCCGTTGCCGCTTAGGGAATATTCTATAGCCATTGGTCTACCTGCCTTCACATTCTTGTCTAGCAATCCAGAATCCTGCATTTCCTTTAATACGTCCGCAAGCGCCTTAGGGCTTATCGGGTGCAGTTCATGCAGAAGTTCGTTATAACGCATTCTGCCATGCCTTCCTATCTGGTTAAGCACCAAGAGAAGCCATCTTTTCGTGACAGTGGACATTATGCCTTGTAGTGGACATGCCACAGCACTGTTTTGCGCCCCCATTTCATCACTATACAACTATAAAGTTTATAGCTTATATACTTTCCGCGTGATAGATGCACAGTTGATAAAATGGCCAAGAAGAACGAAAAAGACAAATGCAAATGCGGCTGCTGTGGTCGCGGCAGATGTGATGCCTGCCCTGATTGCGAACACTGTAAGACAGGTAAGGGTGCAATTTGTAAAGACTGCAAATGCTGTGGAAGAAATAAATCCGATAAATGATATAGACCTGATGACATAGCGGATGATACTATGAGCAAAGCTTATGGCAAAGTCTACTATGTAATCATAATCCTGTTAATTGCATTAATTACAATGCTCGGTTATCTGGGTTTTAGGTTCTATCACATATTGTCCATTTCATCCTTTTCTGAATACGGTCTATATTTTCTTGCCTTAGTTGCAGGTGTAGCTGCGTTCTTCTCGCCATGCTCATTCACTCTCCTACCTGCGTATATTTCAGCTTCTTACGGCAATATTCAAGAAGGGGATAAGAAAATAGGGTACATATTTTCTGCCGCTGCCGGTGTACTCTCATTCAGTATAATACTAGGAATAGTGGTTACGGCAATAGGGAAGGCCACATCTGTAGCAACATTCGGGCTAGCTGCCACATCCCCCGATGTCTATCTAGTGATATTCAGGGTTTTTGTAGGCGCAATACTTATCTTTTTTGGATTTATGCAGATTTCGAACGCGACCATGCATAATAGATTTACCGATGGCATTGCTCAACGATTTAACTTAAAACAAAAAGAGAAATTTTGGAAATTTTATATGTATGGCTTTGGTTATACCCTAGCCGGAATAGGTTGCAGTGGTGGCATCCTTGCCAGCCTGATCTTCTTTGCATTAACTAATGGGGGCCTTGCCAGTGTATTAACGGCATTTGCAATATATGCGGCAACAATGTCATCTCTTATGGCAATAGTGTCAGCACTCTCATTAAACTCAAACGGCATTCTTATACACAAAATGAAAGTAAGCTCACCAAAAATAAAGAAGATAAGCGGGATAGTGCTTGTTGTGATCGGACTGATTATAATTTATTTTGCCGTTAACCTGCAACTTTATATTAAACTATTTTATCCATAAAAGGTTTTACGATGACAACTCGCACATCTTTATATAAAAAATTAAAGGGCATTTATAAGCCGAGATTTGTCTTATTGAATGTCATAGTTGCAATTTCCTATTATGCCGTATTCCAGTTCCTTTTACACTATGGCATTGCCTTTGCTTTTACTAACGTTCCCTTATATCTAATTTACTCCCTGATAGTAACATCTTCCATATTGTTTACAGTTGCAATTTACTCCTTGGCGCATAACCACAAATCCAAGAGGCTGGGTGCATTGAATGGAGGCATAGGGACTGCAATGCCGGTAGCGGGGAGTTTCATTGCAGGATGCGGCTGTCATGGGTTGGCGCTTCTAGCACTTTTCAGTGCATTCATCAGCACGAGCGAGGCCTTCTCTATTGTTGACTTCTTACAGGCTTATCAAGTGCCTTTGTTTGCAATGCTCATAGTTTTTAATTTGGTTCTTATAGCGAAGAATATAAGCGCAATAAAGATTAAGTGATTATATAATGCGTTATAGTAAAACCTTGAATGGGAAAGGCAAGCTTTTTGCAAAATGCACAAGTTGCGCCGGTGGAGTAGGGGTAGCATTATGCACC
>JAKATK010000014.1 GCA_021827995.1 Microcaldota archaeon | reverse complement strand
CGTGACCGATTACCGTATCAAGGTAGTGCCTTATCCTGCCAGCCGCGTCTGTATTGCCGTCGGCCTCGTACTGCTGCATGCGTGAGAACAGGTCGAGCGCTTTCTTGTCAAGCGTGATGACTCCTCCAGTAGGCCCGCGCCTTTCCCACACGGCGATGGTGCCATCGTTTCGGTCGCTGAGCGACTGATCAAGCCTCGGCTGACCCATCGGAACGAGCTTGGTCAAGGAAGGGTTCAGTCCGCGCTGCACGCCCATGTAGAGCTCGTCTATGTAGACGAACATCTCGGTCTTCCGCGTCTCAGCGTAGACGCGCAGCTCGGAGGTCTTGTCCGTAGACGCATGACGCGTTACCTCCTTTGCGTGCTCTGCCGCTGCCGGTGCGCTGCTAGCCTCTACGCTCTCCTCGCTCCTGATATTCACGCCCTTTACGTTGAATTGCATTAGAACACCGGTCAGGAGAGCGCGACAGCCTCTGCAACGCCACCCCTCGTCCTCACTATGGAAACCTTCACAACCTCGCCCATCTTCAGCTTCCTGCCCCTAACGAATATAAGATACGGGTAGCCGTCATTGTCCTTGATGCTGGCCTGGCCCTGTCCGCTGCTCAGCACGCGCTCTATCCTGACATCCAGTTCGTCGCCCACCTGCACGGCCTCCTCGGATTCGTCGATCGCAAGGTGCATGCTGGCACCAGTCTCCTCGCCTGCTCCACCCTTCTTTGCCGGCATGGCCGCACCTCTATGGATAGCGCTATTTCTGCCATATATTTATATCTTTTTTGCCGCTCCGCGCGAATCCCTGACTTCCTCCGGCGGCTTCACATGCCTGAACCTCAGAAATACTAGCGCGTCGTAGGTGATCTTCATTGTGCCACCGACAACGAACGGCAGCGTGGTGGCCGCAAACTGCAGCATGTACGAAGCTATGCTCGGGCCCACGGCCTGGGCCACTGCTCTCGGCGTGTTAGTTAGGCTGCCGGCGGCGACGCGCTCTTCAGGCCTGACTATGGCCATAGTGTACGACTGCCTTGCTGGCACGTCCATTTGCGATATGGACTGCCTGAGGAAGAGGAGCACGACCGCAGCGATGGCTGAAGGCGCGAACGGGATCGCTATGAGGAAGAGCGATGACGGTGCGTGGGTGAACACCATAGTGTTCAGCAGGCCTATGCGCTTCGCTACCTTGGCCGCCATGAATATCGACGCGGCGGTTATCGCGCCCGAGATGAAGAATACGAGGGCCAGCGAACCGAGGTTGAGGTGCCAGACGCTGTAGAACCACGCTGTGAGTATCGTCTGCACAACGAAGCCGCCGCCGAACGCGTCTAGCGAGAACAGCGCCGCCAGGTGCAGTATCCTGCCCCTGGCCTCTGCGCTAAGTCTCTTTGCGCCGCGGTTCTTAGCTTCTAGCTCCAGCGAGTTGCCGAGCCTGTGGTAGATGAGGGCTAGCACCAGCATTATGGCCGCGTACGCGTATAGCATGACCCTGAGGCTGCCTATCGAGTCGGACAGCAGCGATGGCAGCCCGCTGAACAGCGCTCCGAGGGACAGCGCGATATAGCCGACGAAGTTGTAGGCGCTGAATGTGATCGTCCTGTTGCTGTCGCTGCAGAATTTCGTGAGGGCCGCGGTCTCTACGTTCATGAACGGCCCGGTCTCGGTGCCTGTCGCGCTTATCGGGCCCACAATGGCCGCTAGTACGAAAGCTGCGATTCCAGAGCCAGTTGCGAACATGACCCCTGAAACGGCTGTCAACAGCGCCAGTATCACGAGAAGTTTTCTGCGACCGAAAATGTCCGCGTATCTGCTGGCTACCAGGTTGTAGGCTGCCGCGCTGCCTATAGCGAGCGAGGAGATGACACCGACTACAAGCACGGGGTAGCCCAGCTCGAGCAGGTAGACCGGCAGGACTATGCTGATGAACGAGTACGCGAAGACCCTGAGGGCCTTGGCCGCGAATATGGCGACCTCCTGTCTTGACAGGCTGAGCTCCGCCCGCAGGTCTGACACCCAAGAGAGCATCGTTGAATTGCGCCTCGCTTCCAAGTGCTCTCACCGCTTTCGCGTTCTAGGTTCTGCCTGCGGCCAGCTCCATCGCGGCGCGCCTGATCCGACCGGCCACCTCATCGGCCTCTGCTTCGCTGGCGTACGATGTCCTCGGCCAGAAGAAGCCGCGCAACCCGTCGTTGAATCTCCGCGGGACTATGTGGAAATGCATATGCGGCACGCTCTGGCTGACTCTGTTGTTAAGCGCCACGAAGGTGCCGTCTGCACCCATGGCAGTTTGCACCGCCCTGGATAAGGTCCTCAAGTCGGCGAAGTACCTCGCGGCCGAGCCTTCGCCCAGGGCGTACAGGTCCTCGGTGTGCGACCTCGGTAAAAGGAGAGTGTGGCCCTTGAACAGAGGGCTGGCATCGAGTATAGCAACGGCTACCTCGTCCTCGTACACCATATGGGAATTGACCCTTAGCGCTATGACGTCGCAGAAAACGCACGCGCCGGCACCCTTCTTAGCAACGCCTCTGTCTACAGCCATGCGCACACTCTATTTGCATTTAATAAATCGCTTTCGCAATGGAGCTCATGCGAGCGTCATGAACCACCATGCGAACACAGAAGCCAGTATTACGACGGCCAATGCCGGGTTGTAGATATTGAACCGCTTCATGAAATCCGCATCGTTGGCACCCTTGATGCCAGAATGCTCCGATAGCAGTATCGCTGAGGCGCCGATAGAACCGATCAGGATGGCGAAGGAACCGCTCGACAAGGCGAACAGTATAATGAACGCGATCGCGATCACGTGGCTTACCATCGATATGCGAAGCGCCTTGTCGACACCATACTTGACTGCATAGGTCTTGATGCCGTTGCTCCTGTCGAAGTCTGCGTGGACTACGGCGTAGAGCGCGTCGAAGCCACCGCCGACAAGGATCATGCCGACGACAAGGAGGTAGAGCGGCAGCGCCGCCGGGAACGTGCCTGTTATCCCTATGTAACCGGCTAGAGGCGATATGCTCTCTATCGCGCCAACGCTGAAGTGCCTGCTGCTAGTCCTGGTTTTGAGCATCGGGTCTATGATGAAGAGCGCAATAACGATTGGCGACAGGAGCAGCGCCAGCGTGTTGAGAAGGTACGCGCAGAAAACGAACAGCGCGGATAAAAGCGCGAACGCGTACAGTAGCGTGTTCCTTGGTACGGCGAGGCTTGGATCG
Source organism: Microcaldota archaeon (assembly GCA_021827995.1). GTDB lineage: Archaea > Micrarchaeota > Micrarchaeia > Micrarchaeales > Micrarchaeaceae > JAKATK01. Next base: position 31,697 of record JAKATK010000014.1, on the reverse strand, counting down.
CTGTGCCGCTTCTTCGGGTTCCTCAGGTCCAGTTCGCGGTCCACGTACCTGTTCATCAGCAGCGCGGACAGCCGTGCGGCCATGAATGCGATGGTGACGAGCGCGAAGGCGTAGAGCGTTATGCCATGCGCGAAGAGCACGCCTATGTAGACGAACGACAGGTTGTACGCGATAAGCCAGGGCCTGAACAGACCGGCCAGCACAGCGGCTATCTTGACTTTCGCCATTTTCTCTCCGCAGATTCCAGCACTTCCTTGGTCATAGCTATGGTGTCGGGCCACTCCCTGGCGTAGCCCTCGCCGGCGCTCTTCTTGGTTGCGTCTATTAGCACCTTCGAGCCATATGCGGGCATATTGGCCGTGTGATCGAGCGTGTCCGTCGGCGCGCCATTTATTATCTGTATGTCACGCCCAGGCTCGACCCTGCTGGCCATGGCCCACAGCACGCTGCCGTAATCCCTTATGTCTATGTCATCGTCGAATGCGACGACCATCTTGACGAACGAGAGCTGGCCAAGACCGAGCACTGTGAACATCGCCTTCCTGGCCTCTCCCGGGAACCTCTTGTTGACCTTTATGAAGCAGACGTGCGTGAACAGGCCCTCTGGCGGCAGGTAGATGTCGGTTATGCTGTCGTTGACCATGCTCACCATTGGCTTTAGGTAGTCCATCATGAACAGGCCTATCGACGCGTCCTCGTGCCACGGGTGCCCGACTACGCTGGCGGCGTAGACGGCATTCTTCTTGGCGTATATCTCCTTTATGTGGAACACGTTTGCAGGCTCCGGTATAGAGTAATAGCCGGTGTGGTCGCCGAACGGCCCCTCGACGCGCTTCTCCGACGGGTCGACCTCGCCGTACAGGATTATCTCTGAGTTCGCTGGCACAGGTGGGTAGTCACCGTTCTTGACGAGCTGCGTGCGGGAGCGCCTGGCCATTCCTGCGAAGGCGAACTCGTTTATGCCCTGCGGCAGCGGCGTGGCAGCCGATACCATGTTGAACGGGTCCGTGCCTATCGTAACAGACACTGGCATGGTCTTGCCTGCCTGCCGCGCATCGTGGGCATGTATCGCGCCGCCCTTCTGCGCCTGCCAGTGCATGCCTGTGGTCATGTCATCGAAGACCTGCATGCGGTAAATGCCGACGTTCGTAGAGCCGTCCTGGCCCTTGGTTATCACCAACGGCAAGGTTATGAACCTGCCGGCATCTTTCGGCCATGCCTTTATTATAGGCAGCTCGTCCAGGCTGCTTAACCTGTCATAGTTCCTGCTGCTGAAGCCCGCTACCTTCGGCATCGAGTCTATGAGCACCTTCGCGCCTCTCAGCATGTTGCCCGCTCCTCCCTTCGGGTGCATTATACCGGTGATCAATTCTGGTATGCGCGCATCGCTGAAGAGTTCGCTGATTGTGTCGACCGAACCGAACAGGTTCGTAGCCACGGGCATATCGTAGCCTTCAACGTTCTTGAATAGTAGCGATTTGCTGTGGTGGGGGGATTCCTTGCCGGCTATGCTTGTCATGGCCGATATCTCCAGGTCGGTGCTGACCCTTTCAGACACCTCAACGAGCCTGCTCTTAGAAGACAAATAGCCCAGGTATCCCCTAAGGTCAGCTATCATTCTATGACCGATTGTTCCACGAGGCCGAGCCTTGCCAGGTCTTCCTTGAGCGCGGCCCTGTCTTCCTCTGAGAACGGTATCACCGGCGGCCTCACGGCACCACCTGCCATGCCCATCAGCTCGCCCCAGCACTTCACCATCTGCACGGGCAGGGCGCCGCCAGTCTTCGCCGCGGTCTGCGACCACCATTTTCTAGAAACCATCTTTATCGGCTTCACCTTCTCGTATAAATCACGTGCCTTCTCTTGGTTGCCAGTCGTAGCTGCGTCTATGAACTTGACGTACTCGTGCCTGCTCTTCGTGTCAAAGCGCCAGTCGCTGGTGTTGGCGAACATGACCTGCTGGTGGAAGCCGTAGTACTGCTCGTACAGGAATATCTCCTCGTCAGGCACGCTAACTACCGCCTTGCCTCCTGCCAGCAGGTGCGTGTCTATCGATATCTGCGTGTTGAAGCTCGCCTCCTTTATCGCGATGACGCTTGGTATGTCGGCAATGCGCGAGAGACCCTTTGCAGAAATTGTTATGCCGAACTGGGGGGAGTTGTAGAATGCTATGCCGATATCGGTGCGCTCAGAGACGCGCCTGACGAAGTCAATGACTTGCTCCTCTGTCTTTGTCATTATGAACGGTGCAGCGACTATTACGAAATCAAACCCGCGCTGCCTGGCTCTTTCAGAGAGCTCGATCACCTCGTTGAGCGAGGTGCTCGTAACCTGGAAGGCTGTCATCGCCCTGCCATTGACCAGTTCTGGTACGATGTCCATGAGCCTTAGCCGCTCCTCGCGGGTCAGGCTCCAGAACTCGCCCATGTTCCACGAGAAGCCGAGACCCTTGGTGCCGAGCGAGAGCACATGCTCTACGTTACGCTTTAGTCCGGCCTCGTCCAGCCGGTCGTCCTTAGTGAACGGTGTGACCATTGTGGTCCACTGCCCCACGAGCTTTTCGCGGGCCCAAGCTTTGGCTTCGCTCTTTGTATACTCCATGAAAAGACCCAGATAGATGCAGTGATATCTTATGCCACGCAAGATATTTATCAGTTTAGAGATCTGACGTCGTAGCGTGGTTTCGCCGCAGCGCGAAGCGAAAATTCTAAACGACAGCACGCGGCCTTGTTTTCAGGCGAGAATGCTCAGGGCCACCGCGCCGGATATTATCAGGGCGAAGCCAAGAACCTGGTGGGCGGCGAATCTGTCCTTGTAGAAAAGCCTGCCTAGCAGTATAATGAACGCTGGCTCAGATGCTATTATCGCTGCGCCGATTGCTACGATGTTCACTGTGATCAGATAGCCGAAGAAAAGGAGCCCTATGCCGTAGGTCGCGCCAACGATTATGACTATCGCGATCATCCTGGCCGTTACTGCGCGCCCGGTCGCGCTAGGCGCCGACCTCCTGCTTAGCAGATAGTACGCTATGAAAAACAGCGACGACATGACGGAAGCGAGAAACAGGGGCATCACGAAACCGCCGCTGGCCGCAGTGGCGTAATCGAACGGTATGTACCAAACGCCCCACAGCAGCTGACCGATTATCACCAGGCCGAACGTCCTGTCGAACTTGAACTTCTCCGTGGTGCTGACCAGGAGCGTGCCGAACAGCACCAGCACTATGGCTGACCACTGCCAAGCGGTGACATCCTCATGCAGCGCTAGACCGCCGTACAGGACCACGACAACGTACGCGAGCTCGACCAGCGCCATGACGTTCGACACCTGCTCGGTCTTCAGCGCGGTGAAAATCATGACGGCGCCTGCGCCGAAGCACACGGCTATTATCGCCGCGTAGACGACCGTGGCCGCGTTTATGGCCTCCGGACCGGCGAACGGCAGGTAGAGCGCGAGTATCAGCGCCGACAGGACACCAATCCATATCGCCGTAGGTACCACGCCGTAATCCTCTGACGGCGTCTTGACCAGCGTGTCAGAGATCGTGTACGCGATAACCGCGACCAGTGGCGCGAGCAGCCAGCCGAGCATGTGAACCGACCTACGGCTGCATCCAGTCGATCTCGTAGTACTCGTAGCTGCTCTTCGGCAGCTCGATCCTGCGCACCTTGTAGTACGTTACGGAGGTCTCCCTGTCGGCTATTGCAATTATGAGCTCTAGCCTTCGAGCCTTAGCCTCGTTTATCACAGCGGAAAGCTCTGCGCCGCCTATGTACTCGTCCTCGCTGAGCGACAGCATGGCGAATCTGGGGCTATCGGTGCCTGGCACCTCTATACCGCCGCCCTTCCTGTGGTAGAGTACGAAGTCGATGCCGACCTTCTTCACCCTGCTCTTGCCAGGTATCGCCAGTATGAACGTCTTCCGCACCGAGTGGGCAACCCTTATGACCCTGGCCCATTCCGCGGTCAGCAGCTTCACGTCACGAGGGAAGACGTGCAGCACGTGCTTCGAGTGCACCCAGTTGTCGTCCTTGACCGGTCGTGCGCCAGGGAAGTACACCCTGAAGTGCGTCCCGAACTTGAAACCAGTCTTGACGACGTAGCCCTTGCTGCGCCAGTCGCTGTACACGTCGTAGAGCTTCTGGAAGTCGGAGCGGCGCCTAGTGGCGATGTCGACTATGTCGCCGCGCGTGGCGCTGTCAACGCTCAGGACGCCCTCGCCCATGAGGAAGACGGTCTCGTATATGTCGAGCTTGTTGAGCACGCCGTGGTCGCCGAGCTTGTACGTGCCGTACTGGCCGAACCAGTGGTCGAGATACACAGACCTGCCGGCATCCATGTCGTCCACTACTGTTGTCATATCCTCGGGGAAGAACACGCCGCGCAGTTTGTATCCGTTCAGGCGCAGCTCAGCCCTCGGATACCTTTTCGTCGGCAGGTGCCTGCCTGCTTCTCCGGTGCGGCCTTCGCTCGGCGCCTTTATTATGAGGCCTCGATCGCGCCAGTCCTTGTACGTGAAGTACCTGGCCATGAACTTGCTCACGTGCACAAAGCGGGCCGCGACGTCGTTGAAGGCGAGCCTGTTACCTGTCTTAGAATCAGTGCACTCGGCATTACGCACGTCCATTAGGTAGAGCGCTTCCTCTGGAGCCAAGCCGAGCGTGCCCTTTGGCATCGCCATGCCTATGTGACCGTTTCTCAGCGTGTCCACAGTGGATTGGTCTACTGCGCTGAACTCCCTGCTTGCGCGATTGAATAGTATCGAGAGCAGATAAACACCGGAACGGTAGGGGGCGCCACTAGAAGTGTGGTCTTGCGATAAGCTCTAGATAACAGCCTTTTATGCCTTTTCGCGAGCGTAGCGGTTGCTGGTGAGACGCCAAAACAAATTCCGGCATAAGGTCATGTTTAAATTGTTTGCATGGTTAGTATTCACATGCAGTCGCAGCGTACCATCGCCAAAAAGATCGGGAGTAAAGCACAGTCAGCCATGGAGTACTTGATGACCTACGGATGGGCCATACTGATCATAGCAGTAGTGCTAGCTGCGCTCTTCGAACTCGGCGTCTTCAACGGCTCGAACCTGGCACCGCAGGCCTGCATCGCCCAAGCAGGCTTCGTCTGCAAGAGCCTGGTATACACCGCCAACGGTATAGGCATAACATTCGGCCAGACGACGGGCAGGGAATACTTCGATTCCTTTATGTTCATGGCCGCGGATGGCGAACCGCTAAACAGTATGGGCGTACCGCAGAACTTCACGGCCAACGACCTTTCAAAGGCGCTCTTCATAGGCAACCTACTTCCGGGCCAAACGGTCGGCGCAGACTTCAACGCCAGCAAGTTCGCGTACGGCCAGATACCTGCGAACGCTCCGATAGGGACGCCGTTCGCGGGTTACGTCTGGCTGGGCTACTGCCTGAGCCCGTGCTCGGCCCCGACGGCATACTCGAAGGTTGCTACGATAACGGCGAAGGAGGCGGGTACCAACAGCGCATCGTTCGGCGGCTATTTCGGCGGAGGTTCCGGATCTTCCTCGCCTCCGCCAGCACCGCCACCGGCGCGGCAGTTCAGCTTCACCGTATCGGTGAGCCCTACCAGCAACACGATCGCGGCAGGCCAGTCGACCAACGCGTTGGTGACGATTACTACACCAATATCCAACAACGCCAACGTAGTGACGCTATCTGATACCGCGCCGCCCACTATAACGAAGGCGTTCAGCCCGTTGTCGTGCACGCCTGATCCTACGTGCAACAGCATCCTATCGATAAACACCACCGCGTCGGCGCAGCCGGGCAGTTACCAGATCACGGTGACAGGCACCAATGCGCTCACCGGTGCCACGAGCAATGCCGTGTATACGCTCACAGTGACATCGCCTTACGTGCAGATAACGCTCAATCCTGGCAGCACGATATCAGGCACGTTCCAGCAGGAAATCACTTTCAACCCCTCTTCGTATTCATCTTATGAGAGCGGCGACCTGGGCAACATAAGGTTCTACTCCTCGCTCACGAACGGCGTCCCGTCTGGGCCGCTGGCCTCGTGGCTCGAGGGCTGCCCCGAGACCGCGTGTAGCAACCAATCGTCGTCGCAGGCGATCTTCTGGGTAAAGCTGCCGAACGGAGAAACCCAGACGGCGCCCGGAAACACGATATACATGGTGTTCGAGCCGTTAAGCACGGAGTTCGACGTGCCCATCGCAGGCGAGGCGCCGCAGCTAAGTCCCAGATACGCGCAGTACGACAACGGCGCAAACGTGTTCAATGTCTACACCGATTTCTCTGGTTCTTCCGTACCGTCAGGTTGGACTTACAGCGCCAATGGCGGTGGCGAGAGCATCAACAACGGCTTAACGTTGACTGGCAACGGCGGCTCTATATTCTTCTACTACGCCACCCGGCTCTCTCCCGCCGGTCTGATGGCAGACGCGTACTTCTATACTGGTACGGCGCAATACGATGGCCATGACGAGCTGCTGGGTTGGAACACGCAAACGCCATCTGGCTGCTGTTCCGGTTGGTGGGGATGGGTTGACGGCGTTACCTCCGGCCTGCACCAGTGGGTAGAGTTTCCAACCATATCAAACGGCAACACGAATCAGGTATCCGGCAGTTCCTACAGCTACCCGATAACAGTCACGCTCTCATGGCAGTCCCAGACAGACCTCAATGGTTATTATAACTACGGCAACCAGCTTACGTCTTCAAATGACATACCTAACATCGGTCCATCGTATCTCTGCTTATTCATAAGCTCCGGTGGCAGTGTCACGTTCTACTGGATACGCACTAGAGCATACCCGCCCAACGGTTCCATGCCTGGCGCAAGCTTAAATTTTGTCTAGCAGCAAACCATAGCGAATGTAGGTGCGTGCATGTGCACTCTGGTGCTGCTCTACCGGGTAATCGACGGCTTCCAGATAGTCGCTATGCACAACAGGTACGAGCGTTCGGACACGCTGGAGTACCCGCCGCGCAGGATAAAGGGCGCGCGCGAGATTTATGCGCCTATTGACGTGAGGAGCGGCGGCACCTGGATCGGTGCTAACAAGAGCGGCCTGTTCGTAGCAGTCACTGACCAGCACACCGGTATCGATACCGACTTCAGGCGCAGCCGCGGCCTTCTCATGCTCGACCTGCTCAACATGTTCGACGACGCCAAGACAGCTGTCGACTATCTTGTGAAGGAGGTCACTATGGGCTATAAGCGCGGCAACTTCGTGGTCGCAGACAAGCGCTCCGCTTTCCACGTGCTTTACGAGGAAGGCCGTGTACAGAAGACAGAGCTTGAGGCCGGTGTCCACGTCATAACCAGCTTCGTCCATAGGAAGGGCGCGGTCTACAAGGCTGGCACCGCTGCGATCAGGAAGGGCTCTGCGCTCAGGAGTGAGAGGGCCATGAGACTCGCGGCTGGCATCCCAGGCGCGTCGCTGGACGACGCGCTGAAACGCATCGGGGTTATCGCTGCGGACCACGTATCACAGAAGGGCCACGCCTCGATATGCTTCCACGGATCAGGCGACTGGAAGATGACCTCGTCTACAATAATCGCGCTCGCTGATGATGCTGGCAGGTCCAGGCTTCTCTACACCGAAGGCAATCCATGCACTAACGGCTTCGGGGACTACAGTAGCCTGTTCGCTAAGCACCCGACCGGTGGCGAACTGACGCTGAAGAACGACTGGCTGGCTGGCAGGCGCGTAGCGTTGTGCATGTCAGGTAGCGTCGCGAGCGTAATGGCGCCCAGGCTCGCCAGGGAACTGCGTAGGAGCGGCTGCGACGTAGAGTGCTTCATGACCGATGGCGCTGTGAAGTTCGGCGTCAGCCCAGCGCTCATGGAGTGGGCGACCGGCAGGGGCGTGGTCACGCACCTGACCGGCATGTCTGAGCACCTCACCGATTACGACGCAATACTGGTTTACCCTGCGACGCTGAACACTATACGGAAGATTGCGCTTGGAATAGCGGACACCGCAGTGACGACGCTGTGCGCGGCCAACCCCAATGACAAGCTGATAGTAGTGCCGGCCATGAACATGAAGCTGTACGACAATCCGCTGCTTAAGGAGAGCCTGGCGGAGCTGCGGAAGCGCGGCGCGATGGTGATAGCGCCAAGGATCGATGAGGGCATCGCCAAGATACCTGGCATACGCGAGGTTTCGGACAGCGTGCACAGGAAGTTGGCCGTAGGCAGGCTGAGAGGCAGGAGGATCCTGCTGCTCTCCGGGCCCACCAGGTACTACCTTGACGCTGTCAGGTACATATCGAACAGCTCGAGCGGGGCGCTTGGCGCGAGCATAGCGAGGGAGGCCTTCAGGCGCGGCTGCGAGATCAAGGTAATAACTGGGCCAGCCAGGGTGCCAGTTCCGATGTACGTGGGATCTATAGCGGCAAATACGGTTGAGGAGATGCTGGACGCTACCCTCTCGGAGTTAAGGTCTGGCCCATACGATGCCGCAATATTCGCGGCCGCGGTCCTGGACTTCGAACCTGAGAGCAAGCTGCATACCAAGCTAAAGTCAACCGGGAAGTGGAACCTGTCGCTCACGCCAACTCCGAAGATCATAGAGAGGGTAGCGAGAGAGTTCCCGAAGTTGTTCATAGCCGGCTTCAAGCTGGAGTACATGATGAGCGACAAGGGGATGATAGAAGCAGGCCGGCACAGGATGAAGGAGCTCGGCGCCGGCCTCATGGTGCTGAACGACTCCTCACAGGTCACCGAGGCGAGGCACCGCGCCCACATACTGATGCGTGATGGCTCGTCCAAGCTTGTAGACGGCACGAAGGAGCTCCTAGCCCACGAGATTATGGACGCGATCGAGAAGGGCCTCTGACTCTAGGCCTGGGCCTGCGCCTGCGGTCTGTGGTACTGCTGGTGACCGTGCTGCCCCTGATGACCGTGCTGCTGGCCGCCGCGGTGGAACCTTCCCCCACGGTAATCGCGATGCTCCCCGCGGCCGTACTGCTGGTTGCCCCTGTGCCATCTCTGGCCGCCAGGACCGCCGCGACCACCGAACGGCTCCCTGGCGCGCTCTGGTGGCCTTACGTTCGGGTACTTGCTGAGCTCTGGCCTGAGCTCCTCGAACTTTATGTTAGCGCCGTACTCTATGTCATCCTTGATCCACTTTTCGTCGAAGCGGAAGATCGTGAACGCCCTGCCCTCCTTGCCCATCCTAGCGGACCTGCCCACCCTGTGGATGTAGTCGTAAGAGGTCTCAGGCGTATCGAAGTTAACTATGTCGGTGACGTCGTTTATATCGAGACCCCTCGATGCTATGTTAGTGGCAACGAGTATCTCGCCGGCATGCCTGAAGTGGCTCAGGGACCTCTCCCGCACCGCTTGCGTCAGGCCGCCGTGCAGCAGCACGGCGTTGTAGCCGTTGTTCCTTAGAACGTCGTGTATCAGCTCGGCCCAGCGCTGCGTGCGCGAGAATACTATGCACTTCTTGGGCTTGAACTTGTCGATGTACCAGAGCAGCGAGGCGAACTTGGCGTTGCCGTTGGCGAATGCGCAGCTGTGCGAGATCGTCGAGACCACGAGCTCGTCGTCCTCGCCCACCAGTATAGTCTCGACGCCCTGGTCCATGTGTCGCTTTGCTATCTTGACTATCTCCTGCGGCATCGTGGCCGAGAAGAGCATCGTCTGCCTCTTCATCGGCGTCTTGTAGAGTATGTAGTCTATGTCCTCTATGAAGCCCATGTCGAGCATGCGGTCCGCCTCGTCCAGCACCACGAACTTCACGGAATCGAGCCTCAGTACGCCGCGGTCCAGTAGGTCTATTATCCTGCCTGGCGTGCCGACGACTATGTCGGTGCCGCGCTCCAGCTCGCTCGTCTGCACGTTTATCGACGCGCCGCCGTAGACCGTGGTGGTGCGTAGGCGCATGTGCTCGCCCAGCTTGCGGGAGAACTCGGCCACCTGCAGCGCCAGCTCCCTGGTGGGCACTATGATTATTGCGCTCACTGAACCCGAGTGCGTTATGCGCTGCATTATAGGGATTATGAACGCCGCGGTCTTGCCGGTACCGGTCTTGGCCCTGACTATCACGTCCCTGCCCAGGAGTATCGAGGGTATGGAACGCTCCTGCACCTCAGTTGCTGCGGTGAACCCGACCCTGCCTATGGCCTCTGCTAGCTCTGGCTTTAATGACATCTCTGAAAAAGACTTCAATCTAACACCGTTTCTTTTATTGCTATACCGTTCACAGGAGGAAAAGCGAATGAATTCTTTCCATCCCTACTTGCTCGTAGTGTATTGTACGGCAAGGTTTATAGATATAGCGCCGGCGCCTGACCGCGCTGGAAGCGCCCCTCGACCACTTCTCGCGCAACTCAGCGCAGATGCGGCAAACGGTGGACACATGCAGGTAAGCGGCGAGAACTACGACCAGCTACTGCGTGCCGAGCAACTCCTCGACCCTTTTGTAAGCCTGCTCGACCGATGTTATCCCGAGGGCCTTTAGGAACCTGCGGCCCATTCCGGTGTCGTACTTTATTGCCTGGTCTACGCTCGTTAGGAAGCTTATTGCCCTGCCCTCCTTGTCGGCCCCGCCCCTGTCCATGTCCATCACTATATAGAACGTGGATTTCGGAGCTGCTGCCCTGATGGCATCGACCTTGCCTGGCAGGGCGCCCAAGCGTACGGCACTGACCCCGAGCCTGGCCAGCGTAGCCACGTCATGCTTGCCCTCGACGACTACGAAGCCGGCCCTGAAGCTACCGAGAATGCCCTCTATGAGCTTCCTTTTCCTGATGCCATAGCTGTCATCGTGCATGCTGCCACCTGGGCCGCGGAGGGCGCGCCGCGCGGCCCCGAACTGAATCTACACATAAAAACGTAATGCGTGCGAGAGGTCTAAATACTTTAGTCGTTCACCTACATGTCAACCATGCCCCTTGCGGTGGTGCTCGATGCCTAAGAAGAACCACGACACCGAGAAATACTACAGGCTGGCGATACGCTACTCCAGGTTCTACGGCGGTAAGATATCGGTGGTGCCAAACGTTCCAGTGCGCAGCTTGAAGGACTTCTCTGTCTGGTACACGCCCGGGGTGGCCGCGGTGTCGAAGGCCATCGAGCGCAACAGCGACCTTTCGTTCGAGCTCACGAGCAGGTGGAACACCATAGCCATAGTGACCGATGGGACCAGGGTGCTCGGCCTCGGCAACGTCGGTCCGCAGGCCGCCATGCCGGTGATGGAGGGCAAGGCGCTGATGTTCAAGTACCTCGGTGGCGTCAACGCAGTGCCCATAACCCTTGGGGTGCATGACCAGAACAAGATATTCGATACCGTGAAGGCCCTGGAGCCGTCATTCGGAGGTTTCAACCTCGAGGACATAGAGTCGCCGAAATGCTTCTTCCTGCTAGACAGCCTTCGAGGCAAGCTGAGCGTTCCAGTATGGCACGACGACCAGCAGGGAACTGCCGGCGCTACGCTGGCTGGGCTCTTCGGCGCGCTGAAGCTTACCGGCAGGGATGTTGGCCAGACAAGGGTCGTGTTCTTCGGTGCCGGTGCCTCCAACATAGCAACCGCCAGGGTGCTCATGGCAGCCGGCTTCAAGGCAGGCAACATTATACTCGTCGACAAGAAGGGCACGCTGCACCCGGAAAGGGAGGACCTGGACGAGCTGGAGCTGCACAACCCGTGGAAGTACGAGCTCGCGCTCAAGACCAATGCAGACCGGGTTGAGGGTGGCCTGGACGCTGCGCTCAAGGGCGCCGACGCCCTGGTGGCCGCAGCCGGTCCTGGTCCGGACAAGTTCCCCAAGGGCTGCATCAGCGCCATGAACAGCGATTCGATCGTATTCACACTCGCGAACCCGGTACCGGAGATCTGGCCATGGGAGGCCAAGGGGGCTGGCGCCAGGATAGTGGCAACAGGCAGGTCGGACTTCCCAAACCAGGTGAACAACAGCCTCATCTTCCCGGCAATGTTCAGGGGCGCGCTAGACGCCAGGGCGTCGAGGATAACCGACGAGATGATAGTGGCGGCATCGACAGAGCTGGCCAGGTATGCGGCCAAGAACGGCCTGTCCGAGGACCACATACTGCCGGACATGAGCGAGTGGGACGTTTATCCTGCGGTGGCCGCGGTAGTGGCCGCGCGCGCAGTAGAGCAGCACGTAGCGAAGAGGCGGATGTCCAAGGCCTGGTTCCACAGGCGCGCGGACTTCATAATAAAGGAGAGCAGGTCCACGCTCGCGACGCTCGTAAAGAACAAATTAATTAGGATGCCGCCATAATGCTTATGTGGTGTTTCGATGGCCAAGATAGACGCCGGAGTAAAGTTCAGGGACGCGCGCAAGGGCGACGCAGATGCCGTCACGGATCTTGTCGTCAGGCTCAAGAGGCTAAACGAGGAGTTCGACACAATGCTCAAGGTCAGGGACGACGTGAGGGAGCAGGCGAAGGCTTACGTGACCAATGCGCTTAAGGACAGGGACTCGATCATAATAGTGGCCGAGCGTGAGGGCAGGGTCATGGGCTTCGTTAAGGTCGAGATACTCGACCGCATCTTCAACGAGCCAGGCACAGAGGGGAGGGTGCAGGAGTTCTACATAATGCCGGAATTCAGGAAGCATGAGATAGGCACTGAGCTCATGCGCCACGCCCTCGGCAAGCTCAAGCAGCGCGGCATACACCTAGTGTCTGCAGAGTTCCCATCGCAGAACCGGATATCTGTGGAGTTCTACGCGAAGCAGGGGTTCAGGCCGATAACGAACATACACGCTAAGATGCTGTAAGGCGCTGCGCAGCTCAGGACGAGGCGGCGCGCGCACGCTTGACAGCGGGCAGTTCCTTCGCGGCCAGGAACCGCTTGTACAATATCTCGTTCTTGGCTGCCAGCGTCGCGTTGCCCAGTTCCGCGTCCAACCTCTCGACGTGGTTGTCACCGTCCATTATCTCGTTGCTGATCGCAGGACCGAGGCTCTCCGGCTTAAGCAACGCATCGCTTATGAATGAGGCCAGGCTGCTGCTGCCGCGCTCCACCATGGCCGACGCAAGGCCGGCACGCGGCAGTCCGTAGACTAGGTACCAGTTGGTCTGGCATGCACAGGTCTCCTTGAAACGCTCCAGCCCGGCAAGCTTTATCTCCTCGTCAGTAGGCTCCTTGACGTGGCGGTCGCGCAGGACGTCGATGCCCATGTCCCTTATCTCTGCATCGTAATGGTCGATGAAGTTCTTGTGGTACCTTGCGCAACCGTCGAAGGAGCTAGCGAGCTTGCCAAGCATATTCTCGGCGATGGAGGCGCAGTCCGTCTCGCGGCCCTCAAGCGACAGATGCACGTACGTGCCGATGACCTGGGCGAGAGCCTCCTGCATCCTCTTGCCGCTGCCCTCGTAGACGAAGGAGAGCGGCCACTGCGACCGGTCGTTGTACCTCCCGCTGATGCGTGCATCGAATATTAGGCGGTCTATAAGCATGTGACCTAGCTCGTGCCCTAGGGTGGTCTCGATGCTGGCCCTGAGGTCGGCGCGCGTTTTATCGCTCTTGGAGTCCTGCATATCGGAGAATTCCTTGAACTGCGGCAGGAATACGGTTATCGTGTTGGACGAGAAGTCGGCTTGCGCAAGTGTGGATAGGTCGCCTGGATTCTCGAACTGCGATACGACTATCTTTGGCATCCTCAACTCTGTCATCATCGCGTCCTTGCCCAGCATAGACTCATGGGCATCCTTGTATAGCGGCCGTAACCTGTCCAGCGTGGTGCGTATCTGCCCTTCGACGTACAACCTGAAGGCCGCGAAGCGCTCCTGGTCAACGTTCTCGTTTATTTCTGGCTCTGATACTGTAGCAGGTGTCTCCTCGCTGGCGACATCCGCAGTGGCCTTTGTCGGCGCCTTTTCCACGAACCCCCCATCAATGATATCGGCCAAAACAACCACCATCACACCTGCCTGCCGCTGGCGTGGCCAGGCCGTGTCTCTGTTATGACGACCTCGACCCTCTGGCCTATGGCAAGCCCAGGCCTGCCGGATGAAGGAGCGACCTCGACGACCCAGCGGCCATCGACTGTCCCGAACGCATGCTTGCCGCCCTTCTCGACCATATCCAGCGTGACAGAGACCCTGTCACCTGCCTTGAACGGAGGCAACGGTTCAGGTTCCATAGGACGAACGCTTGTCACAGAATCGCCAATCCAATTCATCCTTTGTAATCCAGATTATTATGCGTTTCTGGGAGGCTTGCCGCAGAACTTTCTATGGCGTTTATGATTGGCGCGATTCGCAATTTTGAACGCACGCGCGATGAGGCAGTCAACCACCAGTCAACCACGAAAGTATTAAAAAGCCTAACACAGAAAGCTAACCGTTTTGGCGACAAGGGTGCTGAATATGGGAATCTTTGACAGACTAGGCAAGACGCTGGGCACGTCCAAGGAACTCGATGTGGAGGAGTACATGAACTCCGCAGAGATGGAGAACGTCGACGTCATGAACGAGCCGGCGGACTTCTACATAAAGCCGGTGGCTCTCAGGGGGGAGGAGGACGTATCGCTCATACAGGCTGAGCTCGAGAAGAAGAACATAATACTGATGAACATATCGGAGATATCGAAGAGACCGAACACCCTCAAGTCACTGATCGACTCGCTCAAGGGCTACGTGCAGAAGATAAACGGCGACATAGCACGCATAGATGAGGAGAAGATACTGCTGACGCCTGCCAAGGTAAAGATAATAAAGAACAGGAAGCAGCAGAGCTAACGGCGAAGCATTCTTTCTTGTTTCCTTTTTTGTGAGAGCGCGGCAGCGATAGCGCCAAGCTCCTCCTGCGTGGGCATCGACCTGCTCATCACGTGCCTGAACGCCATCGCTACCGCCACCTTGTCCCGTATGTCGGCGTTTGACGCGATGTGACGTTCGAACAGCCTTGCGAGGTTGCTTATCGCTGCCTCCGATGCCCTATGATCCATCATCTCTTCCTGCCGGCCTTTGACACTGCCTAGCGTGTACATGATGACCGCTAGCGCATGCGATATGTTTAGCACAGGGTATGAGCTGCACGCTTCTATCGTTACGGTTGCGTCGCAGTCGGCCAGTTCCTCGGCGGTAAGGCCGGTGTCGTCCCTCCCGAGGACGACCGAGACTCGACGACCAGTGAGGCCAGGGCCGAAGCGGGCAATGAATTCCGAAAGCGTGAAGGCGTTGTGGAAGGCCGAACCGGACCTGCGCCAGTTGCTTGTGGTGCCCATCACGAACGAGCCCTTTGTGGCCTCGCGCAACGTCTCGAATATGCGCGCGCGCTCCAGCAGCGGCCTCGCGTGCTTCGAGTACATGGTCGCGGTCTTGCCCTTGCAACTGCAGCGCGGCTTCACGATGGCTATGCTCTCGGCGCTGAAATTGGCCGCCACCCTTGCCACATAACCGACGTTCATCTGGTACCTGGGCTCGACCATGACGACGCGCATGTGCATCAGATCGCCATGATGAAGAACAGCGCCATGCTGTTGACCAGGATGTGGCCTATGATCGTGGTGTAGAGCGAACCGGTCCTCTTGAACACGTAACCTGCGAGAAGGCCGAAGACGAACGCGCCGATCAGTTCTGCTACCGATGCATAGCCGCTGTGTAACATCATGAAGAGCAGGGCGCTAAGGACGATTCCGAACCTTGGGACTAGGAAGCCCCTGAAGAATATCTCCTCGTTTATCGGCCCTATCAGCGCAGCGAACACGATATAGTAGAGCGCCTGACCCTGCAGCAGGCTCTGCACGTTGGTTGGCAGGCTTATGTTCGTCACGGCCTGGAAAAGCGACAGCGCTATCTCGACGCCGAGTATGGCCAGGAAGACGCCTATGCCTATCGTTACTATGGCGGTTATGGACAGCTTGCCCTTGCCGAGGCCCAGGCTGCGCAGAGCGCCGGCGAGGGGCAGCCCTCTCGAAGTCAGGTATGTGAGCGCTATGAGCGGCAACATCAGCGACAACGATATGGATGAGCCTGCCAGAGCCGACGGGAACCAGGGCGAACCGGTGGGCAGCACTGCCTCTTCGTATGAGAAGTACAGGGTGGATGCAGCGACCACGACCAGCAACGCTGCCAAGAGCCTGAAATAGCGACCGGGTCGTGCGCTGGCACGCGAGCGTAGTGCACCGCTAGAGGCCATGCATCCTACGCCTCAGGCCTGCCGCTTCTTGAACTCGGTGTAGGCGCACTTGCCGCATGCGAACCTGTCCGCATGCTCAGCCATGCGCGAGCCGCACTTGGGGCACTGCCTGCCTGGCTTGTACGCCTTGAAATCCTTCTTCGCCTTTTTGTCTGCCATAGAAAAGCACCCTACGCGTCTGCCTTCTTAGCTGGCGCCTTCTTCTCCTTCGGCTTCTCCTTCTTCTCCCCGCTAATCCTTGCCATGAGATGCTTCGGCTCCAGCCTCTGCATGTCTGCCGCGCTCTTGTAGGAGTGGGCGACGCAGCTGCTGCGCTTTAGGCCGAAGTCCTGCCCTATGCTCGTCACTATCGTGGCGTCGGGGCTCAGCCCGAGCTTCCTGCACAGCTCGGCCCTAAGCGCATCGCGCGAGGGCGTGGCGTCGTAGCCGACTGCATAGAACTTTATCTCGCGCCTGCTCAGCAGGGCGTTCTCCGTTTGAGCGGTCACTTCTATTTCCATTCAACCACTTAGAATCCTAGAGACGGCCTTCCTGTCCATGGCCTCTATGACCTCCACTTCTGCGCCGGCAGCCAGCCTGCCCTTCAACTCATCTGGTATGGGCAGCTCGAAGACAGCATAGGTTTCAGAATCCATGAGTTGCACGTTGTCCCCGCTGATCGACACGACCTGCGTCTTCTTCTTGGTTATGATCGGCACCTCTATGTCGCCGTGACTGGGCTGCAGCAGCGTCTTCTTCTGGCCGTCGAATATGCCTATGCCGGTTATCCTCATCTTGGCCGAGCCATGCTTGCCAGGCGAACTCGTCTCTATATCGATAACCTTGCACGGTACGCCGTCTATCAGCATGTAGCGGCCTATCTTCACGTCCTTCGCGGACGCGTGGGCTACCTCGTCGCTCATCTTACCACATCATCAACCGAAACCTATCGTTATTGTTGTGAAAGGCTTTTATACCTGCCTCGATTAGGCGCGTCGCGGGACTCAGCCAAAGATGCCGAGCACGCAGATACCAATTTAAATTTTTCCAGGCAAGATAGTGTGACCTGTCTGAAGGATGATCACATGGCCAGCCCTGCACACCGCTAGTACGCGCGTGCCACATCACAGTATCAACGCTGGCTGCCTTTCCTTGGTCGCGGTAATCACATGGCAGAGGTTATTCGCTTAGACGCGATAGTGAAGAGGTTCAAGACCTACGAGAGCGAGACGGGCGCAGCCGGGGCTCTCTTCGGCAGGAAGAAGAAGATCAAGACCGCGGTAAACGGGGTCAGCTTCGGCGTCGAGAAGGGCGAGATAATAGCTCTGCTTGGCAGGAACGGGAGCGGCAAGTCTACTGTCATAAAGCTTCTGACCGGGGTGCTGCACCCGGATTCCGGCAAGATCAGCGTGCTGGGCATGGACCCGTGGCGCGACCGCATAAGGTTGGCCAGGCGCATCGGCATAGTCTTCGGGTCTACGCACCCGCAGCTCTTCTGGAACCTGCCGCCCATAGACACGTTCAACTATGTAAGGGACATGTACGGCATACCAGAGGCAGAGTTCAAGAAGAGGCTCGACGGCTTGGTCGGGACGCTAACCCTCAAGGATGTTTACAGGAGGCAGACGAGGC
Source organism: Microcaldota archaeon (assembly GCA_021827995.1). Taxonomy (GTDB): domain Archaea; phylum Micrarchaeota; class Micrarchaeia; order Micrarchaeales; family Micrarchaeaceae; genus JAKATK01. The sequence continues at coordinate 13,969 of JAKATK010000014.1, read as the reverse complement.
AGTTATCCCTCGGGGAGCGCATGAAGTGCGAGTTCGTGGCCGCGAACCTGCACGCGCCAGAAGTGGTGTTCATGGACGAACCTACGATCGGGGTCGACCTGCCGTCGCGCATGGCGATAGCAGAGGCCGTGCAGTCGCTCAGGAGGGAGCGCGGCATAACGTTCCTGATAACCACGCACGTTGTCGATGACATAGCCGGCGTTGACAGGATAATACTACTGGACCACGGCAAGCTGGTCTTCGACGGCACGCAAGAGCGCATGAGGTCGCAGTTCAGGAAGAGCGTCATACTCGAGCTGTACCTTAAGCTGGGCGCGGACAGGTCAGCCTACGCCAAGCTCGGCAGGGTCATGACCTCGAACGACGGCTACATGAAGATAGGCGTCAAGCCCTCGGTGGTGAGGCAGTCGTGGTTCGTGCGCATGCTCAGCGACAGGAACATACGGGACTTCAGGCTGTCGGAGCCTGGCCTGAGCTCGATGCTGAACCAGATGTACCACAGGATAGACAAGAGGAACAAGAAGGGTGACGTGTAATGACCGGCGCCTGGCGGCTGCGCGCCTACATGGCTGTGCTGCGCGTCAACATGAAGGAAACGCTCGCCTACAAGAGCGACCTGGTGCTGACCCTCATACTCTCGGTAATGTCATCGCTGATTTACATAATCGTCTGGTCTGCTGTGTACTCCTTCTCGAACACAAGCTCGTTGAACGGCCTCACGCTGAGCGGCATGCTCGCCTATTTCGTTGTGCTCAGCGCGATATCGCCGATACTGGGCTGGCCCAAGGTGGTGAACAACATGCAGGACGACATACGCGAGGGCTCGATAGCCAGGCTGCTGATAAGGCCGATGAGCTACGTCGAGCAGCTCTTCGTGGAGGCCATGCCCTATGACCTGCTCTTCTTCCTGTTCGCGTCGCTGCCGATCATGGCACTGGTAGTGCTCATCGGCGGCTTCGGCCTAAGCGCATCGACGCTGCTTCTCTTCGCTGCAGAGCTGCTCATCGGCTACCTGATAATAAACCTTCTAGGTTTCATGATAGGCAGCATGGCGGTGTACCTCACTAACATATACGGCATAGCGGAGGGCATCTCGTGGGTGTTCAGCATAGCGGGCGGCGGCGTGGTGCCGCTGCTCTTCTTCCCGGCAGAGGTGGCCGGCGCACTGATGCTGACGCCGTTCCCACTGCTGTTCTACCTGCCTGCCGGCACGCTCATCGGCATAGTGACGGCGCAGCAAGCGCTCGGCGGCATCGAAACCGGCCTGGTGTGGCTGGCCATCCTGGCTCTTGCTGCCAGAACGGTCTGGTCCAGGGTGAACATGGCGATAAACACCGTGGGTGTATGAGTGTTCGGCGTAGCTAGGAACCTGAGGATATTCTTGAGTTCGCAGCGCTACCAGTGGCTCTCGTTCCTGATATACAGGTCGCAGGGAGCGATATGGCTGGTCGTGTTCTCGCTGTCCACGCTCGCGAGCGTGGTCGGCATAAGCGTGATATACAGCGTATCCAACGGCATAGCCGGTTGGAGCTACTACCAGATACTTGCCCTGTCGGGCCTGGCGAACACCATACTCGGCGTCGTCGACTACCTGGTGAACCCGTGGAACCTGGTGACCAACATGCGGAACGGCACCTTCGACCAGGTGCTCACCAAGCCGTACAACCCGATAGTGCTCGTGCTCTCGCGCCAGGGCTGGGTGGCTGCCACCGGCTCCATCGTGAGCGGGCTCGCCCTGTTCGTATACTCGATTGCGCAGCTGCAGGTGAACCCGCTGGCCATCTTACCCGCGTTGGCTCTGGTCGCGCTCGGCTGCGTGGCGGTGACGCTGTTCATGGTGTTCATGTCGATGCTCGCATACGTGCTCTTCAAGAGCGCCAACTTCCTGCACTGGATAGTCAGCATAGCGAAGTCGACAGCCGAGTACCCGCTCGGCATATACGGCGTGACCGGCATCTTCCTGCTCACCGTAGGCCTTCCGATCGGCATAGCCTCGTTCTACCCGGCGGAGCTGATGTTCTCGAAGATAGACTACACGCCTGTGCTGGTGGTCGCTGCTATAGCGATCGTGCTTTCGTACCTGTTTTACAGGGGCAGCCTCTGGCTCCTGAAGTTCTACACGAGCGGCGGAGGCTGAAGCTGCTATCGGTTTTATAAAAACTCGCTGCCAAGATATCGTGCGCCCCAGTAGCTCAGTGGTAGAGCGTCTGCATGGTAAGCAGAAGGTCGAGGTTTCGATTACCTCTTGGGGCTATACAACTGCGCAGGCCAGAAACGCCCAGGATAGCGCGCATGATTGGCGGAGCGCTCAGTACATCTTCTCCAGTCTCTTTATCCTCTCCTCTATCGGCGGGTGCGTTGAGAATAGGTTGGCAACGCTCTTGGCGCTGAGTGGGTTTGCGAAGTACAGCGATGCCGTTACCTCGTTGGCGCGCTTGACAGGCTGTGCCTTCTGGCTTTTCGTGTACTGCTGTATCTTGCCGAGCGCATCCGCGAGCGCGTGCGGATCCCTAGTCATCCTGGCGCCGTTTGCGTCGGCCATGTACTCCCTGCGCCTCGATATGGCGAGGCGGAGCAAAAGCGCGAAGAACGGGGCCAGGAGGCCGACGACAAGAGCCAGAAGCAGGAGCAGGCCGCCGTTGTTGCGGTTGCCGCCACCTCCGTAGAAGCCGCCGAAGAAGAACATGCCCCTGAATATGGCTGCGATGATTCCGATCGCGCCGGCGAAGACTATCGCCACCATCATGAACTGTATGTCGTTGTTGCTTATGTGCGACATCTCGTGGCCGACCACGCCATCGAGCTCGCGCCTGTTCATCGTCGAAAGCAGGCCTGTCGTGGCGGCTATCGCCGAAACCTTCTTGTTGCGCCCGGTAGCGAAGGCATTCGGGCTCGGGTCGTTGATGACGTAGACCTTGGGCGTCGGCACCTCTGCTGCGGCAGACAGCCCTTCTACGGCGCTGAAGTATTCTGGGTACTGGTTCCTGTCAGCCGGCTTGGCGCCGGACATCTTAAGCACGAACTTGTCGCCGTAGAGATATGTGAACGCGGCATATGCGATTATTATCACTACGCCGAATAGCAGCGCGATGAGGCCGCCCCCAAGCAGAATGACCAGCGCGTATACGATAAGGCCGAAGAAGCCGGCGAAAACCAGCATTAGCAGTATCGACTTCGCCCGGTTCTTGTGGATTTCGTCGAAGAAGCTAGACATTATATCTGTCCTTATGGTGCCTTAGGTGCCTTCGGTTTCCTGCCCCGCTTCGGAGCCGCAGACGGCTTGGCCGCCGCTGGCTCCGGCGCCTGGGCCTGGGCCGCGGCCTGGCCCTGCTGCTGGGCCGCATCACTCGTCAGGTCGACCTTTATCGGCTCCTTCTCTGCCTCTGGTGCCTGGAAGAATTCAGTCCTAGAGAAGTGGAACGCGCCGGCTATCATGCTGCTGGGGAACTGCTGGACCGCGTTGTTGTAGTCGAGCACGTAGTCGTTGTACGATGTCCTAACGAACGCTATCTTGTCCTCGGTATCCATCAACTGCTCCTGCAGGTTCTTGTACGTCTCGTCTGCCTTGAGCTGCGGGTAGTTCTCAGCAACGGCGAAGATGCTCTTGAGGGCCTGGCTCAGTTGGTTGTTCGCAGCGGCCTTGTCCTGCATATTACCGGTTATTATGGAGCTACGCAGTTGCGTGACCTGGGTCAGGACACCGCGCTCGTACTTCATGTATCCCTTGACCGTCTCCACCAGGTTAGGTATCAGGTCGTACCTGCGCTTGAGCTGCACGTCTATCTGGGCAGAGGCGTCCTGGACCCTGTTCCTCTTGCCGACGAGGCCGTTGTACAGGAGCACTATCACCGCCAGTATTATTATTAGGACTAGAAGCACTACGCCGCCGATGACTAGAGTTAGGGTGGAGACCATGCGATGACCCAGAGGAATACACTTATGCACGATGTTACTTAAAAAGCTTTCTGTGGTTTTAGTTTTTGTTGAAGGGCGGTTTGGCTGGCAGGCCGGCTCCCAGCGCAGCTAGCACCCGCGAGTGGGACTCCATGTCGCGGCTAGCCACGAGAGCCTCCGAGCCGATGCAGGCGCTCGCGCCGCTGAAGTCGGTGACCACTGCGCCGGCCTCACTGGCTATCAGCATGCCGGCGGCCCTGTCCCATGCCGAGCACCTGCTTATGACAGCGGAGGCATGCCTACCGCACGCGATGTAGCACAGGTCGAGGGCCACGCTGCCTAGAACGCGTATCACGAAGCCATTGGTGCCTGCGTTGCCGACCAGGTGAAGCGCCCTTCCTGGGCTTTCCATGCCTAGCAGCTGCGCTCGCTGGCTTGATGCCTGTCCATGTGTGCGCAACGCGGAGCCGTTCAGGTAAGAGCCGCCGCCGCGCGTGGCGGTGAAGAGCTCCATGTGCACAGGGTCGTACACAACGCCTGACAGCGGCGAACCGTCGGCGTAGACGCCTATGGACACGCAGAAGAACGGCACGCCGTTGGAGTAATTGAATGTGCCATCTAGAGGGTCGATGTACAGCGTGGCCTGACCGCCGGTCCCGATGCGCAGCTCACCACCCTCTTCTGTGACGATGTTGCAGGAAACGCCAGAGGAGCGCAGAGATTCGAGTATGAACGACTCCGACCTTGCGTCCATCTCTATGCTGTAGTCAAGACCGGCCTTCCTCTTCAGGATGGCTACCCCGGACCTGCTGCGGAAGCCTTCCAGAAGAACGGCGCCAGCTCCTTCCGCTGCTTTGAGCGCTGCCTCGTGTACAAGTTTATAATACGCTGCGTCAATCATGCAATCCCCGACTTAGATGGCACTGACCTTCTTGCGCCCGCAAGCCTGATGATCTCATTCGGCTTGGCCCTTATATAATACCCGAAGTGTCCAGTCTTTTTGTACGGCCTGAAGCCCAGGGCATGGTAGAAGCCCATGGCCCTCTCGTCCTTGCTCGATACGCCGGAATAAATCCATTCTGCATGGTTCCTGGCCCCAAGCTCGGCAACGCTGCGGAGCAGACCGGTACCGATGCCCCTGCCCGGCCTACTGGAGCACACGAACATTAGCGTAACGTTCTGCGACCTGTTGAACCTGAAGTTTACAATGCCGTCTAGCGCTGTTCCGGTCTTGTGGACGATGCACACTGTTTTCAGGAGTTCCGCCCTTATGGCGTCGCGGCCCATACTGCCTGGCGGGATCTCCATAGAAAGACCATGCTGGAACAGCGTAACGGCGACCTCGATATCCTTCCTGGCCAATCTTCCGATGACGCCCATGAAATCGCTATCTCCACGCAGCAAGCCGTAGCGCACTCATGTCAGTTGCGTGTTCCAGAATCTCACCGAGAGCATAAAAACTTTTCACGGCAAAGATTATTGGTTCGGTAACTGGCTGATTATATGTCGGAGGGTGAACAACAACACGGGGAGGAGCCCAAGCTGCAGCCGGGCATGCACCCGTCGTTCATATCCGTGCTGAAGCGCAGGGAGAGCATAAAGCACAACCTGTCTAGGATAAAGCACAGGATAGGAGTGTACAGCGCGAAGGGCGGTGTGGGCAAGACGACAGTGGCGGTGAACCTGGCTTATGCGCTCAGCGCCAGGGGCTTCAGGGTCGGGCTGCTCGACGCGGACATAGACTGCCCTAACCTAACTATGTTCTTAGGCATCGATCAGCAGATGGACGTGTCGGGCTTCCCGCTGAAGCCATTGATTAAGGACGGGATAAAGGTGGCCAGCACCGCCATGATAGTGGACGATTCCAAACGGCCAATAATATGGCGCGGCCCTATCATAGTGAAGATGCTGTACGACTTCTTCGAGAACACCGACTGGGGAGAGCTCGACTACCTTGTGATTGACCTGGCGCCCGGCACATCGGACACGCCGCTTACGATCATGCAGGTGCTAGACCTCGACGGCTTCGTGATAGTAACGATGCCGCAGCGGATATCCGGCATAAACGCTATACGCTCCGGCCTGATGGCCAAGAGGCTGAACGCGTCAGTGCTGGGCGTGGTCGAGAACATGTCAAACGGCACCCCGACCGCAAGCACCATGGAGGTCGTCTCGACCCTCGGCACGCGCCTGCTCGGCACGATAAAGTTCGACCCGGCATTCAGCGAATACTCGGACAAGGGGCAAGTGCCATCTGCGCACAGCGAGGAAGTGCGCGAGGCCTTCGACAGCATTGCTGGGGCGCTCATCACTGACGCAAAACCGGATACCGCGTAGGTGCCCCAGCAGAACCTATGCGCATAAAAGCCATATTCTTTTATTATATTATACAACTCTATACTAAAAGGTCTAGGACGCTGGCAGCGCAGCGGAGGGCAAAACAGCATTCGATGGCACGTGCACGCAAACAGCCGCGTCTTGTTGCAACGCACCTGCGCGGCCTGGTCGCACGTAATATATTTAGACATTATCGGACTAAACGAGAAATCACAGGTCATGCATATGGTAAAAAAAGACAAGGTTAAAGATGAGATCTGGGTTCTCAGAAGGGCCACCGCGAGGCCCAACTACGCTGTCATGGAGCTCCTAATGCAGAAATCTCCTCGCACCACTAGGGAGATCTACGGAGAGCTGGAGAAGAAATTCACCAGAAAGACGCTGATACTCACCATTAGGGAGCTCTCCCTAGGCTTGAACATAATACAGCCAACCCACATAAGGACGGAGAACGGCTATGGCCTAGGATACAAGTTGAATCCTAGGGTCAAGGAGATGATAAAGAGCATAAAGAAGTTCTCCGAGATACTCGAGGACATAAGCAGCAGCGGAGACCAAACGGGCGCGTGAACCCATCTGTACCTATATTTTCCTGCGGTGTTGGGCAGAGACTAGGCTTGCCAGAACGTCTGCGCCATCCGCACCAGCGGCCTTGAACCCGCTCCTGCGGCCACACCCCTCGCACTCGTAGTATATAGTGTATGTGCCGGACTTGTACGCTGCGCCAATGGGCCGCATGTGGCCATGGCAACCGGCCGACCTGTCGCCAGGCATTATATCGACGTGCTTGCCCCACAGGCACACCGGACAATGGTCAGTGTAACCGTTGCCGCTAACCTTGGTGCCACAATTGTAGCACACGAAGTCCTCGACGGTCTTCTTGAACCTGCGTGAGGCTTGCTCGGTCGGATCCTGATGCTGTGGCGGCATTACTACGCACTGCGCGTTTGCAAAAAAACGCAGGATAGCTCTTGCATGCCTAGCTTTTATTTGTTTCGCGCTAGGGCGCTGGCCGGCATGCCACTGGCGTACACCACATGGCCAACGCTAATAAAAACGTTGATGTGGATAACTATTCTGCCTTTTAGTCGTGTGTGTGCATGTCTCCTTTGGGCACGTATTATGCGCAGGAACAGCCGGACTTCATTGAAAAGCCTAGCACGAGCACGTTCATCGAGACCCCTGGCGCGCCATCGCCCGGTTTCGGGCTCGGGACCAAAGCGTACATACCAAGCGAGGAGGCAGGCAAAAAGAAACGTCTCGTAATGATAGGCGTGATCATAGCCGTGGTGGCGGTCCTTGCGGTGGTCGTGGTCGCGGTCGTGCCCAGGCTGGTGGGAAGGGGCACAAGCACAGTGTCGACGGTGCCGCAGGGCAGCTCTACGACGGTTACGGTAACTCTGCCGCCAGCGGTGCATGTGGTCAGCGCGTGCGGCACGCCGATAAACAGCCCAGGCACTTACAGGCTGGCCTCTACGCTCAGGTACACCAGCCTGGAGGGCGCGTGCCTGAATGTAACCTCTAGCGACGTCAGGCTCGACTGCAACGAGAACCAGATAGCCGGTTCCGGCCCGTTCAGCGATGTGCCGCCATTCACATACGGCATAATCGCTAAGGGGGTCAGCAACGTGGAAATAGTGGGCTGCATAGTGAGCAACTTCTCATACGGCGTCATGATGAGCGCGACCAACAGCTTCCTGGTAGAGGGCAGCAACGTCTCATCCAACTATCTTTCCAACGTGTATCTGAACGGCTCGTCGAACGGGAACGTCTCGAACAACTACATGGCCCAGGCAAAGAGTGGCGCCGGCTCTCTCTACATCTCGAGCGGCTCGGACAACAACACGATACTGAACAACAGCGTAGTCTTCAACACGTTCTACGGGATAACGGTCAATGGCACTGGCGAGCGCTTCCTGTACAACCACATAAACTACACCCCGACAGCGTTCCTGTGCAGCGGCACAGCCGGCTTCGAGGAGAGCAGTTCGGCCAGCGGCAACGTCTGCTACAGCAACAATGGGTGCGGCTTCCTGTCATGCAAGGAGCTCAACCTGCCACCGAACATATCGCGGCAGCAACTGGGCAGCAGCATAACCAGTTGCGGTTCGATAGAAGCCCCTGGCACGTACAACCTAGATTCGAATATAAGCATGTCGGACTACGTCAACCTATCGATACTTGAGGCGGACCACATCCGGATGCCCTGCATAAACGTGGCGGCCAGCGGGGTAAGCCTCAACTGCGGCAACCACACGATATCGAATGCGTCGATAGGCGTGCAGTTCATGCATGGCAGCGCGCTCAGACTTGATTCGTGCAGATTCAGGAATTCCGGATACGGCGTTCTGCTCGGCAACACCACGGTCACGCGGCTGAACAACGTAACGGCATCTGGAGGCACGTACGGCGTCGCTGTAATCAACTCCACGGCAGACTTCGTGACTAGCGTGAACGCCATAAACAACACCTACGGCGTCTACCTGCTCGACTCGCAGGACATCGGCATCAACATTTTCAACCTGTCGCTGAACAACTACGGCATCTACGTCAGCAACTCCGTCGGTGACGTCTTCGCGAATGGCCGCGCAGTGAACAATAGCGTGATGGACGTGTACGCGTCGTCGGGCTACACGAACTCCAGCTTCGAGTCGATGTCGTCTACGCTGTGCGGCCTAACGAACGCCCAGTGGGCCACGTGCCACAGACACATGATTGCGCAGAACTACACTGAACTGGCTGGCTGCGGCCTGATAAGCCAGCCCGGCATATATCACTTGGCACATAACCTGCTGAACGCATCGCAGTGCATGAGGATCACAGCGAACAACGTGGCCCTGAACTGCGAGAACAACTCGATAAGCGCGCTGACAGCAATGGCTTCAGGTTACGGGATAAACGCTACGAGCGTTGACAACGTTAGCCTGACGCGCTGCCGCATAATCCGCTTCCCCGAAGCGGTCGTGATGAGCAACGTGACAGGGTTCAGCATAGCCAACGTACTCATCAGCCGCACCAACTACGCGATAAGCGTGTTAGGTTCGAGAGGCGGCGTTATACTGAATAACACGGCAAACGTGTCTGCAAACACGGGCATACTGCTAAGCAACACGCGCGCTACACGGGTTGTGGGCAATAGGGTCATTTCTGCGGGCGCAGGTTCAGGTACCGGCATAGCGCTGCGCAACGCGACGCACAACTCTGTGCTGAACAACACCGCGGAGTTCGACGCGGTCGGCATGGAGATAAACGGCTCATCGCTCAACAACACCGTATCGTACAACAGGATGTCAGGCAACTCTACCATCGACTATTCTTGCAGTCCAGGCTCATCTGGTCTTGCCGCTGAGAATGGCGGCATAAATTACGGCGTCACGAAGAGCGGATGCACGTGGATGGCCATGCTGCCGTCAAACAGCACTTCGCTCCAGTGCACTGCTGCGATAACACCGTCAAGCATATCGATAACCTCTGACGGGGTATACGGCATAGGGTCGACGTGCTTCAGCATCGAGGCCAACCACAGCACCATAAACTGCAATTATCACACGGTGCTCGCGACCGATGGTGGTGCCTTCGCCTCGTTCAGAAACAACGTCGGCTCGGAGATCGAGAACTGCTACTTGAAAGGCTTCACCGCTGCAATCACCGGATACAACACGTCGACCGTAAACATCGTGAACAACACCATACTGGAGAACACGACCGGCCTGACAAAGGGGCAACCAGCCATAAACATCAGCTACTCGACGAGACCAAGCCTTAGGCAGAATAAGGTCATGAGCGTTGCCAGCGGCATACAGTTCAATAACGTTACCGATGGGTTCCTGCTCAACAACGTCGTCGATTCGGTCGGCACTGGGTTCGCACTGAAGAACACTACCGGCATCGAAATCAACTACGACTCCGCGCTGAACGCGAGCGCGGTTGGTATGCTCTTTGAGAATTCGACTGAGAGTACGCTGCAGGGCAACCTTCTAGGCGGCGCGCTCGTGTGCACCGGCGGCGCCCAGTCCAGCATCGGCAACATAGACGATGGCTCCAATTCGTGCTCGAGCAATTCCGAATGCTCCTGGATATCCAAGTCAAGCGCAACGTGCCACTGAGCGGTGACGCAATGCTGTTCAAGGAACTCGCTGACTACTACGATAGGCTAGAGACCGTATCGTCAAGGCTCAAGATGGTCGACATAATGGCCGACCTTCTAAGCCACGTCTCCAAGGCGGAGGTGGCCAAGGTCGTCTATATGACCGAGGGCATACTGGCGCCACCATTCGAGGCCGTGGAGTTCGGCGTAGCAGAGAAGATGATGCAGGAGGCTATAGCAGTGGCCACGGGCCACACGAAGGACGAGGTGGCATCCAGCTACAAGCATACCGGCGACATGGGCCTGACGGCGCAGGCGATGTGCGCCGATTCCAAGCTCAAGCGGATGAGCGCGAGGAAGTTCTCCGTCCTTGAGGTCTACGATTCGATGGCTGAGATAGCTAGGACGTCAGGCCCTGGCAGCAAGGATGCCAAGATAACGACGCTGGCAAACCTCATCGCGGCCGCGAGCCCGCAGGAGTCCAAGTACGTGGCGCGCTACCCAATGGGCCAGCTCAGGCTTGGCCTCGGCGACGCGACCATAATGGAGGCTCTATCAAAGGCTGCGATAGGCTCTAGGGAACTGAAGGACAAGCTGGAACGCGCGTACAACATATGCAGCGATCTGGGCGCCGTAGCTGAGAGGCTCTTCATTGGCGGCGCCGATGCCATGGACAATTTCAAGGTCACCCTGTTCAAGCCCATCAGGCCGGCTCTGGCAGAGAGGCTGCCAACTGCAGAGCAGATAATGGAGCGCATGGGGGGCGAGTGCGCGGTGGAGCAGAAGTACGATGGATTCAGGTGCCAGGTACACAAGGATGGCAACACGGTCAAGATATTCTCACGCAGGCTTGAGGAGACCACCTCTATGTTCCCTGACATAATAAGAGCGGTGCAGGCGGAGGTTAAGGCGAAGCGGGCCATATTCGAGGGCGAGGCGCTGGCGTTCAACGAGGCGACCAGCGAGTTCTTCCCGTTCCAGGAGACCATACGCAGGAAGAGGAAGCATAGCGTGGAGGAGAAGGCGGAGGAGATGCCGCTGCACCTGTTCGCGTTCGATCTCATGTTCCTAGAAGGCAAGGACTACCTCAACGAGCCCTACAAGGAGCGCAGGGAGATGCTGGAGTCGGTGCTCAGGGGCTCGAAAACGATACTGCCATCGACGAGGATAATCACCAAGTCGCCTAAGGAGCTGGAGGACTTCTTCGAGCGCTCGATAGAGAACGGCCTTGAGGGCGTAGTGGCAAAGGACCTCAAGGCGCCATACGTGGCCGGTGCACGCAAATTCTCATGGATAAAGATGAAGCGAAGCTACAGGGGCGAGCTCTCCGACACGCTCGATCTTGTCATAGTTGGCTACTTCCTAGGCAGAGGCAGCAGGGCGGAGTTCCAGTTCGGCGGCCTGCTGTGCGCAGCGTACAACAAGAGCAGGGACATGTTCGAAACGGTGTCAAAGATAGGCACCGGCTTCTCCGAGGCGCAGATGGCATCTTTCAGGGAACTTCTAAGCAAATCCAGGGTGGACTCTAAGCCTGCCAGGGTCGACTCGCTCATAAAACCGGATTTCTGGGTGGAACCGGAGTACGTGGTCACGATAAGGGCCGACGAGATAACGAAGTCACCAACGCACACGTGTGGCAGAGGGCGCCAGCCTGATGGCAGCGAGGCCGGTTACGCGCTGAGGTTCCCCCGCATAGTGGATGGCGCAAGGAGCGACAAGGCGCCGGAAGACGCAACGACGACAAGGGAGATAATAGAGATGTTCGAGCAGCAGAAGAGGGTAGGCGTAGAGGAGGCATGACGCGGCACGCTAGTCATGCGGCGTGGAGAAGGCCCTCATCGAATCCTGATTCTACCAGCTTGGCGTACTTCAGCGGTACGTTATTTTTGTAGAGATGCCAGCCACCACACGCGATGTGGCTCGGCAGCTTGTGGTTGCCGAGAACACTCCGCAGAAGGTGCTCTACATCTTGCTGGACAGCGCGCTCTAATGATACGAGCCTACCGTCTTTCAGGAAGACCGCAAGGCTGCCCTTGTGTGCATCAAGAAACGATTCGACTGCATCGCCCATGAACGCGCTTGGACCGCCGGCAAGGGTAGCCTTCATCTTTATCGGGTTGACCATGAACGCCATGACGCACGAGTTCGTCGACATGTTACCGAAAGACAGCAGCACTGGGAAGCCTTTCTTTCCCAGCAGCTCTGCGATGCTGAGCCTCAGCTTGTCGAGCTGTTCCCAGACGATGTCATCTGCTATATCATCCCTCCCGAACGCAATCACGTATAGATCCGTACCAAGATTCCTGTTGATTTTCGATACGCTGAGCGATCCGCTGCCACTGCGCTTGACCCCATAAAATGTCGCAATGTTCGGATGGGCAATAAGAGCCCTGGAAACGAGCACGAATTTAGACAACGCATTAATTGAGACGCTGGCTGCGACGTTGCGCGCCTCGTCTGTCGGGTCAATCACGACGAAGTCGCTCTTGAAGTGTTTCAGCATCGTCGCGCCATCTCCGGTATCCGGTCTAATCTCCCTACGGCCTTTCACATCAATTACTACAGGTAGCTTCAACGATACTAAGCGCTTGACCACACCTTCGAACGAGCCGTACTGGAGCACCATGAGCTCGCACAGGTAACCTGAGAAACCGTGCACCCTTGCTTCGGCACCATATATGCCGTGGCTTTTCAAAAGCGCTTTCAGGACCCTGACGTGGTCGCGCTGCACAGTGCTCAGGTGCTTGGCTATGAATGCGTTATGCAGGGGGGTACGGTCAACTGCACTGCCCATCTGGCGCGCGCTGTCTATCTTGAACGCAGGGACTATGTCAACACCGAAACCGCTCGCAAGGTAGAGCTTCATGTAAGGGTGCTCAGCGTACTTTATCGCGTACGACTCCTTCCTGCCCTTGTCGACTATGCTCTTAGCTATTTCTATGCCGCGGGTCTCCATCTCTTCTTCGCTGATATCTCTGGGGAAGAGCATGAAGATGTCTATGTCGTGGCTGCCACGCACCTCGGTCCCGCGGGCTGCCGAGCCTGCCACTATGATCTCTGTGCCACGTGGGGCCTTTGACTTGAGCCTGTCTATTATTTCTTCAGAATAACGCCGGGAGCGTGCTAGCTCGCTTGGAGTCGGTTTGACCCTGGTTATTATGCTAGAAACAAGTTTACCAAGTCCAGCTTCTCGCAAGCCGCTCTTGACCATTCGACCGGTATAAAAGCACAGCTATAGTTTAAGAATGTTGGCACATCGCAGCGAATGCGGCGAGGCGCCATACGGCTTGAGAAGCCCTTAAATACTTTTGAATAACAGTTGTGTGCGGGGCTCGTGGCGTAACGGTAGCGCACCCCGTTCGCAACGGGGAGGTTGCGGGTTCAAATCCCGCCGAGTCCAAAATTTTTCCGGACAAAAATTACGGCGACAAATCCGCAAGTGGGTCTGGGTGCGATTGCGGGGGGTCGCCGCAAGCTTCAAAAGCCTTGGCGTGCGGTTCCGATACAAAAACCGCATACAAAGCATTATAGCCTTCCGCTAATCTTTCTGGACAAAAGTTACTTGGTTCTTTCGCAACAATAATAGGTTGGCGACAGTTCCATGTTGGAGGAGGACGAACCTACCCTCCGCAGACTTGCAAAGGAATGCAG